>CADCBK010000033.1 GCA_902799665.1 uncultured Spirochaetaceae bacterium | reverse complement strand
AAAAAAAAAGCGCCAAAGCAAAAGCTTTGCGCGCTGTTCACATCTCCTACGGGAATTGAACCCATGTTGTCGGGATGAAAACCCGATGTCCTAACCACTAGACGAAGGAGACATATTGACTTGCGTCAACATTAAAATATTAGCATAAATGAAAAAAAGTGTCAATAGGACAAAATAAAAAAAGCGCGCCGCGCAGGAAGCGTCCAAAGGACGCGGTGAAACAACTCGATTGCCAGCAGTCCGCGTAAGCGGACAAGTAGATATTTCCACTAGCAAAACGGCGGGCTTGCCCGACGTAAACAACCATTAAGGTAAGGAAGGCGACGGCACGAGTTGATCACATCATGTCGAACTTTTTGTTGAGCTTTGCGCGCAAGGCCTTGCATTCGTCGTTGTCAAGGCCCAAGCGGTTCGCGGCGTTTAGGTCCTCTAGCGATTTTTGGTAGTCGGCCAAATTAAAGTATGTCAAGGCGCGGCGGTAATAGGCGTGCGACTGGAAGCCGTTTATTTCCAGCGACTTGGTGAAAGCCTCCAGCGCCTTTTCGTTTTGGCCGGTGACGCCGTAAACGATTCCCATGTAATAAATCGAGCGGAAGTTGTCGGTGCCGTAGTTGGCGCTTTTTTCAAAATCCTCAAGCGCTTCGTTATACTTGTTCTGGGCAAAGAAGGCCATTCCCCTGTGCTTGTGAATCACAGAAAGAACGTTGTCGTTTAACTGGGTCTTTGAGTTTAGGATGTCGGAATAAATCGTTACGGCCAAATCCAAGTTTCCGCTGTTGTGGGCTTGAAGCGCGCGCAAAATCATGTCGTCGATTGTTCCGCGAACGTAAGGGCTTACCCTGCCAATATCCTCTTGCTTGGGTTGAGCCGATCCCTTAACGGCCTGCAGGCCGTTTTCTTGGTCAGTGATGACGTCGGCCTTTTGGTAAAAGCTTTCGCGCCTCTCGTCAACCGCCCGCTGGAAATTCTTTTGGTAGTCGCGGATTTCCTGGAATATTGTGTCCGCCAACGAAAGCGAGGCGTTTACGCAAGCGAGTTTTCTTCTAAGGGGCGCGTCAAAAGGCGTGAACTCGGTTTTGTAAATAAGCTCGTGCTCAACCTCCGCCCAAGCGTCCTGCAAAATCGTTCTAACTTGAATTTCGCAGCAGAGTTCCGGCGGAATCGGATGGTCTTTTACGAGGCCTGGGTTCAAGACGCTTAAGTCCAAGCATTCCGTTGGAATGTTTATCAAAATGTGAACTGACTCGTAGCCAAATTCCTTAAAGCTCATCGACTCGCCTTTGCGCTCGATTTCGCGGACTGAATACTTTTCTGAAATTTGCTTTACAACGTTGGAAATGTCTTCCAAAAAGGCGCAGACAACGCGGATTCCAATCATGTCAGTAAGGCAAACCAGTTTGTCGGTGCGGTAAATCGCGTCCGACCTTTGCCGCACGACTTTTGAATAATAGCTTTTAAATGACTTGATTCTTGACTTTAGGACGGGACGAGGATTTAAATCCAAATCTCCCGCAAGCATGTTTTGAACATTGTTCAGGATGCAAGAAAAAATCGGGTAATAAGAGTTGTAAAGCTCTTCTATGTTGCTTTTGCTGGGCATTTGGTCGTCCATTCCATCCTCCAAATAAAAGAAAAAGGACTGCCCAAAAAAGGGACAGTCCTTTTTGCTGAAGCCAATCTCTACAAAATCATTCCGTAAAAATTAGCGCTCGCTGGCTGAAGCGGCGGCTCCAGAATTCTGCTGAGCGTTAGAAGAAGATCCTTCGTTCAAGCTAGAAGAGAATTCTGTCTCTGTGGCCAACTTAGCCTTTTCAAGATAGCGGTTAACCTGCTTGTTTCCAAAGCGCTGCATTTCGGCAGTCTGGCGCTCCGTCTCTTTCTTTGTGATGATTCCCCAAAGGTCTTCGTCAGCGATGTCGCGGTCAGATGTGAGCAAGGCTTTGTCGTAAATTACCTTTACGTCCTTGAAGTATCCGATATAGTTTCCGCCGATGTGGGCGCCGTCGCGGCATACCTGGAAGCCTGTGAACTTAACGAAAGGAAGTCCGCGGGGATAAATCGGGTATACGCGAATTTCGCGGTTGCGGATTTCAGAGATGTACTGGGGGTTGTTCCAAATCAATGTCTTCCAACCGTCGAATCCGAGGTAGCCCATAAAGTAGCGGCGCTCGATGTTGTCGTTGTCCTTGAGCATTACATACAATGAGTGAGGATAGTTCATTCCCATTGTTGTAACGGCGATAGACTTGAGAGTTCCGACGTTCTTTACAACGCCGTATCCGTCTTCAAACAAAGTCTTGCCAGAAGCTTTCTGCTCGTCTGTCGGTTCCTGGCGAACGCCATTGTCGTCGGCGTCGGCCAAAGGCTCGTAGGCTGGAATGTCGAAAGCGGGAACGATTCTAGCGTTGGCGTTGCTTGCCCAATCGGGGAAAATCACGCGGACGCCCATAACCTCTTTGCCGGCGAACGGAACATTGGCGCTGTCCTTTACAGGGGCGGCGACTACTCTTGAGTCGGCCAAGCTTCCAACATTGCGGGCGGAAGAGTTCAACTGAACTTCCCACTCAGGCAAAGCGAGCGATGTCTTCATCAACTCTTTCTGGTCGTCAGTGAATGTGGCGCCGGCGGCAACAGAAAAGTCCATTACAGTGCGTTTGTTCTGCGTGGGGTTGCCTGTCTGCTCATCATTGCAGCAGTCCGCCTGGAGCTGCGTAAAGTCGATGAGCGTCGCTTCTTCGGCGAACGCAAGCGAACCGGCGAGCAAAAGCGCTGTCGCGATCAAACAGAAAGTTCTCTTCATTTGAAAAACTCCTTTAATTATTTTATAGATGTAGCCTTGTCTATTTTCTATTATTATCTAACAAGATACGGTTTTTGTCAAGGTTTTAATTAAAAAAAAATTGAAAATTTCGAGTGGCAAAAAGAGCCTTTACGCCCCAAAAACGCTCAATTCTGCAAGACTCCCCTTTTATCTATATAAATTTCCACCTGCTTGTATTTGGGAAAAGCCTTCTTAATGTTCATCTTGAACAAATCCATTCCTTCCATAATCTCGCTGGCGTTGCCGGATTTTTCAAGCAAGTCAGACGTCAAATTGACGTAAAGGGTCCTGCCCCGCTCAAAGCAAAAAGCGGCTTTTGTCCCAGGCGAAAAAACCGGGCGCGAGCGCTCTGTCTTTGGGCCGAGCAAAAGCTCATCCACATAAAGCGAAACTTTTTCGGCGCCCCTTCGGCTTGGAAGGAAGCGCGACTCAACATTGTTCCGGCCGGAATCCACTGACTGAAAGCGGAAGGTATAGCGCCTTCCCTGCGAAGCCGCCAGATAGCAAACGATGGAAATCAAAAAGGCCAGGGCAATCGCGACCAAAAGAAACTCGCGGGGCCCTTTGACGCGTTTGGCCAAATCCTTGATTTTTTCCACTTCGATTTTTTTCAGGTTAATTTTATCGATTTTCATTTTGTACCCGTAAAGCCGCGCGAACGCTCAAAGTGCGTCACAAAGGCCGCAATTCCATTATATATTCCAAAGGCGGTTTTTTGCAAGTAGCTTTCGTCGTTCAAAAGCTTGGCTTCCTCGTAGTTGGAGACAAAGCCCACTTCCACCAGCACGCTGGGCATGTTGGAGTTGCGGACGACAAACCATTCCTCGGCCTTGATTCCGCGCGGCGAGCTTAGGCTTCCGATTTGCGCGGCCAAGCCGTCCATGATGAACTTGGCTATTAAAATGCTTTCGGTGGTGTATTCCTCTTCCATCATGGAATTCAAAATCGGAAAGAGTTTTGGATCGTCGGTTTTTCCGTGGTCCAGGACAGTGCGGCGGTAGCCGGGCGAAAGGTACCAAACCTCGTAGCCGCGCGCTTTTTTGTCCAGCGAAGAGTTGACGTGAATCGAAATGTAAAGGACGGCCTCGTGGTCCTTTAGCTTGACGGAATTTGCGATTTCAGTTCTTTGCTGAAGGCTTATGAAAACGTCCTTGTCGCGGGTCATTATGATTTGCTTTTGGGGATAGGCGGCCTTTAGGCGCGCGGCGAGCATTTTTGCGACGGAAAGGTTTATGTCCTTTTCCTTTATCGTAACGTTCTTGCCTTTGATTTTATGGGTCATCAAAGCGCCGGGATCTTTTCCGCCGTGGCCTGGGTCAATCAATATCGCGCCGACCTTAAAGTTTTCGCCGCTAGCGGGCTTAAGGTCAAACCAGTCTTCCGCGTCTTGAATGAATTTCGGGCTTACGAAAATCTGGCCGCCGTTCATTTGGGGAGCGTCGGTAAAGGCGAATTTTTCGTTGTCCAAAAGAATGACGTTGGAGCCGGCCCTAAACGTCACTTGCTTGCCGTTCTTTTCCAAGACGCCGCTTTGAGTCAAAGTGTCCCAGTAAAGGATTTGCCCTTTGCCGGAGCTTTGATCCAAGAGGGAAAGGCTTTGCGACGCAAGCGGCGAAGAAAAAAGCGCAAGGGCCGCGAAAAAAGCCGCCGCGAAAAATCTATTGCTTTGAAACATACAAGGCTCCCTGAATTCCGCCGCGAATCAACGCAAGCCAGAATTTTTTATAGTTAAGCTCACCGTGATTTAAACTCATTTTGTCAAATTTTTCAATAGTCTCAGAAAGGGAAATGTGGTTCCAATCCTTTAAATCCATGCAGCCGGAAAGCGAAGAAGGGACGTTGTTTGAAATCAAGTCAAACTCTCCGATTTTTCGCTCCGACTCGCAATCAAGCTCAAAGTTAAAGGCGCGATCCACCTCTTTGGGAAGCTGGAAGGCTTCGGGCGGAAAAGCGCCGTCCTCCTTTGCCCGCTTCATCCTAAGGAAATCGTCCGTTTCTGGATTGCCCTTTTCCAGCGTGACGGTTATCAGCTTGACAGCCTCTTCAGCGGCCTTTACAGCCTGCTCGCGCGTGGCCGCGACCGCAATGACATTTCCGCATTTTTCAACATTGTTGCGAGGGAACACAACCCGGTCGCCTTCCTTGACTCGCGGGAAAATGTCGCGCACGCCGGAAATTTTCGCGGCCTCCTCGCAATGAAGGACTTCCTTCACTCTTCCGGGAATTGAAATCCACGCGCGCTCAGCCGACGAGCGCGTAGAATTGTAGGCGTAAATTTGGAAGGGCGCGTCCTTAACCGCCAACGGGAAGCGGCTGTTTTCCAAAGCGAAAGGACGGCGGCCAAGAGCGATTTCTATCGCCTGCTCGGTAAGGTTTAGGTCGCTTGAATAAGGGAAGGTCCAGCCAGACATGTAGCCGCCGGAAAGGCGCGCGGCGATCTCGCCGATTACAGGGCCGTTTTTGGTCCACTTGATGTCTGCCTTGGCCGCGCCCCTGGAAAGGCCCAAAGATTTCGCTCCGAGCGCGAAAGTCTTTACAAGCTCAATGTAGCGCTGATACGGAACGCCCGAGGGCATTGTGTGCCCCAGCTCCACAAAGTAAGGCTCAAAAGCAATGTGCCTGTCAGCGAAGCCTGTCACAGTGAAAGTTCCGTCGTAAATCAAGGCGTCAATCGAATATTCCGGGCCGTCCAAATACTCTTCCAAAAGAGCCCTGCCGCTTCTGGAATATTTTAGGGCTTCGTCAACCGCGGCGTACAATTCGTCTTGGTTTCGGACCATGCGGCAGCCGCGGGCGCCCATATTGTCGACAGGCTTGACCACGTATGGAAACTTCAAGCCTTTTACGACTTGCGCCGTCAAAGTGTTTTTTAGGTATTTCTTTTCTATCAAAATGAAATGCGGGCAAGGAACGCGCGCGTTTTTAAAGCACTGGCGCATCAAGGCCTTGTCGCTTGCGTTTACGGCTGCCGCGTAGCTGTGGCCGACAAAGCCGCATTGTTCCGCCGCGTAGGCCACGTTGGCGCTAAAGTCCGTTCCGGCGGTAAAGACAGCCTTTAAGTTCATGCGCTCCAAAAGCCCCTTGGCGCATTCCGCTATTTCGTCGCGGCTTTTCAAGTCGATTTTGGCAAAGTGATCCGCGTCCTGAACGCAAGGCGCGTTTGAGTTTCCGTCTATGACATATGTTTCAAGCCCCAATTTTTTGGCGGCTAGAATGGCAGGCCGCTGCATAACGCCGGCGCCCAAAATTAAAATCGAATCCTTCATCTCGCTTCCCCAATTTTTTTGCAATAAACCTCAAAGGTGTCGCCCAAGCGGAGTTTTTTACAGAATAACGCAAGAAGCTTAAAAATAAAAGACTTTTGCGGAATATTTTTTAATAATTTGATTCTTTCCGGGTGAATGCCCGTTGACACTGTCTTTACAACCTTAAATCCGTACATTTTAAGGACGCGCCTAGCCGACGAAGGGTTCCAAATAGTGTAATGGTCGCGGGGGCTTTGCTCAAAAAAAGCCTTTTTGTTAAAACGGCCGCTAACGCCGCTGGAACTGGGCGTAGAAAAAGCGAAGGCGCCGCCTTTTTTTAACAGCGCGTTGGCGCGGCGCAAAAGCGAATCCAGGTCGCGGCAATGCTCGATTACATACCACATTGTCACGGCGTCAAACTTTTCAACTGAAAATTCTTTCATTGGATCAAAGGCGGCGAATGAGGAGCGGACAGCCTTAAAGCCAAGCGTGTTCTTGACGTAATCCAAGGCGCTTTGGGAAATGTCCGTTCCGAATGGGTCAAAGCCAAGGTCTTTTGCCGCGGCCAAAAAAGGCCCGTAGGCGCAGCCGATGTCCAAAAGGCAAGCGCCATTGAAAGAGCCTTTTTTGGAGCGAAGAAGCCCTTGAATCACTTTCGCTCTCCTAAGCCCTTGCGCCTTTATCGAATCAAAGTCGTCAAGGTAAGTCCGCCCGTATTGGGCCTTGTATTCGCTTCCAAAGTAATCCGCTTCGTATTGAACCTTGCTGTCAGTTGAAAACGAAAGGTAAATTAGCGAACATTTTTTGCAAAGCCTAAAAGTGTGGGCGGCGCTTCTTGCGACAACAGGGCCTTCCTTTTGCAAAGACCCGCAAACGGGGCAAGAAAATTTTTCCGAAAAGGCAAGGCTTTGGACAAAAGGCGCAAGGCCGAAAGTTTCGCCGCCCTCCCCTTCCAAGGCCGCCTTGAATTTTTTGTTTTCCAAAAGCGAAGGGTTTTCAAGGAGCGGCCTGATTATTTTTTCCTTTAAGCGTTTTTTTTCAAGGCAGACAAAACCATAGCGCTTTGAGAGTTTTTTATGAAGGCCGCTGGTGGAAAGCAAGAGGACCGCGCAATTGGCGGCCAAAGCTTCAAAGGCCGTAAAGCCGTAATGCGTCACAACCAAGTCATATTCAAAAAGCTTTTCGCCCAAATTCTTCACTGGATTTTTGGAGCTTACGGCCTTTGCCTTTATTCCCAAGGACTCAAGGGCGCCGACAGCCGCGGAAGACAAATCTTCGCGCGTTTCGCCGCTTACGCAAACCAAGGCGCTTTGGATTTTTTTAGGAAAAGAGGCGCGGCGTTTTTTGGGAAGCTCCAAAAAGCGCGGGCAAAAAAGATTGGATTCCAAGCCGGCCTTACGGGCGCCCTTTCTTGGCATTGAAGGAATAATGTCCAAAAGATAGTCAAAAGAGCCGCAATTTTTTCCGCCGTCGTCAAGCGAACAAAGCGGCCCTAGCTTTAACAGGCGGCCGGCATCTTCCTTTGATGTCCTAAAAAGGTCAAGGACGGCCAAGTCCCAGCCGCCGCCGAGACTTTCCAAGGAACCGCGAATTATCTGCCAGCCTTTAAGGCCGCTTTGAATAGCCTCGTCCAAAAGAGCGTTGGCTTCCTTTAAGGTCGAGCCGTCCGGAATGAAAACAAAGGCGGCCGTTTTTATCGCCAACGAAAGGGCGCGGCGCAAATGACCGGTTCCCCTGAATTCCTTTGCGCTGGGAAGCAGGAGAACGGCTTTTTGAAGGCTCTTGTTTTTGAGAGCGCCCAAAATTTCCTTTGAACGATAAGGCGGCGGCGCGTTTTGGGCTTTTAAGAAGTCCACGAGGCGTTCCGCTCTCTTGTAGTCGGCGAAGGTGTCGATTGTCGTCCTTAAGTCCGGCGCGTAAAATTCTTTTGGCGCTTCCTTAAAGACGCAGGTAAAATTTTCAGGATGCCTATACAAGGCAGGGCCTACATGCTCCTTGTCATAGGCAGAGTCCGTAATCTCCCTAGCCTTTAAAATCGACGCGGCCTTAAAAAGCTCCACGCCGCTTCCGTGCGGGAGGCCTGAATAAGTGAAATAATCGGCCTCAAAATGATTTTCTTGGAAATCAAGGACAGAGGCTTGGGCCGCGTCCCAAAACAAAAAAGGATTGTCGCCAGTGGCCCGGACAATCAAATCGCATTCGGGATATTCAGCTTTTATCAAATCGCAAAAGCGGCCCAAGACGTCGTCGCGGTCGCCAGAAAAAATTTCCCAGCCGCATTTTTCCGCAAGCGGCTCAAGCTTGTCCTTTGAATCATGGTCGCAGGCCAAAAAATGCCTCTTGGCCTTGACTTTTTTCATCGCGTCCAAAGTCCAGCAAAGGCATTCCTTGCCGCCTAGAATTTTCAAAGCCTTTTGGGGCAGCCGCGTCGAAGAAAGGCGGCATTGAACGATTACAGCGATTTCGCTAAAAATTCCGGCCGCCATTTATTCCCTTCCCCATTCCGAAACAAACTTAAAAGCGTCCATCTTGTAACGGCAGCGGTTCTTTTTTACCCAAGCTCGGGCGGCCTTGAATTGCCTAAAGGACTCAAAAAGGCCGCAGGAAGACTTTCTGTTGTAGCCAAAAAATTTCACGAGAGGAATTTCGGCCCTTTCATTCTTATAGACGGGAGCCATGTTCTTTAGGAAAAACCTAAGCTGCGACAAGTCGGGCGTGGAGTCCATGGCCAAAATCTCGTCGCAATACGACAATGACATAGACGCCGCCAAAACTATCCTTTCGCCCCAAAGCCAAGCCCTAAAGGACAAGTCTAAATTTTGCCAATAAGGATTGTCTATGCTTCCGTCATAGCCGCCCAGCTCCTTAAATTTTTTTGTGTCATAAAAGCCAAGCATGTTAAAGGGATAAAGAGTCGCCTTTCCGTCATGGACGAGAGCCGACGAGTCAATCTTTAAAACGGACTTTTTCGCGCTTGGCGAAAAAACGACGGGAAGAGCCTGGCCTCCCCTGGAAAGAACCCGCGGAACGACGCAAAAAGCGTTCATCGCCGAAAGCTTTTCGGATAGCGCGGACGGCAAAAGCGAAGGAGAAAGGTTCAGCGAGTCGCGCAAAAGCAAAAAATGCGGAGAATCCACTTCCGACACCGCAAGGTTCACAAGGTCTCCGTCGCTCGCGCTTTCAAGTGGAATTATGAATTTAACATGGGGGAACCTTTGCGAATAATCCTCGATGTTGTAGTTTTTGGATTTGGTCTCGATTGAAATTATCTTTTCAAAGCCGCAAGCCTCAAGGCTTTTTAAGTTTTGCGACCTCATGTGCATGTTTCCGCCGTTGAGCAAAATCGCGCAAACCTTTAAAAGCGGCTGCTTGTCAGGATGGCGGCCTCCCAATATCACGCAGTTAATCTGCTTTTCGTTAAAAATTGAAGGTATACCATTCATCGCAGTTTCCGCACGGTCCAATGTATTCTCTCTTTATATGCTTCGCCAACAGTTCGTCTTTCTTTTGCCAAATCTCAGAGAGCTCCGCCTCAAACGCGTTGCCTAAACTTTCATTGTCAAACAAATCCCTGCACAGCGGAACAGAGCCGTCAAGCAAAACATCCATGTCGCGCCTTAAATGCCAGCAAGGCTCCCTGTCAATGGGCGACAAGTCGGCGGTCTTTTTGTCCGCCAGGCGGCCGCAAAAATGGTCGTACTTTTGAACGATTATTTTTCCGTTAGACGGCGAGGCCTTGTCCGACCAAAAGCGGAAAAAGGCCTCAAGCTCGCCTTCGTTTTCCAAAACCCTGGTGAACTGCGGATAGCTTTCCGGAAAATCGGCCGCCAAAAGCTTGAAGGCCTCGATTGATTCATGCAAGCCGCCGGAATGGAAGGCCTCGAATGTTTTTTGCTCCGCGGCGTCAAGGCAAACCGCAAAAACAATATTCTTTCGCCCTTGCGCGTCCAAGGCTTCCTTGATTTTTTGGAAAGCTCCGCTTTGCAAAAAGCGCGGCAAAAGGCCGCCGTCAACTTCCACAAAGGCCTTAAGGTTTTCCCTTGCAAGGCAAAGGATAAATTTGTCAAAATCAGGATGCAGCGCGGCCTCGCCAAAAAGCGAAAGCGAAACGACTGCGTCTCCCGAAAAGGCCTTGATTTTTCTTGCAAGGCCTTCAAACTTTTCATAGGGCATTCTTTTATCGCAGGGCTCGCATGGCGAAAATGGATATTTCGCGGCGCTTTTTCCTTCAATCTGAACATTGTAAAAGGCGGGAACCGTCTTTAAGACCGAAGTTTCGTCTTTTGCAAGCGCGCAAATTTCCAAGACATTTTCCTCGCCGATTTTTTCGTTGTCCAGCTCCAAAAGGCTTTGCTTTCCGCAGGCGGCCAATTTTTTCGCGGCCGCTTGGGCGCAAAGAGCCTTTATCCTTGTGTCGCACGAAAAATCCAGGCGCAAAAGCCTGTAGTCGGCGCTCGCGATTTCGGTTTCTATTTCAAAAGAATTTACGTCGCCTTTTATGACGTCAAAGACGCTGTCAATTGCCACAGGCTTTTTCGCCCTATCAGCCAAGGGCCCCTTGCACAGTTCGGCCAAGATGGCCGCCGCGCCCGAGTCCAAGATCTCAGGCGCAAAGCCTGCGGGATAGCCGTCCGCGAAAGTGTATTCGGCTTTATACTCTATATGGTCTTGAATGAGTTTTTTTGAAAGCGGCAAGTCAAGGAAAGCGAAAGAGCTGCGGGCAATGACTACAAAGTCAGCGGCGGCCTTTTTGGCGGCTTGAACGATGTTTTCAACCAGTTGGCCGCTTGTCCAGCCTTTTCCTTCGAGCGCAACGATTTCCTTTTCAAAACCGTCTATGGACAGCGCGTTCGCCCATTCCATCGAGCGGTCGCAGGCGGACTTTAGAACGCCCGACGCGGACGGAAAAATCTTTTGACTTTGAAATTCGTTTTGGTCGGAAAAGAGCAAAATCAAAAATTTCATAGTCCAGGCCTCCCCTACCTTTGCCACCAAGGCTTTTTCTTCTTCTTTTCGGCTTCCTTCTTTGAGCGCTTGTCCTCATATTGAGAGCTGTCGGCGTTGGTCAGCAAATCGTCTATGTCGCTTTTTAAGGCGGAAAATTCCGCGCAGCCGACGCTTACCGAAAGCGTGAACGGCTCCAAGCTGCCGGAATTAATCTTGTCGCACTCCACGGCCATCGCGCGCTTGATCCTTGGAAAATCCTTAAGCCTCATGTCGCAAGCCAAAACCGCGAACTCGTCTCCGCCCAAGCGGGCCGAAATGTCAGTGGACCTAAAGACGCTCTTTAAAATCTGCGCCTCGTATTTTATCGCGCGGTCGCCAAAATCATGGCCGTAAGTGTCGTTGATTTTTTTCAGTCCGTCCATGTCGCAGAAAATGACCAAACCGGTGCGGCCCGCTTCGATGGAAGAAGCGATTTGCCTGCGCGCGTATTCGTAAAAGCCGCGGCGGTTTAAAAGGCCCGTCATTTCGTCGGTGAACGAAAGCCTGTGCATTTTTTCGGAATACTGCTCAAGCGTGACGTTTTGGTTTTTAAGCGAATTCTTTTCTGTTTGCTCGCCGGTGATTTTTATCGAAGTCACGATTTCCTTTGAAATCAACTCCAAGACAGTTTGGTAGAAAATTCTTTCATAGCGGCCCAAGCGCATGAAAACATAGCCGTACTGAAAGCACTCGGCGTAAATCGGAAAGAGCGTGTAGCCGGCGGACATCCGTTCCAAAATTTCAGGCGGAAGAATTCTAGCGTTTGGATTAAATGAAATGTCGGGCCGCTCAAAGGACTTTTCGTTAAAGAAAGACATGACGACCTTCGCGGCGTCAGGGCGCTTGAATTCCGTTCCTTTCTCAAAGAATATGGAATGGTTGTAAAGAACCAAGACCATTTCATTTATGTCAAAAAGGCAAAGGCTGTAGTGCAAGCGGCTGTACAAATTTTCCAGCGGAACCGGAGTCTGCGTTTCCATCAAAAAATAATGCAGCATGTAAAGCTGGTTTCCGCCCAAACGGAAAATGTCGTAGCGTCTTTTTACGGCGACGTCGTAAATGCACTCCTCGCTTAAGGGCTCGCTTTTGCAGCCGCAGGAATGCCTTACGACAAGCGCGGCGTCCGTCAATTGCAGGGACTCTACCCGCTCTCCGTTTATAAGCGCGTTAACGCTTTGCATCGCCGAATAGGCAAAGTCGCCGATTCTTTGGTCAACCGTAGTTATGTTCAGCTCGCCTTCGGTAGTTTCAAAAACGTTGTCAAAGCCGGTTATCTTTACTTGGCCGGGAACCTTTATGTTGTTGTCAACCAAGCAGTTCATCACGCCCATGGCCATTGAATCGTTGAGGCAGATCACGGCGTCAAAGGAGGCGTTGGGGTTGGAGCGCAAAAAGCTGTTCATCGACGAATAGGCGTTGTCAAACGAAAAAGTTCCGTTTAAAATCCACAAAGGATTGACTTGGATTCCGTAGCCCTTCAATGTTTCAAGAATGCAGCGCTCCCGCTCTAGGCTTTCAAAATTTCCGTTGTCGCATCGCATTATCACAAAGTTTTTGCAGCCATGCTTTTCGACCATGTGGGAAATCAAATTCTTTATGGCGGTCATCGAATCGATTTTGATTGTCGGAATTCCTTCGATTTCCATGCCGACAGAAACTTTTGGAATCGGCGGAAGCATTTTTATCGACTCGACCAAGCGGGGCAAATCAACCTTGTAGTTGTTGGCCAAAGTCGCGGTCGCGAAAACGATTCCGTCCAAATTGTTCTTGTTGACAAACGAAAGCAAAGTCTCGCAGTGGTAGTCGTAAATGCCGGAATTTTTTCCATGCTCCAACGGAAACAAAACGTAGGAGCAATCGTTTTCCGCGCAATAACGGTCTATTCCTTCCATAAAGGCAACGGAATATTCAGAGTAAATCGTATTGACAAGGACTCCCACTCTCTTTCTTGCCATTATCTAAACGCCGCTTCGTTGATTTGCATTATTTGGTCGTATATCGCCTTTCCGCCCGGAACCATCGGAAGGACAAGCTCGTCGATGTCAACCTTTGCGTCGATGACGCAAGGCTTTTTGGACTTGAAGGCCTTGGCGAAAACGTCGGCAAATTCCTTGGCGTTCTTGGCCTTGTAGGCGTCGATGCCGTAGGCGGCGGCAAGCTTTGACCAATCGGGGCCAAAGTCAAGCGTCGTGGCGGAATATCGCTTTCCGTAAAAAAGCTTTTGCCAAAGGCGCACGTTTCCGAGCGTGCCGTTGTTTATGACTACGATTACAATCGGAAGGTTGTAGTGCTGGATTGTCGCAAGCTCGTTGCAGTTCATGCGGAAAGAGCCGTCGCCGGCAATCGCCACGACGCGGCCTTTTGGGTTTGCGAACTGCGTTCCAATCGCCGCTCCCGTTCCAAAGCCCATCGTTCCCAAGCCGCCCGAAGTGATGAAAGTCCTGGGCTTGGCGAATGGATAGAATTGCGCGGTCCACATTTGGTGCTCGCCTACTTCGGTCGTGATAAAGGCCGAGTCTCCGGCGACGCGGTGGATTTCTTCGCAAATGAATTTTGGGTTGATTGAGTCCTTGGGCTCATTCAAGTATGTCGGAGGAATTTCTTTTTTCCACGCGGCGATTTTCTTAAGCCAATCCTTTCGCGGCTTTTCTTCCACAAGCGGAAGCAGGCGCGAAAGCACGGCCTTAAGGTCTCCGACCAAGTGCAAGTCGGCGTTGACGTTCTTTCCGATTTCCGCCGGGTCGATGTCAATGTGCAAAATCTTCGCGCCCTTGGCGAACTTTGACGCGTCCGAAAGAACGCGGTCGCTAAAGCGCGCGCCCAAGGTTATCAAAAGGTCGCATTCGGTGACGGCCATATTGCTGGCCTTTGTTCCGTGCATTCCGACCATCCAGGTACAGAGCGGATTGCTTGACGGAAAGGCCGCGCGGGCCATAAGGCTTTCAGAGACCGGAATGTTTGCCTTTGTGGCGAATTCAAAAAGCTCTTTTGTGGCGTTGGAAATCATAACGCCGCCGCCCGCGTAAATGACAGGCTGCTTGCTTGAGTTTATGAGCTTCGCGGCCGCCTTGATTTCAGAATCGGAGGGCTTTGCCACGCTAAAGACGCGCTTAAGGTTGGGCGCGAATTTTTCCAAAAGTTTTTTGGAGTCGTCCAATTTTTTAAGCGGCTTGAAGTCTATCAAATTTTTGGGGTCTGTGACTTCCTTGGGAATGTCAATCAAGACCGGGCCAGGGCGGCCGCTCTTTGCGATAAGGAAGGCGGCACGGATTGTGTCGGCCAAGTCATCGATTTTTTTGACCATGAAGTTGTGCTTTGTGATTGGCATCGTGACGCCGCAAATGTCGATTTCCTGGAAGGAGTCTTTTCCCAAAAGGCTTGTCGCGACGTTGCAAGTGATGGCGACAATCGGGCTTGAGTCCATGTAGGCCGTGGCGATTCCCGTTACAAGGTTCGTCGCGCCCGGTCCGCTAGTGGCCATGCAAACGCCTACTTTTCCGGTGGAACGCGCGTAGCCGTCGGCCGCGTGCGCGGCGCCCTGCTCGTGGGCCGTAAGAATGTGGCGGATGCGCTTGGAGTTTTTGTAAAGCTCGTCGTAAATGTTAAGAATCGCGCCGCCCGGATATCCGAATATTGTGTCCACGCCCTGCTCGACAAGGCATTCGATTACTACTTGAGATCCTGAGATTTTCATTTCCACACCCTTTTTCCAGTAATTGTAAAATTATACTATAACAATATAAAAAATTCAATACCAATATAAAAAACACGCTCCCAGCGGACCCGCCGCGAAAAAAGGCTTCCGCGCTTCGCTTGTGCAGAATTTTTTTCGCGTCGGAACTCCGCTTCCGCGTGTTTTTTATCGTTTTGCTTCACTACAAAAAGCGCTGCTACTCCAGTATCGCGCCCTTGTCGGCGCTGCTGACCAATTTGGCGTAGCGCGCGAGGTAGCCGGTCTTGACTTTTGGCTCGGGGGCTTTCCAAGACTTGCGGCGCTTTTCCAATTCCGCGTCGCTCACCTCAAGGCGGATCTTGTAATTGTTGATGTCAAGCGTAATCATGTCGCCTTCCTTTACAAGCGCGATTGGTCCGCCTTCCGCCGCTTCCGGCGAGCAGTGGCCAAGCGACGCGCCGCGGGTGGCTCCCGAGAAGCGGCCGTCCGTGATGAGCGCGACCTGCTTGTCCAAGCCTTGGCCGGCGAGCGCGGCGGTCACAGCGAGCATTTCGCGCATGCCGGGGCCTCCCTTGGGGCCTTCGTAGCGGATCACGACTACGTCGCCGGGCTTTATTTTGCGGGCCTGGACGGCCTTCATCGCGTCGCTTTCGTCATTAAAGACGCGCGCGGGGCCTGTGTGCTTCATCAATTCCTTGGCGCAGGCGCTTCTCTTTACGACCGTTCCGCGCGGGGCCAGGTTTCCGAATAGGATGGCGATTCCGCCGTTGTCGGAATATGGGTTGTCAATCGGGCGCAAGATTTCCGGGTTGCGGTTTTTTACGCCCTTGATGTTTTGCGCGATTGTCTTTCCCGTCGCGGTGATGAGGCTTGTCTTGATTAAATTCTTTTTGGCAAGTTCCGCCAAAACCGCCTGAACTCCGCCAGCGTCGTCAAGCTCGCACATAAAGGTGTGGCCGGCCGGCGCCAAGTGGCAAAGGTTGGGCGTCCTCTCGCTTATTTCGTTAATCATGTGAAGGTCAAGGGGAACGCCGGCTTCGTGCGCGATGGCCGGAACGTGCAAGATTGTGTTTGACGAACAGCCCAAGGCCATGTCGGCCGTCAAGGCGTTCCTAAAGGAATCCTTAGTCATCATCGCGCGCGCGGTGATTCCCCTTCTATACAATTCCATAACCTGCATTCCGGCATGCTTTGCAAGCGCCAAGCGGCGGCCCTGCACGGCGGGAATCGTTCCGTTTCCGGGAAGGCCCAAGCCCAAAACTTCTGTCAAGCAGTTCATGCTGTTGGCGGTGAACATGCCGGAGCAAGCGCCGCAGCCCGGGCAAGCCACTTGCTCAAGCTCGCGCAATTGCGCCGCGTTGATTTTTCCGGCGGAAAGGCCTCCGACGGCCTCGAACATGTCGGAAAGCGAAAGGTTCTTTCCTGAATAAGGATTTGTCGCGTCGTGTCCCGGAAGATGGCCGGGCATCATCGGGCCGCCAGAGCAGAAGACCGTGGGCAAGTCCAAGCGCGCGGCGGCGATCAACATTCCGGGAACGATTTTGTCGCAGTTGGGAATCATTACAAGCGCGTCAAACTGGTGGGCCTTGGCCACGCACTCAACGCTGTCGGCGATAAGCTCGCGGGTTACGAGCGAGTACTTCATTCCCTCGTGGCCCATCGCGATTCCGTCGCAAACGCCGATGGCGGGGAACTCAATCGGGGTGCCGCCAGCCATGCGGATTCCGGCCTTGACGGCCTCGGCGATTCTGTCCAGCTCAAAGTGGCCGGGAATTATTTCGTTTTTGGCGCAGCAATCGCCGACCAGCGGGCGGTCAAGCTCTTCGTCGGTGTAGCCCATCGCGTAAAAAAGGCTTCTGTGGGGAGCGCGGGCGGCGCCTTTTGTGGCGCTGTCGCTTTTCTTTCCTTTGGGGGCGGCGCCTTTCGCCGCGGCCTTCTTTGTCTCTTTTGTAGCTGCCATATTTTTCTCCTCTAAAATCATTCGCTGCAAATTGAATTATTTATAAAGATTTTAAGTATTAGTAAACAAGCGCATTCTAGCGCGGAAGGAAGCCCTTGTCAAGAAAATTTCTTTTTAAGCGCTTCCTGCACGACAGGCGGAACCATTTTGGACAAGTCGCCGCCAAAAGCCGCCAATTCCTTGATGGCGCTGGAACGAACGGAAAAGTACTTGGGGTCGGTGGGAATGAAAACAGTCTCAACGCCGTCGTTGAGGGAACGGTTGACAAGCGCCAAGTCAAACTCGTATGAAAAATCGGGGGTGTTCCTTATTCCGCGCAAAAGGGCCTTGGCGCCGATTTTTTTTGCGTATTCCACCACAAGCGTGTCGCAGGAATGGACCTGCACGTTCTTGAAATTCTTTGTAAGCTCTGTCAAAAGCGAGACGCGCTCTTCCGCCGAAAAAAGCGACTTCTTTCCCGGATTTACGGAAACCAAAACGTCAATCGTGTCAAAAAGAGCCGACGCGCGCTCAATCACGTTCAAGTGGCCGTAAGTGGGCGGATCAAAGGAGCCCGGAAAAACTGCGCTAACCATTCCGCCATATTAGCGCAATCCCGCCCATTAGGCAAGCGCGAAGGACGCGGCCAAAACATTTGACAAGGCTTTCGCCGATGGAAAGCAAAAAATAAATTCATTTTTTTCTAAAAAAACGCAAAAAAATGCGCAATCGTGTCTACCTTATATGTAAGGAAAAATAAGGAGCGTTTTATGAAACGAAAATCTTTTGACGATCTCACCTTCGCCGACGATGGAATGTTCCAAACGGTGATGAAAAACCCTGAGCTTTCGGCGGAACTGGTGGAGCGCCTTTTGGGCGTGCGTGTCAAGCAAGTGGAGTATCCGGAATTGGAAAAGGCTATCGAGCCCTACTACACTTCCAAGGGCGTGCGTCTTGACGTTTACCTAAAGGACGAAGACAGGGCAATCGACGTGGAGCTGCAGTCTTATCCTCAAAAGGCGCTTGGCAAGCGGATGCGCTACTACCAAAGCATGGTTGACTGCGACTGCC
Source organism: uncultured Spirochaetaceae bacterium (assembly GCA_902799665.1). Taxonomy (GTDB): domain Bacteria; phylum Spirochaetota; class Spirochaetia; order Treponematales; family Treponemataceae; genus Treponema_D. The sequence goes on along the minus strand of CADCBK010000033.1, from coordinate 504 downwards.
TTATGAAAGGCCAACCTTACACAAAACTAAAGGAAAGCTACATTCTTTTCATCTGCAAGTTCGATCCCTTCCACGACGACAACAAACGCGGCTTCGGACTTCCGCGCTACACATTCCGCAATATTTGCGTCGAAAACAATTCCATGAATTTAGATGACAAATGCGTCAAAGTCGTGTATAATGCAAGCGCTTACAAGAGCGTGGAAGATCCAAAAGTCCGCGCGCTCTTGCGCTTTATCCAGACCAACGAGCCTGGCGAGGACGACTTTTCCAAGCGTCTTTCCGAGTTCGTGGCAAGAGTCAAGAAAAACGAAAAATTCAGAAAGGAGTTCGCCGACATGAATTTGCACGATTTTGACATTATGACCGAAGCCAAGGAGGAAGTCATCGAGGAAGGCGCTCGGCGAAAAGCCGTGGAAGACGCGCGGAATTTTTATGCAAACGGCGCTTCATTGGAGCTTATCGCAAAATCCTTGAACATGACCATTGAGCAAGTCAAAGAAA
>CADCBK010000032.1 GCA_902799665.1 uncultured Spirochaetaceae bacterium | reverse complement strand
AGAAAGCCTCTACTCCGAGCTTAAAGAGTTTACGGGAATCGCGCCGCTTTTGACCGACAAAAAGCTTTCGGTTTTGCTGCCGGAAATCACAGTCGTCGAAAAGCGGGCCAAAACAGACAGCCCCCAGCAAGCCAAAAACGGACGCCGGCGCTTTAAAAAAGACTGGCAAAAAACGGACAAGGCGCTTTTGACAATCGGAACGACTTGGAAGCTTAATGGAAAAAAAGACTGGCTGGGCCTTTTGCCAAAAGGCCTAGCCCTGCCCTTTTGCGCGGCGACGGTTAGAGACGCCTTTATCGCCGAACAAAAAAAAGAGGCCGCGCCCCACGCAAACCTCCTTTTATGGATTTTGCGCAAGGCCGGCCTTATTGAGCGCGTCCCGCATGAGGGCCGCGGGTATTGGTACGTCTTGAGTCAAGGCACGCTGCGCTTAAAGCCTTGACTCAGCCGTTATTCGGCGCGGATAAAATTATCGCGCCGAATTACCAGTTGTCAACCATGTCGTCTTCGTCGCGGTTTTCCATGTCGTAAAGGTCGGTGACAGCGCGAAGGTCGTCAAAGTAAACAAAGTATGTTCCGCGGGCAAGAACCGGATTGCAGTCGATTCTAAAGCCGCGAATGCGAAGTCCCGGTCGGTCTCCATGATAGGCGCTTGACTGGACGATTCCGTGCTCTCCGTCCTCTGACGGCGGAACCGCTGTAGAAAGACGCTTCCATCCGCTAAAGCCGAGGTTTCCAAGGTAGAGCTCAAAGTCGTGTCCAAAATAGTCCTGGACCAAGAGATAAATGTCGTGATTCTGGTTGCGTCCGGCGATCCAAACGCTTACAGTCTTTGTGATTCCCTCAATCGGAATCGGGCGAACGGCTGTAATATAGATGGAGTTGATTCCGCGGCGGAAGAACTGGATTTTGCAGCCCAAAGCATGGGTGTCAGTCTGCTCTTCTTCGCCTTCAAGGGGCTGCTTGGCGGCGGGGCTTCCCTCAAACAAGCGAAGGTTGGCCAAACCGGCGTCCGGAGAAATGTGAATGTTCCAAGAACCGTCGCGCTCAAACTTGTCCAAAGAAACTTCGCGCAAGGCGCTGGCGGCCGAGTCGGCTCCAACATTGTTGGGGTTGGGATCGGCCAAACTTGAATTTCCCTGGCTGTCGGCCTGGGCAAAAGCCACGGCGGCTGTCAATGCGAGGGCGAATGTGGTGATAACTAATTTTTTCATCTTTCATCTCCTGAAGAAGAGCCTGACGACGATTCGTTGGCGCTGTCGCCAAAGTCGGCGTCCTGCAACTCGTAACCGTCGAAAATGTTGGAAAGCGTGTATGTAGTGTACTTTAGGTCGTCAAAGTAAACCATAAAGTCGTCAACGTATTCGGCGGGATCTGTCGTGACGCGGAAACCGACGAATGTCATCTTTGCGGGACCGCTTCTTAGGCGCGAGTGCTGGCGAATGTAGCCGGGCACCTTTACGATGACGTTGCGCCATCCATCAAATGCCAAGTTTCCGGCCGGAAGAATGTGGACGGTTCCGTCAGCGTCGCGAACGAGCATGTCCAAGAAATACAAGTAGTGCGCTCCCCAAACCCAGAAGTCAAAGTGGGTTACAGTTCCCTCAAGGGGAATCTCAAAGGGCTTGTCGTCCTTTGTGGGATAAAGCTCAAACCAGTTGTCGCCCTTGCGGTTGAACTTGGTCTTAAGTCCCAAGACATTGGCCTTGTCCTCTTCCGTGCGGAGATATTTCAAAGAATTGGGTATCGCCTCGAAGGTTTGCTTGATCGGATAGCCTTCGGTGACGAAACGGCTGGCCTGGACGGCCCAATCCCAACTGGTCCTGACCCACTTTCCGTGTTCCATCATTGGCAATTCCTGGCTGCCAATTTTGTCAAAATTATCGATAGTTATTGTCACTACGCTTTTAGTGTTCGGCTGGGCGAACGCCGTAGAGCCGAAGGCCAAAAGGAGAGACAGACTGGCAAGGACAAATAAGCCTTTTTTCATTCAGAACTCCTTGTTTTACTTATCGGAATTTTTTATTCGCAATAATATTATTATTTTATTATAACGCAAGTCACGCGTTTTTGTCAAACGAAATTTAATTTTTTTGCCCATATTTTTAACTCGTTTTTTCGGAAAAAAAACGACTTTTTTGCGCCCAAAAACATGAAATAATGTTATAATCTATATAATAGAGAGGTTATTTCATGAAAAAAATTCTTTTGGCCTGCGCCGCAGCGTCAGCGCTTTTTTGCGGAACGCTTTGGGCCAAGGCTCCAAAAGCCAACAAGACGCTTCCCTTCAACAAAGGCGTGAACCTGCCTGTTTGGATGGAATACGGAAGGTTCAACTCGCTTTTGTATGGAAAGAAAGATTTTGAAAACCTAAAAAGCATAGGCGTCGAAGCGGTCCGCATTCCGGTTTGGTTTGACATTTGGGCCGACAAGGCGAACGACTATTTGATTGACCAAGAGTGCTTTGACATTCTTGACAGGGCGATCGATTGGTGCGAAAACCTGGGCCTTTACGTCATCATTGACTTTCACAACGACTGCTCGGGCGCCTCGCAGACGCCTCCAAGAATAGAGAACGTTCTGCTTAAAATATGGCCGCAAATCGCCGGCCGCTACAAGTCCAGAAGCGACAAAGTGATTTACGAGGTGATGAACGAGCCGCATTTTGAAAGCGGAAACACAAAAGCCGACATCGCTAAATGGGGCAAGGTACAAGGAAAGGTTTTGGAAGCGATAAGGGCGGTTGACACAAAGCATTATGTCGTTGTGGGCGGCGGCTACTGGGACTCCCTTGACTCAATGCTAAGCCTTCCCTTTTACAAGGACGACAAGCTGATTTACAACTTTCACGACTACACGCCATTTTTGTTCACCCACCAAGGCGCCTCGTGGACTTTCTCCAAGCGCATAAAGAAGGTTCCCTTCCCCTACTCCAAGGAAAAAATGCCGCCGCTTCCGCCAAACGCGACCGACGCGGAAAAATGGGAGATGGACAACTACGAGCAGGACTCGTCAGAAAAAACGCTTTCGGCGCCCTTGGACAAGGCTGTTGAATTCGCCAACAAGAGGAACGCGGCGCTTATGTGCAACGAGTTTGGAGTCTTGATGACTTACGCTGACAGCGCCGAAAGGGCGAATTGGTACAGGACAAAATGCAAGTGGATGGACGAGCGGAACATAGCGCGCCTAAGCTGGGACTACACCCAAGAGTTCGGCCTCTTCAAGTCCGCCAATGAATCCCGCTTTCCCGACGACTTGAACAAGCAGCTTCTTGACGCGATGGGATACAAGTATCCCGAAGGAGCCAAAAGCGGGACATGGTTCAGCCACGCGAAAGAAAGCGGAGACTGGACCATTTACAAGGATGGAAGCGCGGGCTACATACAAGTTCAGTCATGGAGCGTCCAGGGCTCTTTGGCAGCGTCGGACACAAGCTCAAGCGAAAGGTTCATAAGCCTAAAGGAGCTAAAGCCCTACGACGAGCTTTTGTTTCAGTTTAAGGAAGCCTGCGACTTTACAAGCCTTAAGGACAGCGGCGCCAAGCTTGAATTTTACGTAAAGAGCCTGGACAAGTGGTTTGACATCACGGTTTACCTTAGAGACATGGAGTCAAAAATATTTCCTTGGCGCGCTTCGTTCATTGTGGGCTCAGACATCGCCAAGAGCGACGGACGATGGCATAAAGTGTCAATTCCGCTCTCGTCGCTAAACGATGTTGGCGGCTGGACCGAGAAAACGCAATGGAAGAATTCAGAAGGAAAGTTTGACTGGAAACTGATAGACGCCTTGGTCTTCCAAAACAACAACCACAGTTCAAAGGAAGGCTACGCGCTTAGAGACATAAAGATAGTCCAATAAAATTGTCGCGCCGCAATACGAGCGGCTTAGTCCTTCTTACGCCCCAAGTAGGCTTCGCGGACTTTTTCGTCGGCCAAAAGGGACTCGCCGCTTCCGCTAAGGGTGATGTCGCCGGTTTCCAAAACGTAAGCCGTGTCGGCGGCCTTTAGCGCCATGTTGGCGTTTTGCTCAATCAGCAAAATCGTCACGCCCTTCTTGTTGATTTCTTCGATAATCGAGAATATTTGCTGCACGATTAAGGGCGCGAGTCCCAAAGAAGGCTCGTCCATCATCAAAAGCTTTGGGCGGCTCATAAGAGCGCGGCCAACTGCCAGCATTTGCTGCTCGCCGCCGCTAAGGGTTCCGGCAAACTGCCAGTTTCTCTCCTTTAGGCGCGGAAAAAGCTCGTAAACCCATTCAAGGTCTTTCGCTATTCCGTCTTTGTCGTTTCTAAGATACGCGCCGATTTTTAGGTTTTCGGCTACGGTAAGGTCTGTAAAGACGCGGCGGCCTTCCGGCACGAGTGCGATTCCCTTTTTGCAAATCTTGTCGATGGACTGGCCAAGGATTTCCTCGCCGTCAAACTTTATCGAGCCGCTTTGCGCTTTGACAAGGCCGCTGATTGAGCGCAGCAAGGTGGACTTTCCCGCTCCGTTGGCTCCAATAAGCGAAACGATTTTTTTGTCGGCGACTTGCATGTTGATTCCGCGCAAGGCCTTGATTCCGCCGTAAGAAACGCACAAATCTTTAACTTCAAGCATTTTTGTCCTCTCCAAGATAGGCTGAAATTACGGCCGGATCGTTTTGAACTTGAGCGGGAGTTCCCTTTGAAATAAGAGCGCCAAAATTTAGTACATAGATTCTGTCTGAAATGTTCATTACCAAATCCATATGGTGCTCGATCATAAAGACCGTAAGCCTAAAGTCGTCGCGGATTTGCTGGATGAATTCGGTAAGCTCCAAAGTTTCCTGCGGGTTCATGCCGGCGGCAGGCTCGTCAAGCAAAAGAAGCTGGGGCTTTGTCGCAAGAGCGCGCGCGATCTCAAGGCGCCGCTGCTGGCCGTAGGGAAGCGAAGTGCAAAGCTCGTCCTTGACGCCGTAAAGGCCGAATATGTTCAACAGTTCCGAAACTTCCTCGCGCTGGCGCTTTTCTTCCGCGCGGTTCAGGCGGAAGGTGGCTGTCAAAAAGTTTGAGCTGCGGCGGCAGTGCTTGGCGATCAGGATGTTGTCAAAAACGCTCTGGCTTTTCCAAAGACGGATGTTTTGGAAAGTGCGCGCGATTCCCAGCTTTGTGATTTTGTCGGGCGTCGGCTCGATGACCTTTGAGTACTTTCCCCGTTCGGTTCCAGCGTAAAGCTTTTTCATCTTGCCGCGCGGATGGTTTTCGACGATTTCCTCGCCGTTAAAGTAGACCGCGCCGTTTGTCGGAGCGTAAACGCCGGTGACGACGTTAAAGGCCGTCGTTTTGCCCGCGCCGTTGGGGCCGATGAGGGAGACGATTTGGTTTTTGTCAATTTCAAGCGAAAGCGAGTTCACCGCGACGACGCCGCCAAACTGCATCGTTATGTCCGAAAGGCGCAGGACGTTTTGACTTTGTTCGCTCATTTGGCGCCTCCTGACTTAGCGGCGGCGCTCGATCCGGAAGCGCGGGCGGCTTTTTTTCCGGCAAGGCGCTTAAAGGCGCGGCGAAGGCCCGCGATCGAAAATTCGCTTTCGCCCATGATTCCGCGCTGCCAGAAAATCACGATAAGCATGATTACGACTGCAAAAACCACTTTTCTAAAGCCGGGCTTTAACAAGGGAACGTGAAAATCGCCTATCATCAAGTTGTTGTTGTCCAAAAAGCGAAGCCACCATTCCGAGCAAGCGACAAAAAGCATTGAAGAGATTACGCTTCCGCTTACGGAACCGATTCCGCCGATGACGACGATTAGCAAAATCTCGTAGGTCATCGCCGACTTGAATTGGTTGGCCTGGATTGTCGTCTGGAACATGGCCAAGAGGGCCCCGGAAATTCCCGCAAAGAAGGATGAAATCGTAAAGGCCAGGCGCTTGTGGCTTGAAAGATTGATTCCCATCGCTTCGGCGGCAACCTCGTCGTCGCGAATCGCCTTAAAGGCGCGGCCGTAAGTTGAGTTTATCAAAAGAACTATCAGCGCTATGCAGATTCCCGACACAAAGAAGGGAAAAAGCGTCGAGCGGAAGACAGGATACTTTCGCAAAAGATTTGAGCCGTTTGTGATGACGCCAAGCTTGTCCCACTGGAAAAGGGCGCGCATGATTTCGGCAAAGCCAAGAGTGGCGATGGCCAAGTAGTCGCTCTTTAAGTGAAGGACAGGAAGGCCGATTAAAAAGGCAAAGGCGGCCGCGACAAGGCCGGCAAGCAAGAGCGCGGCAAAGACCGGAATGGCGAACTGAATCGCTCCTCCGTCAAAGTATTGGTAAACCGCGGGGCGCAAGGCGACCGGAATCGTAAAGACCGCGTAAGTGTAGGCGCCTATCATCATAAAGCCGGCCTGGCCCAACGAAAAGAGGCCTGTAAAGCCGTTCAGCAAATTCATCGAGACGGCGACAAGCGCGTAAATCGCGCCCTTCTTTAACACAGTGAAAAGCATGGAAGTTCTTGGAAGGACTTGCTCCAAGACAAAAACCAGGGCAAAGACAAAGACCAAGAGGCCGGCCGAAATCGCCCAATCCGTGACTTTTTGTTTTTGCAAATTGTTTTGTGAATTTTTCATGCCTCACACCTTGTCCGTGGACTTTTCGCCAAAGATTCCCGTTGGCATGAACATCAAGACGAATATCAGCAAAACGAAAGTGAAGGCGTCGCTAAAGGTTGTCCAACCCAAACCCTTTATGATGTTTTCGCAAATGCCGATTACAAAGGCTCCGATAACCGCTCCGGGAATAGAGCCGATTCCGCCAAAAACGGCGGCGACAAAGGCCTTGAGGCCCGGCATCGCTCCGACCGTCGGAGTGACGCCCGTGTAGTTTGAAAAGAACAAAAGGCTTCCGACCGCGGCCAAGAAAGTTCCGATTATGAATGTGGTCGAAATCACCGCGTCCAACTTAATTCCCATAAGCTGGGCGGTCTCAAAGTCGCGCGAGACGGCCCGCATCGCCATTCCGATTTTTGTGTAGCGAATCAAAAGGACAAGCGCGACGACCAACGCGATTGTAAGAAACGGAGTGATTACCGTCACGCGCTTTGTCATCGCGCCGAAGATTTCTATCGAATCGCTGACCCAAGGAATCGGCGGATAGTATTTGGTGAGGCCGCCCGTTACATAGAGGGCCAAATTTTGAATCAAGTATGAAACTCCGATAGCGCTAATCATGACCGACATTCTAGGCGCCGTTCGCAAGGGCTTGTAAGCCGCCCGCTCTATGGCAAAACCGATTAAGACAGTCACCGCAATCATCAAGGGGATTGAAATGCAAAGAGGCAAAACCGTTGAAGCGTAAATCAAAATCAAGCCCGCCGCCATAAAAACGTCGCCGTGGGCGAAGTTGATGAGGCGCAAGATTCCATAGACCATTGTGTAGCCTATGGCGATAAGGGCGTACTGCCCGCCGGTCGAAACGCCGGCGAGAACGTATGGCAGATTGGCGCTAAAGAAATTCATTTTACTTTACAGACTGAATGGCTACGAATTCCCACTGGCCAGTCTTGTTGTTGGCGTGCTTAACATAAGCCACGTCGCGCTTGGCGTCGCCGGTTTCGTTGAACTCGATCAAGCCGGTGATTCCGTTGTAGCGAACCTTTGGCAAAGCCTTTTTGATGTCGCTTCCCTTTGTAGAGCCGGCGAGCTTAACCGCCTCTAGGGCCACAAAGTAAGCGTCGTAGGCCATTACAGGGTTTGCGGCGACGATGTCGTTTCCGCCGTTGTCGGTCAAGCGGGCCGGGTCGGCGTTGAGCCAATCGCGGAAGTTAGAGACAAAGGTCGCGATGTCGGCGTCCTCGGCTCCTTCGGCAAAGAAGGTTGTGACGTTGATGTCGACGTTCGTTCCCTTTACGGCGCCCAAAATTACGTTGGAGTCCCAAGTGTCGCCGGCCAAAATCGGCATGCCAAGGTTCTGCGTGTTGGCCTGCTCGATGATGAGCGCGGCGGCTTCCGTTGAAACAGGAGCGCAGAAAACGTCGGCCTTTTGGTTCTTGGCGTTGGTGACGTAAGCGGCAAAGTCGCTTGTTCCTTCGGGGAAGGTTTCAAAAACAACCTCGCCGCCGAGCTTTTTAAAGGCCTCTGTAAAGTAGTTTGAAAGGCCTACAGAATAGTCGTCGCCGAGCTTGGCCAAAACATAGGCTTTCTTTGCCTTGAACTTGTCGACGGCAAAGTTGGCCAAAACCGTTCCCTGGAAAGGATCAAGGAAGCAAATGCGGAAGTAGTGGTCGTTGCCCAAAGTTACCTGCGGGTTTGTGCAAGTGACGCCGATGGCCGGAATGTCGGCGGCGGCGAAAGTGTCAGAAGCGGCGATTGAAACGCCGGAACCGTATGAGCCGAGAACGACTGAAACGCCCTTGGAAACCAATTCGCTGGCTGCCGTGACGGCCTTGTCGTTTGAAGATTCGTTGTCAACGCGAACCAGCTCAACCTTAAGCTCTTTTCCGCCAACATTCACTTTTGGCATGACTTCGTTAGCGTAAATCGCTCCCAAAGTCTCCTGCTTTCCGCCCGCGCCGTTGTCGCCGGAAGCGGGTTCATAAATTCCGATTTTTACGACAGCGTCCTTAGAGCCACCGCATGAAGAAAGAGCGAAAAGAGCGCACGCGCCCATCGCCGCGAGAATGAGTTTTTTCATAATCTCCTCCAAATTTTTTAAACATGATTTTAGCGCAAAATCAAAAAAAAGGCAAGAAATCGCGGTCTTGCGTCAGTCAACGCGCGTTAGTCAACACGAGCGGCCGCGGCCTCAACATCTTCCAGCGTGAACTCGGCGCGGCCGGCTTGGCTTGCAAGGAGCGCGGCCTTGTTGAGGACGCTTTCGATTTTGGCGCAGGAAAAGCCGTCGAAAAGCCCGGCCAATTTTTGGTCGCTGCAAGAGGCCGCGCGTTTTTTGGCCTGCGTGTATTTTTGGACGAGCGAGACTCGCGCCGCCATATCCGGGTAAGGAACCTTGAAGCGCGCGTCAAAGCGGCCCGGGCGTATCAAGGCCGGGTCGAGCGCCTGGACAGAGTTTGTGGCCGCGACGACCAAAACGCCTTTTGTAGGCTCAAAGCCGTCAAGCTCGTTCAACAAAGCCGTGACGATTCGCGTGTTTTCGGTCTCAATCGCGCTTCCTGAATAATTTCGCCTTGTTCCGATTCCGTCAAACTCGTCGATGAAAACGATGCAGGGGGCGCGGCGGCGGGCCTTTGCGAACAAAAGCTTTACCTTTAACGGGCCGATTGCCATGAACATCGACTCAAAGTCGGTGGCCTTGGCCGGGATAAAGTTTACGCTGGCCTCGCCCGCCAAAGCCTTTGCGAACAAGGTTTTTCCGTTTCCGGGCTCGCCTTCAAGCAATATGCCCTTTGGAAGACGGACGCCCCTTTTTTCCCACTGCTCAGGGTTTTTCATTATTTGCATGACTTGAGCCATGTCGCGCTTAAGATCTTCCATTCCGACTACGTCTGAAAACTTGACGCCGGTCTTTTTTACGACCTTAAAACTGTTGGGCGAGATGAATTTTCTGAAAACGCCGATGATTACGGCAAAAAATATGGCGTAGAAAAGAATGTCCAGCGCGAGCGAAACTAGCGCGGCGGCTGACTTTTCGCTTTTGACGGAGACTCCGCTTCGCAACAAAAACTCTTTTAGCGTCGGAGAGTCTGGATTTTGGGTCTTTCGCTCTTGGCCCGCCGCGTCGACAAAAATAATTTCGTCTTCCGCGATTTTGGCGCTGGATACAGTTCCGCCCTCGACTTGGGCGTAAAAGTCCGCGTAAGGGACTTCTTGGATTTTTGCGGAGGAATAATAGTCGTAGAAAAAAATTCCGCCCGCCAAAAGAATGGCAAGCGGAATTATGAATTTAAGCTTTAGCTTCATTCAAAAAGGGATTTAAAGCCTTAGAAGGCCGCGACGACTTCGCCGTTGGGGAAAGTCTTTGCGATCCAGTCCTTTACCTTCTGGCTCTGCAAGGCCTGGACAAGCGCCTGGACGCGGGGATCCTTTTCGTTGCCCTTCTTCACTACGATGATGTTGACGTAGGGAGAGTCCTTTCCTTCAACGAAAAGTCCGTCTTTGGCGGCTGAAAGGCCAGCGGGAATCGCGTAGTTTCCGTTGATTGTGGCGGCGTCAACGTCGGCCAAAACGCGCGGAAGGCTGGCGGCGTCCGTTTCGATGAACTGAAGCTTTTTGTCGTTCTTTACAACGTCAAGCGGAGTGGCTGTGATTCCGGCCTTTTTGTCAAGCGTAATCAAGCCGGCGGCCTGCAACAAGAGCAAGGCGCGTCCGCCGTTTGTCGGGTCGTTGGGAATGGCAATCTTGGCCTTGGCGGGAAGGTCGGCCAAAGCCTTGTGCTTCTTTGAATACAAGGCGAAAGGCTCGATGTGGACTCCGCCGGCGTTTACAAGGTGGTAGCCCTTGTCCTTGTTTGTGGCTTCCATGTAGGGAGTGTGCTGGTCAAAGTTTGCGTCCAACTCGCCTGTTTCAAGGGCGTCGTTCAAGATGACGTAGTCTGTCATCTCGCGGATGTCAAGCTTGTAGCCTTTGGCCTCTACGTCAGCCTTTACCAATTCAAGGAGTTGCACGTGGGGAACCGGAGTCGCGCCGATTACGAGCGGACCGTCTTTCTTGTTCTTTTTGGCGAAAACCGAAGCGGCGGCCAAAAGAACCAATGCTGTCAAAAGAATCTTTTTCATTTTATTACCTCCATTTCCTAGCGGAAAAGTATGTTTTATTTATACCGATTTGCGCTTTTATTGTCAAGCGCTTTTTCTAAAAAAACAAATTTTTTTTGCCTTGGTAACAAGCCGCTCGTATTGTCGATGGCAAGCCTAAAATGCTTGTTTCGAGCGGGGTCGCCGCGCCCTTAAGGCGTTGCCCAGACGCTGCCCTTTAGCTTACCTTGAGGCCAGCATTTTGTTGGAAATTCTCGTTCCGACAAACTGAATGGCTTCGACCAAGACCAAAATCACGATTACAGACCAAAACATAACGTCAGTCCTAAAGCGCTGGTAGCCGTAGCGGATCGCAAGGTCTCCCAGACCGCCGCCGCCAATCGCTCCCGCCATCGCGGAGTATCCGATCAAGTTTATTATTGTTAGCGTGATTCCGGCGACGATTGAAGGCATTGCCTCTGGAACCAAGACTTTGAAAATTATCTGCCGGTTGGAGCTTCCCATCGCGCGGGCGGCGTTTACAACTTCCGGGTCGACTTCGTTAAGAGCGCTTTCTATTACGCGGGCAACAAAGGGCGCGGCGGCGATGCTTAGCGGAACGATTGTCGCGACGGTTCCGATGCTGGTTCCCAAAATCAAGCGGGACAAGGGAAAGAGCAAAATCATCAAGATGATGAATGGAAAGGATCGCAAGACGTTGACCACGCGGCTTATGACAGCGTTGAGCTTTTTCCTTGGCGTGATTCCCGTAGGGCCGGTCATGCACAAGAGGATTCCAAGGGGAAAGCCCAGCAAGGTTGAGAACAGTGTGCTAAAGACGACCATTTCCAAAGTTTGCAATGTCGCTTTTGAAACTAAAGTAAAAATCTGCATTTGCCTCTACTCCTCTTCCACAATGACGCCGCGGTCTTTTAAGAAAGCCACGGCCTTTTGCAAATCGCTTCCGCTGATGTCGGCGCGCAGCACGCCGACTTTTTTGCTTTGAACGTCTTGGATGCCGCCGCCGCGGATGTTGACTTCAACGTCAAACTTTTTTATCAATTGGTTCACAAGCGGCTCGTCGGTTTTTGGGCCTTCAAAGCGCAGGACGTAGCCGCCCTTTTGGTCCGACCACTGAACGTAGTTGGCCGCGCGGATGTTGGCCATGAACTCTTTTGTAATCGCGGCTTTTGGCCGGCTGAAAATATCGGCGACGCTTCCCTCTTCCACCACGCGGCCTTCGTCCAAAACGCTCACAAGCGAGCAAGCGTCGCGGACGACTTCCATTTGGTGGGTAATCATCACGACCGTAAGGTTCATCTTTTTTTGGATGTCGCGAATCAATTCCAAAATCGAGCGCGTCGTTTGCGGGTCAAGCGCGCTTGTCGCTTCGTCGCAAAAAAGGATTCCGGGATAGTTGGCAAGCGCGCGGGCGATGGCGACGCGCTGCTTTTGTCCGCCCGAAAGCGAGCTGATTTTAGCGTCGCCGCGGCCGGCAAGTCCTACCAATTCCAAAAGCTCGTCGACGCGGGACTTGATCTTGTCCTTGGGCGTTTTGCAAATCTCCAAGGGATAGGCGATGTTTTGTCCGGCCGTGCGCGAGCTGAACAAGTTGAAGTTTTGGAAAATCATTCCGGCGTGGCGGCGCCGCTCCATCAAGTCATATTTTGAAAGGTTGTCCACGCGTCCGCCATCGTAGTAAACCTCGCCTGAGTCGGGCTTTTCCAGCAAGCTTATAAGGCGGACAAGCGTCGACTTTCCGGCGCCGCTTTTTCCGATGATTCCGTAGATTGTGTTGGAAGGAATCTCAAGGCTTATGCCGTTTACCGCGCGGACCAAGGTTCCGTCGGCAAGATGGTATTCCTTTTTTAGGTCTTTTAATATGATGGACATTAAAGTCTCCTTACCTCTATCAATACCGCTGAACGCGCGGGTTTTGCGAGCGCGTTTGTTGCGGCTTATTGCCCAGCGCTCGTGAGAGCGCAAGTAAATATTTTCCACTTTGCAAAACGGCGGGCTTGCCCGACCGTATGCGGCAATCATTCGATTTTTGCCGCTAGTTTGCCGCTTGCTCCGCCAAGTAAGCGTCGTAGCCCTTTTGGAAAAGCTCCTCCAAGGTGAACTTGGCGTTTATTGTCGTCGGCTCATGGCCGTAAACTTCTTTGTAACACTCGCACTGTTCCTTAAAGGCCTCGTCGCGCAAGTACGCGATGTTTTCCTTGCGGCTCAACTCGGCCTTGGGATAAATCGGCTTAAGCGCGTGGATTTCGCCCCTCTTTCGCTTGAATAAAAGCTTTTCAAGGCCGCGCCTTTCTCTCCAAGTGATGAAGAGCGGAACGACAGGAACATTGTTCAAGGCGGCGGAATGGAAGGCTCCGTCCATAAAGGGACGCGGCTGCTCGTAGTAAGGCCACATCGCTTTTTCGGGGAAGAACAAGACAGAACCGCGCCTTGTGTGAAGGACTTCGTTGACCGCGGCCGTGAACTTTTTCATCGCGCCGAAATTTGAGCTTAATGGAAAGATGCCGCCGGCGCGCATGACGCTTCCCAAAAAGCCGGTCATGTTGTTGAACTCGGCCACTACTATGTAAAGCCTGTGGCCCCAGCACATCCAGCGCGCCATCTCGTTGTCAAGGTTGTGGACATGGTTGCAGACAAAGACGCAGTTTTTAACGCCGCGCAAATTCTTCCGCCCCTTAAAGCCGCTTCCTATCAAGAAAAAACAGCCAGGCTTGGCAAGGGCGAAAAACGACGAGCGGATTATAACGGTTCCAAGACGGTTCAAAAATCCCTTTCGCTTATACTGGAATTTTTCGTCCACCTTTTGCATAAGGCGCCAGTCGGGCTCTTGGATTTCGCAATTGAAGTTGCCCTTCTCTTCGGCAATCTTAATGTTCTTTTGCTGCTCCTCGTAGGGAAGCTGTTCAACGCCTGCGTATTTCATTTTCACTCCAAAAAACTAAGACTCCATGCGTTCGACTTGTATCCAGCTTTGCTTTGCCTTCTTTTTTGTCAAAAGCAAGTAGTAGGCCTCTATGTAGAATTGGGCGTACTGGGTGATGTAAAAAGGATTCACAATCAAAGCGAAGAGCTTTTCTCCGATTGATATCGTGTACATCGCGCGGTCCTCGACAAAGGCGATTGCCGTGTAAAAGAAAAGGCTTCCGTATAGAATCAAGACGATTTTTACCGCAGAATGGATTGAAAACCAGTCCAACATTCGCAAGGCGAAAAACTTGTAGGCCGCGTCACCCGCGAAGGCCAAGGCGCAGACGGCCGTTCCGGCAAAATAAATATAAAGCGGAACAAAAGAAAAAAGGTAGTCAAAGCAGCCCCAAAAATTGCCCGAAACCAATTCGGCGCGGCGGGGGTCCCGCTCGACGGAACTGTCGCTTCCGGTGAAAAAGTCGCGGACATACTTCCAAAACTTTTTGGAAACTTCCTTTCCGTATTTTAAGCCGACCTGGGCGTAGCCCATAAGCCAGCGGCGGCGGCGGGCGTTGCAGCTGCGCAGGGAAATTCCCTCTTCAGTATATGTGACGGCGTATTCGTAATAATAGCTGGTCCAATTGTTAAGGAGTGCGGTGACGGTAAGCTCAAAGTCTTCGGTCATCGAGCGATAGGGCCAGCCGCCCATTTCCTGAACCAAGTCGCGGCGGACCATTAGGCCGGTTCCGCAAATAGTGTTCGACATGTTGCGCTCGCTTCTAAAGCAGTTTCCCATTTTGTCTAGGAAAGTGTATGTGAGAGCGTTGCAGTTTACCGCCCAAGAGCGGTATTTTCTTCCATACAGATAATTCTTTACGCAGCGCTTGCCCAAAATTATTTGCTTGTCCAAGACTAGCGCGTTGTTCATTTCCATAACGAAATTCGCGTCAACGATGTTGTCGGCGTCTACGATGACATAAGCGGCGTATTCCTTTTTTTCTTCATTTAAAAGATCGCGCAAGATTCCGTCCAAAGCCTCGCCCTTGCAAGTTTGATTTTCAATGACTTTGGAATACGTGTTTTTGTATGTCGCGCAAAGCTTGATGTTGGGGTCGCCTGCATCGCCGACAACGACGTATGTGTCAAAAAAATCCTTGTCATAGGTTTGGGAGGCAAGGCTGTCCAGCAAAACGCGAAGGCCTTTTTCGTTTTTCGCGGGAACGATGACCGCAAGCTTGTTCTTTTTTGGGTTTTCAAAATGCTTTGGCCTTTTTAAGCCGGCGATGTAATAGCGAATTCGCGGCAGGTAGAGAATAAAAGAAATGACACAAATAAAGATGAACGCGTTGAATAAAAATTCCGCTTGAAAAGAATTAAGCATTTAGATAGAATAATTTAATCATCGCAAAAAGTCAAGGAGGCGAAAAATGGCGAAAAAAATCATGCTGGCGGCTTTAGCCCTTTTTATGGGAGCGCTTCTCTTTTCGGAATCGGAGGAAGAGATGAAAAAGCGCATCCTTTCAACCGCGGATCTTTCCGGTGAAAGCGCGGCTGAAATCATGGCCGCGGACGACGGCATTGACAAGGGCGCCGCTTCAAACGCGGGCCAAAAAAGGCTTCCATCGGAATTTCCCCGCGACGTTCCATACACACAGGCCGGAATCGATTTTTGCGAGGCGCATTACGGGCACAAGATTTTCAACGACATGGCTCGAAAGGGCTTTTACTACGCCAGCCTTGACGCGGCGAAAGCTTTGCCCGACGAATACTCAAGGCTGATTTCAATGGCCCGCGCGGACTACTACTACGGCCTTTCCATAATGGAAAGCTTTGACTTGACGTCGCTTGACAAAATAGATTTGGGCGACTCAAGCTCTTCCGCGAACATAAACGACACGGCGGGAAGCTATTTTGACAAGGCGATTGACGAATGCAAGCAGGCGCTTGAAATCAGAAAAGGAAGCGACGCCTACTCCACTTTGGCGCAGGCGATTTCGATGAACTGCACGGCAAAAAACGTGGCCTATGTTTTGGGGAACGGCCTTAAGGTCCGCGCCAACGCGAAAAAAGCGGTTGCGCTGGACTATTCCAACGGGCTTGGACAGTTCATGGTGATCGCGCAGGACGCCTACGCGCCATGGCCCTTCTGCAAGCTTAGGTCAAGCCGAAAAGCCTTGCTGCGCGTTTTGGACGACAAGTACATTAGAATCGAGCGCGCCGACGCGCAAATGATTTACGCCGCCATTGGCTACACTTTTTACAAGCAAAAAAAGTGGGACAAGGCGATTGAATGGTATAAAAAAATATTTGAGCTATACCCGCAAAACTACACGGCGCGGCAAATGATTAAAAAAATCGAAGACCGCAAGGCCGGAAAGAAGAACTAACGCAGCGTCCATAGGACGCGGTGACCCCGCTCGAAATATCAATTAAGGTCTTGCAGAAAAAAATCACGAGCGGCTCTTGCGCGGGCGCGGACATTTTAGGTAGGTCCAGCGCGCCACAAAGTAGCGGCCCGCAAAGCGCGACAAAAAGGCCGTGACCTTCCACTTGAACGCCCAAAGCGCGGTCTTTTTTCCGGCGCGCGCCGCCTTAAGGCAATGGCGGACAGTTTTTTCGGCGCTAAGGCCGCCAAGCACTTCCTTGCGCGCCCCGTTAGAGGCCACGTTGGCAAATTCCGTGCTGACGGAGCCGGGGCACAAGGCGCAAACCTTTATTCCCCGGTCGGCGACTTCGGCGGCGAGGGATTCGCTAAAGCTTAGGACATAGGCCTTTGTGGCCGCGTAAACGCTAAAGTTTCCAAGCGGCATAAAGGCGGCAAGGCTTGCCGTGTTTATTAAAATCGAGCCCTTGTTCATGTAAGGAAGCGCGAGGCCCGCGATTCCCGTAAGAGAGACGCAATTCAATTCAACCATGTCAAGCTCGGCGTCTAGCGGCGTGTCGGCAAAGGGGCCGTAAGTCCCAAAGCCCGCGTTGTTGACCAAGACGCGGATTTCAAAGCCGCCGTCCTTGCCTTTTTGGTCAATGATTTTTTCGGCGTCCAAAAGCGCCTTAAAGGCCGAAACGCCCGCGCGGCCGGCCAGGTCTATCGCAAAGGAACGGGCCAAGGGAAGCGTCGGGTTTTCCTTATGCGCGGCGTTTTGCGCGGCCTCGACTTCCTTAAGGCGGTCAAGGCGGCGGGCCAAAAGCCAAATCTCGTCGGCGCAGGGTTCCGCTCCCAACTGGCGGGCAAACTCCGCGCCCATTCCGCTTGACGCTCCTGTTACAATCGCGATTCGCTTCATAACAACTCCAAAAGCCGCTCGTTGAATCGCGCGGTCTGAACCTTAAGGTCGCGCAAGAAAACATTGTCGTTAATGCTTCCCAAGACTGCGGTCATCTCGTCCGTGTCGCCGTAAGTCATTTGGCGGAAGGGATCGTCGTAGTCTTTTTTGCGCGAGTAAATCGAGTCGGAATAAATGTCGTTTGAAACGGCCGTTACGTCGGCGATTATGTCTTGGAAAATTTCTTTTGTAAAGTCCGAAATCTTTCGCGAGTAAAGTTCCTCCAAAAGGTAAATCGCGTAGCGGGCCTTGTAGTCGCCGTAAGAATTCTGGCACGCGTCGTAAAATTTATGGACGGCTTCCCACGAGTCGATTTTTTTGGAATTGATTTTGGCGCAAAGCTCGTCGACTTTTTTGGAAGGAAGGATTTGTCCGCCGGCGTTGGTCCACTTTGTGTAAAGCTCAATCGCCATTATTTTTTGGATGGCGCTTGCGTTCAATTTTTTTATTTTATGAACGGAACAAAATTCCATCAAGCTGCGGGCGGCAAAGTACTTTACCACTTTGCGATATTCCTTGTAGGCTTTGACCGGCTTAAGGATAAGGGCGCCGCACTTTTTTTGGCAAAGCTCGTCATGCAAGACAAAGTCCGCGTTGGGGTTTTGGTGCAAAAAGTCCTTTGCGGCCTGCAACTTTTGCGCGTCGCCCTTGGCGGCCAAAATGTTTTCTAGGCCGGCGTCCTGCAAATAATTTTTGGTAAGCTCGATGATGCGCGACAAGGCAGGCAAGATTTGCTGCATCGTGTCGGGCGCCAAAGGATCGGTTTCTATGTGCTGGACTTTAACGACCCGCTTGTCGCGCTTTTGGAACTTGTAACGGTTCCGCGCGATGGCGAACATGTTGAACATAAACCAGTAGGCCGGCATTATTTGGATCGGCTCGTTCTCCCCGCCCGCAGCGATCAGCGAAAAGGGATACGATATGTTAAGCTCGCGCTGGTAAGAGCCCTTGCTGGCCAAAACAAAAGAAGCGAACTTTGAGTTGTGCTTAAAGTCGGAACACAAGCCCGGCCAAAAGCCTCGGCCGGCGATAATCTCTCCGTCGGGGCTGCGGGAATTGTGATTGCTGCCGATAGTGGCGCCCGCCGCGATGTTGGACTGGCCCATGACTGTGGTGGCAATCAAGAACGAAGAGTTGTGGTGCTGTTCGGGAAATGGGAATATCAAGTTATTAAGAAGCTCGCAGCACGACACCGTGGAATTATCTCCCAATATCGAATTGAGCAAACGCGCGCCATACTTTAGCTGGCAATTGCGTCCCAGCACAAAGCGGACGGCGACCGCTTGGTAAAAGGCGCGGCTTCCGTAGCCCATGATTCCGTTGACCATCTCGACGCCCTCGCCTATTTGGCTTTCTTCTTGCGCGGACGACAAAACGGTGATGTTCTTTAACTTAAAGGCGCCCTTGATGTAGGCGCAGTCGCCGATTTTGGCGTCCTTTAAAAGCGTCGTGTTTTTGATTACGGTTTCGTTGCCGACAGTTCCGTAAGTGTCGTTCTTTTTTGTGTTGCCTTTTTCGGTAAGCTCGACAAAGCGCTTTAAAAGCTTTTTGTCGCCGCGCTTGCGCGACCACAAGTAGGCGTCGGCTGGAATCATCGACTCAAAGGGAAGAACGGCGCGTCCGTCGTTTTCGTTTGCGACGCCGATCCACACGCGGACGTCCTCGCTTTCGCCCTGCTTTAAGATTCCGTTTCCAAATTTGGAATGCTTGGTGCAAGACATTTCCTGGATGTTAAAAAGGATGACGCCGGATCCAAGGCGGTAGTTTTCTAGGTAGGCCACGTTGTGAATCGCGTCGTCGTTTCCGGTGACCACGTCGCGCAGTTTGGAATTGTAGATTCCGCACTCCAACTCCAAATCATGGTATTTTACCTTTGCGTTCCTAAGCTGGCCCAAAACGACAAAGCCAGAAAAGGCCGAGCCGTAAATCAAGTCGGGGTCAAAGCCTTTTTTGCTTACAAGCACGTTGCTCCAGTCGGAAAATTCGGAATGGTTTCTGTTCTTTTTTAATATTTCTATTTCCGCGGCGGTCAAGGCGCGGGTGTTTTTAAGGCATTCTTTGGGAAAGGCCGGAGCCGTCGTTTTCTTTTTTGCCGGAGTGATTGTTACCATAAAGCCATTGTAGCGAATTTCATTCGCTTTTGCTAGCGGTAAGATTGACAAAAAACTGCGAGCCTATTTCTTTACATAACTTATTGTAATCTTCAAAAAGCATTGGACCATACACTTTTTTATCTTTCAGTGAAATTACCCAGTAATAAACATCATTAAGCCCATTCTTATAACTTTCGCTACTAAAATCTTCTGGATAATCATACATGGAATCATGCGAATATTTTGGACTTTGTTTCACCGCCACAAAATTTTTATCATAGTCATAATCAATAATTTTGGTCGATAGTCATAATCAATAATTTTGGGCGCAATATCAACTAAATCGTCCTTGCCAAAAATCGAGTTCGATTCATAGTCATAATAAAAATCTTTTGAAAATTTAACAACACAAGGCTGCCCTGCAAAATAGATGAACAACAGGATTAATGCAAGAAGAAGCGCGAAAAAAATAAACTTAATTTTCATTTTACCTGCCATATTAAACATACCCCCATTTATTATAACTACCTTAATATGACCTCTAAACCATATCACTATTTGAGGGGAACAAGTTCCTGTGCGTTTAACTACTTTTCTAGATAACTAAAACTATCCGGATCCCAAATGATTTCTGAAGTTTTTACTTTATAACCATCCAAATCTAATGAATATTTGCTCCTTTCAAGCTTCATTGAATGTGTTTCTTTATTTACATTTAGAATATAGCAAATATCATCTTTAGCAGGTAATGTTATCTTAAATTTTCCATTATTGAATTCTATAAATTCAATGGTTGCTCCCTCTTCGGAAAATGCCGATTGCGCAAGCATAAGTTCAGTAATTCCATTATCATTAAAATCACCGATCCATCCAAATTTATATGAAGTTCCTAATGAAGATAAATTCTGTTCCATACCAAGCGATTTATAAAATGAATTTAAATCTTTTTCATAATTATAATAGCAGCAATTAATTTTGAGTTCTCCCCATAACTTGGGTTTGTTTTTATTAATTTCATATAAGAAAGATTTTTGTACGCTTTTGGCAGCATCTTTGTTAGCTATTTTGTCACAAAAAACAATAATTGATAAATCTTTTTTCGAGATAAAATTACCAATAGCATAATCTAATATATACAAATCTTTAGGAATAGATTTTGGAACCTCCTTAATTATTGTCACATTGTTATCCTGTGCGCGCATAGGCAAAAGAAACGAAGAAAATATTATTAACAAAAGTATATTTTTTTTCATAGCAATTACTCCTCTATAATTCCAAAATTCTAATTGTGGCAAATTACGCTCCGACATAATTCCTGGTTATAGCTATCAATTTATAATCATTTTTAGTCTTTTCTTTCGTTTTTTTCAACTTATCGAATTTATCTCTTTTTCAAGTTCACCAATATACTTCATCAGTTTGTCAAAATCAGGAAAATCTGAATAAAACATTTCTTCCATATTTTGATAATCTGCTCGCAATGTTTTTAAGCGGTATTCTGGCGGAACCAGCTTTAAAGTTCCAATTTTGGCATTTTCATATTCCGCCCATTTTCTTGGGTAAAACTTCATCTTAAACTCCGCAACTTTTCTCAGCAAATCCACCTGTTCAAACGCTGAGGCTTTATAAGCGGAATGCGCGATTGCATAAAGATCATAATAATGTCTGGAATATCTTCTTGGCATTGGAAGCTCCTTAGGTCTGTTTGCCTCATGATGCAAAATCGTCGCCTTTTCCCAAAAAGATCGCTCGACAGAAGCGCATCGAATGTCTGTTGTACCTATTTCAAAAATCTTTGGATAATGTTCCGCTGCATACGACTTTATTGTTTTTGTTGTGGAAGGCGTCCATGCAGCCAACGCTCCAATTTCAAGACGGATTACCTGCAAAATCGAATCGTCTTTATAAATTGCGGGATAATTAAAACAGATTGTCTGAGCGTCTTTGTCATCAATGAAAAAAACATTATTAAGATTAAGCAATTGATTAAAATCTTTCTGTAAAACAGGAAGCAATGCTTCTTTTAAGAAAAGTTCCGCCTTTACATTTGCTTCTTTATTAAATTTATCCTGCTTTGAATTGCTCCTTTCCTGCCACGGTTCATTCAGTCCATAGCCAATAATACGCCAGTCTAAAATCAAATCTATATCTTCAGAAAATCGTTTTATAAGATTAAAACATTTGGAAAGGCTTGTTCCGCCTTTAAAAGTAAAAGCATCTTTGTAAATGCACTTATGAAAAAGATAGTCAAGCATAAGGCAAACCCAGAAATCTTTTTCAATAATCGCTTCATTCAGGCCGACTTTAACAGAGGTGTTTCTAAAAAGAGATCTGAGTTCACCTTCTCCAAACTTTGCAATTTTATACATTTGGCTCATCCTTGCGCTTTGCATATAGCTTTTATTTTGTCATAAATCCACGAGGTGACATAACGAGATTCTTCTAACATTTTTTCTTTTTCTTCCGTCGTAAAACGTTCAGAAAGCTTTTCTAAATCCTCCCGACTGACGTTGTCTTTTCCAAGCGATTTTAAGGCTTGAATCAAAAGGCTTGTTTTATAACTCATGTCAGAAATCTGCTTTGTAGTTCTGTGCTTGAATTCGATTTTGACATTTTTATAAGAAAAATCTGCGTAAGGTCCGGAACTGATATAGCTCCATTTTGCGCTGACCTGAGTGGAAAGCCCCAGCTGATTAAGCGCTGTGTTTCCCTCTGGAACCACAGACCAACGGTTCTTTCTTGCAATGGCAAACGCAATTTCATTTGGAGAAGGCTCTTCATATTCCTGCAAAAGTTCGCTAAATTTTGGAACGTAATAAAGTCCCTGCATTACCCTTTTTATTTTGCCGGATTTTTCAAGTCTTGAAAGGATTTGGTGAACGGTGTTTAATTCCGCAATATGAGTATAATCTATTGCGGAAAAAACATATCCAGGCTCCGAGTCAGATATTCGATGCTCTATCAGATTTACTAGTGTATTTTTTTCCATAAAATGTTCTGTAACTAAAATTATACAACTTTCGTTACAAATTGGCAAGGGTTTTACCAAATTTTTTATGGAAATCGTTTTGCTATTCGCTCTCCATACAAATCAATTAAATATATCTCTGCAAGTTTTATGGCGAGTTCTTTTGTAGAAACAAATCCATTTTCAGTCTCAATAAATACCTGTTGATTTATATATTTGTCATATTCCATTTTTCCTTCCGCATTAGCGCAAAATATTGCTGTACAAAAAATGTAAACAAATATTATTCTCTTTAAATTCATTTTAGTTTCTCCTCGTATATTTACATGATAAAACACCGCGTTTCCAGACGAGCTAGAAACGCTTTAATGATATGACCATCCGCCGACAAAATAACTTTTAGTCTTATCCATATTTGGACTACATATTATTTCAAGAATATGGGAATCCTTTTTATAAATATATGTGTAAAACGGGAAAAGGAATCCTCCTTTATCAACTTTTACGAAATCCATGTGAATTTGACTTTCTAGTTCTGCAATAGAAGTATACCTTTCCAGATTATTTAAAAACACAAATGACTTTTCATTTCCTTTAAAAAAGAAATCATATGTCTTTTTTGTTTTTAGATTAGTTACTCTTAGAAAACCTAAAGAGATATATTCATCTAAACTCATTTCTTCAAGTCTCAAATAATTCATGTTCTCAGAATTTGCCATCACTTCGTACATATATTTTTGGTTCGTGAAAACAAAAATAAAGCATGGGTAAAATTCTGTTGGATACTTTACATCTACTAGTTTTCCAACCTCACCATTTTTTACTAATGTAGAAATTGGAATTTCACATAAATCTTTAACAAACCCGCCTTTATTTAATTTCTCTGATGCAGATAATAAAACAGACGATTCCAAAAGCAACACAAAAACGAATAAAAATTTATTTAAGAATCTTTTCATAATTAATGCTCCTATATCAACTTTTGCAACTGATGAATAACATACTCTCTATTATCAGAATTTAAATGAATCCAGTCCCACCAGACTCTAAGTCCATATTTTTCATAATCTGACTTTATTATATCCGGCACAAGCAGACCAAATTTTGCGTCATCAATTTCATTAACATTTATCAAAATTGATATCGCTAAATCACCTTTTGTCAATTTGCATGCATTGAGCGGCAGAACCCAATTAACAACATCTTCGGAGTACGAAGCTCTGATAAGATAAGCGTTATTTTTTTTACCCTGTTTAATAATCCGCTTATAATATTCATATGGCTATAACTTTAATTTTTTCTCCCAAAATTCTGCCCGAATTTTATCATATTCATCATTGCTCCGCCTCAAAATCTCTGCATATTTTTTTATGCATTCTTTGTTTCCATTTTGGGCGCCTATTCTAAGCCAATACACAGCGCTGTCATATTCAGGATTAAGCAATAAAGTATTTTTTGTTATCCGCTCCTGTTCAGTATATAAATAATAAGCTGCGGCCTTATTTTCATAATGAGCGGATTGCCTTATTTCTGAATAAATCATATTAGAAAAATCATTTTCTGATTTATCTAATAATTCATCACAATTTTTTAATTCAAGTTCTTTATACAAAGTGTCTAAATAATCATCAATATGATAGTCAGCATTCTTACATCTGCTTATCCAATACCAGCCTCTTTCTTTTTCACTGGATTTTTGACTAAGCAGTATGATTGCATAATTATATGTTCCATTAGCATTGTTAGACAGTTCATTTTCACAAAAAATTATTTTCCAAATATCAATAGATTCGTAATCCAATGCGGAAAAAGAATAATATTCCCAAACTTTTAAGGCTGCTTCAACAGATCCCTTCATAGCTTGTTGTTCTAAACTTTTTAATGTTTTTTCAGGAATAAAGTACTGTTCAACTTGATTCTTTGCTTCGTTATCATTTTTTTCTTTTGAAAATAAATTTAAATTTATGAGAACAAATAACAATGCAAAAAAAATATATTTACAACCCCTCATTTTTACTTCTCACTGTAAATTTAATGTAAAATATTGATTTTTTGGAATACTTCGTTTCAGTACATTATTGATAACGAATCCAAAAATAAATCCTTTGACATCCTCAACAAGCGAAATTCTTCCGATAACTTTTCAAAATCATCTGATTCAAGAATATTGTAGAATTCCAGCCTTTTAGTTTCAGATATCCAATGATATGGCAAAAAATCATTATTTTTCTTTTCAAAATAGTCCTGTTCGTTTTCAAGGATAGAAGGATTAATTCTATATAATTCTATTTTTGTTGTATACAAATGGGATTTTGTAATATAACTAAACTCATACGAAAAACAATGAAAAGCATTATCTTTGTAAACTAATTCTCCAATTACTTTTCCGTTATATATTATAGGTTTGTTGAAAAACCTTTTTTGATTCAGACCCGACTCATCAAATGAATCAAATCGATTGTTGTGCAGCGCGTAGTCATTTCCAGAGAAATCATAAGAATTCAAGTAGTTGTCTAAGCTTTCATATAAAGCTCCCTGATTATTTTTTGCGACGGTTAGAAATTTTTTGTTGTAAGAGTTTTCCTCAAAATTTTTCAATTCTTCCAACGGAATTTTTACAGTCCGAACGTAAATTTTCCCATCCTGTTTTGTTTCTGTTATTTTGTCCAAATCGTAAATTCTATAGCTTACACTATCATCCACTTTAACATCTATTCTTTTTAATCCTTTTTCTGTTTTATGACAGCCACAGAAAAAACAAACAATCATTATAATTGGCAGCAATACATATCGTTTCATAATCAACCCCTCCATTTGCATTATTAAATGCCCTCGCCATATGCTGAGCTGAAAAATACTAACTGTGGCAAATTACGCTCCGGCATAATTTCTGGTTATAGCTATTAATTTAAAATCATTTTTGTTTTTTTGAAAAATAACATAGACACTTAACCAATCAATGTTTCCATATTTTTCACTTGGAGAAAAATTGTATTCAACAAAGTAAACATTTTTCATCTCATTAAGAATACTCTTTTTCCCCATATACCAATCAATATCTGTGATAAATTTATTTATTGATTTTTTATTTAACCTGTCTCTTGAAATATCAAAGCGTTTTTTGAAGTAATTAAGAATACTTGTATTCCACGAATCTTGAATGTCATCATTAATTCTTATATTTATTTTTTCTTCATTTGATATATTTTTAATCTGTGAAAATGTAAAATAATTATATTTCTTAAACGGAATATTTATTGCATCAGCTATATATAATCCGTTTGTTTCTTCAATGTAATTACATAACTTTTCATATTCCTTTTTTTCTAATATCTCAATGACAGCATCCGCTTGATTTACCAATTTATCAAAAGAGGACTTTGCTTCAATATGAAGCGTAAAAATTGTTAGAAGTATTGAAATTATAATATATTTTTTATTCATTCTGATTCTCCATTGCGTTTTTCTCAGAAATATTCTTTTATTTGTAGTACCTAAAAAACAACATCGTCTGAGTAA
Source organism: uncultured Spirochaetaceae bacterium (assembly GCA_902799665.1). Classification (GTDB taxonomy): domain Bacteria; phylum Spirochaetota; class Spirochaetia; order Treponematales; family Treponemataceae; genus Treponema_D. Next base: position 11,235 of record CADCBK010000032.1, on the reverse strand, counting down.
ATTATTGATGCGAAAATTTTTATTCCAAATCCGTCATCATATCCCCAAGCATAAATATTTTTTTTATTCTGTTTCCAATACATTTCTTTAATATTAATTCCACTTTTTATCACTTCCTCTGAAAGGTACCTTGAATAATCTGGTTCAATTTCAGAATGAAAATCATAATTTGAATTTACAAAATAAATGTTGCTCGAAAACGGCATTCCTATTTTTGAAATGACATGTTCCTCATACTGATTGGACAAACTGTCCTCAATGCATTTTGTTGTTTTACATGACAAAAATAACACATCCAATATTACTAAAATAAATAGACAAAAACATTTCATAGCTTAATTCCGCGCAAGTATACAAAACGTTATTGATTGGATTAAAACGCTTGTTCACAATGAAGGGCAAAACTTTTTCTTTTCAGCTTCAGTCAAATCTGCGGGCGAAACGTTTTTTGACTTTGCGTATGACATCAACCCCTTTAAGTCGATGTGAGTTTTTAAAATCTGAGAAGGCATAACTGGCTTTGGCGTGTTTTTTAGAGATTCTCTATATCTGTTCATCAGTCCATTCATAGTCATAAACCTCCATAATTTTCTTTGCGTTTTCTTCATCTATTGCAAATTGAAAGGGATGAAGAATTCCGACATGCTCAGCGTTGAACACTTTGCAATAATGCTCTAAAATTTCCTTGTTCGCGGCAAAACCGGTCATAAGTCCGCCGTACCCAAAATCACATGATTTCTTAGCCGCTATCGCGAACAAGTGTCCGCCGACGCCCATATACTTCGGCTGTTCGACAATTTCCTTGTTGTTCTGCGGATTTGCGCACATCCAGCACACATAAGCCGCCTTCATGTCTTCATTCTTCGCGACAGCCACCAATCCTTGAATGTCAACAGATCCTTCCACAACTAGAGCATAAACTTCGTTTTCATCAAGCAAGTCAGCCCAATTGACATACCAACCGTTTTTTTCATTGTATTTCTTCAAAAATGTCTTTCGAGTTATTCTGATGACTTCTGTTTGAACAATTTCACCGGTCAGAACGTCTTTTAAGCAAGGCGTGAACTCGTCAATCCATACATTTATCATAAAATCTTATTCCTCGCCGATATTTCCCCAACACAACCACTAATATTATAGCGCATTTTTAGGTTGAAATCAATTCAAACTTGCTTTATTATAGTAGCAATGAAAAAAGCTTCGTTAAAAAAACTGATTTTAGCGCTCGTGTTTCTTTTGCCGAGCGGCCTTTTTGGACTTACGATGCCGGAAGGCTTTTCGCGCTTTGTTTTGTCAAACGGAATGACCGTTTGCGTTTACGAGGATTTTTCCGCTCCGACTGTGCGGGTTGAATACACTGCGAAAGCGGGCTTTTCTTGCCAAAGCGCATCGACGGCGGGCTACGCTCCCCTATACGCGAGCCTTTTTTCAAAGGCCGGAATCTATTCAAACGGCTCAGGCGAATGGCTTTTGGACGGCCTTGCCTCCGAATGTACCGCCGACAGCGCCCGCTACACGATTGACATAAGCCCCAACCAGCTTGAGGAAATTTTTAGGGAGCTGGGCCTTTGCGCCTTCGCCCCGCTTTTCCAGGACCAGGAACTGGGAACAAAATTAAAGGAAGCCAAGGAAAGCGCGGCCCAAAACGCCTTTAGCGCGGAAGGCTTTATAAACAGCGCGATTGACTCCCGCGTCTTTAGCGCCGCTCCTTGGAAGCACGACAGCGGAATATATCCCGCGCTTTTCCAAAAGCAAGGGCTTTCTGAAGCCCGCTCGATTTTGACCGAAATCGCGCGCAATTATTACTCGCCGCAAAACTCCGCGCTCTTTGTGACCGGAGCGGTGACAAAAGAGGCGGCGCTTTCGTTGGCCGAAAAAACTTTTGGCTCTTACGCGCCGCGGCCGGCATTCGTTCCGTCCGAAGCGGAAAACGCCGCGCAAAGCGGGCAAAGAAAATTCGTTTTGTCCGACCCGGAGCTTTCGCCCGACATGGCGCAAGTAGTCTGCCAATACACAAGCCTTACAATGGAAGAAGCCGACTTAGCCGCTATTATCTTGAACAAGCGCGACTCGGCCTTAAAGGCCGCGCTTACAAGCGAAGCCGCGCTTAACATTCGCGGAAGCGACTACATCAACGCCGACGCCGCGCACAAAAACGCGTCGAGCCGCTTGATAATCCAAAGCCTTTTGGAAAAGTCAAAGGCCACCTCCTTTGAAAAGGCGGCGCTTTTTGAAAAAATCTTAAGGGAAAGGGCGGCCGATTTTTCGCTAGAAGAATTTGAGGCGGCAAAAAAATTTCTTTTGACCGACTTTGAGGTGGCGGCTGGAAATCCGCGCGGCTTTATGGAGCTATTGTCGCAGTTTTGGGCGGTTGACGGAATCGCGAAAAAATCCTACGAGCAAAGCGGCCAGGAAGGAGACGCCTCCAGCTTAGTCCAAAGATTTTTGGCGCGCGGCCAGCGGATTATGGCGCAAGACTACGAGGAGTTGAAATTCGCGCTGGAAAACGAAGAGCCTTATGTCTTTATCCTTGTAAATTCCAAAAGCTACCAAAGCCTCGCGTCCGCCTTTGACAAGGCTGGCTGGCAAAGCGTGACCGCAAAGAACGCCTCTTGGCACGCGCAAGAAATGTTCTCAGCGATAAAAAATTCAATAGAAAAAAAAGGCCAAGAAAAAGAAAGCGGCGGCGAAAGCCCTAGAGTTTTTGACCCTCTCTTCGCGCGAAAAACGCTTGACGGAGCGAAAAGCTTCCGCCTGCAAAACGGCATTGGATTTCACGCAAAGATTTGCCCCGACCGCGCGACAAGCGTCGTTGGCCTTTACATAAAAGGCGGAGAAGCCTATTGCGCGCAAAAAGAGCCCGGCCTTGAAGCGGTTGTGGCCAGCGTCTTGGCGCAAAACGCGCGGAGGGCTTGTTAAGCGCTCTTGTGACAGTTGAATGCCTTGCCGGCGACGAAGGGGCGGCATTGGAAGCGCTTGCCGAGGCTCTTATTTTTTGCGACATCGTTCCTGTTGAAGCCGACATGTATTTGTCCAGCCGAAAAAGCCTGCAAATTATCAAGTCCCAAGCGATGCCTCGCCAACTCTACGCCGCCGGAATAAAAAATTTTTACAAGGCTCCCCTTTACAAGGCGCTTTACGCTTCCGGCCAAGAAATTCTAGGAAACGCAAGCTACAGCCAAATCTTGGAAGCCTACGCAAAGCTGATTGACGCGGGCCGACTTGAAATAATCGCCGTCGGAAATTTTCCTTTTGAGAAATTGTCGGCAAAGGCGGAGGAGTTTTTTGGAGGCCTTTCCTCTTCATGGGAGGAAAAGGCGTGGGCGACGCAGGCAAAGCCAATCGCAAAAAATTCCATGCGGGTAAAAGTCAAGCATACTTTTTTAACCGACATCAGCGCCGACAAGGCCGGCCCCCGCCCCGCCGTCTTGGTTCCAACGACGGACTTTGCCGACCCGGTCCAGTATTGGTTTAGCGCTCCCCAGGACGAAAAAGAGGAGGCGCTTTTTGACGCGCTCCTTTTGGAATTGCATTCGCTTTGCCAAAAAGCATTTGCCGGCTCTGACCGCTACAAAAAAATGTCCGCGCGAATCGAGGAAAAAAGCCCTTTGGTGGCCTTTGGCGCCATTACATTTTTTAACGTCCAGTATCTTTCGGACGCGGACGCGATTCTTGAAGGCGCGCTTGTAAAACTGCGCGAAGAGATTGAAGGCTTAGGCGCGCTGGAAAGAATAAAAAGCCTTTGGCTTGTAAAAACTTTTGAAGGAGCGGACCAAAACTTGGAGGGCGCGAGGCGCCTTGCAAAATCCCTGGACAAAGCGCGCGTCCGCGGCGAGGCCTTTGAGCTTTGCGACGCCATTGTCGGGGACTACGAAAATGTCACAAGGGCTGAAAGCGCGGACTTTTTGTCAGTCTACGAGCGCTTTTTTAACAAGCGCTTGAAGCTCTACAGCGACGCGGCTAAAAAGTGATTTTTTTAAGCGTTAAGCTTTAAGGCTTTTTGCTCCAAAAATGCGGCGCCCGCTTCTGCCCAGCTATACTGGCTCATGAACTCGCCGGCAAAGCGTTTTATTGCGGCCGCGTCGCCGGAAAGAAAATCGTAGTAGTCGCAGCGAACCGTTTCGGGATTGACGCGGAAGTTGTTGTATTCCACGATGAAAAAGTTTTGAATTCCCAGATTCGCAAGGCTGTGTTTTACATCGGACACAAGGCTCCTTAGGCTTGAACCGTATCGCTCAGAATCCGCAAAGTCGCCGTAAAGGACAGAAATCAACTCCTTTGTGTTCGCTGAGCTTCCGTTTTTATAGACAAGATAGGCTATCAACTCAGTGGACTTTGTGCGTGAAAATTTCACCACTTTGCTTTCGTATAGAAGAGTGAAATTTCCAAAAGTCCTCGCTTCAAGCAATTTCTTTTGGCTCATCAAAAGCGAAAAATACAATTTTTCGATGCGCCTCTTGTAAAATGAAAGAAACACTAACAAGAGAGAGAAAAAAACAAAAAAAACCGCGCATGAAAAACCAAAGGCCTTGTAAACGCCTGGCAGCAGGGCCAGCATTCCGCACAGCGTCATGGCGGAAAAAGCCGTCAGCGCCAATTGGAAAACCGTAAGCATTATGACAGTGGCCGTAAAAAAATTCAAAACGCCGTTAAAAGGATGGTCTGTTAAATAAAATACATACGCTGAAGACGCCATTCCCCAAGTATAAACAAAATACACGGGAATGTTCTTTATAAGCCAAGCTTTTTCCCGTCGCGCGTTTTTCAGCGTTATTGATATGATTAATGAAATCAGGCTGACAACAAAGGAAATTCCAAAATACCCAAAATGAACAAGACCCGCCGCAAAGTCATTGCGGAAAATAAACAAAACAGCCGGAAATAAAACAATCAGCGACGCAACGCAATAAAAACTCCAAATGGAATTTCTGTATCGGTTGGTTTCCGCCGCGTCCGCCAAATCCAAAAGCGGAATGTGGCAAAAATCGCGCAACAGCGCGTTAAAACTTTTCATATTATTCTCCACGCGCCTATACATGCAAATAGACGCATGGAAATAATTTTAGCGCGCAAAGGCGCTTTTTTCAAGAGAGGAGATGGATTGCATTAAGAGATTTTTTTACAACGCGCGCCAAAGAAACGAACGGTCCAAAAAGGCCGTCCGTTTTAGCACAAGCCGGCTATTTTATCTTGGAAGAACGAGGCCGTAAGCTTTGGCGACTTCGCTGCGGAATTCCGCGCGGCGGGTCTTCAAAGTTTCTGTCCATTCTTTCATGCCTTCGTCATCAAAATAGATGTTAAGCTGGTTGGCGTTGCTCAACACGCACTTTTCGTCGTCTTCGCCCAAAGTGAAAACTGGATACGGAGTTTCATCTTGCTTGTCAACGCAAGTAATCTTAGAGAAAACCTCTCCGCCAATGCAAGACATGGCAAGAGTCAATGTCGCGTCAGAAAAATCCTTTACCGCATAAAAAGCGAAGTCTTTTCCGCCGTTTCCCTTGGCGACATAGTTGTTTACATCGTCGCTTACGACTTCCAAACCGCTCTTGTTGGCGATTTTGGCTACATCCTTCCAACCAGCAACTTTGGCGGGCTTTGCGAAAGCGAACATTCCAAGCGCGAAAAGCGCGGCTGTGAACAATACGATTTTCTTCATTTTTTCATTTCCTCCTAAAAAATGAATTAACAATTAATTTATAAGTTTATTTTAACAAGAGAACCGCGCAAAATCAGCGCAAAAAGGAAAAAAAACAGCGCAAAATCAGCGCATTTTACAAAAAAAACCGACAGTTTCAATAATACGGCCGCCAAGCCTTAATGACCTCTCCCCACTTTGACGAAAAACCAGTCCAATCGTCGTAATTTGGCAGTATGTCATCTTTGGGGTCGTCAGGATAGACGGCGGAGCTTGAAATCGTAAGGCCGTAAACATCTTCTTCCCGTTCCACAGCCAGAGTCTCGCCGGAAATATAATCATAGCCGCCGGTAAGATACAATTGCTTTTGCGTCACATTGCTCCATGTCGGAATAGTTTCCGACAAAGCCATTTTTCCCGCCCAAGCGTAAACAATCAAATTGCCGTCGCCATGCTGAAGCAAAGACAAGAACGCGTCGGCGCTAGAATGCAAGGCGGAAAGCTCCGCGTCAAGCTTGATTCTTACGGCAAGGTCTCCCAAGTCGCTAAGGAAGGCGTAAGTTCCGTGATACGAAAGGCCCTTGCACTTTGAGTAGTAGTTGGCGTCTTGGTCGACATATTCGTCAAAGACTTTTTGAAAAAGCGCCTGCTGCTGCGCGCCGCCATTTTTTAAAGTAAGCAATGCGTCGGCAAAACCGTCTACGGCGTTTTTTAGCGCAAGAACCTTTTGCTCGTCCAAGCTTAAAAACGAAAAAGTGAAAAGCGAATAGCCGCTTGCGCGCCTATTTTTTGCGTCGGCCTCGTTTTTTGGGCATTCCTGCGGAGTTTCATAATAGCGCTGGTGGTAGGCGCTTACGACTATTTTTCCAAAATCAATCGGAGAGCTTCCTTTTCCCATGCTTGTCATAATGCGGACAAACTCTTGCGAGACGGCAAGATTTGGAGACGCCAAAAGATAGTCAGCCGAGCCCCTGTAGTTCCAAAGTATTTCGGCGCAGGACTGAAAGCAAACGTCGTTCCACAAAATTTTTGGCCTTTGGCTTCCGACATAGCCTGCGGCGGCCAGGGCGTCCTTGATGTTTTTGCAAGACAAATCGCGACCGCTGTCGTCGCTTTTGTCCGAGCAAAGGCTTTTTGAAACAGCGGTTGTGTCCTCGTAAGTTTCTTTGTAAGCGCCTGAGCCGTGGTCGTCAAGGCAAAGGACGACATTAGTCGCGTCGTAGCGTTTTTTTGCCCACTTTAAGAACCTTTCCAGTGTTTTGCAGTCGGCCATGTTCGGCTCAACGTCCAAAGAGCCTTCCGCCCTGGCCTGAGCAGTCCAGTCAATCGTGTTGGATCCGACAATAAATTTGTCGCCAAGGTCGTCCTTGCCTTTTAACTTGACGACGCCCAATTGGTAACGGTTTTCTCCGCCATAAGAGTCATAATCCAAATTGTAGTCAGCGCCAAGCTCAAACAAGGCTCCGTCAGGGTGAATGAATTTATGGCCTTTCTTTTTTGCCTCGGCTTCGCTATAGCCGTCCCATAAAACAAGCGCCGTGACGGAAGGGCAATTGTCTTTTGGACTTCCGTCGGCCTTTCGCATTTGAGAAAGCGCGTATTCTATTTCACGCATGTTTTTGTATATGTCGTCGTTAAGAATGTCGTCGTCCGCGTCAAAGTAAAGCAAAAAAAGCCAGTCGCTGGCCTTTTTCGCAGGGCTGGAGCCGCCTGCGGAATTGCTGCAAGAAACAAAAAGCAAGGCCGTTAAAAAAAGCGCGAAAAGCGCAAGCATATTCTTTTTCATTCCTCTCCTCCATAAAAAAAATCTATAGAAAAACAGACTAAAAAATTATACACTTGCGCCCAGCGGTTGTCAACAAAATAACAGATTACGGCAATTAAAACCTATCTGAATACTTTTCCTTCAGCTTGTTGTACAGGTTTTTGTAAATAGTGTCGCCGCTGTAAAAGTCGTCGTATTCAATTTCGTAATCAACGGGAACGCCCGCGTCAATGCAGATGTAATTATTGTTTTTGTCAAACTCGCACATTTGCGTGGCGAAAGAAGTCTTGAAATAGGCGCCGTCGGCTGTTTGCGCGCTCTTTACGTTGGCCGCTCCTCCGCCGCTTTGCTTTCCAACAATTGGAATAGTCAAGCTGTCTTTGTTGAACTGCCACTTGCATACTGAAGGGAAAAAGTTTCCGCAAGAAAAGGTTCCGCCGCTTGTCAAGACATAAAATTTGTATGGCTGCTTTAGCGAGGCCGAGCTTCCGTCGTTTATGCTGGCAGTGAATTTTGTCATTGAATTGTCCAATACGTTCCATTGGCCAAGGTAAAATTTCTCTGGGTCTTCCAAAAAGCACAAGGCCAAGAAGCATTGGTTGCAAAGGCCGCCGCCGTTGCAAGAAAGGTCAATGACAACATTCTGGACTGATGGATATTTTTTGATGTCTTCAAAAGCCTTGCGCAAAAATTGGTATGTGTTGCTGGAGGCGAGCTTAGCCAAGTCAGTCTCGGTTCCCGGGTCGTTTTGGACAAAATTGTCAAAGACTATGACGGCCATCTTTTTTTGGCCGCCTTCCTCAACGTAATAGAGGCCTTCACCTCCATTTGAATTCTCGCGGCGTTTTGAAAGCTCTGTCGAAACCTCGTCTAGCTTGGCGTTCCTGGGGCCGGAAGATTTTTTGGCCAGCGTCTGGTAGCTTGAAATGGCGCTTTTTGGCTGGTAAAGAGACGGCTCAAAGTAGCTTGTGTGGCCGTCGTCAATGTAGCCCATTAAAAATTTTATCAGCGCCTTGTCGTAAACGGCCGTGTCGAGCGAAAGCAAGTCAAAGCCCAAGCCTTGCGCGAAAATGCTGTCGTTTATGCGGGGGCCTATGTTGTCCTTGTTCACCAAATCTCTTTTTGTCTTTAGGCTGTAGTTTAGGTCAAAGAACAGGCAAAGGTTTCTGTAGTTCCATTCCGTCGAAAACCTGCTTCTTGTAGAACGGCTCTCGCGGCCAGAATCAAATCCCCTGAACGCCGTGTTGGCGTTGTAAAGGTCAGTGTTAAGCCATAGATAATAGTCGCTTCCGTTAAAGTTTGCGCTTGAGAAAAAGAAGAAGGCGCTTGAAAGGACTTGGAAAGGAACAAAAAGATCGTTTTTATAGCCAGAAAAGCTGTTGGAATTAAATCGCGTGGTGTCAAAGACGAACATCTTCATTCCGTAGTCGCCAAGTTTTATGGCCATTTTTTCTTTGTCCTTGACCCGTGTCGTTGGATTTGCCGCATTGTTAAGAGTTATCGCAGGAGAAGATGAAGAAGCGTTTGCGACTGACGGAAAAAAACTGTAGCCAATGTCATTCGCTATGCTGCCTTTTTCCGACAAAATGCGGATAAAGTCATCGCTGTAAATGCTTTGGTTTTCAACGTCAAAGCTAAGCGTGTCGTTATTGTATGGCCCGTCATAAGGCTTGTAATTATAATTGTTAAAATACTTAAGGCCGTCCGGATCTTGCCCTTCGTCCAGTTTCCAGCCCCTCCCGTTGATTTGGTTAATAATGAACGCGACATCGCACAGTCTCAAGAACGGAACTTTTTCGTAGCCTTCCAAAAACCATGTGTCGACGCTGCCAATTGATTTGCCGTCAGCATCGAAAACCTGCGACTGGATTGAGCCGGCAATTTTTGTCGTCTCGGGGAATTTGTATCCATCGCCTACAACTGTTCCGCCGCTAGCGCTGTCTCCAACCTCATTCGCGCAAGACGCAAGCGCGAAGGCCGCGCAAAGAGCGAGCGCCAAAAAAATATTTTTCATCGCAAATTTAACTTTCATATAAAGCCTCCTAGAATGTCCAGCTGGCGCCCAAAGACGGCGTCACGATAACATTTCCGCGCAAGTCATAGGTTGCGTCGTAACTCTTTCCTTGGTTTGTCCCGCTCTTCCACAAAGTTCCTCCGTCCAAAAAACGAATGGCGCAAGAGCCCATAAGCGAAATGTGTTTTGCAAGCTTGAATTTTGCCAAAAGTTCAGCGCCCAAGCCGACAAAAAGCGCGTTGTCGCTTTGCGTCCATTCAGAAGACACGCTGCCAGTAGAAGTCCGCGCGGAAATTTCTTTTTTGTATTTGAACCTTAGCCAATCCAAAGAAACTGAACCAAGCGCCGCCAGAGTGAAGCGTTCGTTAAGCTCAAAGGCGTAGCCGGCTCCTAATGCAAGGCCCATGCCAAAACCAATTTTGCTCTTGCTTTCGCCGTCAAGAGCGAAATCCTTGCTGACCGGAAGCCCCGCTCCCAAAGTCGCCGAAACGCAAAAGCCGTTTTTTGCCTTTCCAAAATAACGCGCCGTGAACTGAGGCTCAATTACGCCCTTGTTTCCATCGCCCTTGGCGCTGATTGAAAAGAATGGAGCGGAAATTTCAACGCCAGCCGTGTGTTCCCACGCCGACACCGACGCGACGCAAGCAAGGGCAAGCGCCGCGGCCATCAACAACTTTTTTTTCATAAATGCTTCTCCCAATATTAAAATGTCACGCCTTAGTTTATCGCATGACACGCGCATAATCAGCGCAAAAAACAGCGCGGAATCAGCGCAAAAAAGGAGAAATTTGACAATAGGAAATATTATACAGCGCCGTCAAATATTATTCATTGTTATATTTCATTCATAAAAATGAATAACTTAGTCAGGGAAAGAGATTTTGTCGACAGCCACAGTTTTTTCCAAAAGGCTGCGATCCTCGACCACTTTGCCGTGGATAAAAATCACCTTTCCAACGCTGGACACAAGAGCATTCCATACATCCGGGTGTTGCTCATCCTTTACCAAAAAGAAGGTTTGGGCGTTATTGATGTATTCGCTCTCAGCGCCAACAATAATATAATAGCTTTTATTTCCGTCAACTTGCAAAGGGCCGCCAACCTTGATGTCATCGTTGTGTTGAAACGACGATTGGAAAGAAATGCACGAAGTCATAACAAGCGCGAAGAGCGCGGCAAACAAGAAAACAAGTTTTTTCATAATTTTACTCCTGCAAGGCAAACGCCTAACAACTAATAATACTTCAGATTCAGCGCAAAATCAACAAAAAAGTTCTTGGACGCGGACGTCGCTTTCTTCGGTCGGAACGTTTTCCGCGACTTGTACGGCCATGCAATAGCCGCAGATTTTTCCGCGCTCGGCGAAGATTGGATTAGCCGCCAAGAGTTCCGACAAGTATCGGTCGTAAAAGCCCTTTCCGCGGCCAAGGCGGCGGCCGTCCTTGCAAAAGGCCAGGCCTGGAACTAGGATCGCGGTCCGCGCGGGAAAGTCTTTTTTTTCGATTAACGGAAGCGTTGGAAGCGGCTCGCGGATTCCCCAAGCGTTGGCCTCGGTTTGAGCGTCAAGGGCTTGCAAGACCGGGACGCGCGGCGGGACCGCTTCCACGCCCAAAACTGGGGCGGCGTTGTCGGAGACTGATTCCACGCCCAAGACTGGGGCCGCGCTAAAATCGCTTGCAAGGACAAGAGGCGCGGCCAGCTCGTAAAAGTCCATCGCGTTTGAGCCGGCGGCAACCCGCGGCAACAAAACGCGCTTTTTGTCGATAAAGGCGCGCTCTATTATTGGCAAGGCGTCAACCTCTTCGGCGAGCGAAAAAAACG
>CADCBK010000031.1 GCA_902799665.1 uncultured Spirochaetaceae bacterium | reverse complement strand
TCAGCGATCGTTTCGACAAACTGAAGGAGATTCAGAAACGAAAGGAGACGGTAGTCAAGACCATTACGGATTTGGGAAAGATGACACCAGAGCTGCAGAAGCGTATCGAAGACTGTTGGGATGCCACAGAACTGGAAGATATCTATCTGCCCTATAAGCCGAAGCGACGCACACGGGCCCAAGTGGCTCGCGAACAGGGATTGGAACCCCTTGCACAGCTACTCCTTCTACAGCGCGAACGGGATCCTGAGCGTGCTGCAGAACGATTTATCAAAGGCGATGTAAAAGATGTTGAGACGGCTATCAAAGGTGCTCAGGATATCATTGCCGAGACGGTGCGTGAAGATGAGCGCAGTCGTCAGCAGCTACGTAATGCCTTTGCCCGTCAGGCTATCATCTCCTCAAAAGTTGTCAAGGCTAAGGCCGACAGTGATGAGGCAGCAAAGTTTAGCGACTATTTCGACTGGCAGGAACCTCTGAAACGCTGTTCCTCTCATCGTCTGCTGGCGATGCGTCGTGGTGAGAGTGAAGGTATCTTACGTATCAGCATCTCACCTGATGATGAGGAAGCATCAGATCGTCTGAAGCGCCATTATGTCTATGGAAATACCCCTTGTGGGAAACTGGTGGCAGAGGCCATCGATGATGGTTACAAGCGATTGCTCAAGCCTGCCATTGAGACAGAGTTTGCTGCTCTCAGTAAGGAACGTGCCGATGAAGATGCGATACGCGTCTTTGCGGAGAATCTGCGCCAGCTGCTGTTGGGAGCACCTCTTGGGCAGAAACGGGTGATGGGCATCGACCCTGGTTTCCGTACAGGATGTAAGGTGGTCTGTCTCGATGCACAGGGTAATCTGCTGCATCACGACGCCATCTTCCCCCATCCGCCAGTAAACAAGCGTACGGAGTCGGCTGTTGCCATTCAGAAGATGATTCATAAATACCAGATTGAAGCCATCTCCATCGGCAATGGCACTGCCAGCCGTGAGACCAACAATTTTATCAAGGATGTGCTGGCAGGCCGCTATAATATCGACACCAAGAAAAAGGATGAGTTGCCCAAGCCACAGGTCTTTGTCGTCAGCGAGGATGGCGCCTCTGTCTATTCTGCCTCGAAGATTGCTCGCGAAGAGTTCCCTGATGAGGATGTAACGGTTCGTGGTGCTGTCTCAATAGGACGTCGTCTGATGGATCCTCTTGCCGAACTGGTGAAGATCGATCCCAAGAGCATCGGTGTAGGTCAGTATCAGCACGATGTGGATCAGACGCTACTCAAACACTCGCTCGATCAGACCGTAGAGAGCTGTGTGAACCTCGTGGGTGTGAATCTTAATACAGCTTCACAGCATCTGCTGATGTATGTCAGCGGCTTAGGACCAACCCTTGCCAAGAACATTGTGGATTATCGTCGTGAGAACGGGGGCTTCACCTCACGAGCCCAACTGAAAAAGGTGCCACGTTTAGGACCTTCTGCCTTCCAGCAGTGTGCAGGCTTCTTGCGTATCCCTGAAGCCAAGAATCCTCTCGACAACTCTGCCGTTCATCCAGAGAGCTATCCTGTTGTCGAACAGATGGCGAAGGATCAGGGATGTTCCGTTGCCGACCTTATTAATAATAAGGAGAAGCGCGAGGCGATAGACATCAAGCGATATGTCACTGCTGAGGTGGGCATGCCCACCCTGACGGACATCATGCAGGAACTGGAGAAGCCAGGACGCGACCCCCGTGAACAGATTGAGGAATTTGAGTTTGATAAGAATGTCTCTACCGTCGATGATCTGGTAGAAGGAATGATTCTGCCTGGCATCGTTACCAACATCACCAACTTTGGTGCCTTTGTGGATATCGGTGTCCATCAGGATGGTCTCATCCACATCTCTCAGATGGCCAATCGTCGAATTGCCCATCCGACAGATGTGGTGAAACTTCATCAGCACCTGCGAGTCAGAGTCATAGAGGTTGACCGCAGGCGGAATCGTATTTCCCTCTCATTAAAGGGCATCTAAGAGATCTCAATAGCTGAACGCCATGTAGGAATGCGGTTTCAGGGAAACGGCAAACTTCGTGGCGCTCTTTTTGTGCCAGCCTACCCAGTAGTCTTCCAGCTTTCCCTCAACGGTGCTTTTATCCTCAAGGTTCGTCAGCAGCTTGAAACGATTTGGCTCACAAACCAGTTTTACATCTACTGGCTCATCGTTGAAGTTCTCTACAATCAGGGTATGGTTGTCATAGAGGAAAAGACTCACCTTCGAAGGTCCCTCCAGATAGAAGTCCAGATCCTGACTCATCACACGACGGATCTCTGTGAGTGCTGCAGCAGGATAGTCATAAAGCTGTCCCATATCATCAGGAATCGTCAGCACATAGAGATAGGCACCAGTATATTTCGCCTTATGCAGGATGGGGAAGCCAGAGACGCCACCTGTCAACGGACGTCCTGCACTGATAACCTCCCAACTGTCGTTGGTCTGATAGCGCACCTGTGGGATCAATATCTCACGACTGCTTTTTCCATATCTGCCAAAATCATTCACAAGAGCCTTCAAGTCTGAGCAACGCAACTCACACACCTCTGCAATCTTCTCTGGGATAGCCTTCAGCAGTCCGCTGGTGATGACAACATCTCTCCCACTCTGCAGCTGCGCTTTAATCTTGGTCATGATATCCTTATCGCCAGCAGCCTGTTCCGTCAGCAAGACAATCTTCTGATCGTTGGCAAAGGTGGGATACATATCCATTGGCAAGCCGATCATACCCATATAGTTCTGTAGGAAATCCTCACCAAGGGCATGGAAGGGCTTGTATGATTTGATGCCGATGGGATTACCCAACTTTCCTACCAACTGGTCTGCCTGACGGAGTGTGACGTCGGCAATACGAGCCATCGTCGTAGGAGTCACAGTCTTGTTCCCGTTCTTAAACGGTGCTTTCATCTCGTCATAGTTCCAACTGGTACCCATATCCTGCCAAGGTGTACGGAAACGATCGTTCATGGGTACTTCCAGTAACTGATGATAGGCAAACAGCATCACGTCACGTGCCTTGGCGATAGCCGTCAGATGCAACTGCTCCGCATAGCGGTCCATACCCATCTGGATACCACCTGCATCTACCCATCCACCACCATTATAACCAGGACGCAGATTCTCAAAATAGCGGATGATATTATAACTCAGATAGTTCTGAAGATGCTGCGCACTGGCAGGATCACGCGTCTCAGTACCTGTCCAGATGCCATCAAAGATCTTGGGTCCATACTCCAGATTAAAGCCGAGCCCTTGGAAATGGTCATACCAGTTGGGGTATTTGATGATCACCTTCACCTTCGGATTCACAGCTTTCGCAGGACCTACCACCAGATTCCTTGCAGCATCATTCATCAGCTCCAGACGATACTGCGTCCAGGTCTTATTACCTTTGGCTTTAACCTCAACAGGACTCTTACAACTGGTGAAGAAAAAGTCGTCGAGCAGGAACTCATCGAAATGCCTCGCTGTCGTCTCGGCAATCTTCTGTACCATCTTCCGATGTTCCGGATCAGAGTAGCAGAACGTCTCAAACTCATTGCTCTCGTCAATGGTAAAAGTAATACCACCTGCCACCTCGATGCCTTGTTTCAAGAAGAACTTCTTGGCTTTCTCAAGCGTTGCATCATCTACAATCAGCATGTCACGATGTGTCTCCAGATAGATCTTATCCACATCCAACTGACTGGAGATAGTTGCCCACGATGACTCGAGCCACTGGGTGTCCTTCATCTTCTGCACCTCTGCGGCACGCACATAAACAGAGACTTTGAAATGGTCATGTTTGGCTTCGGCTGAAAATGGCAGCAAGAAGCATACCATCATGCAAAGCGCACTTCTAAGTAATGAATGAAAAAAAAAAAAAAATGTTTTAGGGTTGGTTATTTAAATTTTGTGATATAATTTCCTTAGGTTCTACGTGCACTGCCACGTGAGTATCCTCACCATAACGGGCCCGCAACAGGTCTTCCACTTCCGAAGCCTTGTTGTGGGCTTCTCGTAAGGAGATGTCACCATCCATCAGGATATGAAGTTCTATGGCATAATGATTACCGATCCTTCTGGTCCGCAGATCATGAGGATTCACCACGCCTGGCAATTCGCCCACCAGCCTGAGCACCTCCTCTTCTACGTCATCAGGCAAAGAGTGCTCCATCAGGTCACTGACACCGTTACGCAACAGCTCCACAGCAACCTTCACGATGAATGCGCCTACCACCACTGAGGCAATCGGATCAAGTACCGTCCAGCGCTGTCCTAAAAAGATGGCACTGCCGATACCTACTGGCGTTCCGATGGATGAGAGCGCATCACTGCGATGATGCCATGCATTGGCAGCCACCACCTGAGACTTCAGCTGGCGGGCTTTCATCATCGAATACTGATACACACCCTCTTTCAGCAGCACAGACAACAGGGCAGCCCAGAGTGCCAAGCTACCAGGAGCCTCCAACTGTTCGCCATTAGACCATGCATAGATCTTTGTCGCTCCACTATAGAGAATGCCGACAGCCACAATAAATAGCGCCACACCGATCAGCGTCATCGCCAACGTCTCGTATTTCCCGTGTCCATAATCGTGGGACTTGTCTTGAGGTTTGCTGCTGATATGGACGAACACCAATACGATCACATCCGTAATGAAATCCGACAACGAATGGACAGCATCAGCCACCATCGCAGCACTATGGCCCACAATGCCTGCTACAAACTTAAAAAGTAGCAGCAGCACATTGACGAGTCCGCCCACCAGCGTCACCTTATAGATCTCTTGATTCCTTTCCATCCGCAAATGATTACTCAACCTTTAGGCAGATACGACGATAGGAAACCAGATGATAAGGGCCGTTGTCGTGAACCTCACATATCAGATGATAGGTTTGTCCCTGAGCATCACTGGGAATCTTAACTGTCGTAGCGGGAGTCGTAGGACTCAATATCTGTACTTTACCCTTTTCAATCTCTGGCTGTAACCACCAGAGGAAAGTCAAGGCGTCACCGTCTGGATCTTCACTTCTCGAAGCATCGAGTTGAATGGTATCACCAGCTTTCGCCTTTATAAAAATAGGTGAAAGTCCTTTTTCTTCAGAACCGATGACGATTCGCGGATTCCGATTTTTGGCATTTGCCTGGGCCACCAGCTTTTGGCCTTGGCGCGCGGCTGCAAAACCTCAAAGCTTAAGTACGGGCACCGAGGCGCGAACCATCCGGTAAAAGACGAGCGGACCGGCCGCGTCTACATCACAAGCCAAAACCACGGCTACGCGGTAGAGGCCGCCTCGATTCCTTCATGCGCGCAAGTTTCGTTCACCAACGCCAACGACCAAACCGTCGAAGGCTTGCGCTACACGGACATTCCGGCCTTTAGCGTCCAGTTCCACCCGGAAGCCTGCGGCGGCCCCCACGACACAAACTTTTTGTTCGACGAATTTTTGTCGCTTGCAAGATAAGCGGCAGGCGAAACGCGGCTTTCATTAAAAAAACTTCCTCAAAAAAATCATTCCCAAAAGTGACATTTTCCTTTACAATAGTTGTCTAACAATACGACGGAGTTGTAATTTGAAGGCTTCATTTACAAACAAGGATTTTTCCGAACTCTATCAAAAATACGGGCCGATGGTTTTAAGACGCTGCCGCGCGATTTTGAAGGACGAAGAAAAGGCTTTGGACGCGATGCAGGACGTGTTTTTGCGAATTCTCGAAAGCAAGGACAAAATAAAGAACGCTTGCGCCAGCCTTTTTTACGTTGCCGCGACGCGCGTATGCCTTAACAAAATCAAATCGGACAAGCTAAGGTCCGGCCCCGACTTTGAAAAAATCGCCCAATTCATGGCGGACGATTTTTCTGAGACGGAGAAGGAAAAAATAGACGCGGCGCTGGCCATCGAAAAGATTTTTGAAAAGCGCGACCACAAGGATTCTTTGATCGCGACGCTTCACTTTGTAGACGGCCTTACGCTGGAAGAAACGGCGGAAGAAATCGGCATGTCGGTGTCCGGCGTGCGAAAGCGAATTAGGGAATTGCAAAAATATTCCTTAAAACTTATGGAGGGCTAGCGGCATGATTCCACAATTATTGTTAGAAGAAATCAATCTAGGCGAAAAAGACGCCAAAGACTACTACAAAAAATACGGCAAGGAAGAGTTGGAAAGCGCCTTGGCCCAGCTAAAAAAATCCAACCAGGAAATTCTTTCCGCCTACCCGGCGCCCAATTTTAGGCCCGCGGTTGTCGGCGCTGGCAATGGCGCGGACAAAGAGGCTCCGGCGGGCAAGGACAAACCGAACATTTACGTCCGCCTGAACAAGGCGCGGCCCTTCTTCTTCGCGGCGGCGGCGGTTTTGGTCCTAGCCCTTTGCGCTCCCGTAACGCTTAACACAATCAAAAGCCTTGGCGGCTCCCAGTCAATCCGCCTTAAGGGAAGCGGCCAGCACCAAATCCGCCTTTACAAGCAATCCGGGGCGGACGCCGTTCAACTTAAAAACGGAGAGGCCGTAAAAGAAAGCGACTTGGTTCAAATAACCTACATTCCCGGAAGCTACAATTACGGCGTCATCTTTAGCGTTGACGGAAACGGAAACATCACCAGGCATTTTCCTGACGCCTCTTGGCAGGCGGAAAAGCTTCAAAAGACCGGCGAGGAAGTTCCGCTTGCCTTCTCCTACGAGTTGGACGACGCTCCTAAATACGAATGCTTTGTCTTCGTCGCGTCAAAAAACCCCTTTGACTTTTCCAAAATCGAATCGCTTGACAAAAACCAAATCAGCGTTGACTTCCTGAAAAAAGGCTCTTACTTGCCCAAGGACTGCGACGGCGCGCTTTTTGTCTTGACCAAAAAATAGACTGCTTGTAATTTTATTGATGGAATGACTATGAAAATGACTTGCATAAAAAAAATCGCCCTGGCTGCCTTAATGGCGCTGGCGGCAAACCATATTTTCGCGCTAGACCAAAGCGCCGGCGTTGAGCGCTACGGCCTTTACATCGGTTCCAACGACGGCGGCAAAAGCCAAGAGCGGCTTTTGTACGCGGGAACGGACGCAATCGCCTTTCAAAAAATCATGACCGAAATCGGAGGCATTTCCAAATCAAACGGAATCCTCCTGCTTGATCCGGCGAAGGAAGACGTTGACAGCGCCTTTGAAGTTATTTCCGAGCTGATGAAAAAAAAGCAAAAGGACGCCAAGCGCTCCGAATTTGTCTTTTACTATTCGGGCCACTCGGACGAGAACGCGCTCTTGCTGGGAAAAACAAAATACGATTACTCGTCGCTTAAAGCCGCGATCACCAACGTTCCCAGCGACGTTCACGTAGTAATCCTTGACTCTTGCTATTCAGGAAACTTTATCCGCACTAAGGGCGGACAAAAGCAAAAGCCCTTTTTGATGGACGACTCTTCCGTCGTAAAGGGCCACGCCTACTTGTCTTCAAGCTCGTCGCAGGAATCGTCGCAAGAGTCAGACGAAATCGGCTCGTCCTTTTTTACCAACGCGATGATCACAGGCTTGCGCGGAGCGGCAGACACTTCGGGCGACAAGAAAGTGACCCTAAACGAATTGTACTCCTACGCCTTTAACGAAACGCTTTCAAAGACAGAAAAGACCGCCGACCCCCAGCACCCAAACTACAACATAACCTTAGTCGGTTCCGGCGACCTTGTTCTTTCCGACGTTTCGGCATCGGACTGCGTCTTGACTTTGGCGCGCGAGCTTACTGGCCGCGTAATCGTTCGCGACAAAAACTCAAAGCTGGTCGCCGAAATCAACAAGACAACGCAGCTTCCGATTTACCTTGCCTTGGAAGAAGGCCAGTACGGAGTCACCGTAATCGGCGAGCGCTCAACATTGCAGGGAAGCTTTGCGCTAAGTCCAAAAAAGACTTACGCTATTTCGCCGGCAAACCTTTCGCCTGTCGCACGCTCCGAAACCAGAAGCCGCGGAGGCGAAGCGGAGGAAGAGCAGCCGCAGACCGGCGAGGCCGAAACGATTGGCGAAAGCGACTTGCTAAGAATGCCGATTGTCTTTTCGATCTTTTGCAACGAGTTCTACCTTGCGGCAAACAAGCCGATATCGACAAAGCTTTCGCTGGCCTTGTTCCGCTCCCACGTGTACGAGGCGAACGGGGTGATGGCGGCGGGAATCGGAAACGAAACGACAATTTTAAATGGAGCGCAAGCGGCGGGAATCTACAACATCGCCCAAGACGTGAACGGAGCGCAAGCCGCGGGCATCTTTAACTTTGCGAAGAATGACGTTAACGGAGCGCAAGTGGCCGGCATTTTCAACTACGCCCAAAACGTAACAGGCGCGCAAGCGGCTGGCATTGTGAACGTCGCAAACGATGTAAAATACGCGCAGGCGGCTTGGATTTCAAACGTCGCAAAGGGAAGCTTTACCGGCGCCCAAGGCGCGTGGATTTCAAACGTCACTTTGGGAGACTTTAAGGGCGCTCAAGGAGCCTGGCTTTCAAACGTAACGCTTGGAGAATTCAAGGGCGTCCAGGGCTCCTGGCTTTCAAACGTCGCGCGAAAAGACTTTACGGGCCTCCAAGCCGCTTGGCTTTCCAACGTCGCTTGCGGCAACGTAAAGGGCGTTCAAATCGGCTTCTTTAACTTTTGCAAAGGAAACGCGGACTTTCAGCTGGGACTGGTCAACTATTCGCAAAACGGAATCTTTGAAGTCGCCGCGTCCTACACGACCGACCAAAAAATCCGCCTTGTCCTGAACAGCGGCAACAAGCATTTGTACGGAATCTTTGGCGTCTTGCTCAATCCCGAAGGCTTTGGAAAAAAAGCCTTGGAACAGTACGGCGCCCTGGTCCTTGGCTTGGGAACAAGAGTCGAACTTTGGAAGTTCAACTTTGACTTTGCGATTATGGGCAACGAGGTCATTTTCGCCAACGAAAAAAGCGACAAGCCTCACGCCGAATGGTTCCCGTCAGCAAGAATCGAGGCCGGCTTTACGCCAATCCCTCACCTTAACGTCTTTGCCGGCTTTGCAATGGCCTTTGAATTCCCCGGAAACAGGGACGCCTTTATCGCCCACAAAAGGAACATGGCCATCGACGCGGGAAGCGCCACCATCTACCCGGAATTTGACTTTGGCGTAAAATTCCGCCTCCAGTAAAAAAATTAAAATTTAAAGTGACAGTTTTAACGGCCTCGCTTGTCTTATAAACAACGAGGTTGTTAAAATGAAAAAGTTATTAGCGATTGTTTTAGCTTTGGCGCCCGCTCTAGCGTTTGCCGGCGACCTAAAAATTTTGGCCGTTGACAAAGAGCTTGAGATTCCCCTTGAGGGCGTCAAAATCACGGTAAAAGCAAATCCCGAACTCAGCGTCCAGACTGACGAAAACGGCGAGGCCGTCCTTTCCCTTCCAGACAGCGTTTCATCAGGAACCCTTGAAGCGAAGCTTGCCGGCTATCAAAGCGCTTCCGCCAAATTTTCTTCTTCCAGCCAAGAGGTTCAAATCCCAATGTCGATCGCCAGCGTAATCGAAGGCCAGGAGCTTGTCGTAAACCGCGCCTCGCCCGATTCAACGGAAGAAAAGACCGGCGTTTCAACCGTCATGACAAAGCAAGAAATGCATTCCACCGCCAACGTCGGCCTTATGGAAGACTGCATGTCGGCGGTGCGAACCCTTCCAGGCGTTTCTTACAGCGGCGCTTGGGGAACGGAGCCGTCGATTCGCGGCGCGGAGCCTAGAGAATTTTCTTGCCTTCTTGACGGAATGTACACAATCTTTCCGTGGCACTGGGGCGGCGGCGTGTCAATCTTCAACCCCGCGATGGTTGAAAGCGTAAAGCTTTCAAACGGAATTTTCTCCGCCAAATACGGCCGCGCTTCCGGCGGAATCCTTGAGGCGACTACAATCAAGCCCGACTACGAAAACTTTCATATGAATTTGGGAATCGCCACGGCAAGCGCCGACGCCTTTGCCCAAATTCCTTTTGGAAAGAAGGTCGGCGGAATGATTATGGGCGCCCACTTCACTTACCTTGAGCCGGTATTCGCT
Organism: uncultured Spirochaetaceae bacterium; assembly: GCA_902799665.1. Lineage (GTDB taxonomy): Bacteria > Spirochaetota > Spirochaetia > Treponematales > Treponemataceae > Treponema_D. Next base: position 9,650 of record CADCBK010000031.1, on the reverse strand, counting down.
TTGTACAAGGCGACAGGTAGCGACGCGTTGGACATGATCAAGCGTCCGCCCTACATAAGGGACTTTTTCTTAAAGGCAAACTTCACACCCAAGCCGGAGCTTGACATTTCGCTCACCGGATTCTTTGGAAGCGACGGCCTTGAAATCGACCAAACAGAAACAAAGAAATCGCTCACGACAAACGTGAACATGGACTACGACATTTACCAAGCCTTGGCCGGAATCAACATAAAGTATTTGGCCAGCGACAAATTGCTTTTCCGCGGCTCGCTTTCCTACAACGGAATGTTCGAGAATATGAAAATGAAGTCAAGCGAAAACGGAACGGTAAAGTACAACGATGAATTCGTGGACAAGTACAGCTCGCTTTACCCAAGCGTTACCCGCGGCGGCTCTTACAGATTGAACAATTTGGAAAACGAATACCAAGAAAAAATCGACAACCATCTTCTTTCCGGCCGCTTTGACACCGAGCTTCAGTTCAATGACTCAAACCGCCTTTCGTTTGGCGTTGACGAATGCGTCTCCACCTCTGGAATCAAGGAATACCAAGACCATTACATCGACATCGGAAGCGGAGACTCGCGCTTGTTCAAGAAGACAAAATGGGACAGCGACATTAACGGCAACAACCTTTTGAGCAACGCCGCCTACGCCTCTTGGAATTACGGAAAGGAAAAAGACTTTCTGCAGGCGGAACTTGGCTTGCGCGCGGAAATGATGAACCTCTTCAACACAAGCGAAGACCTTGCGCTTAACTTGATTCCCGACCTTTGCCCGCGCGCTTCGGTGACAATCACTCCTTGGACAGACAAAGGCCTGCTTGACAAAGCCTCGTTCACGATTGGAAGCGGCTTGTTCACCTCCGTCCCCCGCGACATCATGCTAATCACAAAAAAGAACGGCATAAAGAATTTTGACATGCATGCCAACCGCGCGGTCTTTGCCGTAATCGGAGCCAACGCCGCTTTGACAAACGGCTGGAACTTTAAGTTGGAAGCGTATTACAAAAACTACCTTTCAAGAATTTACGCGTACCAACTTTCAACAGCGGCAAGCGGATACGCCGACACAAACATGATTTACAAGGACAACGGCAAAGGCCACGTTTTTGGAATCGACACGATGATCGAAAAAAAGATTGGCGGAAAGTGGGACGGATACCTTTCCTACTCATTCGTTTACTCCCGATTGAAGAATCCTTCTTCTGTCGGAGCCAACGATTATGTTGACGCGATGTACAACGCTCCCCTTGACGAATGGTATTATCCCAACTACCACCGCTTTCACACTTTGAACGTCGTGAGCAACTGGCATTTTGGAAAGGGCTGGACCTTTACAGTCAAGGGAACGTTGGCGACCGGCGCTCCAAAGCAAGGCGTTGGAAACGTCACATGTTACGCCGCGCAAATGGATGACGGAACAATTGTCCAGCGCTACTCAAGAAGCTCTTACTACAGCGACACTTTGAGAACGCAGATTTCTTGCCCGATCGACCTTAGGCTTTCATACCAGTGGAAGACCCACAAGGACAAGGCAAGCTGGGAATTCTACATCGCGGCGCAAGACATTTTCGTAAACCTTTACACTCCCAAGGGAGACAAGTCGTTCAACAAATACACTGGCGAGCCTAGCGACACAGCGGACTCGGTTGACTTTAGCATTGGAATGCCGATTCCTTCTCTGGGAATCAAAGTACAATTCTAGCGGCGACGCAATCGTTGGAAAGCCAAAGATTGATGGACGCCGCATAAGCCGCAACATTCGCGCTCGCAACCAAGCTCGCGTGAACAGCGGTAGGTATATATAGGAGAAATAAAAATGGAAAACGGATTCAGCTTAATTGAATTGTTCAAGCTTGGCGGACCCTTTATGTGGGTGCTCTTGGCCTTTTCTGTAGCCACGCTCGGCATCGTGATCGAGCGCTGCGTTTACCTTTACTGGCACAACTGCAAGGCCTATCCAATCAGCGCAAAAATAAAAAGCTTTTTGCGCGAAGGAAAAAAGGAAGAAGCCGTGAAATTTTTGCGCGGCTGCCAGCGAAACCAAACAATCGCTTCGATTCTTTTGGCGCTTTTGGAAAACGCAAAGTACGGCGAAAACCGAATGGAGCGCGCGGCCGAAAGCGAGGCGCAAGAACGCCTTCGCAGAATGGAAAGCGGCTTCAATTACCTTACGGCGCTTTCCTCTCTCGCGCCTCTCACAGGCTTTTTGGGAACGGTGTCCGGAATGATCGGCGCCTTCCGTTCCATCGCCGAAGCGACAGACGTCAACGCGCAGCTTGTTGCCGGAGGAATTTACGAAGCCTTGATCACAACAGTCTTTGGCTTGATAATCGCGATCACCGCGCTTGTAGCCTACAACCTTTTGATCCAGCGCGTTGACTCATTTTCCGCCGAAGCGTCAAAAGCGATCGACGACTTGATTCCGGAGTTGATATGATTAAAAGACCGCCGCGCCGCAACATCGAAGATTCGAGCAGTTCTGGCGCGTTAAACGACTTGTCCTTTTTGCTGATAATATTCTTTATCGTAATCGCGGGCTTTAACGTCAACAAGGGCTTTTTGCTGAACCTTCCGTCAAAGGAAAAGCCGATAGTGGTCAACACAAACGACATCCTTAAATGCGAGCTAGACCAAAACGGCGCTCTTTTTCTTGACGGACAGGAAATCAAACTGGAAGCCTTGTCCAAAAAAATCAGCGACAAGTTAAAGGCGCAGCCCAACATGACTTTTTTGCTTACGATAAACCCGGAGACGCATTACCAAAACGTAATCGATGTTGTCGCCGCCATAAGAAAGCTTAAGGTGGAAAATTTTTCGTTCAGGATGAAGTGAGAAAAAATTTATGATTGAAAGAAAGACAAAAAGAAGAAAGCCTAGCGTGGCAACTTCGTCAATGTCGGACATAGGATTTTTGCTCTTGATTTTCATAATGCTGATCTCCTTGATGAACCAGCGCTACGAGGAAAAGATCAACTATTCCGAGAGCGCGGTTTTGGAACGGACGCAAGCCGACGAAAATTTTGAGATATGGGTTCAAAGCAACGGAGTCGTTTCCGCCGACGGAAATGTTTTGGACGCGGCCGCTTTGGAAAAAGCGATTGTCGGCGCCATCGCCAAAAATCCAAACGTCAGGATTCACATCATCGCAGACAAAGACACGCCCTACAAATACATTAACGGCGTGACCTCGATTTTGCAAAGCTTGCAGCACCGCGTCGTAAGCTTTGTGGCAAAGGAAAAGTAAAATGCCTGTGGAAAAAATTACAAAACATGCAAAGATTTGGCGCCTTGCGGTTTTTGCCTTGGCGTTATTGATTCACGTCGCGGCGATTCTCTTTTTTAGCGTAAAGCAAAAGGAAGAGGATGTCCAAACCGTTGACTTTAGCCAAGCCGACGTCTTTAAACTGGTTGACGTGCAAGAATACACAAAGCCTGAGCCGGAAAGCAATGAGATTGTCGTCCAGCAGCCCAAGGCCTCGGAGCGCGTTCTTGTGACAGAAAAAAAAGTCAAGGACTTTGACGAAAGCGCCTTTTTGCCCCAGCACAAAATTTCTTCGGTGCCGGTGATTCCAATCCGCGAAGTGCTTTCAAAAATCGAATACCCGCCGATGGCCCTGCGCCAGGGAATCGAAGCCGTCGTCTACTTGGAGCTTTTCATCGACAGCAAGGGAGCGATAAAAAACATCAAGGTCTTAAAAGACCCCGGCCACGGCTTTGCCGAGGCCGCTGTGGCCGCGCTTAAAGGAATAATCTGCGTTCCCGCCAACGCAAACGGAAAAAACGTCGCCGTCCGCTACAGGTACCCGATAAAATTCACGCTGAACTAGTCCGCTCGTGTCTTTGCTGGCAAGACCACAATAGATGTTTCGAGCGGGGTCACCGCGTCCGATTGGACGCTTCCGTTTTTATTTGCAAAACCGCCAAAAAAGGTGTATAATAGTGAAATATGGCGATTAAACTTTATTCACTCGGCGCCGCCGAGGAAGTGACTGGCAGCAAACACATATTGGAAGTTGACGGACGCTCGTACATGATTGACTGCGGAGCCTTTCAAGGCCACCGCAGCGAGTCCGACGAAAAGAACCGCAACTTTGAATTTGACCACGAAAAACTGGAAGCAGTGGTCTTGACCCACGGACATTTTGACCACTGCGGCCTTATCCCCGTTTTGGCAAAAAAAGGATACAACGGAAACTTTTACGCCACCAGCGCGACGCGCGACTTGGCCAACCTTGTCGTAATGGACAGCGCCCGCATTCAGGCCCGCGACGCGGAATACCTGGAGGAGCAAGCCAAGCGCAAGGGCGAGCGCTTTAATTGGAAGCCCATGTACGACGAGCAGGACTGCATCAAGGCGATGAACCAATTCGTCACCGTTTCCTACAACCGAAAAATTTTCATCGGGCCAAACGTCTCGCTGGAATTTTTTGACGCGGGCCACATCCTTGGCTCGTCGTTCGCATACTTTACGATTTACGAAGGAAAACCAGAGGAAACGCGCATTTTGTTCACCGGCGACCTAGGCCGCAAGAACAAGTCGATTGTCCGCGACCCTTCGACAAACTTTCCTCCGCCGGACTACATCGTTTGCGAAAGCACTTACGGAAACCGAAAGCACGACCAAAAGGACTACGCGCTAAAAGCCCTTACCAGAATCATTCGCGAAACGATTGACAAAAAAGGAAAAATCATAATGCCGTCGTTCGCGATTGAGCGCACGCAAGAAATCATCTACCAGCTGCACAAGCTTGTGGACATGAAAAAAATTCCGCAAGTGCCGATTTACGTCGATAGCCCGATGGCCGTAAACGCTACGGTCATTTTCCAATCGCATCCCGAATGCTACGACGAAAAGGTTTCGCAAGCCTTTCTTGTCCACCACAAAAACCCCTTTGGCTTTAACGCCTTGCAAATGGTCACCAGCGTGGACGAATCCAAGGCCTTGAACAAAAAGCCCGGCCCGATGATTATTCTTAGCGCCGACGGCATGTGCGAAGCGGGCCGCATCCTGCACCACTTGGCCAACAACATCGACAACGAGCGCAACACGATTTTGATTGTTGGCTACATGGCGGAGAACACTCTTGGCCGCCGCATCTTTGACGGCGAAAAAGAAGTGAAAATCATGGGCGACGTTTACGAAGTCCGCGCCAAGGTTGAAAAAATCAACGCCTTCAGCGCGCACGCCGATTACGAGGAAGCCACCGAATGGCTTAAAGCGGTTGACACAAGCCGCCTAAAAAAACTCTTCCTGGTCCACGGAGAAAAGGACGCGCAAGAGTTTATGACAAACTATTTGGCCGAGAACGGATTCAAGAACGTTCAATCGTCAAAGTATGGAGAAAGCTACGACTTGTAAACGCCTATGAAAGATGATGTTAAAAAGTTTGAAGACTACTATTCCGCGAATTTCAACCGAACCAGCTCTTTTTGGTCCGGCTTGACGATTATGGTGTTTGACGCCTGCATTTTGCTTTTGTCAATCGGCATCGGATTTTTCTTGGTCAACTTGGTCAACCACCGCTTCATCAACTTTAGGTCTTTCGTTGACTACTACATTTACATACCGGCGATTTTGGCCGTCTTTTACGCGGCGGACTTGTATCCAGGCATCATGACTTCTCCGGCGGAAGACGTAAAGCGCCTTTCAATTTGCACATTCTTTGGCTTTTGCGGAATCGCCCTCAGCATTTTTGTCGAGGACGCGGAAGACAAATACGCCATCGCCATAGCGCTTGTCGTGGCGGTTCCTTTCGCGACGATTTTGCTTCCTGGAATGAGGGAAGCCGTCCGCCGTTTTTTTGGCTTGTTCAAATTTTGGGGTTTGCCGGCGGTTGTCTTTTGTTCAGGCGATTCAGGCGACCTGCTTGTAAGCCGCTTCCTTAAAAACCGTCACTTGGGCTACCGCCCAGCCTTAATCGTGAACGATGGCGCCAAGGCAAAAAACGGCGGCGACTTTTTGGGCGTTCCCGTATTGCCTCCTTCGCCGGAACTATTCGCGGCGATAAAAAAGAAAAAAATCAAGGTCGCCGTCCTTTCTGGCTACAAGAGCGACTTTGACGAAATGAAAAAATTCTTCCGCTACACGATCGTAGTTTCGGAACAGTTGAACAGCACGATGAGCGGCGCGCCGCACCTTCGCGACATCGCGGGAATCGTTGCCTTTTCTTCCACAAACTATTTGACAAAAATCCAATCGCTATTCGCAAAGCGCGCCTTTGACATAGCGATAATTCTTTTTACTCTGCCTCTCACCCTTCCCGTATCATTGCTTGTCGCGCTATTGGTAAAACTGACTTCGCGCGGCCCTGTCCTTTACGGCCACAGGCGCGTTGGCCTTAACGGAAAGGAATTCAAGTGCTGGAAATTCCGCTCGATGTTCGTCGACGCTGACAAGCAGCTGGAAAAAATCCTAAAAGAAAATCCTGAAATGAAAAAACAATGGGACAGGGAGCGCAAGCTTGAAAACGACCCCCGCGTCACGCCGTTCGGAAAGTTCATCCGCAAGACAAGCCTGGACGAACTTCCGCAATTGATAAACATCTTTGTCGGACAAATGAGCTTTGTGGGACCGCGGCCTGTAATGCAAGACGAGCTTGAGCGCTACGGAAAAAAGGCGGACTACATCCTTTCTGTCCTGCCCGGCCTTTCCGGCATGTGGCAAACCTCAGGCCGCAGCGACACGGCCTACGAAGACCGCGTGACGCTTGACGCCTACTACATCCAAAACTGGTCGATTTGGCTTGACATCTGGATTCTAATCAAAACCGTCTGGGTCGTCCTAGCCGGCAAAGGCGCATACTAAGCCGCTCGTGTTGTTGCTTGTAAAACAAGAATCGTTGTTTCGAGCGGTTTAACCGCGTCCTAAGGCGGTTGCCCGGACGCTGCCTGTCATTTATCGCAACCCCTTTACCATCAACTCAATGCGTTCCAACGCAATCTTAATTTTATCTACCGCCGTGGCGTAGCATACGCGGATGTGGCCCTCGCCGCCCGCGCCAAAAACGCTTCCGGGAACGACGGCCACGTTGTGCTCCTTAAAAAGCCGCGTGGCAAATTCCTCGCTGCTCAATCCTGTGGCGGAAATGTCGGGGAACATGTAAAAGGCGCCCTTGGGTTCCGGAACAGGAAGGCCCATTTCGTTAAAGGCTTTTTCCATCAAGTTGCGGCGCTGCTGATAGCTTACGCGCATTCTTTCAACTTCCTTCCAGCCGTTGCGAAGCCCTTCGGCCGCCGCGTACTGGCTAAAGATTGGCGCGCAAATTGTGTTGTAGCCGTGCACCTTTACGATTTGCGACAAAAGCTCGTTGGGCGCGGCGATGTAGCCGATGCGCCAGCCGGTCATCGCGAACGATTTTGAAAAGCCGTTAAGGATGATCGTGTAGTCTTTCATTCCGGGGAAGGAGCCGATCGAAACGTGCTCGCTTCCGTCGTAAACCAACTCGCAATAGATTTCGTCGCTGATTACCCAAATCTGATGCTTCTTTGCAAGCTCGGCGATTTTTTCCAACTCCTCTTTGGGAATCATCGTTCCGGTGGGATTGTTGGGAGAGCAAATCATCAGGGCCTTTGTCTTTGGCGTGATTAACTTTTCCACCGCTTCCGCCGTCGGATAAAAATTGGACTTTCCTGTGTCCAGAGGAACGGCCTTGGCCTGGCAAAGCTCCGCGAGCGGAACATAGTTTACGTAACAGGGCTGGCTTACGATGATTTCGTCGCCGGGATTAAGAATCGCGCGCAAAACCGCGTCAACGCCTTCGCTGGCTCCGACCGTGATGAGTATTTCGTTTTTGGGCTCGTAAGACATGTTGTAGCGCGCGAGGTATTTTGCAATCTCTTCGCGCAATTCAATCAAGCCCCAGTTTGAGGTGTAGCTTGTGTGGCCCTTTTCCAAATGGTAAAAGGCTTCCTCGCGAATCACCCAAGGCGTGGGAAAGTCCGGCTCGCCGACGCTCAAACTAATCACGTCGTCATGGCCGATAAGCATTTCAAAAAATTTTCTGATTCCGCTTGGGGGAATCTGCATCATCGAGGCGCTAAGCCTGTCGGGTCTTGTGTTCATTATGCCATCGCTCCTTCGCGGCGGTCTTTTTCGTCCTCAACGTAAATGACGTCGTTCTCTTTGTAGGTCTTTAGCACAAAGCAAGTTTTGGTGGAACGAACGCCTTCCAGCGTGGCAAGCTTTTCGCTTACGAACAAGCCCACTTCCTTAAGCGAGTCTCCTTCGATGACGACCATAAAGTCGTAGCCGCCGCTCATAAGGTAAACAGACTTTACTTGCGGATAGCGGTAAATGCGGTCGGCGATTTTGTCAAATCCGTGCTCGCGTTCGGGCGAAACCTGAATCTGTATCTGCACGCGAACCTTGTCGTCGGTTCCGTTCAATTTTTCCTTGTTGATGACGGCGCCATACTTTAAGATGATGCCCTCGTCTTCCATTTGCTTTATTATGTTCTTGACTTCATCGGGGCTCTTTTTTGTCATCGCCGCGATGTCCTCAACGCTCAAGCGCGCGTTTTGTTCAAGCAAGTTCAATATTTCTTCATCGTATTTCATAGGAACACATTCTAGCGCTTTTTTCCCTTCTGCGCTAGTGGTATTGAATAAACAAAAATGCTCCCGGTTGCGGTTGCGTCTGATCGACGCCGCTAGATATCGTCGCTACACGCGCATTGCGCCTTGAAACTTTCTACGTCTGCCGCTATCGCGGCAGGCGCAATGCGAGTGTAGCCGCCAGCCGCCCCGCGCCCTCACGCATTTTTATATTATTCAATGCCAATCATAGGGCCCGCGGCGGCGGGCGTTTGGATAAACTTCCTATAGCAAAAACGCATGAAATGCGTTATACTATTGGATATGAAAAGACCGGCGCGTTCTATTATTTTGTGCGGAATCAAGCACTGCGGAAAATCCACTCAAGGCAAAAGAATCGCCTCCGCGCTGGGCCTTGACTTTTACGACACCGACGACTTGATTTACGAGCAAACCGGAATGGACGCGCGCGCCCTTTACAAGTCGCAAGGAAAGGACGCGTTTATGGCGGCGGAACTTCGCGCCTGCGAATTTTTGCGCGACAAACTAAACGGGAACGAATCATGCGCGGTAATCGCGACAGGCGGCGGCATTTGCCAAAACGAGCCGGCAGCCGCCCTTCTTAAAAAGCTTGGAACAATCGTTTACCTGGAAGTTCAAGAAATCACCGCCGCCGGCCGCATCGTCCGCGAGGCGCTCTTCCTTCCCGACGGAACGATAGAAAACCTTCCGGCCTACATCGCAAACAAAAATCCCGCAGACCAAAAAGAAGTCCGCGCCATCTTCCACGACTTTTACGAAGAGCGGACAAAAAAATACAGGAGCCTCGCGGACATCACAGTCCAAGCGCAAGGCTCCCGTTCCCAAAACACAAAGAAAATTTTGTCGGCGCTAGGGCTAGAGCATTAAAGCATCGCTACTTTAAGTTGCTTGCCAAATACTGAAGCGACTTTTCGGAGAGTGGACAATCTTACATCTTCCGAATGATTTTCCATTCTTGAAATGACGCTTTTCTTTGTGTCAAGTTTTTCCGCAAGTTGTTCTTGCGTCATTCCATTTTTAAGGCGCATTTCTTTTATCATCATTCCGATTTTGAATTCTTCATAGCCAGAA
>CADCBK010000030.1:7680-28581 GCA_902799665.1 uncultured Spirochaetaceae bacterium | reverse complement strand
TGGGGCTGGAGCAGGTCCCAAGGGTTTGGCTGTTCGCCAATTAAAGCGGTACGTGAGCTGGGTTCAGAACGTCGCGAGACAGTTCGGTCCCTATCTGTTGCGGCCGGCGGATGTTTGAGAGGGTCTGCCCTTAGTACGAGAGGACCGGGGTGGACCTGCCTCTGGCGTGCCAGTTGTCCTGCCAAGGGCAAGCGCTGGGTAGCCAAGCAGGGAAGGGATAACCGCTGAAAGCATCTAAGCGGGAAGCCCGCCTCAAGACGAGACATCCCACGGGGCTCGACCCCGCCGAAGGCCCCCGGGACAATACCGGGTCGATAGGTCGCAGGCGCAGGCGCGGCGACGCGCACAACCGAGCGATACTAATAGGCCGCGAGGCTTGGCCATATTGTTCCTTCCGCGAGCGAAGGGACGCCTTTTCTTCGGAACAGAAGTCTTCCCGATTTTTCCCCGGTTTGTTGGACTGTTAACGTTGTTTATCATGTCCGGCGGCCATGGCGGAGAGGCAATACCCGTTCCCATCCCGAACACGGAAGTCAAGCTCTCCTGCGCCGATGATAGTGCCTTCGCGGCGCGAAAGTAGGTGGCTGCCGGGCTTTTTTTTGTTTGAATCGTTTCGTTTGGGTTGGGGCCCTGCCGTTCCGGCGGGCCGCTACCTCGTCAGCCACCGGCGGCGTCGCGACACAGTCGCTCCGAGCCCAGCTTTATGGACGGGCCTAAAAAGCGCCTTCGCGCTTTTCTTCACGGCCCCTCCATTTTGGGCAGACTGCCGGGCTTTTTTTTTGTTTAATGGCTTGGAATGGTCTGAGGCCGAACTGTTTTCGCAAGCCCATGTGGCTCCGCGCCGCCTTTCGGGCTTGCGAAGCCTTTTGGTTATAAACCGTTCGTTAGTTGTCTTCCCAATGCTTGGCGCGTAAGTAGGTAGGGAGCGGCCTTTGCCTTCCGTGCCGCTTGGTTCGGAACGGTATGGAAGGGAAAATGTTTTCGCCGTGATTGAGTTTGCGAAGCCGGAGGCTGCCGGGCTTTTTTTGCCCTTGCCATTCGTTCCTTCCGCAAAAAAACTTGCGTTTGGCGTCAAAGCGGTGTATAATATTCTATTATGGTAGATTACACAGAAGGTTCAGGAAAACAGTATCATACAGGGGTTGGGCCGGGGGATGTCGGCGAATACGTCATTATGCCGGGGGATCCCAAGCGTTGCGCCAAGATTGCCGAGCATTTTGAGAACGCCAAGCTTGTGGCCGACGTGCGCGAGTACACCACTTATACTGGAACGCTTGACGGCGTTAAGGTGAGCGTAACTTCCACCGGTATCGGCGGGCCTAGTGCCGCGATCGCGATTGACGAGTTGGCCAAGGTCGGCGCCAAGACTTTTGTGCGCGTTGGAACTTGCGGCGGAATGCAGGAAGATGTTTTGGGCGGAGACATCGTCATCGCCACTGGCGCCGTCCGCATGGAGGGAACCAGCCGCGAATTCGCGCCGATTGAGTACCCAGCCGTTCCGGATTTTGGCGTGACCACCGCGCTTGTCGACGCGGCGCGCTCGTTGGGAATCCGCCACCATGTGGGCGTCGTCCAGTGCAAGGATTCTTTTTTTGGCCAGCACGAGCCTGAGATTATGCCTATTAATTACGAGCTTGAAAACAAGTGGCAGGCTTGGCTTAAGATGGGCTGCCTGGCTTCGGAAATGGAAAGCGCCGCGCTCTTTGTGGCCGGGCAATTCCTAAAGGTTCGGTGCGGCTCCTGCTTTTTGGTCGTGGCAAACCAAGAGCGCGCCAAAAAGGGCTTGGAAAACAAGCAGGCGCACGACACCGAGCTTGCGATTAAAACGGCTGTCGAAGCCTTGCGCCTTTTGATAAAGCGAGACGCGCAAAAGTAGACGCGGCTTTCGTTACGACACTATTAAGCTCGCGCTTGCTAGAGGGTTTTAGGGGCTATGCCCCTAGGAGAGGGGGTAGGCGCAAATGCGAGCGCGGACGGATTTTTGAGCGGGAGCATTGGAGCCGAGGGGGAGGCTTCCCCCCTTAAAATACCTATTTTTTCACTAGGAATACTTGCAAGTTTTTTTCTTTTGCGCTATAATCGCGCTCAAGATGAAAATTTCCACCAGAGGGCGATACGCCTTAAGATTTATGATTTACTTAGCCCAGCGTTCCAACGGAAACTTTATCGCGCTGAAGGACGTTTCGGAAAACGAGGGAATCTCCATAAAATACTTGGAGCAAATCACGGGCTTTTTGTCAAAGAGCGGCTTGCTTTTGAGCGTGCGTGGGCCGGCCGGAGGATACAAGCTGAGCAAGGCGCCCGAACAATACACTGCCGGAGAAATTTTGCGCGTGACCGAAGGCGACCTTAGCCCCGTGGCTGCCGACGAGACGGAGACTGCAGGCGAGGGGAACGGAAGGGCCAACACGCAAAAGTTTTGGGAAGGCCTTCAAAAGGCGATCGACGACTACTTGGACAGCGTGACCTTGCAGGATTTGGTTGACCAAAGCGCCGGCCAAGAAAGTTACATGTACATGATATAAGGTTGGTCAAGGCGCGCTTCGCTTAAAGCCTTGACTCAACCTTTTTGCGGCGCGAACAAAATTGTCGCGCCGCAATAGCTCTGACGCATTTTTAGGAAATAACAATTATGGAATACGAAGCATTGGAATTGCCGACGGCGGGCTCGACTGTTTTGGTCGGAATGTCGGGAGGCGTGGACTCAACGTTGACCGCTCTTCTCTTAAAGCAAAGGGGCTGCCGCGTCATCGGCGTGACTATGTCGCTTTGGGACGGCCACATTCCGGCCAAGGGGGAGTCAAAGTCCAAGCACGCGCGCGAGTCCTGCTACGGCCCCGGCGAAGAAGAGAACATCGAGGAATGCCAAAAATTCTGCGCCGAGCAGGGAATCGAATACCATGTTGTCGACGTTCACGAAGAATACAACAAAAAAGTTTTGGAATACTTTAAGAGCGAATACCGCGCGGGCCGCACGCCAAACCCTTGCATCATGTGCAACCGCAACATTAAGTTTGGCGCGATGCTTGAGCAAATCGACAAGCTTGGAATCAAATACGATTATTTTTGCACGGGCCACTACGCAAAAATCGTCCGCCCTTGCAGCGGCCTTTTTGGAACGGACGCGCGCCCGGCGATGATTTCAACGGCAGCCGACTTAAGCAAAGACCAAACTTACTTTTTGTACCGCGTTCCTTCGACGACTTTGGAAAAGGTTCGCTTTCCTTTGGCGGCCGTAAAAAAGTCCGAGGTCTTTGAGCTGGCGCGCGCTGCGGGCCTTGAAGCCGCCAACCGCGAGGAAAGCCAGGACTTTATCGGGCAGGAATACTTTGACGACTTGTTTTCGGACAGGCCCGGAATTCCAGGCGACATAATCGATTTGGACGGCCATGTTTTGGGAAAGCACAAGGGCGTCGAGCATTACACGGTGGGCCAGCGGCGCGGCCTTGGAGTCGCGGTAAGCTATCCCGTCTACGTCCATTCGATTGACGCGAAAAACAATTTGGTTGTTCTTGCAAAAGAGGAGGATTTGTATTCCGACTCTTTGGTCGCCGACGACTTTGTCTGGCCGGGCGGGGTGGAGCCGGCCGCGCCTTTTGAGGCCTTGGTGAAAATCAGGCTTGCGTCAAAGCCGGTTCCCTGCGCGGTGGAACGCTATGCCGGCGCGGACGGTTCGCAAGGCAAAAGCGGTTCGCAAGCCCAAAATGCTTTGCAAGACAAAGAGGCGCCGGCCTTTGTAGGCCAGCCTTGGCTGATAAAATTCAAGGAGCCCCAGCGCGCCGTCGCCCCCGGCCAGTCTTGTGTTCTATACAAAGACAATGTCATCGTCGGCGGAGGAATAATTAGTATAAAAAAGTGACAAAAAGCGGCTCCTTAGTTGTCTAATATATGACAGCGAAAAATAAGGAGCGTATGAAATGAAAAAGATCACTGTTTTATTTGCCGGAATCTTTTTATGCTTGGCCGCTTTGGGCGCGGAAAACATAAAGTTCAAGGTTGGCGGAAGCGCAAGGCGCTACAACCAAATCAGAGTCATTAACAATACAAAGGCGTCGGACTTTGACTGCGAGGCTTTTGTTTTGGAAAACCGTGACGGAAAGCTTGTGGCCCAGGAGTCTATGGGCAGCGTCCGCTTGCGCAATCCCGGCGGAGACGACACGATTACCACAATCAAATTGATCAAGCGCGGAACCAATCTTGGCCTTGCGGTGCCCGAAAAAGCAGGCGAATTTTCTTACGTCGTCGAATACAAGAACTATCCTTTGTTTGACGTAATCGAAATTAATTTGCTAAGTTCTGACAGTCCGCTTGGAAAAGAATTCTAGACTTTTTCCATGATTCGCGCTATAATATGCGAATTATGGAAGAGAACTTAGACCCTAGCATCGCGGCGCTTTTGGCAAGCGTGACTCCATCAGACCCTGACGCTGGCGCTCCTGACGCCGGCTCTGCTTCCAATTCCGACGACGTTTTTGGCGGAATGGGAGCCAAGGAAAGCAACTTTGAGCAAATGATTATGGAACAGTCGGCCCCTCAAAAAAAGAGCGGCCCTGTTCCCGAAGTTGATCTTTCGATAAAGGCTTTTAAGCCGATTGAGAAAGTTTTTGAGACGGAGAGCCAGCATTACTTTGACGACCCTACATATTACAAGACTGCCATCGCGGGCGAAGGGCAAGCGTCCAACCGTCTTCACATGGTTCTTTCAAAATACCTTTCCTGCAAGGACATAAAGGACAAGATGGTTTACCGCCAGCAAGTCACGATGGCTTACTGGGAGTTGGTTCATGTGATGGCGCCAAAAACGGCCGGAAAAAATTTCCCGCTTCCAAAACGAATGATGCTGCGCTTTTCGGTTTTGCTTCCGTCATTGTTCCGTCCTGAGCACAGGGAATTGTTTGACAAGTCTATTTTGGAGAACAACACCAACGAGCCTGTTTTTTACATGGACGAATGGTTTAAATACATTTCGCAGGGAAAGATCAAGCCTTCGGCAACCGACGAAGTTCGACAGCCAAGAAAGAAAGGCGATGACGGCGGCCAGGCGGAACAGTTGCGTTTGCAGCAATTGCAGAGCAAGAACTCGGGCAAGCTGCAGCAAACCGAAAACTCACTTACCATGGCGGAGAACCAGCGCGGAATGTTGGAGGCCGAGCTAAAAAGCAAGGTTGACCAAATCTGCGAGCATGACGGCCTAATCGGAATGGAGCCGCACAAGCAGCCCTACAACGACTTGCAAAAAAAATTGTTCGGCGAAATCACTTCCACGCTGAGAATGTTGAGCAAAAACGACCGCGACCTTTCAATCGCCTTGCGCGAATACCAAGACGCCAAGGGCGCCTACGATTCGGTTGAGGAAAAGCTTGCGGCCGGCCCGGAGGTGACCAGCGCCTCTAGCGACGACATAGACCAAGAGTTTGAGACTGTCCGCCAAATGGCCAAGATGACTTGCGGACGGCAAGGAAACCAGTTCCCGATTTTTACGCGAGATTTTTTCCACTGCATGCCGCAAGGAACGGGCTTCCGCGAGAACGTTATAAAAGTTTTGGCTTGGGTTGAGTCTTTGGATCCCGGCGCTTTTTGCCGCATCCACAAGAACATTCCAAACCGCATTGTTCCCTTTGTCATTCTTCTTCCGACATACGGCGACAGGGGCTTTTGTTGGGAACCCTTTGACCGCTACAACCGCGTCACAAGCCGAGGCCGCATAGTCGTTCCGATGTACCCGCGCGACCTTAAGGTTGCCGTCCTTACCGCCGTGGCCGACTTGCGCTGGCAGGTGGCCAAGGAAAAGGCTTCTTACTATTGGATGGAGGAAGGCTTGACCGGCCAGTACTACGAATGGATTGACAAGCAAAAGCTAAAGGGCGACCTTAAGCAGTACTTTATCCAAGACTACATTTTGTGGATGACAAAGGAAAGCGAAGGCGTCCAGCGCTTGGACAAGGAAGTGCGCGGAATCTTCTGGCGCAACATGCCCTTCCCGCAGGAACTCAAGGAAGACCTTCGCAAGCGCAGCCTAGTCTACGACGAGCTTTGCAAGAAAGACATGAACCGCGCGATGAGCGACGGGTATTGATAGCGGCAAGAACAAACGGTTGCAAGCCAAATGTTGCTTGATTGCCGCATAAGCCGCAACATTCGCGCTCGCAACCAAGCTCGCGCGAACAGCGGTACTGTTAATCGCGCGCCTTGATTGTCCGCGCTCGCGAGAGCGCAGTTGAATAAATTTCCTATAGCAAAATGGAGCGGAGCGACATACCGGACGTATTGACGCCAAAAATTTCGTCGCGATGCCGCCTGCCTAGGGCGGCGATTTTTTTTGCCAGAGCGCTTTCGTCAAAGCCGCCGTCCGGACAAAGGCCGCCTTCTTTCGCGCAAAAGTCGCGCAGGTCAATCAAAAAGCGGTTCATCGAAAAATGCTGAAAGACGAAGAGTTGGTCCCACACAGCGATTGCCGCCGCTTTTAGCTCGTCGCGGTAGGGGGCAAAGATTCCCTTGTCCTTTAGTTCCGCGTAGCCCACAAGCCAGATTTGCGCTCCAACTCCGGCGGCCAGCTCCGCGGTTTTTTGGGCAAGCCAAAGCTGGCTTTGCAAAATCAAGTCTCGCGCGGCGGCGTTTTGCGCGGCGATGAATTTTAGGTGCTTGGTCTTTGCGGAATGAACCGGCGTTTTGTTCAAGATTATCGCGTTTTTCCTAAAGTCCACGCCGAGCGAAGGATGGCGCGAAAAAAATCCTTGCGCGATTTTTCCGGCCTGGCCAACCAAGTACTTTTGGTTTTTTGCAAGCTGCTCGTCTTTTCCGGGGTTGTCTCCGATGACGATTATTTTTATGTCGTCGTCCTGCGTGATTGCGTCAAGCGCCGTGTTGTAAACGACGGGCGTTTCTATCGGGTAGTCTGGCGTGTCGCCTTTTGCGGCAGCCTTTTGCAGGGGAACTAATTGCGGGGCCAGCGCGCTCCACTCATCGCATTTTTTTTTGTATTCGTCGCGGAACGTTTTTAGCGCCGCGAATTGATCTTTGTCCATCACTTTAATTATATTGAAAAAAATCGCGCGGTCAAGCGCGGCCTCTGGACATGCTTGACAGGGGGCTTTGCGTTACAGTAAAATCGTTAAATCATTTTTTTAAGGTTAGGAGGTAGTTATGAATCTTAAGAAAATTTTTGCGGCCGCTGTTTTGTGCGGAACTATAGCCGCGGGCGCTTTTGCATCTGACAATCACACATGCGGAATCGATATTGCCAGCGGCCTTGTTGGCTATGAGTCGACAACGTTCACTGGAAATTATCCACTAAGAAGAAGGGATTATTCTTATGTTGGAGTTCCTTTTCTTTCTTTAAAGGTCAACACTTATGACTGCTTTTTGTTGAACGATCTTTTGGGAATTTACGCTTCCATTGGCATTAATCCGGAAGCGATGGTTGATTTTGGCGTGTCCGGGGACAGGGACAGCAGCGCTTGGGTTGGCGTTGGCATAGAGTTTATGGTTGGCCCCGCCATTGGCTTGGATTTGGGCGATAGCGGAATTCGCTTTCAGACAGGCGTTCCTTTTCATGCGGAATTTGGCGCGTTTTTCGACGAAGAGAAAAAGCTTGATGTGACAACAAAGAAAACGCGTGAGTACAGCTCCTTTGGCGTAGGCCTTACGCCCCAGTTCCGTTTTTTTGCAAACAGACGCTGCTCTCTTGTAATCGGCGCGGATTTTATCTTTGACTTTGTCATGAAGCTAAAGCAAAAGACGGAAGTAAACGGAAACACAACGACATTTAACATTGAACCAAAGAATGTTTTCCGCTTCCGCGCGCTTCCCTACATCGGCTTGGGAATCAACTTCGGCAACTAAGCAACTCGTATTGTTGAATGCAAGACCGTAATTGTTGTTTCGAGTTGGTTCGCCGCGTCCTTTCGGACGCTGCCTACCGCTTGACCTGACATTTCAATTTCAATAGAATAATCCCACTTATCTTTTTAGGTGGGATTTTTTTTATGGAATTTACTCAAGAATCAATCGACGCTCTTAGCGTAAACGAAGTTGACATCATGAAGCGCGTGGCCGAAGAGCTTAACATCAAGGTTCAGCAGGTCAGCGCCGTTATTTCTTTGGTCGCGGAAGGCTGCACCATTCCCTTCATCGCGCGTTACCGCAAGGAGCGACACGGCTCTCTTGACGAGCTCCAAGTGCGCGAGAGCGATCATCTTTACACCAGCTACAAAAATTTGGAAGAGCGCCGCTTGGAAATCGTAAAGGGAATTTTCGCGCAGAACAAATTGACCGAAAGCCTTTACAACGCCGCGATGGGAGCCAAGACTTTAAGCGAGCTTGAAGACCTTTGGGCTCCGTTCAAAAAGAAAAAGAAGACTCGCGGAATGGTCGCGATTGAAAAAGGCTTGGACGCGCTTGCCGACGCGATGCTGGAATTGGACGGCGCGGCGCTTGAAGAAAAAGCAAAAGAGTTCGTAAAGACCGACGCGGAAGACCCCGCGCTCAACGTTCCGACAGTCCAGGACGCTTTGGACGGCGCCAAGGACATCATCGCCGAGCGCGTCTCGCAGGACACCGACAACCGCGCCGCGGTCCACGATTTGTACATCCAGGGCGGAACGATTGTCACAAAGGGAATCGTCGCCGAAGGCCAAAAGGCCGAGGACGTTGAAAAAACTTCCACCTACAAAATGTACTGGGATTACAGCGAGCCTTTGGCGGAACTTAAGCCCCACCGCATTCTTGCGATCAACCGCGGCGAGCGCGAAGGAGCGCTTGACGTTACGATTGACGTGCCCGTTGACGACGCGGTGGCCATGCTGCAAAAGAAAGCCAAGATTCACAACGACTATCATAAGGCCGCGATTGAAGACGGCTTGGTCCGCCTTTTGAGTCCCGCTGTCGTTCGCGAAATACGCAGCGACGAAGCCGACGAAGCCGACGTTCACGGCATCAGCGTCTTTAGCGAAAACCTAAAGAACCTTTTGATGCAGCAGCCGATCAAGGGCAGCCGCGTTTTGGGAATCGACCCCGGCATCCGCACCGGAACAAAGTGCGCGGCGCTTGACGAAACCGGAAAATACTTGGGCTACTTTAAAATCTTCCAAGTCCAGAGCCCCGAAGACTCTTACAAACAAATTTGCGACGCGATTGACAAGTACGACATTCAGGTTGTGGCCGTGGGAAACGGAACGGGCAGCCAGGAAGTTCAGGCGATTGTAAGCAAAGTCATCAGCGAAAACTACAAGGACGTTCAGTACACGGTCGTTGACGAAAGCGGCGCGTCCGTCTATTCGGCAAGCGACATCGCGCGCGAAGAATTCCCCGACCTTGACCTTACGATTCGCGGCGCCATCAGCATGGGACGGCGCTTGCAGGACCCGCTTGCCGAGCTTGTGAAGATTGACCCAAAAGCGATTGGCGTAGGCCTTTACCAGCACGACGTAAACCAAAAAAAGCTTGGCGACGCGCTTGACGAAGTCGTAGGCTCGGTGGTCAACCAAGTCGGCGTGAACTTGAACACGGCCAGCTACTCTTTGCTAAAATACGTCTCCGGCATCACAAGCGGAACGGCTAAAAAAATCGTGGCTTATCGCGACGCCAACGGAAAGATTACAAGCCGCGAGGACTTGAAGAAAGTTCCCGGCCTTGGACCAAAAGCCTTTGAGCAGTGCGCGGGATTCCTAAAAATCGCCGAAAGCTCAGACCCGCTCGACAACACTTGGGTTCACCCCGAAAACTATCCGCTCGCGCGCGAAATCCTTCCGCTTGTGCAGAACAAAGAAAAAATCTCCGCCGACTTGAAGAAAAAGTTGGAAGAAAAATATTCTGTCGGCGAGACGACCCTTAACGACATCGTTGACGAATTGCAAAAGCCCAACCGCGACCCGCGCGCCGATTATCCGGCTCCGATCATGCAAAAGGGCGTCGTGGCCTTTGAAGACCTTAAGCCCGGCATGAAAGTGACCGGAAAAATCCGCAACGTCGTTGACTTCGGCGCCTTTGTCGACATCGGCTTGCACGAAACCGGCTTGATTCACGTAAGCGAGCTTAGCGACAACTTTGTAAAGGACCCGATGGAAGTGGTAAAGGTAGGCGACGTCCACGAGTTCACGATTTTGAACTTGGACATGGATCGCCGCCGCATAAGCCTTTCGCTTAAGAGCGACGCAGCCAGCCGAGCGGGAACTGACGAAAAGTCAAAGGTTCGCGGAACGGCGGGCGGAGCGGGAACTGGCGCTGGCGGAAAGCGCGTCGTGGTCGTAAAGAAGGGCGGCGCCGGGGCTTCTGGCGCTAACTTCCGCGGCGGCGACTTTAAGCGCGACCAAAACGGCCCCCGCCGCGAAAAGCGCGAATACCAGGGCAGCGACGACGGCATGATGTACAGCCCTTTTGCCGCGCTGCTTAAAAAATAATTGTTTTGAAAAAGGCGGGCTTTGCGGCCCGCTTTTTGTTTATCTCCAAAAACTCTACAAAAACCTTGCCTTTTGCAAATTCGTATGGTATAATATAATCTTGTATGAAGAATTGCAAAAAGGCGCTGGTTTTTTGCGCCGCAACTGTTTTTAGCTTTCTCTTTTTTTCATGCGGAGACTTTTCGGGGCTGTCAATTCCCGAAAGCGTTTCGGTAAAAAGCGACGCCAAGTTTGCCGGCGCTCTTGGAACGAAATATTTTGACCTTACCGAAAAGCTTGGAGCGCAAATGCTTGACGACATAAGCGTCAAGACCAGCTCTACTATATATAAATACATTCCTGACGAAAATGACATGACTTTGCGCTACTTGCTTCAAAAGGACTTGTACAGCGTTCCGTTGGACGTTCAAAAATTTGTCGGCGACATGAATCTTGACGATTCGCTTGGCGAGGCCATCGATTTTTCGCGCGACATAGTTTTGCCGAAAGTCGACGCCGCAACGCCTGCGATTGCGTTGACGGAAGATATGTCTTTCCCTGTCAGCGTTCCTACAATAAATGTTGACATGAGTTCTTTGGAGGATTCCATCCAGTCCGCCACCATAAAGACAGGCTCAGTCATGATAAAAGCCACGGCAAGCGGAGCCAGTTTTAGCGTCGCCACGTTCTCGCTTTCTGGAATCACAAAGAATGACGGAACGGCGTATGGAGAGGGTGATTTTGTTGACGGCGTTTTGGATTTGGCAAACGCTAAGCTTGACATCGCGACGCTTAGCGCAACAAAAAAAATAACGCTTTCGGCGACTGTTTCAAAAAGCGGAACGATAGTTGGAAGCGGCCAATGCGTTTGCTCAATCTCCATTAGCGAGCTAAAGGAAGCGCTTTTGGACATGAGCGGCTATGATGGCTTTGAGATGGATGAAAACACTCCCAACAAGACGCAGGTTTCAGCCGATTTGGTGAAGAATGTGAGCTTGCTGGAATTTGGCCAGCTTAACGCAGGCGCTTACTACAGGCGCGACGCGAGCGGAGTTGTGACCTCGACCCGCTGCGACGGCAAGGGGATAAAATTCAAGGCCGTCAATTCGCTTCCTGCCGGAAACGACATAGAGCTTGTGATCCTGTCAGAGACGTTTGGAATCGATTCCACCGACGGAATATGGTTCAACGGCCATGAAGAGTCCGGCGCCTTTATAACTTCCACAGGAACGCAAGACGAGCGTGATTTTTTGTTCGCGGAATATGGAAGCCTTGACATAACAGACCATGGCCGCTTTGGAACGGCTGACTCGCCGGCTTGGATAAAATTTTCCGTGAAGTTCGCTCCAAGCCAAACCGTAAAAAATTTGTTGATGGGAACGACATACAAGCTTTCTGTCAAAGAGATGAAAAGCGTGATGGACTGGGACAAGGCAGCCTTGAAGCTTGACAGCCTTGCCCCTGTCAACGACCAAGCCGACATGTCTGATTTTTCCATCGATGAAATATTCAGCGGAATGGACAACGACGAGGTGAAAAAACTTGTCGACAACTGCGATATAGAGAACGTTCCTGTTTATTTTATGGTTCAAAAGCCGGCAGGAACTTTGGCGGACTTGGCTGAAGGCATAACTTTTGAAGGAAAGATTTGGCTAAGCTACAAGGATTCGTCTTCCGCCGCGAAAGAAGTCTATATCGCTGGAACTGACTCAAGCAGCGAAAGCCTGCTTCCATGCGACTCGTTTAATTGGCCGGACGCTGGCCAAACTGTGACAAAAAAATTCCAAACGGGTGGAAAAGATTACAGTTTCTTTAAGGACTTGGCCGGCGTTCTAAACGACAAGTCAACGGAGCTTAAGGTCAATTACAATGTAGTTCCTTCCGGCGGATCCGCCGTTGACTTGTACAAGGCCCGCCTTGATGCGATGGGGCCTTCGGACACTTGCAAGATTTCTGTGGAGATGGCGGCCGTCCTGCCCTTGAAGTTCAAGACGACTGCCGAAAGCGCTTTGGACTTGTATGAGCTGGCCGAACTGAACGAATTGAAGGACAAGGACGATATGATTGATAGAAGCGACGTTTCTTCAACCGAGGATTTTGCCAAGGCCGCCGACTCAATCAAGTACTTGCGCCTTAACTACAATTTTGTAAACAGAGCCTTGGGAGACGTTGCCGCCGTGATTGAGATTGACGACACGCACGGCGGAGACGCAAAATATTCTGGAATAAAGAAAACGATAAACTTGACGACGGGCGACAGCTCTGACGACATCATAAACTTTGACCGCTCGGAGGCCAAGGCCTTCTTGACTCACTTGTTCAAGCCCGCGATGACGGTGAAAATTCCCGCCGCCCAAAAGATCACTCTTTTTAGAGCTGCGGCTGAGTCTGCGGAATCAATTGGAATAAATCCAGTTGTGGAAATGCGGCTTGACGAAAATTGTCCTGTAAATATCAAGGACTTGATAAAGAAGTAGGGGAGGGCGGAAATGAAAAAATTGTTGTTCGTGTTTTTGACGCTTTGCCTTTCCTCGCTTTTTGCGGAACTTTATCCAGCCCGCCGCTATGTGGAGCTGGGCTACACCGAGGCCTTGCGGGTTTCGCAAAACGCAATGCCGATGGCGGACATATTTAAGAAGAACCTTGTCCTTGACTTGAAGAAAATTTCCAAGGGAATGCCTAAGTCCGGCTTTGCGTTCGCTTTTGAAGACAATTCAGCGCTTAACTTGGACTTTAACTTCTCTCGATTCGCTTTTGGCTTTCACATTGACTCGCAGTTTTCTGGAAGGCTGAACATATCAAAATCGCTCTTTGACGTTTTGGCGGAAGGAGTCAGTCCAGGAAAAACCTATACGGCTGACGCGAACTTTTGGTCAGAGTCGTTTGTTTCTTTCAGCGTTCCTGTTCGCTTTAACGTTGGAAAAGTCAGAGTGCGCCTGTCGCCGTCCTGGTTTTCGCCGATTTACTACGTTCCTTCAACAAAAATAACTTGCAGCGCCATAAACGGAAACGACGGTTCCTTGCGCCTGACAGCTTCGGCTCCGATAGAGGTTTATACCGTGACTGAGTTCAAGGGCCTTGTGAATGACGGAAAGCTTTCCGGCGATTTTGTTGACAAAATAAAAGACGACGACTTGGCCCGCAGCTTCGCGCAGTCGGCAGGAATTGACTTGGCCGCCCTTGTGGAGTATCCGCTTTTGGACACTTTGGACATCGGAGGCTACGCGAACATTCCGATTGTTCCCGCAAGGTTGAAGCACAAGGTTACGGGAACGGCGTCGCTTTCCGTTTCGACTGACTCGCTGATAAAAGTCGCCTTTGACGATTCCAAGATGGAACATTCCGCCGATATCAGCGACGTGGCTTACAGCGGCGCCAATTATTTGGTCAACCGCCCCTTGCGTTTGGGCGCTGAGTGCGCCTGGCGGCCTGTAGGCAAGTGGCTTACAATGCGCGCCGCCGCGGGTTTTGCCATGCGAAATCCCTTTGGCGCGGACTTTAGCGCGAAGAGCGTCTATCCTGAATACAAGCTTGGCCTGGAAATTGTCGGAATCGGAATGTTCGGCTTGGGCCTTTCAACCGAATACACAAAAAAAGTTTTCGCGCACGCTGTCGGCATTATGCTTAACTTTAGGGCGATTGAATTTGACATTTCGGCCGCGGTTTGCAGCCCGACCTTTGTCCAGTCCTTCAAGGGCGAAGGCGTGGCCGCCGCCCTTGGCGTAAAGCTTGGCTGGTAGCCGCTCGTGTTGTTGCTTGCAAGACCATAATTTTTTGTTCGAGCGGTTTCACCGCGTCCTTGCGGACGCTACCTGCGCTCGCGACAAAGCTCGCGCGAACAGCGCGGCCGCTCGTTGACTTTGAGCCTTCTTTTCAGTATAATTAATAAAATTTAGATTCGCTGAACGCCAAACGGCGCTCAAGGAAGAGCTATGAACAAAATTATCGAGAAGAGACAGCTTTCTGAAGTCGTTTACTACATGAAATTTGAGGCGCCGGACATTGCAAAAAACCGCAAGGCCGGCCAGTTCCTTATCGTTCAAGTTGACCAAGACTTGACCGAGCGCATTCCGCTTACAATCGCAGACGCCAACGCCGAGGAGGGCTGGGTCGCCATCGCCTTCCAGCCGGTTGGCGCGTCCACATACAAGCTTTCGCAGTTAAAAGAAGGCGACTACCTTGGCGGCGTTCTTGGCCCCTTGGGAACTCCCAGCGAAATCAAGAAGTACGACGGACCGGTCGTTTGCGTTGGCGGCGGCTTTGGAACCGCTCCGCTTTATCCAATCGTTCAGGCTTTGAAGGAAGCGGGCAACAAGGTCATTTTGATTGAAGGCGCGCGCACAAAGGATTTGTTGATTTTTGTAGACGAGATGAAGGCCGTTTGCGACGAAGTGATTATCACGACCGACGACGGAAGCGCGGGCGAGAAGGGCGTCACGACAATTCCGCTTGAGCGCCTTTGCCAGAGCGACGTTCCGCCCGCTTTGATGATCGCGATTGGACCTCCGATAATGATGAAGTTTGCCTGCTTGACGGCAAAAAAATACAACGTTCCCGCCGTCGTTTCGCTGAACACGATTATGATTGACGGAACGGGAATGTGCGGCGGCTGCCGCGTAAGCGTTGGCGGCGAGACAAAGTTTGTCTGCGTTGACGGCCCGGATTTTGACGGCCACCAGGTTGACTGGGACAACATGATGATGAGAATGAAGTCGTTCAAGCCGCAGGAAACGGAAGCGTTCCACAAGTGCAAAATCGGACTCAACTAATTTTAGGTAGGTAATAAAATGGCAGAACATATTTCAAAAGAGGCTTTGGCGCAGGCCGGCCTTGACGAATGGAACAAAATAAAGGACAAGTTGGATTCGCTCGGAAACAAAGACCGCATGGCGATTCCCTTGCAGATAATGCCGACAGGCGAGCCGCTTGTTCGCGCCCGCCAGATGAGCGAAGTGGCGCTTGGCTACACAAAAGAGCAGGCGATGGTCGAGGCCAACCGCTGCCTTCAGTGCAAGAACCAGCCTTGCGTAAAGGGCTGCCCGGTAAACGTTCAGATTCCGCGCTTTGTCGCCAGCGTGGCCAAGGGAGACTTTAAGGCCGCCGTTGACGCCATCAAAGAAACAAACTTGCTTCCGGCCATTTGCGGCCGCGTTTGTCCGCAGGAAAAGCAGTGCCAGGGCGAATGCACGGTAGGAAAAGTTTACAAGTCAGCCGAAAAGGCCGTAAGCATCGGCCGCTTGGAGCGCTTTGTGGCCGACTGGGAAAGAAACAACAATATGGTTTCAGTTCCGCAAGTCGCGGCCGCGACAGGAAAGAAAGTCGCGGTAATCGGTTCCGGTCCCGCCGGCCTTACAGTCGCCGCTGACTGCCGAAGAGCCGGCCACGACGTTACAGTCTTTGAAGCCTTCCACAAGGCGGGCGGAGTTATGGTTTACGGAATTCCTGAGTTCCGCCTTCCCAAAGACATCGTCGCCAAGGAAGTCGAGAACCTTAAGAAGATGGGCGTAAAATTTGAGATGAACTTTTTGGTCGGACGCACTTCTTCGATCCAGCAGATATTGACGGAAAAAGGCTTTGACGCCGCCTTTGTAGGAACCGGAGCCGGACTTCCAAAGTTCTTCAACATTCCCGGAGAAAACTACATCGGAGTCTTTAGCGCAAACGAATATCTTACCCGCGCCAATCTTATGAAGGCCTACGAAAAAGGAAAGGCCGACACGCCTTACTACGAAGCCAAGACGGTCGTGGTTTGCGGCGGCGGAAACGTTGCGATGGACGCGGCCCGCATGGCCTTGCGCTTGGGAGCCGAAAAGGTTTACGTAGTTTACCGCCGCACCCGCGCCGAGATGCCCGCCCGCGCTGAAGAAGTTGAGCACGCCGAGGAAGAAGGCGTCGAGTTCCGCTTCTTGGAAAACCCGGTTGAGATTTTGGGCAGCGCGGAAGACGGCCGCGTTACAGGCCTTAAGGCTTTGAGCTACGAGCTTGGCGAGCCCGACGAATCAGGCCGCCGCTCTCCAGTTGCCATAAAGGGAAGCGAGCACGACATTCCTTGCGACGCCGTTATCGTGGCGCTTGGAAACAATTCCAATCCGCTTATCGCAAAGACCACGCCCGAGATTAACGTTGACAAGCGCGGCCACATTTTGGTTGACGAAAAGCAAGCCACCAGCATGACAAAAGTTTGGGCGGGCGGCGACATCGTTTTGGGCGCCGCGACTGTAATCCTTGCCATGGGCGAAGGCCGCAAAGCCGCCGCCAGCATCAACGAATATTTGGCTAAGTAACTATGCTTTGGTACTTGGGCCGATACTTGCAGGACGCGTTTAACTTTGGTCCGGCGCGCCTCTTGCAGTCATACGCGGTTTTAATCAGCGTTTCCCTTTACTTGGGCTTTGTTTGCTCGGTAAAGTTGCTTCCAAAATTTTACAACTTGTTGCCGCACGACCGCGGCCGCGAGTTCGCGCTTGCCTCCACCAGCGAGGCGGCAAAAGGAAAGCCTACCGGCGCTGGAGTCGTCTT
Organism: uncultured Spirochaetaceae bacterium; assembly: GCA_902799665.1. Lineage (GTDB taxonomy): Bacteria > Spirochaetota > Spirochaetia > Treponematales > Treponemataceae > Treponema_D. The sequence goes on along the minus strand of CADCBK010000030.1, from coordinate 11,686 downwards.
TATAACATTTTTTGTTTTGGTTTGCCTTTTGTGCGTTCCGATGACAGGCTTGGAATTGGCCGCCGTCGCGTTCACTTGGCTTACGATGCTTAGCGGCTTTTTGGACGACCGAAGCGTCACCTCGTGGGGCGAATATTTAAAGGGAGCGCTTGACTTGATTTTGAGCGCGGCCTTTACCGCCATCATGTATTATTTCCTTTCAAAGTTTTCTGAGGACGGAAAGGTTTGCTTTTGGTTCCCCTTTGTGACAAGCCCTGTCGCGATTCCTTTCTGGCTTTACATGATTGTCGGAACGGTTTTGCTTTGGACTTCAATAAACACGACCAACTGCACAGACGGCGTTGACGGCCTTTCTTCCACGCTGATTCTTGTGGCGCTTATGGCGCTTGGAATTATTTTCTACGTCATTCTTGGCCACGTTGACATCGCAAAGTATTTGCTCGTTCCGCACTTAAAGACGGGAGCGGCCTGGGGCATCATGACTTTCGCGATGGCAGGAACGCTGATGGGCTACTTGTGGCACAACGCTTTTCCCAGCTCCGTTTTGATGGGAGACGCCGGAAGCCGCGCGCTGGGCTTTTTTATCGGAGCCTGCGTTTTGGTTACTGGAAACCCCTTTATCCTAATCGCGACAAGCCTTGTGATTTTGCTTAACGGCGGAACGGGACTCATCAAAGTGGCGCTCTTGCGCTTCTTTAAGATTAAGATTTTCTCGAACGTGCGCTTTCCTTTGCACGACCACGTCCGAAAAAATCTTGGCTGGTCTCCAACCCAGGTCTTGCTTAAGTTTTTGATTGTCCAGCTTTTGGTCACAATCTTTACGCTGGGAATCTTCTTTAAGATCCGCTAGCGGCAATAAAATTGCAAGCAAGCCCAGAATTGTTCGCTGGCCGCATAAGCGGCAACATTTTTGCTCGCGACACTCGCAAAAACAGCCGTACTAGTTGTGATGTGCGGCGACAAAAATTGGTCGCAAGCCTAAAATGTCGCCGCCGGCTTCACTCAATTCCAAACAAGAGCGCGAGCGTCTTTGCGTCGCGCGTCATGTTGCTTATCACGCAGTATTCGTTGGGCATGTGCGCCGTCTCGTCAAGGCTGCTCCAAACCACGCAATCGTAGCCAAGGTTCCGCAGCTCTGCGGCCACCGTTCCTCCGCCGATTCCGATTGTCTTTGCATCAATTCCGTGCGCCTCTTTTATGGCGGAACTGAGCGCTTTTACAACCGGAGCGTTTTTGTCCGTGGCCTTTGACTGCGCGTTTTGCAAAAGCCCGAACGACACTTTCACGCCCGAGACTTTTTCTTCTTGCGCGACAATCTTTTTTATCTCTTCCAAAACTTCTTCGTTTTTATAGCGCGGAAGAATGCGGCAATCAAAGCAAAAAACGTCGCTCCCCGGAATTATGTTCACGCCCGCAACGTTCGCGTCGCGCTTAGTCGGCTCAAAGGTGCAAGTGTTTGGTTCAAATAAATCGTCTTTTGCGTCAAACTTTTTATGCAAGCCCTCGTAAAGCGCGACGCTCAAACGGTTGGCGGCGAGGCAGGCGTTTAGGCCTTCGTCGGGCCGCGAGCCGTGGCATTGCTTTCCGCTTACGGTAAACTGAATCCACAAGACGTTTTTTTCGGCGACTTCGATTGTTTTGCCAAGAGGATCGCCGCCGTCGGGGATTACAAAAAAATCGTTCTTGTTAAAAAGCTCCGGGTGCTTTTGCAATAGCCAAATCATTCCGTACTTGCTTCCGACTTCTTCGTCGGCCGCGAACAAAAGTTTTATCGTCCGTTCCGGCTGGATGCCGTTTGCGACAAAGGCCCAGGCGGCGGCGAAGGCCGAGCACAAGCCCTGTTGGTTGTCCTCGACGCCGCGGCCAAAAAGCTTTCCGTCCTTTTGAACAACGGTCCACGGATCGGTCTTCCAGTCCGCCATGTTCCCGACCGGAACCACGTCCATATGCGCGATGGCCCAGACCGCGCCGTCATTTGCAAGTCCCGGAATTGTCGCGATTAAGTTGGGTCGCCTTCCGTGCAGGGCGCGGGGGTCGGGCGCGTCAAAGCGCTCCAAGTTTGTTATTCCGTGCGCGCGCAAAAATTGTTCCAAGCCTGAGCATTTTTCCCATTCGCCGTCGCCGCCGTTTTCCGGGGCCAGCGCTTTATGCGATGTCAAAAGCTTTTGAAGCGCGACGCATTCGTCCGCGCTTTTTTCTATGAATTGAAGAAGGTCTGATTTGTTCATAGGGCTATACTAGCGCTAAAACGCGGACGGCGCAAGATTATCTTTTGTTGAACCAATGCATAAGAAAATGCGCGAACTTTAAATTTGCAATCATAAGGACAAAGGCTAAAGGAATGCAAGCTATGGTCACGGCGTTGAACGTAATGAGCTTCGCGCACTTGTAAATGATCGCGGCGCTTATGGGCAGGCAAAGCGCGCTTGTGGCGACGCAGGGAATGTATTTTCTTATGTAAAGCGCGTGGCCGATATGAACCAAAAGATGCGCGGCGAGCGAAAGGAAAATTCCAAACCACAATCCGTAAAGAATGTCGTTCGGAAAATAATAGGCTAAAAGGCTCACTCCAAAAAACGGAATGAACTCTTCGTAGACCGCAAGCGCGAAGCCCGCCGTACTAAAGTTCCGGTAAGGGGCCGTGGCTTTTGGAAAGCGCTCGAACAAGTCGGGGTTCTTTTTAAAGAAGCGGCCAAAGCCGATTATCTCTTCCATGTCGTGAAAAATAAAAATGATTGGCAATAGCAGAATGTAGTCTTTCATTGTTCCTCAAGCAAATTTTTAAAAACTTTCGTGATTTTTGATTCGCCGTTCCGCTTCCAGATAAACTGAACGTCGCTTCCGACCGTTGGCGCTTTTTCCAAGCCGTCGGCCTTTGCGGGAATCAAAAGCTCCCAGTAGCGGACGAAATAAACGCCGTCTTTGATTGACTCAACTACGCCCAAGTGTTGCTCAAAGATTTGCATAAAGCCTTCCTGGACTTTTACCTTGCGGTAGGCGGGGAATTCCTTGTTGATTTCTTGCAGGCGCTTTTGGTCTTCCAACTTTTTAAAGTCCGCGCTTTCGACAATTCTTCCTTTGATTTTTGAAAAGTCGTCGTTTAAGGGGAGGCACATTATCGCGTCAAAGGAATTCCCCTCGCCGTCGGTGATGCCAAAGTCCGAAGCGCGCTTAAAGCCAAAGCGCGGATAATAGTTTGGCTCGCCGATTACGACAATGCCCGCGACGCCCGCTTTTTTTGCCGCCTCGATTGACTTGCGCATAAGAGCGCCGCCGATGTCGTTTCCTTCCAGCGTTGGCTCCACTGAAAGCGGGCCAAAGGTGACCACCTCATGCCGCGCGCTTCCGTCGTCAATCCAAGCGCGAGTGTAGTAAACCGCTCCGACAATTTTGTTGTCAAGTTCCGCCACGCGGCTAAGTTCTGGAAGATAATCGTTGGATTCGCGAATGATTCTGACAAGGAAATGCTCGCTGCAGCCCGGCCAATACTTGTTCCAAAAACTTCGCATCGTCATAAGCTCCGCGCTTTTGCAGTCGGCGGGCGTTTCCTGTCGAATGATTAAATTTTCTAGCATGATGCAGTTCCATCCACTTTGTACATTATTCTTAGGCGCTGCGCCTCGTTGGCTTCAAAGCCGAACTTTTGGTAAAAGGGAATCTTGTCCGGCATCGCGCAAAGTTCCACAAAGATTTGCGTGTCCGGCGTTCCGTTTGCGTCGATGTATTTTAGAATCTCTTGAATCAAAATTTTCCCCAAGCCTTTCTTTTGCCAATCGGGGTGAACGACGACGTCCTTTATGTAATAGCACAAGCCCTTGTCGCCAATCGCCCGCGCCATCGCGACGATTTTTTCTCCGTCAAAAATCGAAACGCGGAATAGCGTGTTCTTCATCGCAAGCTCCGTTTGCTCCAGCGTCGGCGGCTCTCCCCAAACCGATTCCCAAAGATAGCGAAACTGCTCCGCGGTAAGTTCGTTGTGTTTTATCGTGAAGTTGGGCATGAGGGT
>CADCBK010000030.1:0-7641 GCA_902799665.1 uncultured Spirochaetaceae bacterium | reverse complement strand
TGGAAAGGATTAGTTTTTTCGGGCGTCGTTAATAGTTTTCATTAAGCTTAGAACAAGAGCGCGTTCCGGGGCGGAAAGTTTTTCTAGTTCCTCTAAGTGGGCGTCGAATTTGTGGTACAGACGAATGGCCTTGTTTATTTCGGCGGGACTTTCTTTTTTGTGGGAGGCGGAGTTTTCGGGCATTTCCAAGAGGTATTCCAAAGAGACGTCAAGGGCTTTTGCAATGCGGACGGCCAAGTCTGCTGCGGGAACGCTGTCGCGGCGAATGCCTTTTCCGATGTAGGAAACGTCAAAATCGGCGGCAGCCGCCAGTTCCTTTCGCTCCTTGCCTTGATACTTTAACTCGTCGTCTACGTTCTTCCAAAATCCCATGCTTTTTATAATAGAACCTTTTGTCCGTTTTTTCTTGACCAATCGGACTATTGGTCTTATAATAGAAAATAGACCTATTGTCCGATTTTGTGTATAAACGGACAGGTGGAACGGTTTGTAAAAAGGAGTGATTGTTATGAAAAACTTGAGAAAATTTACGGCTCTTTTTGCCGCGGCATTGGCTTTATACCTTTTTGCCTCTTGCTCGAACAGCGCGGGCGGCGGTGGAAGCAATCCCGCTCCATCAGCGCCTACGCCGCCAGCGCAATACACAGTAACATTTAACGCTAATAATGGCACGTCTGCAACAGAAACACAAACTTTTACAGCTGGTACGGCTCAGGCTTTAACTTCTATTTCAGATTTAGGATTTTCTAAGTCTGGATTTTATTTTGCTGGATGGGGAACAACTGCTGATGCAACAGAATCTGCTTATGCTGATGGAGCGGAATATACAGCCAGCGCTGATATCACTTTTTATGCTCTTTGGTCAGCTATGCCTGTTTACAGTGTAAATATTTCTAGCGAGCATGGAACCGTAACTCCATCTCCTGCAACTGGAATTGCTGGAACAGAAATTACTCTTAGCAATACACCAGCAACTGGTTGGCAGTTCGATTCATATACTGTAACAGATGGTTCTACAAATATTGCAGTTGTAAATAACAAGTTTACAATGCCTGGACAGGATGTTATTGTAACGGCTAATTTTACTGCAATAGATTATGATGTAGAAATTATCTCAGTTGCAAATGGTAGTGTTGTTGCTAAAATTGGTACATCTACTGTCAATACTGCAAACTATGGCCAGACAGTTACTCTCACAGCAACAGCTGAATGCGATAATTACAGACTTAATACATTTTCTGTAACAGCTAATGATGGAACATCAGTTGATTTGACTGGAACCGGTAATACAAGAACTTTTGTTATGCCAGCCCAGTCTGTAACAGTTAGTTCTACATTTGATTCAAAGCATACAATTACACTTCCAACATCTATCGAAGGTGGAACATTGACTTCTAGTGTAACATCTGCGTTTGAAGGTGATACTGTAACGCTTACTATAACACCACAGACAAGACATTATATAGTGCAGTCTTTGACAGTAACAAACACGACTGTTAATGGAACTGGCAATACTAGAACTTTTGTAATGCCTGCTCAGGATGTGAATGTAAATGTTGCATTCAACTTTTCATTTGTAGGAACTACATATAAGGAGGTTGATACACAGATACTTAATGGTGTTACATACAACATCGTAGAATTTGGTGATTGGCCGCAAACTGGACTGCCAACTGATAGTTCAGTTACTGTCGATGAAACAAATTCTATTGTGCGTGGAATGTTTACTTACTGTAAAGGTTCAGATGGTGAGTGGTATACAAAGTGTGAATATGTATATCGTTGCACAAATGGAGAAACACCTCCTTTGTGGGAAAAATGTGAACGTGAAATTACAAATAACGATTTTGTATGGTTCAAAGTTGAACCAATCAGATGGCGCGTGCTTACAACAAACTATAATGAATCTGGAAAGAGACTCTTGTTATCAGAAGTTATTTTAACTTATGAAAAGTATTATGATGGAAGGGAAGAAAAAAATACTCGTTCAGGCGGATGGCAGAATAGTGATTACAAACTTTCAAGAGTTAGGGCTTTCTTAAATGGAATCAGCTACCCTTATAAATGTAGCTGGTATAATTCAGATCCGGAAGTTGAGGTTAATGATTTTGTAGGCAAAGGGTTTTTACAGACTGCATTTTCATCTGAAGCAACGGAAATAATTGCTGATACAACTGTTAAAAATAAAAGTATAAATATTAATACTAAGCGCATTTACCCTTGTGGAAATACAGTTGATAAAGTTTTCATTCCAAGTGATGATGAAGCATCTAATGAAGATTATCAAATTTTAGCATCGCCATCTAAAATGACTGACTTTGCAAAAGCAAATGGAGCATATAGTTATTTTTGGTTGCGTACACCGGAAGTTTCTTATACACCTAAGAGAGATGTTTTAAGCCTCGTTAGTTGGTATAACGGTGGATATATTATATCATCATCAGGAAGCGTATGTTATTGTCCGGCGAGTGTTGTTCCAGCTTTGTGTTTGGAAAACTAATATAAATAATAAAAAGTCACGCTCTAGTTGTGGAGCGTGTCTTTTTCGGGGTTTGTATGTCGATTAGCGCGCGGCCTTGTCCCAAAACATTTTGAAAAGAATGTCGTGCAAATGATTGACGCGAAAAAAATAAAAGCGCCAAACTGACCCTTTGCAAAAACGCGCAAAGCGTGTTACAATTCCACTATGCCCAAAAGCAAAACTGACCACGACATTTTTGCCCGCCTCAACCCGGAACAATTGGACGCGGTCCAAAGCACGGAAGGCCACATTCGAGTGTTGGCCGGAGCGGGGAGCGGAAAGACGCGCGCCTTGGTAAGCCGCTACGTTTACCTTGTCCGCGACTTGGGAATCTCGCCCAAAAACATTTTGTGCGTAACCTTCACCAACCGCGCCGCCGAAGAAATGAAGATGCGCGTCCGTTCGGAATTGGGCGACATGGATTTGGGCTACATTTGCACCTTTCACGCCTTTTGCACGCTGCTCCTTCACGAAGACATAAACAAAATAAATTTTCCCAAAGACTTTGTGATTTTGGACAAGGAAGACTGGCGCTCGATTCTGCTGCGCGTTTTTGCCGACATGGGCCTGACCTTAAAGGAAGCGACGATCCAGCAAAAAATCGACGAAGTGCTGGAAGCAAAAAAAATGCAGGCCGACACTTACATCGACTATTTTTACAAGCTGAACAATGAGGAGCTTAAAGAAAAATTTTTGGCAAAGGGAATCGAGCGCAACCAAGAAATTTTCTTGCGCTTTTTGTACGAGCAAAAAAAATGCTTTGGCGTTGACTTTAACGACTTGATAAACTTTGCGGTCTACATTTTGGAAAAGTTTCCCGACGTGGCGCAAAAGTGGCAAGACAGAATTCAATACATAATGGTTGACGAGTTCCAGGACGTGAGCGCAAAGCAATATTCCATCGCGCAAATTTTAAGCCGCAAGCACAAAAACCTTTTTATCGTCGGAGACAGCGACCAAACGATTTACTCTTGGCGCGGAAGCCACGTCAAGTTGATTTTGGACTTTGAAAAAGTTTACAAGGACGCGCGGACGATTTTGCTTTTAAAGAACTACCGTTCCACTCCGCAAATACTTGCGGCGGCCAATTCCTTGATTGCCCATAACGCTGTCCGCTATCCCAAGGAACTTGCGCCGACAAAAAAAGCCGGCCCAAAGCCTCTGTATTACCACGCTCCAAGCGAAGAGGACGAGGCCAAGTGGATTTGCAAGAAGATTAAGGAGTTGCGCAAGACTGGCAATCTGCGCGACATCGCGATTCTTTACCGCGCCCACTACCTTTCGCGCTCGCTTGAAGAAGCCTTTATCAAAAACGACATTCCTTACCGCATTCTTGCCGGAACGGAATTTTACGGCCGCCGCGAAATCAAGGACATGATTTCTTACCTTCGAATGTTGACCGTTGCCGACGATGTTTCATTTTACCGCACGGTAAACCTTCCCAGCCGCAAAATCGGAAAGAACAAAATCGCCGCCATAAAAGAGCGCGCCGACAAATTCGACTGTTCCGCCTACACCGCGCTAAAGGGCCTCTTGGCGCAAGACGACCCGATTTTAAAAGGAACAAAAGCCCAAGCATACGTTGACGCGATAGAAGAAAGCCGCGCGCTTTTAAACGACAAAAATTCTTTTGTCTACACGGTCGGCTCCGGCACAAGCAAGCTTGGAAGCGTCTTGCAGTCAATTTTGGACAAGAGCGGCTACGAAGCCTTTTTGCGCTTGGAGGCCGACCAAGACCGCTTGGACAACGCCGCCGAATTCAAGCGCGCGGTGAACCAAGCGGGCTTTGACGACGACGCGACCTTGGAAGACTTTTTGCAGCGCGCGGCGCTATTCACCGACCTTGACCGCGAGGACAAGCGCGACGCCGTCAAAATGCTCACGATTCACGCGGCAAAGGGAATGGAGTTTAAAAACGTTTTCTTATGCGGCATGAACGAAGGAATTTTCCCCAGCCGCAAAGTGCAAACGCCAGAGGACATGGAAGAGGAGCGGCGGATTGCATACGTGGCCATGACGCGCGCCAAGGACAGGCTTTTTATTACGGACGCGGAAGGAAAAGCCAATGACGGAATCTTTAAATACCCCAGCCGCTTTGTCTTTGAAGCCGCGGGCGAGGGCATGAAAAATTTTGACATTGAAAAGCCGCTTGACAAGGGCCTTGTGGAACAGTCGCAAAAAATAATAAAGTACGACGAAGGCCGCCTAAAGGCCGCTGCCACGCAATTTAAAAAAGGAGACCGCGTCCGCCACAAAGTTTTTGGCGAAGGCACAATCGTTTTGGTAAATGACAAGGCTTTTTGCTACACGATAAAGTTTGACGATTTGGCCACCGAGCGCAGCGTCCAGTTTTCGGCGCCGTTGGAATTGATTGCAGTCCAGTAGCGTCCAAAGGACGCGGCGGAACCGCTCGAAATAACGATTATAGTCTTTCAAACAAAAACACGAGCGGAAGGCTACCACACTTCCACGGCGCAAGCCAACGCGCCGGCCTCTCCGTCCGTTCCCGCCGCGTAAATGGCAACGACGCTTTTTCCGTCGACGGCGGCGTATTTTGCAACCGCATTGTCGCCTTCCTTTAGAGCGGTCTTGTAGCTTATGCGCGCGTTCTTAAAGGCGGCCGCCGCTTTTTGGCCTTGCGAACTATCTTCTTGCGCGGCGCTTTCCGGGCGTGCGACAGTTCCTGTTGGAAGTGCCTCAAGCGCGAAGTCGTAGTAGTTCAAATTATGGACGTGGTTGTTAAAGTCAAAGTCGGAGCGGCGGAGCTGGATTTTTGTTTCTGATTCAAATGATTCCGGCAAGGCGATTTTAGAAATCTTTTCGCCGCCAAAAACTTTTTTGCCTGGCTCGGGGCCGTAGCGGTCAAGCAAGTCCGCCTCCACCTTTATCGGACGGCCAGCCCGTATGTCAAAGCGGACCCACTTGCTGGTTCCCTCAACGGCGAGGTTTCCGTCGGCGTACAAGTAGTAGTTGCGCGACGTTCCAAACGGCGAGACCAAGCCTTCGCTCCAAGTCTCAACCTTGATTTTTTGTCCGTAGCGGGGGAATTCTTTTACGCAAACTTTCCAGTCGGTCAAAACCCAAGCCACTCCAAGAGTTTCGCTCACCTTTATGGCGGAGTCTCCGGCCGCGTCCGAGTGGCGGCTTCCGGCGTTTTCAAAATACTTTAAAATCGCGGCCATCGTAAGGCGCTCGCTTTTGTCAAAGTCTTCAAGCAGGGGAGAGAAGTTCGTTGTAAAAATCATGGGGCGGTTCCTTTGTGAAAATTATTCTTTTATGATCGCTTGGTAAAGCCTGTCCAAGTCGGCGCGGCTAAAGTAGTCGATTACAAGCTGGCCCTTGTCCAAGCCGCCGTTAAGCGAAACTTTTGTTCCAAGCGTTTCCATAAACTTTTGTTCGATGCTAATCATGTCAGGGTCGCGGGCGCGCGCTCCGTCGCTTTTTTTCGCGGAACTTTTGGCCGCGCGGCCGCCGTCGTTAAGGGATGCGGCTTGGGCTTCGGCTTGGCGGACCGACAAGTTGCTTGCGATGATTTTTCCGAACAAGACGCGCTGGTCGGCGGGGTTCACTACGCTAAGAAGCGCTCGCGCGTGGCCGCTTGAAATTTGCCCTACAATCAATGAGTTTTGCATGTCTTCGGGCAATTTTAAAAGGCGCAAGGCGTTGGCAACGGTCGGGCGGCCTTTGCCGACTTTTTGGGCAACCTCGTCTTGGTTGAGGCCGCCTACTTTCATAAGATTGTAGTAGGCCTGCGCCTCTTCTATCGGGTTAAGGTCGGCGCGCTGGATGTTTTCTATAAGCGCGACTTCCAATTTTTTTTCGTCGTTGAATTTTCTAAGCTGCACAGGAACTTTTTTCAGGCCCGCCAATTTCGCCGCGCGCGTTCTTCGTTCGCCGGCGATGATGTAAAAAGTTCCGTCGCCCGCGTCTTCTATTACGATGGGCTGAACGATTCCGTGTTCTGCGATTGAGTCGGAAAGTTCCTTTAATTGTTCCTCGTTGAAAATCTGGCGGGGCTGGTGCGGGTTTGCTTTGAGCAAGCTTGGGTCAATCCACAAGGTTCCGTTTTCGTCAGTTTCTATCGCAGGCGGAAGCGTGGAATTCCTTTGGGCGCTTTTTTTCGCAAGGCCCGTCGGTTCGTTTTGTATTTCTTCAACAGGAGGTTCGTATTCGATTCGCGCTTGCTGTTCGGCCTCTTGCATTAGGGCGCCGATTCCGCGTCCCAATCCAGTCTTTCGTTTAGCCACGGTGAATCACCTCCTCCGCCAATTTTTGGTAGCTTTTCGCGCCAACGCAGTCGGGGTCGTATTTGCAAATCGGAAGGCCGTGAGACGGCGCTTCGCTCAAGCGGACGTTCCGCGGAATGATTGTGTTGAAAACCACGTCCTTAAAGTATGACTTTACCTGAACGACAACATCTTGCGCCAATCTTGTGCGCGAGTCGTACATCGTGAAAAATATTCCGCCAATGGTCAAGCCTGGGTTTATGGATTTTTGGACTTTCTTTACGTTTTGAAGCAAAAGGGTGATTCCTTCCAAGGCGAAATATTCGCACTGCATCGGAATCAATACCGAATCCGCCGCCGCCAAGCCGTTCAGCGTAAGAATGCCAAGCGAAGGAGGACAGTCGATGAGAATGTAGTCGTATTTGTCTTGGAGAGGCTCCAAGGCGTCTTTTAAAAAGTATTCGCGGCGCTTTTGGTCAACCAACTCGATGGCCGCTCCTGACAAGTCAAGGCTGGCGCTTATCGCGTCCAATGTGGGAATTGAGGTCTTTTTTACCGCTTCGGAGGCCTCGCAATCGCCGCTCAAAAGTTCGTAAATTGTAGGCTTGTCTTTTGAAACGCCCACGCCGCTGGACATGTTTCCCTGCGAGTCAAAGTCAACAAGAAGGACGCGCTTTTTTGCCAACGCGATGTAGGCGCCGATATTGATTGCGGATGTCGTCTTTCCAACTCCGCCTTTTTGATTTACAAAAACAAAAGTTTTAGCCATAAGTTTTATTATAGCATTTTTGGCCTTTGTTGACAATATGCCCCGCGTGGGTTATATTCGTTGTATGATTCTTTCGGCAACCCTTTCTAAGCCCATGTCTCAGGTGGAAGCCATTCTCGGAAAAA
>CADCBK010000029.1 GCA_902799665.1 uncultured Spirochaetaceae bacterium | reverse complement strand
CAAAAGATTTTCGAGGACATCCAAAAAAAATATCCCAACGACATAGACTCCCGCTTTGGCTTGGCGGAACTCAATCTTTTTAAAGGCCGGGTGTCAGGCGCCGAAAGCCTTTATTCCGACGCGCTAAAAAGAAATCCCGGCTCGTCCAAGGCCTTGCTTTCTTTGGCCTTGATAAGCGCCGAGCTTGGAAAGGACAAGCAGGCTGAAACTTTTGTGAACCAGGCGATACAAGCCCACGCTGAGAATCCTCAGGCGCATTACGTCGCTTCTTACTTAAGCCTAAAAAAAGGAGACGCGGCCGCGGCCGAAAAAAGATGCCTTGCGGCGATTCAAGTTGACTCAAATTATTGGAAGGCTTACGAGCTTTTGTCCTTGATCTGCTTCGCGCAAGGCCGCTACAACGATGTCATCGACTTGTCCGACATGATGATTTCGCGCGACAGGAACAACGGCCGCGCTTGGTTCATCAAGGGGCTTTCGCTTGAAAGGCTTGGGCAAAAAACAAAGGCCATTGACATTTGGTCGCGCGGGCTTGACGCCGTTCCCCAAGACGAAGTGATGCGGGCCGCTTTTGAGCTTTTGGTTTTTGACGACATTGACATTGAGGACGCCAGAAGAAAAATTTGGGCAAAGCATCATGTCCAAAAGGGCGCGGACTACGCGAAAAAATTCGCCGGCCCTCAAATGCGCTACGAATACCAAGCGGCCCTAAGGCTTGACCCGGCCAACTACGCGGCCCGTTCGGCCTTTAGCAGGCTTTTGCGCGCGGAAGGCTTTAGCGAAAACTTTTTGTCGCAAATAAAATTCATCCAAGAAAACGAAATCCTTAAAAGCGGAATCGAGGAAGCCAAGAAAAACGGAAAGAAAATAGACGCCGACGATGAAAAAATCGCCTACACCCGCTTGTCTGACACGGTTGAAGGCTATGAATATCTTTTGCAAGACACGCTCGCCTCAAAGTGGGACGTCAATCCATTCTTCTTGGACAAGACCCGCTGGACTATCGGCTTTTACTGCCTTCCGACAAACGGAACGTCCGCGCATCCAGAGCTTTCAAATATCGCGGCCAAGCATTTGTCCTTGATGTTCAGGGGAATCTTGGGAACAAGCGCGAGAATCGCTGTCTCTGACGCGCCTTCTTTTGGAGCGGCCTACGCTGACGCCCACAAAAACGGATACGACTACTTTGTTCTTTTTAGCGCGGCCGAAAGCGAAAGGGACATAAAATTCAGCGCCGACGTTTATTCCGCCAGAACAGGAACGGAAACGCAAAAATTCGCGGTCTATAAAACCGGCAACAACCGCTACGCCGCGGCCTTGCTTTCGTTAAGGCAGGGAATCTTGGACATACTTCCTGTGCGGGCGAAACTTTTGGAGAGAAGCGGAAACGACGTGTTGGTTGACATTGGAAAGACCGAGGGCATGGTCAAGGGCGCGAAATTCGCAGTGATAGCCCGCGGCGCTCTAAAGACAGCCGACAGCGGGAAGGGCCTGCGCTTTGAAAAGGACGCTTTGCTTGGAACTGTTGAGCTTGTGAAAGTGGGCGAGGAGATTTCGGAAGGCGTTTTAAGCGGAACCGGCTTTTACGACCGCGTGAATCCCCGCGACGAATTGCTTTTAATGGAAATGCCAAAAGACGACAGCAACGCCTCAAAAACAGCGCAAGACACGTCGCCAGCGGCTGACCAAAACGGAAGGCCGCTTGACGGAAGCCCGATTGAGGCCGCCGCGGAAGACCCCTTGCGCGGAGCCGCCGCAAAAGCCGAAAGGACTCCAGAACTTTTGGAAATGATTAGAGGGCTTTACTGATTTATTTCCAGCAAGTCCAGGCTTGAATCTATCCACTGCTTTGAAAGCTCAGGAAAGGCGTCCTGCACGGTCAAAAAGCAGCGGATGGCTTTTTCGTAGTCTTTGCAAAAATAATGGCTTTGGCCCAAATAGAACTGGGCTCGCTCTGTCGTTTCCTTGTTTCTGTGCACGCTCAAAAAGTCTTGCAATACTGTCACGCTGTCGGCGTATTTTTTAGGCGCCAGGCCAGATCTAAGGCATTCAAACAAAGTGTATTCGTCTCCGCCGTCAGGCGAGAACATGTCCTCTTCAAAAAAATAGGGACTTTTAAATTCAACCGTCTTGCTCTTTTTTTTGCTGCCCAATTCCTTGGCCGCTTTTTTTGAGCTTTCGCTCATAATGACCCGGCCTTGGTTAAAGCCAAGCAAGGTTCCGGGATTTGGAAGCGGGGCTTTCCTGATTTTTTCTTGTTCGCTTTGTTTAGCGCTCTCGGCCTTTGCCGTTGCGTCTTCCGCGACATCGCCTTGATTTTTTTCTTGAATTCGCGGGCGGACGCCCTTTGCGGTCGCGTTCACTCCTGGGATGACGATTTTGTAAAGGCCTTTTTCGGTTTCTGCCAAGACTGCGTAAAAATAGTCTCCGGGCGTTGAAAGCGTGTCTTCATAGCGATTTTGGCCAGGCTCCAAACGGGCGATTGGATTAAGGCCTTCGATTTCGTGGTAGGACATGCAAGGCTTGCTGGTTCTGAATACTTGGACAAAAAGAATTTGAGGCTGCGCTTTCGCCGGCATTTCCCATTCAAGATAAATCTTTTTTTCTTCTCCGCTGGCCGCCGTTAGGAAATTGGCAACCGGCTTTTTTTGCGCGAAGATGGATGATGTGAAAAGGGCGAGCGCCGTCACGAAAAACAAAGATTTTTTATTAGCCTTCATACTTTTATATTATCGGTCTTTTTATCTTTCTTCAATAGATAAATGCGGCGTGTCCAAAGCCGCTTTCGTTAAAAGCCTCTTGCCCCATAAAGCGGTTTACATAAGAAAGAAAAAGCATTATAATGAATTTTCATATTAAAATTAGGGGAAAATATGCTTGAAGAACTAAAACAGCCGATTGACGAACTAAAAGAAAACATTTTGAACGTATGGGGGCGTCTTTGACGCGCCCTCGGTTTATAAAAAAATCGAAGAGCAAGAGGCTTTGACAGGAGCGCCTGGTTTTTGGGACGACGCGGCCAACGCCGGAAAAGTGATGAATAAAATCAAGCGCCTAAAGAACAGCGTTGAGCCATGGAAAGAGCTTAAGGCGCAAATCGAAGACATAGAAGCCCTTTACGAGCTTTCGCTTGAGTCCGGCGAGCAAGGCGAAGAGGCCGAAATCCGCTCGCAATTAGAGGAAACGCAAAAAAAATATGAGAGCGAAAGCCGCATGAGCCTCTTGAGCGACTGGGCCTTTATGCTTAGCCGCATGTATTCAAGGTGGGCTGAGCGCCGGGGCTTTAAGCTTGAAACGGTTGACCTTTTGGAGGCGGAGGGCGGAATCAAGTCCGTCACTTTCCAAATCGACGGCGACTATGTTTACGGCTTCCTTAAGGGCGAGGCCGGAATCCACCGCTTGGTGCGCATAAGCCCCTTTGACGCAAACGCGCGCCGCCACACTTCCTTTGCAAGCGTTTACGTTTTTCCTGTTTTGGACGATACGATTGAAGTCAAGATCGATCCCAAGGATTTGCGCGTCGACACATACCGTTCCGGCGGAAAGGGCGGCCAGCACGTGAACAAAACCGATTCGGCGGTGCGCTTCACCCACTTGCCGACAGGAATCGTTGTCGCCTGCGACAGCGAGCGCAGCCAGCTTATGAACCGCGCGACGGCCATGTCAATCCTTAAGTCAAAGCTTTACGAATACTACAAGCAGGAAAAGGAAAAGGAAAACTCAAAGTATTCCGCCGAAAAAAAGGACATTTCGTGGGGAAACCAAATTCGCTCGTATGTTTTCCAGCCTTACACAATGGTAAAGGACTTGCGCACGCGCGCGGAGACCGGAAACATTCAGGCTGTGATGGACGGCGACATTGACCAATTTATCGAGGCGTACTTGAACGCCATGTGGAAGGGACTTCCATTGGACGCGGAAGATGACGGAGAAGGGGCGCAATAGAATTTCCTTTTTAAGAAAGCGTGTCATTTCTCTTTTAATGCTTTGCCTTTGCGCCTCCAGCTTTTATTGCGCTGACAATAATTCGCCCGAAGACAAGTCATGGGTTTTAGCGGCAAGAAAATTCAGCGTCGAAGGCGCCTCGTCAAAAGCCGCCCAAAGCGCGGCCAGCGTTCTTCCAAAGCTTATCCTTGAGCATATTTCCGTGGGCATGGTCCGTTCCGTGGAAAGAGACGAAAAGGCCGCCAGAAAAATCGACTCTCTTTTGACTGAGCGCCTTGATTTGTATTTGCAGCTAAGCAAAGAGGTCAAGGCGCGCGATTCTCTAGCCCTGAACAATTACAACGCGCTGGCTTTTGAGCTTGCATTGGCCGACGCGCAAAAAAAAATAAAGGACATTCAAGAAAAAATCGACGCGAACTTAAAGCGGCAGGCGGGCGTCTTTCATCCAGAAAAGGCTAAGAAAAAAATCATAAAGGAATTGAAGCCTGATTTGCTTGGCTCTAATGAAAAAATCGCCCTTTACAAAAACGATTCCGAGGCGCTTTTTCTAGCGGGCGAAGACGCCGAAAGCCAGGGCTTGTATTCCAGAAAATACGAAAAGGAAGCCTCTTCAGCGAAAATAAACGCTGTCGTCGCTGGAACGATTTCTTTTTTAGGGGACTACGCTTGCGTCAACGTTGAGCTTGTCGTTTATCCTGGCGCGAAAAAAATCGCAAGCGCGATGGAGGTTGGCTCCCTTTCGCAAGTTGGGGAGATTGCCGAAAATTTAGCCTTTGAGCTGATTCCAAAAATCGCGAACGGACTTCCTGTTGAGCTTAACTTTAAGGTTAATCCAGGCGAGGCTTTTTCCAACGCGATTCTGACAATAGACAACATCGTTTACGATCCGATGCCGGAGAAGGCGGTAGTGGGCGCGGGCTTCCATTCAATTTCGATAGAGGCCGACAATTACGCGCGCGAAACTTTCGTCTATAATTTTTCAGGAAAAAGCCGCTTTTTTGTCGAGGTCAATTTTAAGGAAAAGTCTGAAGGCTCGGTTAAGCTGGTTCTAAGCAAGTTTGTTCCGGGCGACCTTTTTTTTGACGGAAAAAACGTAGGCCCTTCGTCAAAAACTGATTTTGTCGACGTTCCGCTAAAAGTAAACGGCGATACGGTTTTTGGATATTTTGAAAGCCCCCTCGTAGACAAAAAACATCCAGAAAAAAACCGCAACGAGATAATGTTCATGCAAATACCCAGGAACCTTATGGTTGACGGAAGCGAGCTTCAGGCTAGGGTGAAGGTGTTTGACATAAGCAAGAATATCGACAGAAGGCGCAAAATGATGTATCTTTCCTACAGCGCCCTGATGATTTCGCTTCCATATTTGTTTTACACTTACGGCCGCTTTACAACCTATCAAAGGGGCGCGCAAACTTCGTATGGCAATGTTTCGAGCGATGAATTCTACAGGTACAAAAACCTTTCGCTTATCGGAACGGGAATAACCGCCGCTTGCGGAGTCTGGTTTCTCTGCGAGTTGGTCGCGTATTTGATTGCGGTTGACAAAACCCTTCCGCCAAGGGCAAAGAAGATCAGGCCGTCAACCACAAGAAGGATGAAGAACGCGCGGCAGCTTGAAGCGGTTCAAAGCATGATGGAGGATGAGGCCAATGCCTTGACGCCTTTTATGCCAAAAGACGAAGGCGGCAAGGATGAAGACGGCAAAAAAACGCAAGGCCCTAAAACTGAAGGCGAAAGCAAAAATGAATTGGAGGACTGATGAAAAGTTCGTTCGCGGATAAAATAAAAAGCTTGTTCGCGGGAAAAACCGCGCAAAACCAGGAATTCTTTGACGATTTGGCCGATGCCCTTATTGAAGGCGACATCGGCGCGAAGCTTTCGATGGAGTTGATTGATTCTCTTGAAAGCGAATGCAAAAAACAAAAGCTTTTTGACCAAGGCCAAATTCTATTAAAGCTAAAGGAAGCGCTTTCCCCATTCGCGAAAGGAATTGACTTAAAGGTCCAGGACGGAAAGACGAACGTTTGGATGCTTTTGGGCGTGAATGGCGTTGGAAAAACAACCAGCGCCGCGAAAATAGCCTTGCTGCAAAAAAATTCCGGCGTTCAAAACATTTCGCTAAGCGCAAGCGACACCTTTAGGGCCGCGGCTGTCGACCAACTTATGGAGCACGGACAACGGCTGGGAATAAGGGTCGTGGCGCATCAAATGGGAAGCGATCCGGCGGCGGTTGTCTTTGACGCGGCGGAATCCGTTTCTTCAAAGGGCGGCGGTCTTGTAATCGCCGACACGGCCGGCCGCCTGCACAACAAGGAAAATCTTGTAAGGGAGCTGGAGAAAATCGACCGCGTTTGCTCTCAAAAGGCGGACGAGGGCTGCTACAAAAAACTATTGGTCCTTGACGCCACGACCGGCCAAAACGCTTTAAGGCAAGCTGAGGTTTTTAACGAGGCGGTTGGCGTGGACGCGATTGTCTTGACAAAATACGACTCAAGCGCCAAGGGCGGAATTGCCGTGTCGATTGGAAAAGAGTTGTCTCTCCCTGTCGCCTATGTTTGTACAGGAGAAAGCTACGCTGACATATCCTTGTTTGACGCGGAAAAATATTTAAACGAATTTTTGGGACTTTAGCCTTGAAAATATGCCGAGCCTTTTTTACAGTCTTTTTTCTCCTTGTCGCTTTTGAAGCTCGGCTTTTTTGCCAGGAAGAGCCTGTTCAAAGCGAGGATGACGGCGGACAGCCTGAATTGATTTCGGAAGGCGAGACTGTAGAGAATACTGAACTATCCAAGGAGGAGGAGAATCCGGAAGCGGCCTGCCTTTCTTTCATTGACTCGCTAAAGAGAATAAGATTGCATGAGACAAGCGAGGATTATTTTTTGGCCGGGCAGCATTCTTCCGACGGCAGGCGCTTGGTGAACGGCGCCAACGGAAAGTTCACGCGCCGCTATTACGACAACGATTTTCGGCTTGAAAAAATCGAGTATTGGAAGCAAGGCGAAAGCAGCGCTCAAAGCGTAATGGAAAGGCTTTTGCAGTTTAATCCGGAAAACTCATCTGGAATCCATTCCACATTTGAAAAAAACTTTTCGGAAAAATTTGAGCGGCGCAGCTTTTATTATTCCGACGGAAGGCTTAAGTCGGAAAGAAAGAATTATTTTGACGACGACGGAAAGCTTTTGTCGTTTGACGCGCTTTCGATAAGTTACGACAAGTCTTTGCGCGCGGTTCAAGAGCGCCTTCAAAAATACAAGGTCAATAAAAAGAGCGTCTTGCTTTTTAGCGATGAACTGCGCGTAAGCAAGTATGGCAAAAACGTTTTGGAAGAAAGCTTGTATTACAAGAATTCAGTTTTGCGCGTCCGAACCCTTTACCAAAATTTTGAAAAAGGCGATTATGTCAGAACCACATATTTTGACGGCGGAATAATTGTAAGGGAATTTTACAGGGACAACGTAAAAGTGGATTCTACGATAAAGAACGGAGGCGTCCATGAAAACTAAAGGAGCCTTGTCGTGGATATATTATGTCGCAAACCGATTTTCCTTTGTTGATCGAAAAGGCGCCGGCGCCCTGTCTTACAGGCTGTCTACGCTGGGAATTTGCTTTGGCGTTATGACGCTTATAATCGTCGTAAGCGTCATGAACGGATTTCAGCGGGAGTTTATTGACGCGATTATGGAAGTGTCTTCGTTCCACGTGAGGACGCAAGGTGAGATAGACAATAAGGACAGCTTTAGGCGGTTTTTGGAAAACGATAAAAAAGTTCTTTGCTTCCAGGAATTCATAGAAAGCGAAAGCCTTGCGGTAGGTCCTGGCGGAAAACAGGCCGCGATATTGGTTCGCGGCATCGAGTCAAACGCTTTTGAAAAGGACAAGGGCTTTGCGGGCCAAATAAAAGTCTTGCGCGGAAAATTTTCGCTATTATACGAACCTTTCCGTCTAAAAGAAAACGGGCTCAATCTTCCGCCCGTCGCGCTTGGCTCTAGCTTGGCGCGCAGCCTTGACGCGCGGGTAGGCGACGTGATAAGCCTTTACAGCCTTTCGTCAAAAAAGCCTCTGCTTGAAGCGCTGAAGGAAAAAACAGATTTTGTTGTCGCCGCTATTTTTATGACTGGCTACGCGGACATTAACCAAACATTCGCTTACGTTGACATTAATTGTCCCACTTTCTTTGACGGACAAAACGCGTCGTATGGAATAAAACTAAAAAAGCCTTCGGTGGATTCGGCGCTGATTGATGAAATCAACCGAAAATTTCCAAACGCCGGCGCGAAGTCTTGGCGCGAATACAACCGCAGCTTTTACGGCGCTCTTCGGGTGGAAAAGAATGTCTTGTTTTTGCTTGTCCTCTTGATTTTTCTTGTTGTCGCGGTGAATATTTTCAACTCCATGCGCCGCATTGTCTATGAGCGCCGCTTTGAAATATCAACTCTCAGCGCGCTTGGCGGAAAGGTTTCGTCAATCAAAAACATTTTCGTCATGCGAGGCTTTTTGACCGGGCTTAGGGGCGCTTGTCCGGGCTTGGCGCTTGGAATGTTTTTTTGCGTGAACATAAAAACTGTTTTCGCTCTTTTGTCCAAAGCCGTTTTTTGGCTTGAATATGTCGCCGCGCTTGTTTTTTCGCCCAATGAAGCGGCCTTGGTCGCTCAAAACCCAATGTTCGCCGTTTATGGAAACATCCCGGCAAGAATGTATTTTGGCGAGGTGTTTTTCATTTTTCTCTTCGGACTTTTGTCCGCTGTTCTTTCTTCTTGGGCGGCTAGCCGCGAGGTTCTAAACGCCGCCATTTCGGAGGTCTTGCATGACGAGTGAGGTTTTGTCGATAAAGAATCTTTGCAAAGAATATGTCAGCCAAAGCGAGCGGCTTTGCGTTTTAAAAGGCTTGGATTTGTCTGTCCAAAAGGGCGAGCGGGTTTGCGTTATTGGAAAGAGCGGAAACGGAAAAAGCACCTTGCTGAACATTGTCGGAGGAATTGACAGCGCCACAAGCGGTTCGGTCGTAGCCGGCGGCAAGGAAATTTCTTCGCTTGACGAAGACCAAATCGCGGAATACAGGGCTAAATTTGTCGGCCTTGTCTTTCAGTTCCATTACCTTTTAAAGGATTTCACTGCCTTGGAAAACGTTTTTCTTCCGGCTTACATGGCGGGTTTTCCAAAGGCGGCCGCGATGGAAAAAGCCAAAAAGCTTTTGTCTGATGTCGGCCTTTCCGAAAGGGCCGCTCATTTGCCGTCGGAGCTTTCAGGCGGAGAGCGACAGCGCGTTGCCGTGGCAAGGGCCTTGGTGAACGACCCTGAGCTTATTTTGGCCGACGAACCTACGGGAAACCTGGATCCCGCCAATTCCGCGATGATCGGCGACTTGCTCTTTGACAGTACAAGCCGCTACAATAAAAGCCTTTTGCTTGTGACCCACGACATAGGCTTGGCCAAAAAAGGCCAAAGCGTTTATGAGCTTAAGGACGGCGCGTTGCATAGAAAATGAATTTTAAGTCATCTCTTTTGTTCGCAAAAAGAATTCTCTTCCCTAAAAGCGGCCGCTCCTCCATCGCAAGGAAAAGCCTCTTGGGCAGCGTCCTTTGCATAGGCGTGTCCTTGATTCCCCTTGTGGCTGTTTTGACGGTTTCAAATGGAATGATAAAAGGCATTACCGGCCGTTTGGTTTCCCTTTCTTCGTCGCACTTGGAGGCTGTTTCATTTGAGAAAAATCCTGAGCGTTTGGAAGATGCGGCGCTTTCGGCAAAAGAAATCCAAGGCGTGACCGGCGTTTATCCAATGATAAGTTTCTCCGCCTTGGCGACCGCTAATTCAAAAAGGCGCGGCGTTCAAGTCCGCGCGCTTCCAAGCGGAGTTTTTAAGGATTATGAAAGCTATAAAGAGCTTTTTGAGGCTGTTGACGGATCCCTTGAAGATTTTTCAAATGAGAAAAACGGAGTGTTGATAGGGCAGGGAATAGCCGAAAAACTTTCGATAAAAGCGGGCGATAAAATTCGTCTTGTCGTAGCCGCTAAGAATTCCGCTTTGACAACCGCGCCTCTTGTCAAGGCTTTTTATGTCGCCGCTGTTGTTTCCTGCGGATACAGGGAGCTTGACGGCCTTTGGCTTTTTATGCCTTACGAGAAGGCCAAGAGCTTTTCCCGGCAGGTCGACGCCGCTTTTTCCCTTATGTGCGAAAGCGTGGACCCCTTTTCAAAGGACTTGAAAAAGACTCAAGCGAGCCTGAAAAAAGCCTTGGGAAAGCAGTGGAGGGTCTACCGTTGGGACGAGTTGAATCGGAGCCAATACGAAAATTTTTCCTCAACAAAAATACTCTTGATTTTCATACAGCTTTTAATTGTCCTTGTTGCCGCGGTGAACATATCCAGCGCCTTGATAATGCTTGTCTTGGAGCGCCGCCGCGAAATCGCAATCTTAAAGTCCTTGGGCGCCTCTTCGCGCGGAATTTCGCTTTCTTTCATAATGACAGGCTTCGCTTGCGGAGCGGGCGGCTTGCTGTTTGGGCTTCCCTTGGGGCTTTTGCTAAGCGTAAACATAAACGAATTCATTAAGTTTGCGGAGAAGGCGATTAATTTTGCGATGAGGGGTTTGTCATTTTTTGCCAACAGTGATATAATGGGCGTCAAGCAAATCAGACTTTTGGACGAGGAATATTATCTTAAGGTCATTCCGATTGAAATTCCTTTCGGCGATTTGTTTTTGATTGCTTTTGCGACCCTTTTGCTTTCGCTTGCTGCCAGCCTTTTGCCCGCAGCCAAAGCTGGCAAACAAAGGCCGATTGACACTTTGCGAAATTCGAGGTGACCTATGCTTTGCGACATGTGCCATAAGAACCAAGCGATTATTTATGTCGAGCAGACAAGCCGTTTGGGAATAAAAAAAATAAACCTTTGCAGGGACTGCGCCGTCGCTTGCGGCATTTCGCCGGAAAGCCAGGAGATTGACAGGCAGATTGGCTCCCTTTTCAAGCAAATGAGGCAAGACCGCCGCGACCAGCTAGTAAAAAACGACAGGGCTTGTCCGGTTTGCGGCCGCCTTAGATCCGAAATAATTTTGACGGGAAAGCTTGGCTGCCCGGAATGCTACGCGATTTTCAAGGCGGAAGTCAACGACTATTTTTCAGAGCGGAAAATAGCCTTTCCGTATACAGGTTCAATGCCAAAGCGGCTCGCGAATTTTAGGTCGGCCCTTACAGACAGGGTTTTGATTCGGGAAAAGCTTGACGCCGCGGTAAAAAGCGAGGACTACGAAAAGGCGGCCTTTTACAGGGACTACTTGCGCGCGATAGAAAAAAAGTCGGTCTCCGCGGAGAGTGACAGCGAAGATGATTGAAGAAAAAAGGACTGTTGGAGACGCTTGGTACGCCGCCCCGGGTGACGACGACGACGTTGTTCTTTCAACGCGCGTCCGCCTCGCTAGAAATTTAGCCAATTTTCCCTTTCCCGAAAGCTGCGACGACGACGAAGCGATAAGAATTCAAAACATAATTTTTGACGCCTTCAACCATTTTGAAAACGGCTCGGCCTACCAAAGCGTGCCTTTGTCCGTCGTCGAGCCCTTGGGCGCCAAAATCCTGTCGGAGCGCGGGCTTTTTGAGAACAATTTTGGAACGGGCCTTGTGATGCGCCTTGACGGAATCGCAAGCTGTCTTGTAAATTGCGTCGACCACGCCCGCATTTCAAGCTTTTCTCCGGGGCTCGCCTTAAACGCGGCCTATTCCGCCTCGCGCGAGGTTGACATGCAGTTGCAAGACCGCGTGCAGTTTGCCGCCAGTTATGATTTTGGCTATTTGACCGCAAACGCCTTGGATTCCGGCAGCGGAATGAAGGCGTCGGTAAAGATTCATCTTCCGTCAATGTCATGCGCGGGAAAAATTTCTGATTTGATTAAGAGCGCCGAAAAAAAAGGCTTTTCCGTCACCGCTTGCTATGGAAGCGGAAGCCAAGCGGGGTCTTCCCTTGGCGCCTTCTACCAACTGTCCACCACTCAGTCTGTAAGCGGCAACGAAATCGACCAATTGGCGGCCCTAATATCATTCGCCAAAAATATTTGCGAAAGCGAGCGCAAGTTTCGGCTTAATTATGCCGATAATAAATCGACCGCTGTTCGCGACGCGATATTGAGGGCTTTTGCAACCGCGCGCTTTTGCGTCTTGATGGGCCTTCGCGAGTCGATAGAGATAGTCTCCAACGTCAAGTGGGGCCTTGATTTGGGCTTTATAAAAGGCGCGAGGGACTTTGAGCTTTCGTCTCTTTTGTATCGCGCCCAAAGCGGACACTTGGGGTTTTTGCTCAAGACTGGAAACTTTAAGTTTGAAAAAGACGTCGCCGAAAACGACGAACTAAAGGAAGAGCGTCTTAGGGCAATCATCATGCAAGACGCATTTAAGAATCTTTCGTTTGAAATTTAAAGTGAAGAACTAAAGGAAGTTTTGTTTATGAAATCTTTTTCACCGCGCGCTCAAAGGTTGATTGTGGCTCTCGCGCAAGACGAGGGAAGAAAAAGCGGAGCCTCTCAGCTTATGCCTGAACACTTGATGCTTGCCCTTGTGAAAAACGCCGACGGCCTTGGATACGCGATTCTCAACATTTTAAGGGTTAATGTCCTGACTTTTCAGCTTGAGTTGGAGAAATCGATTGCCGGAGGAACGGTTCGCGCCGGAGACTTTTCGGAGCTTCCGCCCAGCCGCCGCCTTTTGACCTTGTTTGAGGCGGCCGAATACGAAGCGCGCTCAATGAGAAATAATTACATCGGAACGGAACATCTTTTGCTTGCCGCCATCCGCGAGAACGCAAGCGTATCCTCGCGCTATTTTGAGCGCTCCGGGATTTCTTACGAAAGCGCTCGCGAGGCGGCTTTTGAAGCGCGCGAAAGGCTTCAGACCTCAGCTGGAAGTTCCGCCAAGGGCGGCGACGCTGACTTTAAGCGCATGATGGACCGCGACGGCGCTTCGTACGACAGGCAAATGGCCGGCTCTGGTTCGGAACAAAAAACAAGAAACGGCGGCTTTTTGAAAAATTATTCCCGCGACATAACAGAGTTGGCCTTGAAAGGCTTGGCCGACCCTGTTGTTGGCCGAAACGACGAGATTGACCGCGTGGTTCAAATTCTTTCAAGAAGGACGAAGAACAATCCGCTCTTGATTGGCGAGCCGGGCGTGGGAAAAACAGCGATTGTTGAAGGCTTGGCGGCAAGGATCGCCGCGGCCAACGTTCCCTACAATTTGCTGAAAAAACGGGTCCTTACGCTTGACTTGACCGCGCTCATAGCAGGAACAAAATACAGGGGCGAGTTTGAGGAGCGCATGAAGCGCTTGATGAAAGAGGCGCGCGAAGACAAAAGCATAATTTTGTTTGTGGACGAAATACACACGATGATTGGAGCCGGCGGACCTGAAGGCTCGCTTGACGCGTCAAACATTTTAAAGCCGGCCCTAAGCCGCGGAGAAATACAAATAATTGGCGCGACGACAATCAAGGAATACCGCCGTTATATGGAAAAAGACGCGGCGCTCGCAAGGCGCTTTCAAACAGTTTCCGTTGACGAGCCCAGCGACCAAGAGTCAGAGGAAATCCTCTTGGGCCTTAAGGGCAAGTACGAGGAATTCCACAATGTGAAATACGCTGATTCAGTTATACCGTCAATCATAAAATTTTCGCGCCGCTATTTGACCGACCGCTTTTTGCCGGACAAGGCCATAGACATTTTGGACGAAGCTGGCGCCCGAAAAAAGATTGCCGAAGGAAACAGGCCCGCCGAGCTTGACGAGCTGGAAAAGCGCATTGACGCCCTTGTTCAAGAGAAAAATGATTTGGTCAAAAACCAAAACTACGAGCGCGCGGCGGAAGTTCGCGACAGGGTTTTGGAGCTTAAAGAGCGCCTTGAGCAATTTAAGGAAGAGTGGAAAAGCAAAAGCGGCGCCTTCGTAAAGGAAGTGGGCGTGAATGACATTTGCGCGATAATCAGCAAAATGACAGGAATTCCCGCCGAGCAGTTGAGCGACGACGAAAAGACCCGGCTTTTAAAAATGGAAGCGGAGCTTCACAAGACTGTAATCGGGCAGAACGAAGCGATCAAGGCCATCGCCTCGGCTGTGCGAAGAAGCCGAAGCGGCATATCAAGCCCCAAGCGGCCCACAGGCTCCTTTATTTTCTTGGGGCCTACAGGCGTAGGAAAGACCCAGCTAGCAAAGTCATTGGCTAAATTCTTGTTCGGAACGGAAGACGCTCTTATCCGCCTTGACATGTCCGACTACATGGAAAAGCACAACGTAAGCAAAATGGTCGGCTCTCCTCCGGGCTATGTCGGCTTCGAGTCGGGCGGCCAGCTTACCGAGCAAGTCAGGACGCATCCGTATTCCGTCGTCTTGTTTGACGAAATCGAAAAGGCGCATCCGGAAGTTTTCAACCTTCTTTTGCAAATATTGGAAGAGGGCGAAATCGTTGACTCGCTTGGACACAAGATTAACTTCAGGAACACAATCATCATTATGACCAGCAACGCAGGCGCCCGCGAGATCACCCAAGAAGGCCGCGTCGGCTTTTCCAGCGCGGCTGGCGGCGTGATTCCTTACGAAGAAATCAAGTCAAACGCCATGCAGTCAATAAAAGAATTTATGCGTCCGGAACTTTTGAACCGCATAGACGACATTCTTGTATTTGACGCTTTGAACCGCGACGAAGTAAGCCGCATTTTGGACTTGCAGATTTCTGAATTGAACGGCCGCCTTGCGGAGAACGGAGTCGCGCTTAAGCTTAAAGAGGCCGCCCGCGACTACCTTATCGACAAGGGCTTTGACCCAAGCATGGGCGCGCGTCCGATGCGCCGCTTGATTCAAAAAGAAATCGAAGACCCGCTTTCTACGCTTATGCTTGAAGGAAAGGTTTCTGGCGAGGCGACTGTCGATTGCGTTGGCGAAAGCCTTGTCGTTAAGCCAAAAAAGGCCAAGGACCAGGTCTCTCGCTCGAAAAATGAAAAGGCCTTGGAGCCGGTCGTTTAACTTTGAATTTTATGGGAGGAAAAATTCATGCCTAAAATACTTTTCTCTGACTTTGGAAAAAAACTCACCGGCGAGTCCGGCATACTGCAACTGATGGACGACATTGGAAAGCCCTTGCCGGCCGGCGTAAAGCCCTATCGTTTGGGCGGCGGAAACCCGGCCCGCATTCCGCAAGTCGAAAAGCTTTATCGCGCCCGCATGGAAAAAATCATGGGCCATAAGGACGATTTTGAAAAGCTTATCGGCCTTTACGACAGCCCCCAGGGGCGCGTGGAATTCATCGAATGCGTCGCGGAATACCTTTCAAAAACTTACGGCTGGAAAATCGGGCCGGAAAACGTCGCTATTACAAACGGAAGCCAAAGCGCTTTCTTTTACATCTTTAATCTTTTGAGCGGAACGTTCTCCGACGAAAAAAAGTCGGTCAAAAAAACAATCGTTCTTCCTCTTGTTCCCGAATACATAGGCTACGCCGACCAGGGAATTGAGCGCGGCCAATTTGTCGGCATTCCTTCGACTTGCCAATATGAAAATGACAGGACGTTTAAATACCACGTTGACTTTGACGCGCTTGAAAACTACATGGAAAAGCATTCCAATGTCGGCGCCCTTTGCGTAAGCCGTCCGACAAACCCGACTGGAAACGTTCTTACCGACAGCGAAATCAAGCGCCTTTCAAAAATCGCGCGCAAGTACGGCGTTCCGCTTATGATAGACAACGCCTATGGCCTTCCTTGGCCCGACATCATCTTCACCGACGACGCGGCGCCTTACTGGGACTCAAACGTAATCCTTTCGATGAGCCTTTCAAAAATCGGCCTTCCGTCACTGCGAACCGGAATAATCGTCGCCGACAAAAAAATCGTTCAGGCTGTCGGAAACATAAACGCCATCGCCGCGCTTGCAAGCGGAAGCGTAGGGCAGGCCATCGCCGCTCCGCTTATCAAAAACGGAAGCTTAATCGACTGCGCCCAAAAATACGTCCGGCCTTTCTACCAAAAAAAGTCGGTCGAAACGCAAAAGGCCATCCACAAGCTCTTTGCCGGAACAAACTATTACGTCCACAAAAGCGAAGGCTCGATTTTCCAGTGGCTTTTGATGCCTGGCCTTAAAATCTCGACGATGAAATTTTATTCAGAGCTAAAAAAGCGCGGCGTGATTGTCGTTCCCGGCGAATACTTTTTCTTTGGCGCCGCGCCTGACAAAAGCCTTCCGCCGGTGGAAGAGCATCCCCATTACTCTAAGTGTCTGCGCCTTAATTACGCCGGCGACCAAAAGGAAACCGAAGGCGGCCTGAAAATCATCGCGGAGCTTTACAAAAAATACAGTTGATTTACTAGCATTAAAGCCTGAAGTGTGATAGAATAGAGGAATGAACAAAGAATTTTTACCATACGACGTTGTGCGCAACAACGCGCTGAAATTGGCCCACAAGATTTACAAGGACGGCTTTGTGCCCGACGTCCTTTACTGCTCGCTTAGAGGCGGCGCCTACATGGCAAACGTAATTAGCGAGTATTTTAAGATAGTCCGAAAAGACCAGCATCCTGTTTTGTACGCCGCCGTCGTCGCCCGTTCCTACACAGACGTTCGCGCCAACACAAAGCTTATGATTGACGGTTGGACATACCCGCCCGAGCGCCTTCGTCCCGGCGATAAAATCATGCTTGTTGACGACATCTTTGACACGGGAAACACAATCAACGCCTTGACGGAAATCCTTCTTGACCGCGGCGTTCCCAGAAACGACATAAAGGTTGTTGTTCATGACTACAAGCATTTTACCTACAAGGCGCAGCAGCCGATAATTCCCGACTACTGGTGCCGCAAGTTTGAGATTACAAAGCCTGAAGAAGACTTGTGGATTCACTACATGAGCCACGAGCTTATTGGACTTAGCAAAGAGGACTTGGAAGAAAACTACTTTAAGCAGGATCCCGAGCTGCGGGAAGTTTTGAGCGTCCTCGCCAACAAATAGGTTTTCGATATGAAAAAAAGATTTTTTTCCGCGCTTTGCGCCTTGCTCTCGTTTAGCCTTTTCGCCGAAGTTAGGGTAGTGAACCCTGTTCCAGGCGAATACGCGAACGCGCAATCCCTTGTGCTTGAGTTTGACGAGGACGAAGAAGTTTATTATTCTTTTTCCGGAACAGATCCGTTGGCGCAAGGCTTTGCCTACGACGGTCCCGTCGTTCTTGACGTTACTGGAAATGTGGAGCTGCGCGTTGTAAGCGTTGGGCGGGACCAAAACAAGGAAGAGCGGAAAATCTATTTTTCTGTTGAGCCAAGCGTTCCGGAAAACGAGGAAACAAGCGCCTTCTTAAAGTCATTCGAGACAGGCCCTTGCTTTGACTATGTGGCTGGAAATAAATTGCAAATTCCTTTTGCGTTCAACTATTCCTTTTTCCAAAGCAAGGACTTTGAAAAGGGGCGTGAAATCTTCATTTCAAAAAGCGCGACGATGGAACGCTTTGTTCCCATAAATTTAAGCGACGGCGCGAAGGTTTGGCGCTATGTGCTTAGAATTCTTCCAGCCGAGACTGGCGTTTTGACAAAGCGAGAGACGCCCTTTAAGTCAAACGATTGGTCAACGCTTGTTTTCACCGACCCTAAAAAGATTTATTCGCTTGACGGCGATTGGTGGCAGCCGTGCGGAAAACTCGTTGAGCTTGACAGAAACAAGGACAACGAGCTTTATTGCCAAAGCGTTGACTTTTCCGCGGAAAATTCAGTTGAAAAATTTCCGCTTCCCGCAAAACCGGCTCTTGCGTCTAAAAGGGACTTTGACGGAAGCCTCGTGATTTATGTCGTTGGCGATGAGGGGAAAAAGTTTGAGCTTGCCGCGTCGCCCCTTTCCAAAAACAAAATCATCGCCGACGGCCTTTATTCCCAGCTTGTTCTTGACGTTTTTCCTGGCGACAAAATCGAGGAGCGCCTGCCTGTGGACCTTTACTGCGAGCAAGTTTACCAAGGCTCCTTGTTCATTGACGTGTTGGTCAACCGGTCAACGCCGCCCGCTCCAAAAATTATTTCCAGCGCCTCGTCATCTTACTCGCGCGATGACGTCCGCGTAAGCGCGCGGCTTGAGCCAAAGTTAAAGTATTATTTCTCCGTTTCAAATCCCGTTTCGCTGGAGCCTTCTTTTGCCGCGCCTGATTTGGCCTTGTTGAAATTTGACCACGAAGGCTACAACGCTTATCAAGGCCAAAACATCACGCTTTTCGGCGACACAGAAAGAACGCTCGCTTATCAAGTTTCATTCTATTCTGAAGACGAAAGCGGCGCGAAAAGCGCGACTTCCGATTATTCGGTTGTGATAGACAAGTACAATTATTACGTCGATTCTTCGTCAACGGCCGGCGAGCAGGACGGAAGCCCGTTCGCACCCTTTAAGGATTTGTCAAAGCTTTCAAAAATCGTGAATAAAAAGAATTTTTCGCGCTTTTACATAAGGGGAGACGTCGCTCTAAATTCCGGCGAGATTTCAATCACAAACAACGTTGAATTTTGCGGAATTGACGACGCTCATGTCTTTATTCCCGCGACCGCGGCTCTTTCTGTAAAGAACGCGGGCCTTTTCGCGCAAAACATTTTCTGGGAAAAAACGGAGCCGCCTGCTTCCTCAAAAAAGCTTAGGGGAGCCGCAAAGGCGCTTACAAACCTTTTTATTTTAGAGCATTCGGCGGCTACCTTCAAAGACTGCCAGCTTGTGGCCCGCTTTTCAGGAGACGGCCGCGTCTTTAACTGTCAGTCCTCCGCTTTAAGCGTAGAGTCCACCGGCATTACAAGCGAGGCGCAAGGCTATTCTTGCGTGGTTTCCGCTAACGGCAATTCAAAGACTCTTGTAAAAAACTCAAGGCTGCTTTCAATAGCGGACACGGCCGTGGCTCTTTCGATTAACGGCGGCTCTCTGGACTTTGACAACAATTTCGCGCAAATTACAAGCCGCATGGGTCGTCCCGCTGAATTCATCGATTGTTCGGTTAGATTGGTCAACAATAAATTCACCGCCGACACTCAAAACAAGTCCGAAAACTACAAGAGCGTCTACACTGCCGGAAAAACGGTTTTTTCTGAAAACCAAGGAAACTCCTACAAATGATCGCGGTTGGCTTTGACGAAGCGGGACGCGGGCCGTTGGCTGGCCCTGTCTGCGCCGCCGCGGTGATTCTTCCCAAGTCTTTTCCTTTGGAAATTTTGAACGACTCAAAGAAATTGTCTGAAAAAAAAAGATTGGCCGCGGAAGCTGTCATCAAAGAAAAAGCCGTTTGGGGCTTGGCCTTTGTTGACCATAAAACAATTGACGAAATGAACATTTTGCGCGCAAGCCTTTACGCGATGAAACTAGCCTTTGAAGATTTGCGAAAAAAGAATGCCAATCTTGATTTAAGCGGCCTGAAGGGAATCGCCGACGGAAACTTTGTTCCGCCGGATTTGCCGATTGAATGCGAGGCCGTCGTAAAGGCCGACGCGAAATTTCCAGAAGTCATGGCCGCAAGCATACTTGCGAAAACCGCGCGCGACCGCCTTATGGTGGAGTTGGACAAAAAGTATCCAGGCTACGGATACGCCAAGCACAAGGGCTATCCGACTGCGGCGCACAAGGCCGCCTGCCATAAACTAGGCCCCAGCCCGATACAGCGGCTTAGTTTTAGTTATTAGCCGCTGTTTTGCTAGTGGTAATATCGACTGTCCGCTCGCGCGGACTACTGGCAATACATCGGCTTTCGTTTTCTTTCTAATTAGTTTTTCGCGCGCTTGGAAACGACGTGGATGCGGCCTGTCTTTTTTGGCGCGTTGGGGTCTACGGGGCGGGCGTCGGGATCTTCGGCCTTTTTCTTGTAGATCTTTTTTCCTGACAAGCCTTCGCTTGAGTACTTGGCGTCTTTTGCCGCTTTCCTTTCGGCGCGAAGCTTGTCGCGCTCCTTTTTATTCTTTTGAATGAACTTTAGCGAGTCGTCCAAACCGCCAAAGAACTTTTGCATGTCTTCCTCAAAGACTGCGATTTGGTGGCGGTCGCGCTCTGTGCCTTCCTTTCCATTCTTGCTTTCAACAATCTGCAAGAAAACGTCGCCCGTCCTGTTTTCCTTTACATTAAAAAAATAAGAGCGGTTGGCCAAAGTTACTTGTGTTGTGTATAGTTCTCCGCGAATTCCCATTGCATTCTCCTTGTTAACGCATCCTTCCCTATGCTTTGGTGGGATTTTCATTAATTTAGCGCAAACAAAAGAAAAGCGCAAGAGAAAAAACAAATCTTTCTATAAAAAATCGCTTGCATTTTCTCGCCGCTTGCTTTATAATAATAAAAATTATCGCTCAGGAGATTTGCTGCTATGCAAAAGAAGATATTTGTGGATGGAATGTTTGACGACGCGGTCGCTGGAAAAGTGGGTGCGGCTGTAAAAGGCGTTGCAGGCGTTACAGACTGCGTGGCAGATCCCGCAAAGTCACAAGTAAAGGTTGACTTCGATGAAAGCGTTGGCGGAATTGAAGACTCCATAAACGCGGCTATTTCAGGGGCCGGCGTCACTGTTCTTGGCTAATCCCAATGAAAAATTTAATTATGCTTAAGAATTTAAGCGGTCTTGACAAATTCTTCAAAAATAATTAAAATCTTTAATTATTTTTAATTTTTTCAGGAGAATTGATTATGGGAAAGACAATCGCGCAAAAGATTTTTGAAAAGCATCTTTTGGAAAAGCCTTTTAAAGACACCTACATTTTAAAGTTGGACAGAGTTTTCTGCCACGAAATAACGACCCCCATCGCCATCAACGACCTTTGCGAGCGCGGAAAGGATAGGGTTTTTGACAATACAAAAATCAAGGCCGTAATCGACCACGTCACTCCGGCCAAAGACTCAAAAACAGCCACGCAAGAAAAAATTCTTCGCGACTGGGCCAGGCGCAACGACATAAAGGACTTCTTTGACATCGGCTGTAACGGCGTTTGCCACGCGATTTTCCCCGAAAAGGGCTTTGTCCGCCCGGGCTTTACTGTTATCATGGGCGACAGCCACACTTGCACGCACGGCGCTTTTGGAGCCTTCGCGGCTGGCGTCGGCACTACCGACCTTGAGGTAGGCATCTTAAAGGGCGTTTGCTCTTTTAAGGAACCAAAGTCAATAAAATTTGTTTTAAATGGAACCTTAAAGCCCGGCGTTTACGCCAAGGACGTAATCCTTTACTTGATCGGAAAGATTGGAGTGAATGGAGCCACAAACTGCGTCGTCGAGTTCACCGGCCCTGTAGTGGACAACTTTGGCATGGAAGAGCGCATGACGATTTGCAACATGGCCGTCGAAGCCGGAGCCACAAGCGGAATTTGCTTCCCCGACCAAAAGACCGTCGACTACCTTTGGGAATTCATCAAGGACGAATACAAGAGCAAGGAAGACGCCTTGGCCGACTACCAGCAGTGGAAGAGCGACGCGGACGCCGAATACGAAAAAGTCATCGAATGCGACTTGAGCGATTTGCAGCCTTTGGCAACGGTCGGCTACAAGCCCGACCAAGTAAAGCCGATCGCCGAATTGGCTGGAACAAAGGTGGACCAGATTTACATCGGTTCGTGCACCAACGGCCGCATCTCGGACTTGCGCGTCGCCGCCGAAGTCCTTAAAGGAAAGCGTTTGGCCGCTGGAGTGCGCGGCATTGTAAGCCCGGCCACGCCCAAAATTTACAAGATGGCCTTGGACGAAGGCCTTTTGTCGATTTTTATGGACGCGGGCTTTTGCGTCACAAACCCGACTTGCGGCGCCTGCTTAGGAATGAGCAATGGCGTTTTGGCCGAAGGCGAAGTTTGCGCTTCGACGACAAACCGCAACTTTAACGGCCGCATGGGAAAAGGCGGAATGGTTCACCTTATGAGCCCCGCGTCCGCCGCCGCGACGGCAATCGCCGGAACTATAACGAATTCACCATTATACAAAGCATAGATTGTAGGAGATTATCATGAAGCAATTTGGAGGCCCGGTTCTCTTTTTGGACAGAACTGACATCAATACGGACGAAATCATTCCGGCCAAGTATTTGACGGAAAACACAAAGCAAGCGCTTAAGCCTTACCTTTTGGAAGACTTAAAGCTTGAAGGCTTTGACTCCAAGACCGACGTGCCTGGAAAAAAGGTAATCGTAACCCGAGACAACTTTGGCTGCGGATCAAGCCGCGAGCACGCTCCCTGGGCTTTGGAAGTGAACGGCATTTACGTTGTCGTCGCCGTCAACTTTGCGCGCATCTTCCGCCAGAACATGTACAACTGCGGCTTGCTTGCCGTTGAGATGGACAAAAAATCCATTGACGACATGTTCCGCACCTTTGCCGAAAAAGACACGGAATGCAAAATCGTTTTCAATGACGATGGAACGGCCAAGGTAAAGCTTATCGCTGGAAGCCTTTCAAAAAGCTATCCCTTTAAGCTTGAAGGCTTTGAGAAGGCTCTTGTGGAAAAAGAGGGCTGGATAGGATACGCCGAAAGCAAATTCTAGCAGAGCGGAATCAAATCAAAAAGAGCGCGGCGTTTTTTCGCCGCGTTTTTTTTTAGACAAGGCCCTTTCGCCACTTGACATAAAGCGCGCTTTTTGATATATTGTTAAAACATTCGGCGACATAGCTCAGTTGGTAGAGCACAAGGCTCATATCCGTGATGTCATAGGTTCAATCCCTATTGTCGCTATTCAAGGCTTCCCAATCGGGAGGCCTTTTTTTGTGATTCAACGCAAGGCAGCGTCGGCTATTGCGTCGCGACAATTTTGTCCGCGTCCTACCGTAACTCGGCGCCGGGGATAAAAGAGCGCGCCAATTCAACAAGCGCCGCCTCTTTTTCTTCCGTGTAGGGCTGGACTTTTTCGGCTGCGGCGCTTAGGCAGCGTCCGTTAAGAAAATGGGCGAAAAACCAGCGCGCGTCCTTTGGCAAAAGCTTTGCGATTTCTTTTATCTCTTTTTCTCCGACCAATGGCGGGTAGAGAACCGTCCTAAATTCGCGCGCGGCGGAAGGCATGGCCGAAACGATTTTTATCGACTCGACTATTTTTTGCGCCGCCGCGTCTTGGGCTTGCAAGGCATTGAAAGCCAATGAAGCCGCCGCCGCGGCGTTAAGGTCTTGCGAACAATCATGGCCGCCGGCGTCTTGGGCTTGCAACTCGCTGTAGCGCTCTGGCGCCGTCTTTACGTCCAGCGCGACGTAGTCGGGCGCGCAGGCGGGATCGGACAAAAGTTCTTGCAAGCGGTCGGGAAAACTTCCGTTTGTGTCTAGCTTTATCTTGTAGCCCAAGGCGCGCGCCTCTAAAATTAATTGGCGGACAAGGTCGGGATGCAGCAATGGCTCGCCGCCGGAAATGACAAAGCCCGACAAGACGTTGGCGCGCTTTTTTAGGTGGGCGATTATGTCCTGGATAAAAACAAATTGGGGCTCGTCGCGCTTTGCCTGCGCGCCCGATTTTTGGGCTTGCAAACGATTATCGTCACCCGCGTTTTGGGCTTGCGACTGATTTGCGATTGCCGCAGCGTCTTGGGCTTGCGCGCCGGCGTCAGGAGCGACCAGCTCTGTGTTGTAGCAGTAGGGGCAACGAAGATTGCAGCCGCGCAAAAAACACGCGGCCGCAACTCGTTCGGGAAAGTCTACTAAACTGGTTTTTATTAAAACCGCTTTAGGCTGTGGCAAGATTGAAAATTTCTTCCAGCTCGGCCACGTTGTGGGCGCGCGCCGATTCGCTTCCGTCGGCCTTGTAGAAAATCACAGTGGGAGCGGCAAAGACGCCTTTTTGCGCGGCTTGGCTAAGGCCTTCTTCGGTGTCAACGTCGATCGTCTTTCCTGTAAGGCCGCTTTTTGCCATCCATTCCTTTACTGGAGGGCAGTTGGGGCAAGTCTTTCTGGCGAAAAGCTCGTAACGAAGCTCTTGGCTTTCGGCGCTGCATGGCGCGGCTGAGTTATTGTCTGCGGAGTTTAGCGCGGCTTCGCGGCTTTCGACGCTTTCGTCTTCCATAAGCATTTCGCTTTCTGGGCTGAATGTCGTCTGGCCGCTTTCGCCCGCGTCTGCGTAGGAGTGAATGTCGTATTCGGAGGAGTCTTCTAGCTTAAAGTTCTTTCGCAGCTTGAATTCTTCGGCCTTGCCTTTGTTCCAGTTTTTCATCGCGCGGTAGTAGCCTACGATGCGGGCGTAAACTTCTTTTTCATAAATTCCTCCCTTTTTATCTTTGCTCCGCCAGCGCGACTTGTCGTTCCGCAAGCAAACCGTCAAGCTTGGCTTGCAATGCGCGCCTCTTTTCTTCTTTGCACTTGGGGCATTCCGCGTGTTCCCCAGAAAGGTATCCGTGGACAGGGCAAATCGAGTAAACAGGCGAAATCGTCAAATACGGAATGCGATAGTTGGCCATGATGGTCTTTACCAAATCGCGGCAAGCCTTCCAGTCCTTGATTTGCTCGCCCATGTATGTGTGGAACACCGTTCCGCCGGTGTAGCGGGTTTGCAATGATTCCTGCTGGTCCAAGGCCTCAAAGATGTCGCTTGTAAAGTCAACCGGCAACTGCGTTGAGTTTGTGTAGTAGGGGTCGCTTGTTCCTGAGGCGATGATGTCGGGGTAGTTTTGCTTGTCGTGGCGGGCCAGGCGGTAGCTGGTGCTTTCGGCCGGAGTCGCTTCCAAATTGAAAAGCTCGCCGGTCTCTTCTTGGTAGTCCTGCATCTTTTGGCGCATGTAGTCCAAGACTTTTTCGGCAAAGGCCTTTCCTGTCGGGTGAACGATGTTCACGCCCAAAAAGTTAAGGCAGCATTCGTTCATTCCGCAAAGGCCGATTGTGTTAAAGTGGTTGTTGAGCGTCTTAAGGTAGCGCTTTGTGTAGGGGAAGAGTCCGCCGTCATAAAGCTTTTGGATGACCTTTCTCTTAATGCAAAGGCTTTGCTTGGCCAAGTCCATAAGGTAGTCCAAGCGCTTGAAGAACTGCTCCTCGTTCTTTGCCAAGTATCCGATTTGCGGAAGGTTGATTGTGACCACTCCGATGCTTCCGGTAAACTCGTCGCTTCCAAAAAGGCCTCCGCCGCGCTTTCTAAGCTCGCGCTTGTCAAGGCGAAGGCGGCAGCACATTGAGCGCACGTCGCTTGGGTTGAGGTCTGAGTTGACAAAGTTTTGGAAGTAGGGCGTTCCGTACATTGAAGTCATCTCGAACAAAAGCTTTGCGTTCTCGCTGTTCCAGTCAAAGTCTTTTGTGATGTTGTATGTCGGAATCGGGTAGCCAAAGCCGCGGCCTTCCGCGTCGCCCTCAAGCATGATTTTTATGAACTGCTTGTTAATCAAGTCCATTTCTTTTTGGCAGTCGCCGTAGGTAAAGTCCTGCTCCTTTCCGCCGACGATGGCCTTTTTGTCCTTAAGGTCGGCCGGGCAAGTCCAGTCAAGCGTGATGTTGGAGAAGGGCGCCTGGCTTCCCCAGCGGCTGGGAGTGTTGACGCCGTAAACGTAGGACTGGATGCATTGGCGAACTTCTTTTTCGCTAAGGTTGTCGATTTTTACGAAGGGAGCCAAGTAAGTGTCAAAGGAGCTGAAGGCTTGGGCGCCCGCCCATTCGTTTTGCATGATTCCCAAAAAGTTTACGATTTGGTTTACCAAAGTGGAAAGGTGTGTGGCGGGCTTTGAAGTGATCTTGTCCTTGACTCCGCCAAGTCCTTCGACGATAAGCTGGCGCAAAGACCAGCCGGCGCAGTAGCCTGAGAACATCGAAAGGTCGTGGATGTGGAAGGCGGCCGTCTTGTGGGCGTCCGCGATTTCCTTTGAGTAAATGTTGTTAAGCCAGTAGTTGGCTGTGATCGTTCCTGAGTTGTGCAGGATAAGGCCGCCAAGCGAAAAGTTTACGTTGGCGTTTTCGTTTACGCGCCAGTCACTTTGGGCAAGGTAGCCGTCCATCGTCTTGTTGATGTCAAGCATGAGGCTTTTGGCGTCGCGGACAGCCTCGTGGCGGGCGCGGTAAAGAATGTAGGCCTTGGCAACCTCGACTTCCTTGGCCTCGATGAGCACGGACTCAACCACGTCCTGAATTTCTTCTATCGCGGGAATCGAATGCGCGCGGCGGCCCGCCAGCAATAGGCGCAGCTTTTCTTCGACGCTGTCGGTAAGAGCGGCCGCCTTGTCCGGGTTTGCGAATTTTTCAACCGCCTGGATTGCCTTTCCAATCGCTTTTTCGATCTTCTTGCGATCGTAGGAGACGATGTCTCCCGATCTTTTTACGACGTTTTTAATGAACGACTTGGTTTCCTCGTCGCCGCTCTTTCCCAAAAAACTTTTCCATTGCGGAAAAACCGACTGCTCGCTCACTTTTTGATTCCCCCAACCTTATTAACTTCGTTTATAAATTCTTCCAAATTTTCAAAATGCTTGTAGACAGAGGCAAAGCGGATGTAGGCCACTTTGTCGATGTCGTTAAGGCGCTGCAAGACCAACTCGCCCAAGTCGCTGGTCGAAATCTCGCGGCTGGACTTGGCCTGCATTACGGCCTGGTCCTCGATTTCGGCGGCCAGTACGATCCTGCATCTCCACGATGAACTTGCTGCCTGCGGCCGTCTCGCTTGATGACCATCAGGGGCTTTTCTTCTATGCGTTCGTAGCTGGTAAAGCGGTAGCCGCAGCTTAGGCATTCGCGTCGCCTGCGAATGTTTTCGCCGTTGGCCATTGCGCGGCTTTCTATGACCCTGTCGTCAAGCGAGCCGCAGTAAGGACAGCGCATATTTTCCCCTATATTCCCCAAAATTAGCGCTATGTATAGCGTTTTTATGTAATAAATCTATTCTAACACGCTATTTTATAAAAAGCAAGCAAAATTTTCATAAATTTACAAAAATATTTTGCCCGCTTTTTGGCGGAACGGATGTCCCGCGCGTTATTGTTTGTCCACGACCGTCCAGCCGCTAGGAATGCCGCTTGCGCCGCTTGGCCAATCGTTCATGCTAGCCGCTTTTGTAAAGGTGCGAGGGCCTGTAGATGCTACGCCGTCAAGCCAGCCAAATGTGCAATCTGTGGCACTGATGTCCGTGGCAAGACATGTAACGCTGGCAAGGCTTGCGCAGCCGTCGAACATGCTCCAGTAGCAGCAGTCTTTCAAAGTGGCGGCGGGAAGGCTTGGCGCGGCTGTCAGGCTCACGCAGCCGGAGAACATGTAGGCGTAGCAACTATGCGTGAGAGTGGTTGCGGGCAGGGCCGGAGCGGCGGCTAGGTTTGTACAGCCGCGGAACATGTTTTGGTAGCAGGCTTTCG
The DNA here is from genome assembly GCA_902799665.1 of uncultured Spirochaetaceae bacterium. GTDB lineage: Bacteria > Spirochaetota > Spirochaetia > Treponematales > Treponemataceae > Treponema_D. The sequence goes on along the minus strand of CADCBK010000029.1, from coordinate 18,234 downwards.
TCAATGTGGTGGCGGGAAGGCTTGGCGCGGCTGGCAGGCTTTTGCAGCCGTAGAACATGCCACTGTAGCAGTTTTCTGCCAGCGTGGTTGCGGACAGGGCCGGAGCGGCGGTAAGGCTTGCGCAGCCGGAGAACATGTAGGCGTAGCAGTAATCCGCCAGCGTGGTGGCGGGCAAAAGCAAATCCGCGCCTGTCTTGTTTTTAATGTGGGCGTCGTCGTCAAACAACTGGCAGAATGTGTAACCTACTTCTAGCGTTGTCTCGCTTGCAAAGCCTACGCTCTTTACAAGACTCATTATGTTTCCATATATATAGCAGTCCGCTGAACAAGCGATGTGGCTGTAATAGTCGAAGTCTGTCGCGTACGTCTTGTTGTCGCCAAAGAATTCAACCTTGTCTTCGATATTTTCAAGCGTTATGGTTCCTGTCGTGCCGTTTGCGATTGTTTGCGCTTCGCCGCCGTTGACTTTGTAGGTAACGGGGCCAGCGGCCTTGTTGCTAAATGTTATAACCGCTCCGGCTTCGGCGGCTTCCAAAGTCAGAGGAACGGAATATGACGAATCTCGAACCGTCCAGCCGCTGGGTATGCCGTCAGCGCTATTTGTAGGCCAGCCTGTCATGCCCGCAGCCTTGGTGAACGTGCCGGTGGCGGCAACGCCGTTAAGCCAGTTTTTCGTGCAGTCAGTTGCAGAAATATTTGTCGCAAGGCAAGTGACGCTTGCAAGGCTTGCGCAGCCGTCGAACATGCTCCAGTAGCAGCAGTCTTTCAAAGTGGCGGCGGGAAGGCTTGGCGCGGCTGTCAGACTCGTGCAGCCTTGGAACATGCCGCTGTAGCAGGCGAACTCCAGCGTGGTTGCGGGAAGTTCAGGCGCGGCTGTCAGGCTTGTGCAGCCGAAGAACATTTCAGAGTAGCAGTTGTTCGCCAATTTTGTTGCGGGTAGTTCTGGCGGGGCTGTAAGGCTTGCGCAGTTGCGGAACATGTTGGCGTAGCAGGCGTCCGCCAGCGTGGTGGCGGGAAGGCTTGGCGCGGCTGTAAGGCTTGCGCAGCCGTCGAACATGCTCCAGTAGCAGCAGTCTTTCAAAGTGGCGGCGGGAAGGCTTGGCACGGCTGTAAGGCTCGCGCAGCCGTAGAACATGCCGTAGTAGCAGTTGTTCGCCAGCGTGGTGGCGGGCAAAAGCAAGTCGGTGCCCTCTTTATTTTTTATATGCGTGTTGTAACCGAAGAACCAGACAAAAGTATAAGCATTTTCTAGCGTTGTCGCATTTTCAAACCCCTCGCTCGTAATAATGCTCATGACGTTGCCGTAAACATAACAGTCCTTGTCGCAAACGATGTTGCTGTAATCGCTGTAGTCTGTCGCGTACGCCTTGTTGTCGCCAAAGAATTCAACCTTGTCGCCAATTGCGGAAAGCGTTATGGTTCCTGTCGAGTTTTTTGCGATTGTTTGCTCCGCTCCTCCGTTGACCTTGTAGGTAACTGGGCCTTTGGCCTTGTTGACAAAGGTTACAACCGCTCCGGCTTCGGCGGCTTCCAGCGTAAGAGGCGTGGCCAAAGCGGACGGTTCGGGAGCCGGAGTTGGCTCTGGCGTTGGTGTCGGTGTTTGCTCTGGCGCAGGCGCAGGAGTTGGCGTTGGTGTCGGCTCGGGTTGGGAAGCGGGGCGGACTTTTAGGTCGTCCATTATGTTCGAGCAGGCGGCAAACACAACTGTCGTCGCAACGATCGCCGCCAAAGTTTTGATAAAGCGCTTCATTTGTCGCCTCCGTTCTTTTTAAAGATCTTTCCAAAGTGCCAAAGGGCTCCAAACCTAAAACCAATCGTCTGTATTAGTCCGCCGCCTTTTTGCGGCATTATTGTCCACAAGGGGCTAAATTCAAATTCCAAATTTTTCAAGGCCTCGACAGGCGCGACGTAGCGCAAGGCGGGGGCGACGCAAATAGCTTGGCTAAGATAAAGGCCGTTTGTGTCCGTTCCGTCCTTGCCCTTTGCCATGGCGAAATTTACGCCGTAAGAGACTTCCGGCTGGAAGGCAAAGCTTTGGTTCTTTATTGCAAAAGGAATCCTAAGCCAAAGGCCCGCGCTTGCCGTGACGCCCTCGTAGCGCTCCAGCGTTCCTTTTGTAAAGGAGTGGTCGTAGTCGATGTGGAGGCTGGCTCCTATGTCCATGCTCTTTGGCAAAAATTCGGGCAGCGTGTATTCGGCAAAAGCCGTTATTCCCAAATTGGCAGGCGAATAGTCGGCCCAGTCGCCGACTGAATACTGGTTTTTAATTCCCGCTCCCGCGGCCAGGCCTTGATAGCGGACCGCTTGGGATTGGGCCTCTATAGCGACAAAAGCCGCAAGGACTGCGGCAAAAGCGAACTTTTTATTGACTTTCATGATAAAATAATTATAAACCCGCTTTTTAAATTTTGCAAGCGTTAAAATTCAATCTTTAAAAGTTCCGTCATGACGCAGTCGCGCAGCTTCGGGCGGCGGAACTCCCGCGCCTTGCAGACGGCGGCCAAGGCGATAAGGATTAGGATTAAATGGGCGAACCAGTCTCCGCAGCTTGAGTAGACGGTGGCGCGGCGCCGGTAAATCGGTATTTTCGCGCAAAGATAGCCGTCCTCAAAAAGCGGAATGCTTTGCAAAACGCGGCCCTTGTCGTCCACGACAGCGGTAAGGCCGGCGTTTGTCGAGCGGACAAGGCTGGTCCTGTATTCAACAGCGCGGAAGGCGGCCACGGCAAAGTGCTGGCGCTCGGCCGAGGCGGTCTTGGACCAAGAGTCGTCGGTTATGTTGATGAAAACTTCCGCGCCGGCTTGGAACATGGGGCCGCAAACGTCGGGAAAGGCGTCTTCAAAGCAAATTGGGAGGGCGGCCCTAACCTTGGCCTCATTTCGCTTTTTTTCGTCGGCGGCCGCGTCCAGGCTTAAATCGTAGTAGGCTGGGGCCGCATCCGAATAGCCTTCCGAGGCCGGAAAGTCAAAAAGGTCCAGCCGCTTTCCGGGATTCCAGCCGTTTGAAAAGCCTACAAGGCGCTCCATTGTTTTTCTGACAAATTTCCGATCCGCATATGGAATGACTTCGGCAAATGGAACCAAGTGGCTTTTTGCGTAAAAGCCCCGCAAGGCCGCCGACTGGTCAAAGACCAAGGCCGCGTTGTACATTTTTCGGCCTTCGCCTTCGCTTAGCGGCTCAAAATAGGGGCCGCCAATCACAAAAGGAACGCCTTGGCTTTTTATGAAGTCAAAGAGGCTTTGGCCCTGCGGAACGTAATCGTAGCGGCCCAGCGCGTGGGGAAGCGCGTATCTAAGGACGGCCTCGCTCCAAACGACAAGGTCTGCCTTTTTTCCTTCCGACTCAAAGTCAAAGAGGCCCTTTTTTGAAAGCTCTATGGACTTTTGCAGGCTTTCCTCGTCGTCGTCGCTGGCCCAAGGGTCCATGTTTTGCTGGACTAGAACTGCGTTAAAGGTCTTTATGACCGGGCTCTTTTGGCAAAGCCTAAAGGCTCCGTATGCGTAAACTAATAGGAGGCAAAGGGCAAGGCATTTGGCGGAGCAAGCCAGGTTGAATTTCGCTTCTTTATAAGGAAGGGCCGCTCCAAAGGAAAATTTGTTCAATAATAAGGCGGCCTCGGCGCAGCAGGCTGAAAAATAGGCCATCAAAAAGCTTATTCCGTAGGTTCCAAAGATGTCGGAGCACTGGATCAAGGCCTTGTCGTTAAAGGCGGCCATCGATAGAACGCCCCAGGGGTAGGCCAAAAAGCCTGTGGACTTGGCCCATTCGTAGGCCGCGCGGACGGCGGCAAAGAGAAGGGGCCTTAGGCTTTCAGCGTCAAAAAAGGCTTTTCCAATCGCAAGCTTCGCCCGGCCGCCGTCAACTCTTCCCCCCTTGCAAAAAGGAAAGAAGAAAAGGCAGCCGGCCATCGCCTCTATGCAAGCCGTTCCAAAGGCCGACGCCCCCAGCGTGAAGACGGCGAAATCCTTGAAGTTGGCCAGCCAGTAGCTGGAAAGCAAGTGCGTCGCAAGCGCGTCCAAGGCGAACAAAAGGGCGCAAACTTTATAGGATCGGGCCTTTTTTACGGCCAAATACAGGGGAAGCAGGGCAAAAAAGCCAATGACGGGCGAGCCAAAGGCCAAAAATTCGTTTGGCATCGCAAGCGCGGACAATATTCCGGAAAAAATAGCGCAAATAACTTGAAAAATTAACGTCATTGTGATATAATATATTATTGTATTTTTAACAAATGTTCAATATAAAAACGATTTAATATAAATGGGTGGAAGGAAATGGCTACAACAAAAGATATTTACGCGGCGCATAAAAAGGAATACGGCGACAATCCAAAAGTCGTGATTTCCACACCGGGCCGCTTTCACTTGATGGGTGAGCATTCCTGCTGGTTCTTCAAGGACAAGACGCTTTCCATGGCGGTGAACATTCCGGTTTACGTCGCGGTTTCGCCAAGGGACGACACGACGCTTAAATTCCATTTTGTCCAGCTAAAGGAGCGCAAGAAGTCCGATCTTACAAACCTTAAGGTCAAAAAAGAGGACCGCTGGGCCAACATCCTTAAGGCCGTCGTTTACGGCTTCCTTTCTTGCGGCTTTGACTTGCGCGGAATGGACTTCACTGTTTATTCCGAGATTCTCCCTTCCGCCGGCTTTGGAATCACCTCGGCAATCAAGGCGGGAACGGCGCTTGCAATCAAGAAGGTTCAAAAAATAAATTGCGAGGACTCGCAGCTTTTGCAGGCCTTGGACATCGGAAACCGCCTTTTCCTAAAGACCCGCAACTTGGTGGCGGACAATTTCGCCGCGCTTTACTCAGAGCCTGGCTCGATGATTTTAACCGACTACGGAAAGCAGACTTACGAAAACATTCCCTTTGACTTCAAGGGCTACAAAATCCTTTTGACCGACGCCAAGGTTCCGCGCTTTTCCATTTGGAACGAGGACGAAATCCGCGAGCCTGAGCACGCGCTTTTGCTGGGCGACCTTAAGGACAGAAAGAAGGGGGTCCCCGGCGGCTGGGTTTACGACACAAATCCGACCAACGTCAACGAAATGCTTTCTGTCGTCAGCGAAGACATGAGGCAAAAGCTTTTGTACATAATTTACGAGCACGGCTTGATTTTGGACGCGCTTGACGGAATAAAGAAGGGCAAGTTCACCAAATTCGCCAGGGCCGTAAACAACAGCCACAAGCTTTTGCAGGAAAACTACAAGCTTTCATGCCCCGAGATTGACTGGATTTTAAAGCGCGTCGGCGAGCTTGAGCCAAACCTTGTCGACATTCGCGAGCCTGTCACTTGCGGCCGCATAACCGGTAAGGGCTTTGGCCGCTGCCTTTACGCGATAATACGCGAAAGCGACGAGGAAGTCTACCGCAAGAAGCTGGACGAGTATTCAAGAATCTTCGGCTTTGAGGCGGAGACCTTTGAAGTCAAGCCCGCCAAGGGCGCCCACCAGGTGCGGCTCTAGTGAAAATACTTTTGACCAACGACGACGGCTTTGACGCGCCTGGAATAAACGTTTTGCGCGAGCGCTTGTTGGACGACAACCACACTGTTTGCGTAATGGCGCCCGCCTCAAACCAAAGCGGAACCAGCCAAAGCATTCATTTGGGCGCTGGAATGGAAGTGCGCGAAATCGACGAAAACTTTTTCACTTGCGCCGGCTCTCCGGCCGACTGCGTGATGACGGCCATTCACGGAAAATTGTTTGACAAGCCCGACATTTTGCTTTCGGGAATAAACCGCGGCCCGAACCTTGGCCTTGACATTTTGTATTCCGGCACTTGCGGAGCGGCGCGGCAGGCGGTCTTGATGGGAATCCCCAGCGCGGCCTTAAGCGTGATGTGGCCTGGCGACGAATTTTTTGGAAGCGAGGACGAAAACGAATACTACGCGATGGCCGACTTCGCCGCGAAAAATTTGGAGGTCTTGAAAAGCCTTGCCGTCACCGCGAAGGGCGGCCTTATGCCAAAAGAGCGCTGCGTTTTCACTAACGTAAACGGAATGGCGCAAAGCCGCCGCTACAAGGGAGCCAAGTTCGCTGGAGTGTCATTCAGGGAATACATAGAAGACAAGGTTGTCCTAAAAGACTTGGGCGGCGGCCGCTTTGACAGGAATTTTTCGGGCGGAAAGGTTCAAAGCAGGGGGCGCTGCTATTGCGACTACGAAGCGTGCGTCGAAGGCTACGCGGCGGTGACCCGCCTTTACGCAGAGCCGTCGGCCGCTCCGACACTAGACGGAATTGATTTTAAGGTGTAAAATCGTTTTAGGGTGTAAATGGGCGGGAGGAATTAATGGAAAATTCAGTCCTTTCAAACGGAATAAGTCTGTACGTTCAAAACAAATTCGCGGACGCGCTCGCGTTCTTTTTGTCGCTGCCCGACGAGGCGCAAGTTGACAATTTTGAGCTTGCCTACTACATAGGCCTTTGCTACGCGCGGCTGGGAAAGTACGACGACGCCTTGATGTACATAGAGCAAGTCGTCACGGGCGGAAAGGACTACCAGCGCGTTTTGCAGTGCCGCTACCTTTTGGCGATTATTTACGTTAAGAGCGGCCGAAAGCGCCTGGCCGACTTTGAGCTTAACAAGCTTTTGGAAACAGGCTACAAGAGCGCCGACGTTCTGGCCTCGCTTGCATACATATCTTGGGAAAACAAGGACATCGACAAGTGCCTGGAGTACTACGAGCGCTCGCTTGAAAAGGATTCCGACAACGTCACCGCGCTTAACGGCATGGGATACGTCTTGGCGGAGGAGGGCCGCGAGCTTACCCGCGCCTTGGGCTATTGCAAAAAGGCCTTGAACAACGCTCCCCAAAACGCGGCCTGCCTTGACTCTCTCGGCTGGGTTTACTACAAGCTGGGCCTTTTGGAAGAGGCGGCCAAATACCTTAAGCAGGCGGAAGAAAAGCTTCCGGAAAACGTTGAGATACAAAAGCACCTTAACTCTTTGGCGCAGGCAAGGACAAACCACTGATGAAAAAAATTCTTATCCTTTTGACAGTTTTTTTTCTTGCTTCAAGCTCGGGTTTTTCGCAGAGGCTTGCCGAGCATCTTTTTGAGGACGCTGGAAACGGCTCGGAATTGAAGCGCAGCGCGGAGGCTGGATTCGCCGAAGAGGAATTCAGGCGCGGAGTCCAGTCCTACTACCGCGGTTTTTTCAACGACGCGATAATCCAGTTTGAGAAAGCCTTGTCTTATTTGCCTGACGAAAAGTTGATTTTGGACTGGCTTGGAAAGTCCTACTACCGCGCCGGAATGGAGGGAACCGCGCTTGAGCAGTGGCAGTTCGCGAGCGACTCCGGCTACGGCGGCATCTTGCTTGAAAACAAGATAGAGGTTGTCCGCGAAAGGCGCGTCAACGCTTCGGCCGAACAAGCCTTGCGCTACACCGAAACCGGAACTTTCGACGGCAACAACAGGGTCGAGGGAAGCGACTTTCAAATTTTCAGCCAGCCGATTTCAATTCTCGCTAACTCGGACGGAACCATTTGGGTTTGCGCCTACGGTTCCAACGAGCTGGTCTTGCTTGACATAAACGGAAACGTAGCGCGGCGAGTCACCGGCCCATTGAACGGCTTTGACCGGCCCGTTGATGTGATTAAGACTCATGACGGAAAGCTTTTGGTCAGCGAGAGCGCGGGCGACAGAATCAGCGTTCTAAGCGAATTCGGCTTGTTTGAAAAATACATCGGAAAAAAAGGCCGCGGGCTTGGCGAGCTTGTCGGGCCGCAGTACATGGCCCAGGATTATTTGGGAAACATATATGTCTCTGATTTTGGAAACGCCCGCGTCACGGTTTTTGACAAGGACGGAAACGGACTCTTTTCTTTTGGAAAAAAAGGCTACGCCTTCAAGGGCTTAAAAGGGCCTACGGGAATCGCCGTTGACGGGCAAAGGGTTTTTGTCGCCGACGGAGTTTTGGGCGGCGTGTATGAATTTGACTTGAGCGGAAACTATGTCGACGTCTTGGTTCAAGAAAAAACGTTCGCGTTCCCTGAGGCGCTTAAATTTTCAAGCGCGGGCGATTCGCTTATCGTAAGCGACCGAAACCGCGTCTTTACGATTGACTTGGGGACAGGGGCGGTTTACGAAAACGCATTTACGGGAAACGCTCCCGCTCGAATCACTTACGCCACGCCCGACCAAAACGGAAACATTCTGGCCGCGGATTTCAGGAACAACGAGATTTGCATTTTGTCCAACATGACGGAATTGTTGGGCGGCCTTTTTGTCGAAATCGAGCGCGTTGACGCTGAAAAATTTCCAAAGGTGACAATGAATGTCCGCGTCCAAAACAGAAGGCGGCAGCCTGTTGTTGGACTTCGCGCCGAAAATTTTTACATCAGCGAAGGAAAGCGCCCTGTCGCAAAGCTGCGCTTTGAAGGCGCCGCGTCGTCAAACAAAAACGAGGACGTCGCGATAGTGGTTGACCGCAGCATGGGAGCGGAATTCAATTCCGCCCTTGACCAAGCCGTGCGCGACATAGCGGCCGCGATGCAGGGCGTTGGAAAAATCACTTTGATTTCAAGCGGGCAAATTCCCGTAATGGAATATTCCGGGGACCCAAAAGGCCTTTTGAAATTCTCGCAGTCCGCCCTTCAAAACAAAAGAAGCGCCTCTTGCGCCTTTGACTTGGCGATAAGAATGGCGGTTAACGGCTTGATAAACGCCGAGCCAAAGCGGGCGGTCATTTACATCACGGACGGGCTTATGCCGCAGAACTCCTTTGACCATTACGGCTTGACTGACTTGACGGCCTTTATGGACAACAACAGCGTCGCCTTTAGCGTTATCACGCTTAGACAGGGCGCTCTTGCCGAGGAGCTGGACTACATATACAAAAGCTCATACGGAAAGTCCTACTACGTTTACAGGCCGGAAGGCTTGTCCAGCATCGTGCGGGACTTGCTTGAAGTTCCCAACGGCTTGTACCAATTCAACTTTGAGTCTGTTTTGCAAACGGACATGGGCCGCGCCTTTTTGCCGCTTGAAGTCGAAACTTACATCATGAATAGAAGCGGACGCGACGAGACAGGCTATTTCGCGCCCTTGCAATAGCAAAAGCGTTTGCCTAAAAGTTAAGCTTTCCGCCCAAGCTCCAAGCGGCCGTGATTGTACAGATTTCGTCAAAGGCGCAAGTCACGCCCAAATTGATTTCGGTCGTCATCGCGAAAAATTTAGCGAACTGAAAGTCCGCGCCGTGAATGTATTCGTATGAGTGCGTTCTTTTTGTCTTGCTTGAGTTTACGGCGGACGCGCTCCTCCAAGAACAGTTTATGCTGTCGTTCCTTATAATCGGAATTTCCTGCGTCCGCATTTTTTTGAATATCGCTTTGGCGAGCGCTGATATCGGGCTTGCCTTTCCAGGCCGCTTCCAAGCGAGCGTTCCCTTTATCGTGTAGTTGTCCGTGTCCTGAAACGAAAGCTCCGCGCCGCTTTTTAGCGCGTTGTCCTTTGCGATGTAAAAGTTCGCCTGCAAGTAGCATGTGTAGGCTTGCGTCAAATCGCTTGGCGCGTCCCGAGGGCTTTTTAAGGCCGCGCTGAACGAGGCGATGTATTCGTCTTGTTCGAACCATGACGCTATTGGGATTGAGCCGTACTTTCCAAAAATGTTAAAGGCCGCCCAGCCGACTTTAAGCTTGTATTGGTATGTGTCGCTTAGCGTTTGGGCCGCCCTGATGTCGCGCGCTACGGCGAGCGTCACATTTGACGGAACAAAAAAATCCCGCTTGTCCGCGTACAGGGGCCTGCTGAACGAAAAGTCATATTCGCTTGTGTAGAACTCCGACTGGAGGCTGTCGCCCTGCGGCAAGCCTTTTGTCGCGCTATGAACGTTGTCCGCAAGCCTTCCGCTTATCAAATCGTAAACCGGAACGGCGGCGAAATAATAGCCGCGCCTTCCGTATGTTTCCGAAAGGCTTTTTATGTCGGACGCGTAGTCGCCGCCGCGCTCGACAGCCTCGACTCCGCCCGAAATCTTTTTCCATGACGCCGACAGGGAATTTTTTCCAATCTTAAAGGGGAAAGCCATGACGAAAGTGTTTTTGTCGTTGTAATAATAATTGGTTGAGGCCGAATAGTTTTCCTCCGCGCTGTAGTTTATTTGCGGCGCAAGGGAAGCCCATGGCAGGCGGAACGCGTTTTCTATGTTCGCGGCGACGCGGCGCTTTGAGGCGGCTGAATCCCCAAACGAAAATTCTTTTTTAGTCGCGGAAAGCCATGTCGAAAAATAATTGTCGGTTTTAAGAATCTCTCCGCTGTTTTTCAAAAGCTTTTGCGACGCTTCTGTCGAAACGTTAAGGGAGTAGCCAAAGGCGCCGCTAGCTAATTTTAGGGCCGCGAAGTTTTGCTCTTTGGTGTTAAGCGACCAAGCCGATGATTCGCTTTTGGCCGTGGCTTTGAGCGAAAGGGGAGCGCCCAGCGAATTAAAGTCCAGCGCGATTGAGTTTTCTTTTGCGGCGGCTTTTGAGTCCCTGTCAAAGTTGTATTCCTCGTTGAATGAAATCGTCTTGAATAAAGGCGAAGCGCTTTTTACCGAGTGGGCGGCGTTTGTTATAGCGTCGGAACTATCGGCGGCCCGGGCGGCGCTCGCGCTTAAGGCGATTTTCGCTAAAGTCGCGCTCGCGCTTGCGTCAGCGCTTACGCTCCCTTTTGTCTTTCGGTATTTTTCAGTGTAAAAGGTCACGCTCTCTTGGCTTGATGCGTGAAGCTTTACGTCGCTTAAAATCGGAAAGCCGTTTTTGCTTTCGGCGAGAACGCCGTCCTTTTTCCAATCGACTGAATTTTTGTCTTGCGCTATAAAATGCGGCGATGTTTTTGAAAAATAAATTTCATCGATTTTCAGCGTTCCCGCCTTGTTCCAAGCGTCAGAGCTTTTTGTGTCAAACACAATCTTCGCGCGGCTGGGAACGACCGAGTTGTTTATTTGCAAATAAGCGTCCTCTTTTGCAAGCTCCGCGCCGTTTATGTAGATTTTGTTTTCCGCCTTGTCAATCGACAAAAGCTTCCAGCCCGTGCCTTTAAAACGCTCAAGCGCCCTTCTGGAAATTTTGGCCAGCGCGGCGGTTTTTCCAGCGCCAAGAACGCTTTCGCTGTCGGTGTCCAATAAAAAAGTCAGGCCCGCCTCGCTTGGGTCGGAAGAAAGCGGCGCCGACAAGGCGTAGTCAAAGCAAAAGTACATGTTGATTTCGCCGTAGTCGCTGTGGTCAACTTCGTCAAAGTATTTGTAAATCGTTATGGAAGAGTCGTCGGGCGCGATGGATTCGTCGCTTGTCCACGCAATCTCCTGCGCGTAGTTGGCGCTTTTGTTGAACCTTGACGCGCCTGGATTTGACGTTCTTGACTGCGCCGTCGTGACGGTAAAGCATTTGTTTTGCGCCGTAAAAACGCCTTGCGCGGCAAGCTCGTATGGGCCAAAGCATACCGCGCCGCTTCCTGTCGCCAAACCGTCCGCGTTTAAGACAATTATTCTGGCGTTCTTGTTCTTTAAGCATTGCGCGCGGTCTGTGTCCTTAAGGGCGACTTGTATTTCATGCCAATTGTTGGCTTTTCTTTGGTATTTCAACACGTCGATTGAGCTTCCGTCCGTAATGTCCCATGTTGGAATCGAGCCGACCGCTTCCGCCTCAAAATTCTCGTCGTCGCTGACTCCCAGCTGCAAGTAAATCTTTGACGGAAAATTGTCCGGCTTTTCCAAGAAAAATGAAAAAGTCGAAGAGGAAGAAAGAGCTCCGCCGGCGATTGAAATTGTGTTGGCCGCCCATTCGTTTGGCCCGCTTCCCGTCCAAGACCATTCGACTGGAATCTTGTAGCCGGTTATGTTGCTGTCTGACGCGCCCTTTTGCGGCGGCCTTGACGAATTCTTTTTTGGATCCAAGTCTATCGCGGACGAAAGCGCTTGCGAAGGGCGGGGATTCAGGCGGGGCGCGAAATTGTCGGGAAGCTTTTTTGCCGCGTTTTGGGCGTTGAAGTTTGTCTTGGCGGCGCTGTCGTCAAAGCTTAAAAGCTTGTAAAAGCCGGTCGTGTTTTTGTTTTCAACCGTTCCCGCGATTGTGTTTTGCGCTTTCCAATTGTCGTCCTGGTATTTCACGCGGCTGGCCAGCGTTCCGTAGCCAAAATAGCTTTTCTTAGCCTCCGCGTACTTTGTTGTCGGAGACAAAGTCCATCGGGTTGCCAAAGAAGCGTCGCCCGAAAGCTTTGGCGTGAAATTGTAGTTAAAGCCCGCCGCCGCCGCCAAGGAGCCTGAGTCGAATGTTTTAGAGTCCTCAAACCATACGATGTAAATTTTGTCGTTTCCCGACACGCTGGATGAGAGCGTGACTTCTCCAGTCTCGGAATTGTATTTGGCTCCGGAATCCACGGCGCCGTTTTTATAGACGATGACAGTTCCGCTAATGGCGTCCGTTCCAATGTCAAAGCGCTTTACGGGACTGTAGTTCCTTGCGCGAAGGACAATGTCGTCGGTGTCTGAATAGCCCAAGTAAGTTCCCGGAGACGTCGCGCAAAATGGATAGCGAAGCTTCTCGCCAAAAAAGTTTTCGCTTGTCAAAGAAAGGTCGTCGTCCGCTTGAATCGCGGCGTATCTTTCCTGCGCTTTTCCGCTTTGCGCGTGGACCAGCAAAAGCTCGTCGATCGCGTTGATTCCCAAATCGTATCTAAAGCATGCCGTGAACGGAGAAAAGCCCGCCGGATGCTGGACAAACAAGACAGTCTTTGAGTCAAGCGTTCCAAAAAAACCGCAGCTGTCAACCGACGCGGGAGCGGCGCCTGTCGGGTCCGCTACCGGGATTTGCCCGGATTTTCCGCAGTATGAAAAACTCGCGACGTTTGGGCAAAGTTCTGGGGAAGGGGAAACGTCCGTCAAGCCAAAAGCCTTTTGAACGTTTCCCAAAAAGCCGCTTCCGACGCCAGCGCTGGTGTTCGTTCCGTAGTTGCCCAATTGGACAAGGCAGCGGGAAGGAATTTCAGGGCTTGCGAAAGCCACCGCGACGGCGGGAAGAGCGCCGTTCTTTTTGGCCGCGCCCGCTGAAGGGCTTAAGACAAGCTCTTTCCTAGAAGGAACGGCAAGGTAGTCCGACGACGAAAGCTTTTTGTATTTGCGGCCGGCCGAATCCCTGTAGCTTCCGTTGAAGCTTTCGACATAAACGTCTTGAACCGCCGCGGCGACTTCGTAAGAAGGAAACACGAAAATACGTCCAGTCAAAAACGAAGACTTTGCGTGGTTTGAGTCGTTGACGGAATTCTTTCCGTAGTAAGTTTTGTCGCGCGAAGAAAGCATGTCGTATCGCAAGGCCGCGTCCATCGTCCATTTTCCGTCAGGGTCGGCCAACTTGACGCTGGCGCCAGGCGCTTGGTTCTCTCCGCCGCCGATGCCGCGGCTGACGTCGTCAACGGAATAGCTTGTCGGAAAAACGATTTTCCTGTTCGCAACCCGCGCTTCCTTTAGGTAGCCGTCTCCGTTCTTGTAGCCCGCGGCGAACGTGTTCTTGTTGAATTCGTCGGCGAAGGCGGCTTCCAAGTACCAATGCTTGTTGACCATGAACCAAAGCGTCATGTCTACTTGCTGGATGAATACCGGCGTTCCAAAGGAAATGGAAAAGTCCTTTCCCCAGCCAAAAGTCGCGGTTATCGTTTGCTTAAGCTTTGCCGTCCAATAGCCTTGCGCGCTGAATTCAATCTTGTTGTCGCGAACGTCCCAATCCAAAAATTTCGTTCCTGGAGAAATTTTTTCGGGCGGCAAGTCCTTTCCAACAACCATAGGGCCTGAACCGCTTGCCTCAATCGTTTTTGTGTCGTCAGCGAAAGCCTTGTTTGAAAAAAGTGCCGACAGAGCCAAGAGCGCGAAGGCTAGGGCAAGGCCCTTGCTCTTGCGGCTTTCGCGCAAGGCCTTTGTGTCGCTTGACAAAAGCCGCGCCCTATGGATTTTTACGCCGGGATTTTTTTGCTCTATCTTTAGAATCGCCTTTTCAATCGTCTTTCGCTTTTTTTCTCCAAAGTCAAAAAGCTCGTTTTGCTTGTCCTCGTCGGCGTCCGTAGTGTTGTTGATTGTGATTCCCAACAAGCGCACGGCGCGGCCTGTCTCCCATTTTTCCCTAAAGATTGAAGTCGCGCGCGAAAACAAGTCGTCGACGCTTGTAACGTTTTGAATCCTTGTGTTTTGCGCGCTGACGGTCGTAAAGTCGTCATAGCGTATTTTCACCGCGACCGTCTTTCCCGTAATGTTTTCGCGCAAAAGCCTGAACATAAGCTGCTCGGAAAGCGACAAAAGCGCGCGCTCGATTTGATCCCATTCAGTCAAGTCGTATTCGTAAGTGCTTTCGATTCCGGCGGAATGGCTTTTGGCTTCCTCCAAAAATCCGGGCGGCTCGATTCCGCGGACAACGCTATGCAAGAAGCTTGCTGTGGCGTTTCCAAAAACAGAGGCCAAAAGCTTTTCAGAATGCTTTCTAATGTCGCTTGTCGTGTTAAAGCCGGCCGCCCGCATTCGTTCAAGAGTCTTGGCACCGATTCCCCAAACTTTTTCAAGCGGAAGCGAAAGCATGAACTCCTCTTCTTTTCCAGGGGGAACGGCGTAAAGGCCGTCGGGCTTTTTTAGTCCGCTTGAAATTTTGGCGATGTAGTTTGTCGTCGCGATTCCGACAGAAACCGTAAGGCCCGTCCGCTCATGAACCTCGCGCTTTAATTTCTTGGCGCATTCAATCGCGTCTCCAAAAAGGCGCTCTGTTCCAGTCATGTCCAAAAAGGCTTCGTCAATGGAAATCTGGCGGACGTCTGGAGAGAACTCTCCGAATATCGACATGATTTTTTCAGAATATTCGCCGTAAAGCTTGTAGTCGCCACGCGTGTAAATTCCGTCCGGGCATAGTTCCACCGCGCGCGCCAAAGGCATCGCCGAATGGACTCCGTATTTTCTAGCCTCGTAGCTTGCGGTGGAAACGACCGCGCGCCTGTCGCCCGGAAGCCCGCCGACAATCACAGGCTTTCCGCGCCATTCGGGATGGACAAGCTGCTCCACCGAAGCGAAAAAAGCGTCAAGGTCAACGTGAAAAAAGCATTTTTTTCCGTCAAAGCTCATTTGCCGCCGTCCGCATGTTTATTTGCTCTCCGCGCGCCTCAAAAACGAGCGTTTCGCAAAAGTATCTTGGCCTTTGGCTTTCACGGTCCAAATAGTAGGCGTTGATTATTATGTCTTGGTCCGAGCTGGAGTCGGGAGTGTACATAACGGTAAGTTTTTTTGGCGGATTGTCTGGCAAAAGGAATTCGGTCGACTTTTCGGTCGAGACAGTGTCATAGACAGAAAAGTAAACCGGATTCGCGCTTTTTCCGTTCACTGCGACAGAAAAGCGCTCCGCGTCCTCGCTTGAAGAAATTTCAACGCGCCTGATTTTTCCGCCGTAGTATTCGGTGTCATAAACTTGCGCCTCCGTCCTTTCTGTTTTTTCGGAATTAAAGACGCGGGCCTTTACGCGCGACGGCTCGACCTTAGAAAAGAAAATCCTGTTCAACGAAAAAATCACAATGAAAGAAAAAAGCGAAAGGCCCGCGAAACACGCGGCGCTAGTTACAATGTTCTAAGCCAAAGCAAGTTAAAGGGAACCAATGCGAAGGCAAGCGTAAGGTTTTACCAAAAACCGCAGAAAATCAACTTGTAAATCGTTTGGCCGTCGGCGAAAATCAAGATTGTGTAAAGAATCGGAAGGTAGGGCGTTATGAAAAGCGCGATGAAAATGAAAATCGACAGGCGGCTCTTGAAGGCGCGCGACAAGGCCAATATCAAGTATTCAATCGCGAACAAGTAAAAAAGGCTGATGTCAAAAAGGCTGAAAATGAAAATGTTCAAAATCGCGCTTATCGACAAAATGTATTCGTAATGGTAAGTGGACAAATGCGAGTGCCGGCCCAGCTCCAGCGGATAAATCGTCGAGACAATGAAAAAGGCGGGCGCGAGCTTTATGACAAAAAGAATCATCGGGTTCCTGACGCCCGCGCTTTGGAAAAGCCGGGCCGCTCCCTGCCCAAGGTAAAACGAAAGGGCGACGACAAGGGCTGTCAAAAGAATCAAATAGTTTGACCTAAGCGCCCGCCGTTTTATGACGACCAAGCGCTTTGTGCGCCGCCTAAAGATAAAGGCAAAGTCGGCCAGAATGAACATTGTCAGCGCGATGAAAACCATTATGCTGTAGATGATGTTTTTTTCCTCAAGCCAATGCCGCTTTGAGAAAATTTTAAATGGAATGTAGTGCTGGCTCCATTCATCCGCCTTTTGAATGTCTATCGAAGAAAAGAAATCCTTTATTGAATTCAGTTGGCTCCGCTCCTCTTCGTCGCTTTTTAAAAGCCGCAGGGCGATTGCGGGAAGCTCCCTGCTTAGGAAGGAAGAAAGGGCGCTGTCGTTCCTCAAAAGGTTTTTGCTGTAGAGCGAAAGGAAGATTCCGCCGGAAATGGAGTAGGGGCACGAATTCCTTTCCAAACTGTCGCACAAGAGCCTGCAATAGTAGAAGGGCGAAATCTTTCCGCCGGAGCCAGGAATCACATGGCTTTTGTGGCGGGCGTCAAAAGACAAGACAAAGGCCGCCGCGTTTTGAATTCCTTCCACGCTTTTGCAAAAGACTTCCGAGCCGGACATCTTTTCGTTTCCTGCGATGTTTTGCCTGTCGCCCGCGGTAAGGACAACCTTGATGTTGTACGGAAAAGACGCCGCGTTAAAATAGTTTATCAACTCGATTATAAAGAAGCGGTTTTCGTAAGCGTCTTCTTGCGGCGCCATGAAAAAAATCGTCCAATCGCTTTTTTCGCCGGCGGGAAAATCCAAAGTGATGTTGTAGGGAAAGTCTGTGAACAGCGCCGAGGACAGCGGGACTTTTGTGGAAGAAAAGCCCGCCTTTTTTAGGAAGGCCGTTGTCGCGTCTGAAAGCGCCAAGCCTTTAAGCTCTTGCGAAAAAAGCTTTTGGGGCGCGAAAGTTCCTAGAAAGAATAAATAAAAAAAGAGAAGGCAAAGCGTTTTTTTAAAAGGAACTTTTAAATGATGCATTTTAAACATTATACCATATAACGCTCTTGGCTTTCAATGGCAAAAAAACACTTGCAAAACGGAAGAAAATATTGTAAACTTAAAAAATGTTCAGGGCGCTTGGAAATTTCTTAATACTCTTGACTTTAATCGGAATGCTCGCTCCGCCCTCAATCGGGCTTGCGATTTTCTATCCATTCTGCCATCCGCTTTGCTACATGTTCTCCGACTACATCGTGAACGTTTGCGCCCGCAGGCTTTTTGTCATTTTGCGCGTTTACAAAAAATTCCGCCTGTCGTTCAGCAAGGACAATTTTGAAAAGCTGCCCGGCCAGTTCATCGTTTTGTCAAACCACCAAAGCCTTTTGGACATTCCTATTTACATGAATTTCTTTCCCGACCGCGACGTGCGCTTTGTTGCCAAGGACGCCTTGAGCAAAAGCTGGATTCCGATGGTGGCTCCGATGCTAAAGTCGCACGGCCACTGCTTTATCCCCAGAAAGGGCGGAACCTCGTTGGTCATGCACAGAATCGATTCCTTTTGCAAGCGCTGCCTTGACAACAAGTGGAATCCCGTCATTTTCCCGGAGGGAACAAGAAGCAAGGACGGCAGCTTGGGAAAATTCTACAGCGCGGGCTTTAGAAGAATCTCCGACGCCACAAAGCTTCCTGTCGCCGTTTGCGTCGTGGACGACGGCTACAAAATCAACGACATCCGGCACGTCATGGAAAACATGCACAACATAAACTACCGCGTAAAGCTTTTAAAGGTTTTTCCCGCGCCTAAAACAAAGGAAGAGCAGGTGGAGCTTTTGGACCAAGCCCGCGCTCTTATGCAGGAACAGCTGGACAAGTGGAGGAGCGGCGCCGAAGACTAAGAAGCGCCAAACGCCTTTTTTAGGACAAAAAAACAGGACATAAAAAAAGCCGCTCCATTCGAGCGGCTTTTGTCTTACTTGAAATCCTTAGGACGTCTTTCAACGCGCTTGCATTTTGAGCACTCGGCTACGTTCTTAAGCCTTCCGTTTTCCAACTTTGTCTTCATGATGATTTCGCCGCCGCAATCGGGGCACATGAACTTTTGCGTGGCAACAGTAGTACGAGAGTTTTTACTTGCTCCGGCCATTGTATTCCTCCAAAATTATTTTCAATTAAGTTTTTCTATTTTATTGAAAAAGTTAAATTGTGTCAAGACAAAAAGAGGCGCGCGGCGAAAAATAATTA
>CADCBK010000028.1 GCA_902799665.1 uncultured Spirochaetaceae bacterium | reverse complement strand
AAGAAGCCGTCAGCATCGTCATCTTCAATGAAAAGAACGAGATCCTGATGATCCGCGAAAAGCGGTATACCGTCGGCAGGCTGGAATGGGAAATTCCCGCCGGAAAAATCGGAACGGTTTGGCGCTTTAAAAAGTCAGAGATTGAAAAATGGGTCAACGAGCGCCTTTCATCCGGCAGCCGCCTTTCTTCGCCAAAAATGGCCGTTCAAGTAAAGAACATTCTTTCCACGGACAGAGTGATTTTCATAAAGCAAAGCTCAAAGCGCGACGCTTTGATAGAGCTTTCGTCTGCGCTTAGCAAGGCCCCGCAAGTCAAATTCGCCAAGGAGCTTGAGACTGAAATCCTAAAGCGCGAAGAGCTTATGTCAACCGCAATCGGCCGCGGCATAGCGATTCCGCACGCGCGTCTTTCAAGCGTAACCGATTTGGTTATGGCGGTGGGAATTTGCAAGACTCCAATCCAGGACTTCCAGACCCTTGACGACCAGCCCATACAGCTTTTGATTATGATCGCCGCGGCCTACAACCAGCACTCATACTACTTGCAGACTTTGTCGCACCTTAGCGCCAAGCTTAAGGACAACGCCTTGCGCGACGCGCTTTTGTCCGCCCAAAGCGCCGACGAAGCCTACAAGCTTTTAGTCTCTTAATCAATAAGGCAGCGTCCGTAAGGACGCGGTGACTCCGCTCGAAATAATAATTTTTGCCTTGCAAACGAAAACACGAGCGGCTTAGGGCAAGTCCACGCCAATCCAGTTCTTTGTCTCTGACTGCTCTTTTGCCACAAGCCCCATGTCAACCGGCGCCGTGGTTTCGCACAAAAGATAGTTTGTTCCGTCAACCATAATCCGCGCGCCCGGATAGGGCAAGTCCACGCCAAAAAGCGCGTGCGAGTAAACGCCCGAAACGAACAATTCCGTCTTGACGCCGTAATGCTCCATCAAGACGCATAGCAAGAGCGCGCGGCTGTCGCAGTCCGAGCCCTTGTTTTGCAAGACGCTGGCCAAGTCGTTTAGGTCGCTTGCGTCCTGCTCGCGCTGGTAGCTAAAGTCCTGGACCCAGGCCAAAAGCTTTTTGCAAATTTCCAGGTTGGGGTTTTGGGGGTTCTTTGTAAGCGCGTCCACGCTGAGGGCCGCGTAAATCGCTTGGCTTGCCCCGTCCAAGCGGGAATATGCTTCCCTAAAGACAAGGCGGTAGTAGCGCTGCCAAGCCTCTTTCCATTGCTTTTGCTTTGCGTAAAGGGTAAGCACGCTGAATTCCCGGTCTATGACAAAGCGGCCCGATTCTTGGGCTTGCGAGGGAATGCTTGCGTAAAGCTCCTTTCCGTCGATTTTAATCTTTACGTTTTGGCTGTCTCCGGAATTAAAGGCGTAGCTTGTGATTGGGCCGGGCAGCCTAAAGTCCTTTTTTCCAACGCAAAGGGAGTCGACCGCGCTCAAAATGAACTGCTGGCAGTCGTCGGCGACGTTCTTGTCGGCGTAGCAAAGGACCACAAGGTGGACGGGCTTTTGCTCGGTGGTGACGGAAATTCCCCAGCCGGCTTGGGCGGTCGGGTTTCCCGGAAGCTGGAAGGAATACTGCGCGACGGAGGCATGCCGGCCGTTCCACAAAAAGCCGTCGATTTCGCCGTCCGCGCCAATCTTGTTCAGCGTGTCCTCCATGGCCAAGTCGCTTCGCTCGTAAAGGTCCGCGCCAAACATCTTTATCGCCGCGCGGACTTTCATGAACTCGTGCTCCAAGTAAAAGGAAAGGCCGTCGTCGGACGCCTCCTTTAGGACAAAGCCCTCGGGCAAGTCAAGGTTCCAGCCGTAGTATGAGGAGGAATAGAATTCCGCGAAGGAAAGAAGCGGAGCGAAAAGCAAGAATAAAGATGCCGCGCAAAGCTTAAAAAATTTCATAGACCGTCCTTGAAAAATATTCACATATTATATATCATTTTCGCCAAAATGAAAAGCGAAACTTTTATGCCGGTCGTCTACGAGGACGACGAGATAATTTTAGTGAACAAAAAAAGCGGGCTTGCAAGCCAGGGCGGAGCCGGAGTGGGCCGCAGCGTTGACACAGACCTTGCGGAACAAATAGGCCAAAAGGTTTACCTTTGCCACCGGCTTGACAAGGACACCAGCGGCCTTTTGCTTTGCGCCAAAAGCTCCGCCGCGGCAAACAAGTGGTCGCGCCTGGTCGGCGAAAAGTCGGTCAAAAAGGAGTACCTCGCCCTTTGCTTTGGAACTCCCAAAAGCCCAAGCGGAAAGATAACGCTTCCGATAAAGGAAAAGGGGCAAAGCAAGAGCGCCATGACCCTTTACGAGCGCGAAAAGCTTCCGGAATTTTTGGCGGAGGAGGCAAAGGCTTCCAGGCTGGACGTTTGCCTTATGCGCTTGACGCTTGCCACAGGCCGGACGCACCAAATCCGCATCCACTTGGCCCAAAGCGGCCTTCCGATAATCGGCGACGACAAGTACGGCGACTTTGGCCTTAACAAGGCGGCCAAGCGCGACATGGGCCTAAAGCGCCTTTGCCTTTGCGCCTTTAGGCTGACATTGCCGCTTGCGACAGGCCAAAGGGCTTTTGAAATCCAGCCCGACTTTTTGCCGGAATAGAACGGATTGGACTCTCCATTGACAATTTTGATGTGGGGGGTGTATAATAGAAGAATCAAAAAAATAGTTTGAGGGAGGAACTATGAAAAAAGTTTTCGCGGCCGTTTTCTTTATGGCCGCTTCTTTCGTTATTCATGCGCAAAGCATGGAATCAATCAGCCAAATAGTGGAAAGCCCGGCCATAAACTACGGCCAGGCCGCCTATCTTGCCTTGGCATATTCGGGCGGCATTGACGAGGGCGCCACGGAAAGCGAAGCCCTTTACGAAGCCGTGAAAAAGAATTGGATAAAAAACGGCGCGTCTGACGTTGGCCAGATAAGGCTTGGCGAGCTTTGCGCTCTTTACGCCAAGGCCGCGGGAATCAAGGGCGGCCTTTTTTGCAGGCTGACAAAAAATTCAGCGCGCTATTCATTTAAGGAATTCAAGGCCTTGGGGCTTTTGGACAAGGCCGCCGATCCATCGATGACGGTTTCGGGCCAGAACGCGCTAAGCCTTTTTAATTCCTGCATACAAGCGGCGGAGGGTTCAAAATGAAAATAGCTTTCAACGCAAAGAAAACACTGCTTGCCGCCGCGCTTTTCTGCTCGGCTTTGGCCCTTTCGTTCCCCTTGGACTTTGGCGGCTCTATCGCAAACTTCACCAGAGTAAAGGGAAACAATTTCTCTAACCTTAAGCTGGACCAGGTGAACGACCTTTTGGCTTGGATAAAGGTTCCTCTTAACAAGGACGGCTCATCCTATTTCGCCGCGCAGGCGCTTTACGAATTTGAACATGACGCCTTTGTCGAAAAGACCTACAACCGCGTGGACATAAACTTGGCCAAGTATGTCGGCGCCTGGAACGTCGCCGGCTCTCCGCTCACTCTCAGCGCGGGCCGCTTTTTCTACACCGACCTTTCGGGCCTTGTGATGAAGCAAAACTGCGACGGCGTCAACGTGAGCGTCGAGTTTCCCCGCGTCGTCGTGTCGGCCTACGCCGGCTTCACGGGCCTTTTGAATTCCGGCACGGTGAAAATTTTAAACCACAAGAACGACCCCTACGAGTACAAGACCGACAAGGTCTACCAAGTTTGCGAGCGCTATGTCGTCGCTTCTGTCGGAGCCAGCGTTCCAAACTTGTTCTCGACGCAAACCCTTTCGGGCCAGTTTTTGGCGGCTGTCAAAACTTCGGGAAAGGCGTTCAACCGCCTTTACGCGACGCTGGACATGACAGGCCCCATCTATAAGACCATTTACTACGACGCCTCAAGCACGCTGGGCTTGCAAAGCTTTGACGGCGGCTCTTTTGAGGCGACAAACTTGACCCGCGCCGAAGTCAAGTGGTTCGCGCCCTTCAAGGACTTGACGGTGGGCGCGGGCGCGGTCTACGCTTCCGGCGGCAAGGACGGAAAGAACGCCTTTACGGGCTTCACAAAAATCGACTCTTGCTTTTCTATGAAGGAGCCGCAATACACAAGCCTTTTCAAGGCCTACGCCTCCGCGTCGATCAAGCCCTTGCCATTCCTTTTGGCGCGCTCGGGAGCCGGCCTTGTCTTTAACTTTGCGAAGGACTCTGGAGGCTTCCAAGGCTTTGAGTGGAACGTCGGCGCGGACTATCAAATCGTAAGCGACGCATGCGTTGGAGCCTCGTTCCAGCAGTACATAGACAAGGACGACAGCGACGCCAGCAAGGTCCAGATTTCGCTTAACGCAAGCCTGTCGTTCTAAGAGGGGGAGTTTTATGAAGAGGATTTTATTTTCAATCATTCTTTCTTTCGCGGCCGTTTGCCTCTTTGCCTACGACGCGGAGGTTTTGTCAATTCAGGGAAAGGCCCAATACAGCTTAAACGGAACAAGCTGGACGCCGCTTTCTGTTGGAGCCAAGATAGGGCAGGGAGCCACAATACAGACCGCCTTCAAGAGCGCCCTAAAGCTTAAGTTCAAGGGCTCGGTCGTTGACCTTGGCCCCATGACCCGCGTAAAGCTTGACGAGCTTTCGGAAAGCCCCGCCAAGGACAACGCCGTGGTCAGCATGAAAATCGGAACTTTGACTTCAAACGTAAAAAAACTGGAAGACCGCCGCGCGGGCTTTACAATCAAGGGGCCTGCCGCGACCGCTTCTGTGCGCGGAACCATCGTGCGCGAGGAATGCGGCTACAACACGGACACAGTGACGGCCATAGAAAGCGTAACCGCCGTTTGGCCCACGTCAAAAGGCGAGGGAAGCGCGACTGAAATTTCGGACGATTCCAACAGCGCCGTTGCGGTAAGCGGAGGCCGCGCGGTTCCAGGAGCCTGCGCGCTTAACGAAGGCCAGTCCACAAGCGTGAACAAGCTGGAAGGCGCCAAAAAGCCTTTTGGCTACGCCAACGAAAGGGCCCTTTCAGCGCGGCCTTTCAACATCGCGCTTGACGAGGCCGTGGGCATGAACGCCATCAGCGCAAGCGAGTTCGCGCCGGCTGGCGGAGCGTTTGCAGGCGGGGCCGGCGGAAGTCCCGCTCCGACGACAGGAACGATTATCGTTAACGTAACGGTGGGAGGAAATTAACCATGAAAAAGAGCGTAGCCTTTATCGCGGCAGCGGCCTTTGCATTTTCTTTTTTGTCGCTTTCGCTTACATCTTGCGACTCTTTTAACGGTGGACAAAATTTCGCCGCTGACGGAGCCATATGCGTCCGCCTTCCGGACCAAAGCCAATTGGCCGGCCAAGCCGCCGCCGAAAAGCTTTCTGGCTCGGTAAGTTCTGACGGAACCTTGAACGGCGCGAGCGTCGACTCATTCAAGGTGACGGTAAGGAATGTCGCGCTAAAAACAGAGACAAGCCAAACAGTCTCCCCTGGCTCTATTGTAACGATAGACAAGCTTTCCGAGGGAAGCTACGACGTGGCTGTCTTTGGCTATGGAGCGGACAGCCAAGCCAATCCGTCTTATTACGGAAACGCCCGCGCCGTCGCGGTGACGGCCGGAAAAACCTCGACGGCCAATGTCGTCCTTTCGCGCTTGACCGAGCGGCCGGGCGTAAGCTTTAACTTTCCCGCGGTGGACTTGCAAAACGCGTTCCTAACTTATTCCTGCGACGAAATGGGTAAAAGCGGAGAGGCCTTTTACTCCTTTACGACTCCTGGCGGAACGGATCTTGTAAAGCCCCCGATGCCAATCTTTATGGAGCCAGGCTATAACTACAAGGTTAAGGTCGTGTTTTACGGGATGAGCAATGAAGCCAAATACATTTGCTCGGCCGAAGGCGTTGTCCCCGCAAGCGGCGGCCTTGTCTCGGGAAGCGCGAGCATGGTTGACAAAGGCTTTGTTCCGTTGACTAACTACACAGCCCCATTGCTTTTGGGAAACAGCCCAGCCGATTACTTTAAGGATAATGTGTCGTTCTCTTTGGAAGGGGAAAGCGTTCCCGCAGAGAATGTTTCATTCCACGCGATAAACGACAAGGCCTGCGGCTTTACAGTTCCATTTATCGCAAGCTACCAAGAATACTCTTGCCTTCTTATGCCGAGCGTCGTCCACCCAGTCACTGCGCCAAATGTCAGCGTTGCAGACATGCAGGTTCCAAAAGGCGAGACAAAAGAAGTCGCGGTCTCCTACAATCCGCCGGCTCCTGTAAATTGGCCCGTTTTGGGACAGCTTCCAGACACCCAAAACGGCTTTACTTCCTACGGAGTCACAAGCTATGATTCGGACACTTGGCAAGGCGAAGCGGCTTGCCAACAGTCTTATTCAAACTACATAAAGGCAAGCGACGACAAAAAATCAATAATTGGAATCGGCGTAAGCCCCAGCCCCTGTCCCTGCGTCTGGACTGTAAGCGTAACTCACGGCGCCCATGGCCAGATGAACGATACGTCAGCGTCCGCCAACTTCAACGTCTCCTGCGTCGAGGCGACGCAACCTAGCGGCGGGGGAGGAGGATCGGGCGGCATCCCTGCGCCCGCGGATTTTGTGTTTGTTGAAGGCGCGACTATAAACACCGCTATTTCCGGTTCAAGCGTCTTCCTTGACGGACGCAAGATTGTCATACCTGACATGTATGTTTGCAGCCACGAAGTTACGCAGAAAGAATGGACAACATATATGAAAGACAGAGGTTTCAGCACTTCTTATGGAAAGGGTGACGATTATCCTGCAAATTACACAAGCTGGTTTAACGCTCTTATTTATTGCAATTTGCGTAGTGTAACAGATGGATTGGATCCTGTGTATTACGTAATTGTTGACAGTACAAACGATACGGACAGTTTGGATTACCCCAAAGGAACAAGATGCTATGATGTTATACAATGGGAAACTAAGCTTTTAAATTCTTCTGGCAATCCTATAGGAATAAAAGAGTCTGACGGCAAGTATAATATGAGCGAATATAGCGTATATACACATATTGCCTATCCATGCAGAGGCTTTACAATGGACAAGAGCCGTAACGGCTATCGTCTTCTTACCGAAGCTGAATGGGAATATTGCGCTCGCGGCGGAAAAGACGGCATTGCGGGCACCCAATACACACACAGCGGAAACTACACAGTAAATAGTAACGCTGTAGATAATGTCGCGTGGTATAGCTCAAACAGCGGCGGAAAAATGCATTTGATTACAGACCATGAAAAAACGGCAGGAATAGATTCCGCCAACTTGCTTGGAATTTATGACATGTGTGGAAATGTCGCTGAATGGGTATACGACTGGTTTGGTTGGCAGAATATAAACGCTTCAACGCCAGAGACAGGATATGTGTACACTGGTTGGAACAATCAAAACCAGATTTTAAAAGGCGGATATTTCGACTCAGGCGCTAGTTATTGCACGGTTAACCAGAGAGATTCACGCAACACATACTGCAGCAGTGAATCTGGTTTACGTATCTGTCGCAATAAAGACACAAGAACTATTACTGGATTTAATGGAACATGGTGTTTGTCGCCGCCAATGGCTAGAACAATCTCCAGCACCGGTGTAGTTGATTTTAAGATTTTCAACGACGCTGCCACATCAAGCGATTACGCAAATATTGACAAAAGCAAGTTGGTTGTTGAATATGGCGATACAAGCGGAACGGTTGAGCATACATATACAGGAGAATCTGATGGTGTTACAATTGAACCAAAATCAGACGGAGTTGTTTGGAAAATAAACAATCCAAATACAGCTACATCAGGCGCGAAAATGTACAGATTCTATTATGACGGCGTAGAAATCGCATATAATAGAGTATTTGCCAATTAGTAATTTAGTTAATACGTTTGCAACGCCAGGCGGTAGTACAATTTTGGACTGCCGCCAATTTTTTTTGCGCCAAGCCACGCAATAATGGCCGTCAACCAGCGGCGGCGTTTTTAGGCTTGCCGCCGTTTATGGCCGTAAGCCAACTATGGGCAGGCAAAAAAGCGGGGCGCGACTGCGGCCTTGCGCGGTGAGCGCCCCGCGCATTTTTGGCGCGCCTTATGATTTTGGGGGCGGGGGATTTAGTTTGCGGGGGAGGGCTGGGCAAAGCTTTCTACAGGTATTTGCAATAGGGCAGAAATTTCTTCCGCTGTGTATTTGCCGTCGGCAAGGAGTTTTCGCGCGTCTTCCACTGCTTTTTCTTCGCGGCCTTCTTCGCGTCCTTCCTCGCGTCCTTCCTCGATGCCTTCCTGTTTCCAGCCGCGAATCGCGCGCTCCTCGTTGAATTCTGTCAAGTACATGCCGATTATCTCCTCTTTTTGCTCGCGGACAAAGCCTTCCAAAAAGTTCTCCTCAATCGCCCAGTCCACGGCCTCGTTCACGGCTTGGCCAATTTGCATGCCCGCCTTTTTGTTGGCGGAAATTTTTCCCACAAGCCTTACATAATCATACATCGCTTTGCAGCTTTTGACAAGGCTTTCGTTTTTGCCGGGGTTGATGTTTATGACGTCCGCGGTCCACTCAAAGTCGCCTGTCTTGTCCTCCAGCTCAAAGGCCTCCGACAAGCGAAGCTTGTAGCGCTCGGGACGGCTTGGCTCGCCGTTGTAAAATACGACGAAGCGCGGGTTGGGAATTTTCACGAGCGACGACCAATGCAAGTCCAAGTCCCTTTGCGCCAAGTGCTTTTGGTATAGTTCGGCAAAGTAGAGCAATCCCCTCAAGGGCATATTAGAATTTGGGCGGCTTTGCTGCTCGTAGAGCGTCATTTGGCTGTCAACCAAAAACGACACGTCGTTGTACATCTTGATGTAGATGACGTTTTCAATTGTGTTCAGCGTCAGGGCATCGGGATCTGTGTAGGCCGTGCCGTTTAGGGCGTTGTACAAGTCCAGCCGCCAGCGCTTGCTGCGCTCGGTGTCCTTGCCAAAGATTGCGGTGAACAGCCTGTCGCGGAACTGCGGCTGCGTTCGGCCTTGGATAGTGATTTTTGTTTCGTTCATTATTTGACTCCTTATAGTTTTCTATAACTATAAGATACAAATTTTTATCGATTTTTTATAATTTTATGGGGAAATTTCGTAAAAAAAAGTGGGGATTCTTTCGGAAATCTTATTTTGTTGAATTTGTTCAACAAAATAAGAGCGGATGTCGCAAAAGCATTGACATACGCCCTGGGCTCGTCGGTCTGGATAAAGCGCAAGAGCGCGCGGACTATGCTGTCGCAACGACGGCCTTTAACGCTTCAAGAACTTTGTCCAATGGAGCGCCCATCTTTTCCGCCGCCAGTTCCGGCGAGGCGCCAAATTCTTTTATGGCGACAAGCGCGTTCTCCACGGCCTTTTGCCGCGCGCCTTCTTCGATGCCTTCTTCCTTGGCTTCGGTCATAATGTCAAAATCGTGCAAATTCATATCAGAAAACTCCTTTCTGAATTTTTCGTTTTCCTTGACTTTTGCCACGAACTCGGAAAGGCGCTTTGAATAGTCGTCCTCGCCAGGCTCGTTGGTCTGGATGAAGCGCAAGAGCGCTCGGACTTTTGGATCCTCCACGCGCTCGTACGCCTTTGCATTATACACGACTTTGACGCATTTGTCATCTAAATTCACAAAGTGTAGCGCGGCAAGCCGTAGCCGCGTTTGTTGTCGTCATGGAAGGGGTCGAACTTGCAGATGAACAGGATGTAACTTTCCTTTAGTTTTGTGTAAGGTTGGCCTTTCATAAGACAGTCGCAGTCAACCATCGATTGGTAGTAGCGCATGCGCTTTCCCAAAGCCTTTTGCGGATAGGACTGCAGCTCAACGTCAATCGCCTTGTCCTCGTCCTTAAGGTAAACGTCAAGACGCACGCCCTTGCTTGTGTAGTAGGGCTCGATAGCCTTTTCCAATTCCGGATACTCCACTTGCTTGACGCGGACGCCCAAAAGGCGCTCCACCAGCTCCGCCGAAAGCTCAGGGTTTTTCATCACCGCTTGGAACATTCCGTCATCGGCGAAGGTGAGATCGTCAAATGTTTTCCTTTTCATAAAAACCTCCTTATAGCTGCTAGCGCGGCTGTTCGAGCGAGCGTTGGCCGCTATACAATAAGGCTAGTTGAACATTCCCCCCAAATTCATTATAATGTTTCAACTTAAATTTATAGGGGAAAGATGATGAAACGCAGACTCGTGACCTCGGCCTTGCCGTATGTAAATAACATTCCACACTTGGGAAACTTGATTCAAATGCTTAGCGCGGACGTTTACGCGCGCTTTTGCCGAAGCCGGGGCTACGACACCCTCTATATTTGCGGAACAGACGAATACGGAACCGCGACCGAGACAAAGGCGCTGGAGGAAAAAAAGACTCCGCGCGAGCTTTGCGACTACTACTTTAAGGAACACACAAAAATCTACGACTGGTTCCACATCGACTTTGACATTTTTGGCCGCACCTCAAATCCTGAATGCACCGAGCGCACGCAAGAGCTTTACAAGGACTTGGAAAAGAACGGCTACATCGTTGAAAAAACAAACACCCAGCTTTACTGCCCCAAGTGCCAGCGCTTTTTGGCCGACCGCTACGTTCACGGCGTTTGCCCCAAGTGCGGAAGCGACAAGGCGCGCGGCGACCAGTGCGAAGACTGCGGCTCCCTTCTTGACCCGATTGAGCTAAAGGAACCAAAGTGCTCAACTTGCGGATCGACTCCAGAGCCAAAAGAGACCAAGCACCTTTACATAAACCTTCCCGCCATCAGCGACAAGCTAAACGAATGGATGGAAAAAGCTTCGGTCGAAGGAAAGTGGAGCGACAACGCGATCAACATCACAAAGGCATGGATTCGCGACGGCCTAAACGAAAGGGCAATCACCCGCGACTTAAAGTGGGGCATTCCCGTTCCCCGCGAAGGCTACGACAACAAGGTTTTCTACGTTTGGTTCAACGCTCCGATTGGCTACATCTCTATTACCCAGCAGCTTGCCAACGAGCTTAAGGCGGCGGGAAAAGAGTCGTTTGACTGGCAGTCTTGGTGGCAGCCCAAGGACAAGGACGTTGAGCTCTTCCAGTTTATCGGAAAGGACAACATTCCCTTCCACACGGTGATTTTCCCTTGCACGCTTTTGGGAAGCGGCCGCGACTGGACTAAGCTTTACCACATGAGCTCGACTGAATACTTGAATTACGAGGACGGAAAATTCTCAAAGAGCCGCGGAGTCGGTGTCTTTGGAAGCGACGCGATAGAGACAGGAATTCCCGCCGACGCTTGGCGCTTTTACATTTTCTACAACAGGCCGGAAAAGCAGGACTTCCAGTTCACTTGGAAGGACTTCCAGGAAAAAATCAATTCCGAGCTTGTCGGAAATTTGGGCAACTTGGTCAACCGCACGCTCTTGTTCGTAAACAAGTACTACGAGGGAAAGATTCCCGCCGCGCCTGTCGACGAAGAGTTGTGGGCCAAGGTAAAGGACTTGGAAGCCAAGATTACCGAAAACCTTGAATGGGCCAATCTTAAGGACGCCTTCCGCCAAATTTTTGAGATCGCCGACATTTGCAACAAGGCTTTCCAAGCGGCGGAACCCTGGAAGGCGCGCAACGAAGATCCCGCCAAGGCCGAAAAACTCATTCACAACCTTTGCTATGTAATCAAAGACTTGATGATCATGGCCCATTCATATATGCCCCAGTACACTCAAAAAGTCATGGGCTATTTTGGAAAGACCATAAAGGAAAGCCGCGTCGGCCAGCCAACGCTTGAAGGCTTGGATTGGAACGACTTGGGCAAAATGGAAGGCTTGGACTCTCTTGGCCCGACAGAGGTTTACTTCACTCCGATGGACAAAAAGACCATGGAAGCCTTTAGGGAAAAATTCTCAGGAAGCCAAAAGGAAAGAAAGGAAGGCGGACAAAAGAAAGAACAGGCCAAGAAGGCCGCCAAAGAGGAGCCGGCTCCCTTGCCGCCCGCCGAGCAGCCCGTGCACTTTAACAAGAACATCGAGCTTCGCGTCGCAAAAATCCTTAAGGTTGACAACAACCCCGAGGGCGACAAATTGTATGTCGAGACCATGGACGACGGAAGCGGAAACGAGCGCATAGTCCAGTCCGGCCTTCGCCAATACCTCAAGCCCGAGGACTTGATTGGAAAGAACATAATTTTGGCGGCCAACTTGGCTCCCCGAAAAATGCGTGGAATCGAAAGCCACGGAATGCTCCTCGCCGCCGACTACAAGGACGCCGACGGAAAGGATTGCGTCGAAGTTTTGACCGCGCCTTGGGCCAAGCCCGGCGACCCCGTCATTTTGGAAGGTGCCGACCCGGCCTTTAAAAAGCCCGACGTCATCGACATTGACACTTTCTGCGCGGTCGAGATCAAGACCGTAAACAAGAGCGTTCAAATCGGCGGCGTGAATCTTGTCGTTGACGGAAAGCCCATAACGACAGAGTTTACGGTTAACGGAGACATTCACTAATTGTCCGGCGCCAATGTTAAAAAGCTGGAATTTTCCCCAAGCGGAAACGAAGGCTCTTTTTTGCAAACTCCCTTTTGGGGCCTCTTTAAGTCGCGCCACGGCTGGAAATTGATTCGCGTCCGCGCGTCTTTTGGCGCGGAAGAAAATCGTTCGAAAGCCCAAGACTGCGCGGCTAAAGAAAACGCTTTGAAAGACCAAGAGGCGGGCGGCTTTGACTTTTCTATTATGGTCCGCTCGTTCGCGCGCGGCTTTTTTAGCCTGGCCTACGTTCCGATGTTTCCCAACGCGGAAGCCTTTAAGGCTTTGCAAGCCCAAGAGGGCGGCGTAGCGAACGACAGCGCCGGCACGAAAGAGGGCGGCTTGTCTGGTTTCGCGGCCGCGCTCAGCCCAAAAGTTTTTTGCGCATCGCTTGACCAATTGGCGGCCGCGCTAAAGGCTCTTTTGCCAGCCAACACGATTTGCGTCCGTTTTGACCCGCAAGTGGAATTTTCAACGCCCGCCGAGCGTGATTCCTTTAACGCGGACGCCCGACTTGCCGCAAAAAAAGGCCGCTTTTTGTGCGAAAAAAACGCGGTGGACATCCAGCCGCCCGACACTACGCAAGTTGACTTGACGCGGACAGAAGAAGAAATTTTAGCCGGAATGAAGAACAAGTGGAGATACAACGTTAACCTTGCAAAGAGGAAGGGCGTTCAAATCCAAAAAATATCTGGAAACAGTCTTAACTTGTCTGATTTTGTAGACATTTTTTACGATTTGTACAAGGAAACCAGCGCCCGCGACGGCATCGCCATGCACGCAAAGGCTTATTACAAGGACTTGCTTGAGCTTTCGGCCCAAGAAGCGCAAAAAGGCGGCGACGTTCCTCAAGTTAGCCTTTATGTTGCGAGCCACGAGGGCGACAACTTGGGCGCGATAATGACGCTTTTTTCAAAGACCGAAAGCGTTTACCTTTACGGCTGTTCCTCCAACAAAAAAAGAAATTTAATGCCAAACTTCCTCTTGCAGTGGACGGCGATGAAGGACGCCAAGGCTTACGGAAGCCGCTATTACGACATGTACGGAATGCCGCCGACCGACGACCCAAGCCACCCGATGCACGGCCTTTATCTTTTTAAGACCGGCTTTGGCGGGCGGAACGTTCACCGAGCCGGAAGCTATGACGTTCCGTTAAAAGAAATTTACAAGCTTTGCGTTCTTGCTGAAGGCGCCAGGGCTTTTTGGCATAAAAAAATATTGAAGAAAATTCGCGGACGGTAAAATATGAACATGGAATGCTTTATTTTGGGCTGCGGCGGAATGATGCCGCTCCCGTACAGGCACTTGACTAGCGCGCTTTTGAGGCGCGACGGAGACCTCTTTTTGTTTGACGGAGGCGAGGGAACCCAAGTGTCGCTTCGCCGCCTTAACCTTAAGTGGAAAAAAATCAACGCGATTTTTGTAAGCCACACGCACGCCGACCATGTGACCGGCCTTCCTGGAATCATGATGCTTAGCGCCCAGGTTGAACGCAGCGAGCCCCTTTACATTTACGGCCCGCCAAAAATCGCCGAGTACATCGAGACCAGCCGAAAGGTTTTGGACATGTACATAAACTATCCTGTCGTAGTGAAGGAAATCACGGCGCCTTGCGTCGTTCACAAAGAAAAGGATTTTCAAGTCAGGGCCTTTCCGCTTGACCACACTAAGGTTTGCGTAGGCTACACGCTGGAGGAATTTGACAGGCCGGGCCAGTTCAATCCAAAAGCCGCCGCCGACTTAAAGGTTCCCTGCGGAGCCTTGTGGTCAAAATTGCAAAACGGCCACGAAGTGACGGCCAGCGACGGAACTATTGTAAAGCCGGAGCAAGTTCTTGGCCCTTCGCGCAAGGGCCGCAAGTTCAGCTATGTGACCGACACCCTTTACCTTGACTCAATCGCCAAGGAAGTCCAAGGAAGCGACCTCCTTCTTTGCGAGGGAATGTTCGAAAACGCGCTCCTTGACCAGGCCAAGGAAAAAAAGCACATGACCGCAAAGCAGGCCGCCACAATCGCCCGCGACGCGCAAGTGAAGAAAATGGCTATGATTCACTACAGCCCGCGCTACACCGACAAGGAGCTTTCTGTCCTGGAAGGCGAGGCGCGCGAAATTTTTCCGCAAGCGATTTTAGGCCGCGACCGAATGCGCTTTGAAATTCCCTACGAGGACTAGCGGAGCGTTTTATGGTTCGCGCCGTTTCTTTTTCAAAAACATATTCTAAAAAGTCTAAGGCGGCCTGCGCCGATGTCACGCTGTCCGCCGAGCGCGGAAAGATAACCGTCCTTCTTGGCCCTAACGGCGCCGGAAAAAGCACGCTCTTAAAGGCCTTTTGCGCCCAGCATTACGCGACAAGCGGCAAGGTTCTTGCGGAACGGAGCGACGGCGCCATTTTTGACGCGGCCGAAAGTCCGGAAGAAGTCAAGGCCATGACTGGCTTTGTGAGCGAATTTCCCGCGCTCTATGACGATTGGACTGTCATCGAGTTTTTGGAAATGGCCGCCGCGCTAAAGTCCGCCGCGGTAAATGATGGAAAAACAAAAACTGCGGCCGCCCCATGCGCTTTGGCCGCCCAAAAAGCCGCGCGCCTTTGCAAGCTGGACTCTGTCTTAAATCAAAAAATATCTTCGCTAAGCCACGGCTACAAGCAGCGCGTGAACTTCGCTCAGGCGCTCGTCTGCGATCCAGAAATTTTAATCCTTGACGAGCCGGCCACAGGCCTTGACCCGGAACAGATTCGCGAAATGCGAAAGCTTGTCCAAGGCCTAAAAACGAGCCGCGCGGTGATATTTTCCACCCACATAATCCAAGAGGCCGCGTCTCTTTCCGACACAATTTACATCATAAAAGACGGCCGCGTCGCGGCCAGCGGAAGCCCGTCCGAGCTTATGAAGAAAAGCGGCTCCAAAAATTTGGAAGACGCCTACTTGTTCTTTGTCTCCGACCCGCGCGGCTCCAGCGATTTAAGTTCCGCGTCCGATTTCGGCATGTCAAACGAGCCGAGCGGCTCAAACGATTATAGTCTGCCAAACGATTCCGGCTTTGCGGCCGTTTCCCGCCCCGCGACTGTTTCCACGGCGGTAAACGCGGCGGCCGTTTCCCGTCCGGTCAATGCCTTTTGGGGCTTGGTGAAAAAAGAGCTTTTCTCATGCGCGATAAATCCATTTTATTGGATCGCAGCCCTTGTGTTCGAGCTTTTTTCCGCGGCCGCCTTCTTTTTTGGAAGCCGCTTTTTTGTCCAGGGCTTTGGAAGCTCTTCAATGGCGCCCTTCTTTTTAACGATGCCCTATGTTCTTTCCGTGATTTTGCCGGCTTTGTGCATGAACATAAAGGACCGCGCCTTTGACCAAACGCTTCCATTTGGCGAATTTGAAAAAGCCGCCGCGCGCCTTTTTTCCGCCCTCATTGCGGCAAGCGCCTTTTTGCTTCCAACGCTTTTCGTTCCGCTTTGCGTCTCGCTTTTTGGAAGCGTTGATTTTGGAGCCACAGCCGTTTCATATTTTGGCCTTTTGTTTTACGCGGCGGCGGCCATTTCGTTTTGCGTTTTTTTGTCGGGCCTTTTTAAAAGCCGGACCGCTTATTTTTCATTCGCGGTGTTGGCGCTTTCGGCCTTGAACCTTGTCCATTCCGCCTTGAATTTCGTTCAGCTTGGAGATTTTCTTTCTGAAGCCTTGCGCTCGATAAGCTTTGCCTGGCGCTTTGATTCCGCCTCAAAGGGAATCCTTGACAGCCGGGACTTTTCGTTTTTCGCGCTGGCGGCGCTTTTCTTTTTGGCTTTTTCGGCCTTTGTTTCAGAGCGCGAAAAGGGAAAAAAATATTTTTCCAAAAAAAACGCGCTTCGATCTTGGACGATGATTTTTGTCTTTGTTTTCTTGGCGCTGGACTCGTCAAGAATCTACACGCGCCTTGACTTTAGCGCGGGAAAAATTTACTCTCCGTCCGAGCGGACAAAAAGTCTTTTGGAAGCGGCGCAGGAAAAGGTTAGGGTGACTTACTTGCGTTCCTCAAATTTAATAAGGCTTTATCCTCAAGTCAGGGATGTGGGCGACTTCTTGCGCTCTCTTTCCCATTCTTGCAAAAACTTTTCGTATTCAGAGCTTGACGCGCAAAGCTCCGCCGCAAAAAAAATCTTGGACGGCCTAGACGTTCAGCCCTTGCAAATGCAAAGGCAGGACGGCGACTCGCTCGAGTATGTCAACGCGTACTCAGCCGTTTTAATCGACTACATGGACAAAAGCCTCTGCGTTCCCGCCGCCTTCTCCACATTCGGCCTTGAATACGACTTGAATTTGCGCTTGGACTACTTGATAAAACAAAAAAGCCGCCGCGCCTATCTTCTTTGCGGCAACGGCATGAGCCTAAAAAAAGACTACAAGAGCGCCGTTGACTGGCTTAATTTGGAAGGCTTTGAGACAATTGAACTAGACGCAAGCGATTTGCCTTTTGCTGCATTGGACAAAACAATTCCTTTGGCGCTCTTTGGAACGAATGATTTGAGCCAGGAAGAAGCGGCGGCGATTTTTAGCTTTGCGAACGGCGGAGGCCGCCTTCTTGCGATGGCAAGCCCATACACAGTCAATGTAAACGGAGACTGGTCTTTAAAAAAGAACAAGCTTGATTATCTGTTGCCGCTTTTGGAAAGGTTGGGAATCTCTTTTAGCGAATCCTTGGCGGCCGACCTTTCTTGCGTCCGCGCCAATTTTTATTCTTCCGATAAAAAAGGCGAGGCGGGAGGAACTGCCTCTGCCGAAAACAAGTCGGTGAACTATCCGCTATGGATCAACCTTTTGCCGCAAGAAGGCGCTCCATACGGCGCAAACGTTTTTTGGGCCAGCCCCCTTTCGTTGGACAAGGCGAAAGCCGAGCCTCTTTTGATTTCAAGCCCCGCCTCTTGGCGCTTTTTGCCCGACAAGAAAAATCCCGGTTTGCTCTTTGACACAAATCCCTTTACCGTTCCAAAGACCGCAATCGCCGATCCATTGGTTCAAAAAGAAGAAAGCGTTCTTGCCGCCCGGACTTTGGACAAAAAGACAATCGCAATCAGCGGAGACTTGTTCGCAAACGATTTGCTTTTGTCGCTTAGCGGCGGAGAGACCGGCGACTTTAGGAACTTTAACTATTTGACGACAAGCCTTTTGGAATTGTCGGGCGAAAGCGACATGGCCGCGCTAAAGAACAAGGGAGCCGCGGACTTTTCCTTGTGGAAGATTAGCGAAAGCCGCGAATGGCAGTCGGCGAAAAATCTTACGCTTTTGTTGAACTTTGCCGCGCTTCCGTTGGCTCTTTTGTTTTTAATGGCGGCTTTTTTTTCCAGGAGAAAGGTTTTTAAATGAAAGCAAAAGTTTTTTCGCAAATAAAAAAATTCCGCCTTCAAATTTTATTGGCCCTTTTGGCGGCGCTTTATTTTCTTTCCGCTCCAAGAAGCGAAAAGTCTTTTGCTACCGCTCTTTTAAATCCCAAGCATAAGGTTCAAAAAATCGTTCTTGGAAATCTTGAGCAAGGAAAGCTTGACCTTCAAAAAACCGGTTCTTTTTGGCTGGGGCAAAAAAATGTCGCGGACGGCAAAGACCTTTTCTTTGCAATCGATTCGGCTTTGGTTGAAAGCTTTTTGTCAGTCTTAAAAAGGCTTTCGACAGTTTACGAAGTCTCGAACACATTAAATTTAAAGGCTTACGGCTTGGATGAAGGCGGAGCCTTTTTCCTGGGCCTTTACGATGAAATGGGCAAGGACGTCTTGACTCTGCATTTTGGAAGCGTTGATTCCCAGCGCCGCCTTTATTTTTTTGTTCCCAAGCGGAACAAAATTTTTTCGATTGACTCAGAAGCCTTGGCGCCTTACTTAAGCGCAAGCGAAAATCTTTGGGCGAGCGCGGAAATCTTCCCCAAGGAAATTGTCGGGACTGACAAAAAATACCGGCGCGGAAAGCTTGCGACGATGGGAAAGCAGCCGCTTTTAGCGGACGGCATTAATTGGACTGGAGCGCTTGAAAAAGACTATGACCCAGGCGACGGAAACATTTACCGCGCCTTCTTTTTGCCCAAGACAGACGGCGACTATTACTATCGTTTTAAAGCCCAGCCCAGCGCCCAGCGCCCCGGCGAAGAGAAGGAGGCTCTAAAAAAAATAAACGCCGTCTTTAACGTCAGCGCCTGGACTTTTGAGCGCGTCATGGAACAGGAATAGTTCGCTTTTGCCAAAATCATTTTCCCAGCAAAAAAAGGGCGGCCGCGTTATAGGCCAAATGCGCGATGAAGGGCGGCCAAACGCTTTTTGACTTGGCGTAAGAAAGCCTTAAAACGATTCCCGCGGCCATAGCGTTAAAAAGCGCCAGCGTTCCTTGGTACCTGTGCGCGAACGCGAACAATAAAACCGCGGCCGCCTCCGCCAGCCAAAAAAGCGCGGCATTTTTTTTTGCCCGCGCGATTATTCCAAACGCTTTTGGCAAATAAAGGCGGTAAAGGCATTCTTCGTAAAAGGCGCTTGCGCAAAGGGTAAAAGAGCAAATAAGGAATTCAAGAAATGTGGACGGGAGAATCACGCTCCCTGATGGCTGGGCCTTTAGCGCGATGGCGGCAAGCTCAAAGAGCGAGGCGCAAATGGCAAGGCTTCCAAAGGTTAAAAAGAAAGTTCCGCTAAAATCCGCCAGCGTCCAAAAGCGCGCTCTTTTGACATCGCTTTGCCTTTGCGGATTGTTTTTTTTCTGCAAACGTTCCTGTAAATACAAAAAAAGGGCCAAAAGAAGGCTTGGAATTATGAAAAAGTTGAATTTTGAGAAGTCAATCTCCAAATCGCTTGAATGGTTGACAAAAATGGGCGGAAAAACAAAAATCAACAATATTAAAGAAAACTGTAGAAAAAATTTAAAATTTGTCATATAATGTAAGTAATATAATTTGTTTTTAGCATTTATACAAGTTAGAGGATTTTTGTGTCTGTAATTATTGTTGCTTTAGGCGTTTTGGTTTTGCTCTTGGCGATTTGGCTTTTAAAGACCTTTTCGACAAAGATTAATTTTTTTACGGCTGGCCTTGACCAAAAATTTACTTTGGGCGAAATCTCGATTTTGTGGAAGCTGGCCAAGATTGTCGACTTGGAGGAGCCGGAAACCCTTTTTGTATCGACCAACGCGCTGTCCCGCTGCATCTCAAACCTTATAGAAAGCTCCAAGCGCGATGGAACCGAAAACCAGCTGGAGACGCAAAATTTTTTGGCCAAACTTTACAAGTTTAGGACAAAGATTGAGCTGGCCTCCGAAAACAAGAGGGGCTTGGAATCCAGCCGCGCGCTTTCAAACGGACAAAAGCTCCGCCTTATATTAAAGGGAAGCGGAGTTTTCGCCTCGCGCATTTTGAACAATTCGCGCGACTTGATTATCACGATTCCAATTCAGGACGGAAGAATAAAAATTCCGCCGGAGGATTGGAAGGACAAGCAAATCAGCGTCTACCTTTGGCGCAAGGGCGACGCGGGCTATGTCTTTGACACAAAGGTTTTGGCCGCGGGAATTTTTTTGGGACAAAACGTTCTTTACGTGGCGCATTCCAACAACCTCTTTCGCGCGCAAAAGCGAAAGTCGATTCGCACTGAATGCCACATTCCCGCCCAGCTTTACATCATAAAGGAAGCCGTAACGGAATTTTCGCAAGTTGAGACCGCGCCCGGCTTTAAGTGCTTTTTGGAAGACATAAGCTCCGACGGCGCCTTGATTCGCGTTGGCGGAAAGGGCGTCAACAACATTCAGGTAAAGCTGCAGTTTGAGATTGACGACATGCTCATCCTTATGTATTGTCTTGTCCGCTCGGTTGAATACAACGCTTCCTCAAACCAAAGCCGCCTGCACTTGGAATGCCTTCACATAGAGCCGGCGATGCGAAACGCGATTTTGTCATTTGTCTACAAGGTGCTGCCTGAGGAACAAAAGAACGCCGAGGTCGCTTTGGCCCAGCTTGAGGACGAGCAAAAGGCGGACGACAAAAAGGAGGCGGAGGCCAATCCCGCGCCCGGCGGCTCGGAAAATGAAAGCGGAAGCGACGAGATAAAGCCTGTTACCGAAAGCCTTGAAAAGAGTTATAGTATAGAGATACCTACTGCGATAGACCCCGAATTTCTTGATGGAGGATCGGAAAAATGACTGAATGCACAAAGAAAACGCTCGCTTTTTGCGCCTTGGCGCTTGCGGCCCTTTTTTCTTACGCGCAAAGCTCTTCTCCCGCAAAAGAGGAAATTAAATTCGCCAAGGGAAACATAAACGACAAGATTGCGGCCGTAAAAAGTTCCGGCGACAGCGCGCTTGCCAAAAAGGCCGTTGACTTTGTCGTCGAGAACGCTTTGCTTTTAAAGGGCGACCGCGATTTGGCAGGCCTAGCCGTGGCGGGAATCCTTTCGTATCCGGTTGAGGAAAGCAAAAAAAATCCACAAGCGGTATTGCAGGACTTTTCCGACGTTTTTTACGGCGTGGACGACGTAAACGTCCGCGTTAGCGTTTTGGAAAAAATCGCCGCGATTTACGCCCAAAGGGAAGACTCCGATTGGACCGCCTTTGTAAACGGCTACTTGTCGCAAAAGCTCGCGGCGGGCGGCTCGGCGGACGAAACGGTAAAAAAGTCCATTTCCACGCTTGGAGTGGTCGGAAACGGATCGTCCTTCAACATTTTGTACTCGATATTGCGCCAGCCAGTTTGGTCTGAGCTTGACGCCGACGTTTCGTCCGCGTTGGCCAAAATTTCCGACAAGTCGCTAAACGAAATATTTGACGCGATTGACAAGGCTGAGTTAGTTGAATTAAAACAACTAACTAAAATTTTTGTAAAAAACAGCGAAATTTCCGCCGCTTTAAGGGCTGAAATTGCTGAAAAATCGTTAAACAGGTCTATGATAATAGAGGGGGCTTCTTCGAATTCCCAAGACTTGGCTCTTTTCCAATTGGAACTGCTCCAAGTGTTGGCGGACAACAAGTGGACCCGCGCCGGCGACTTGGCGAAAAAGTATTTCACCGTCGCTAAGACCGCTTACAATGGAAAGTATTTGAACAGCCAGCAGTGGACCCAGGCAATCTCTTGCGTGGAAGCCTTGGCCTCGCGCGCGGCGGTTCTTCCGTTCACTGAGTATTTGGACCAAATGAACAAGGCGCAGGAAGCGGGCAATTCCCCCGACAAGACAGTGGTTCTTGCCATCATCAACGCGCTAGCCGAGCTAGGCGACAAGTCCTCGTTTGACTCATTGCTTTATGTAACGTATGTAAAAGATTATCCAGAGGAGGTTGCCGCCGCGGCTCGTAACGCGCTTACGAGACTAAAATGGTAGACGCCTTTAAAAACAATTTTCTCGTTTTTCCAGCTTTGGCTATCGCCGCTCTTTTGTATTTTGTCCTTCCGGCAAGAGAACAAAAGGGCGCGTTTTTTTTATTTGACAGCCATGAAGCGCGCCTTGTGGAATGCCGCCTTTTGTCCGCTCCCGTAAAGGTTGGGACAAAGAAAAAGTCCTACATGGCAAAAGCCTCTGTTTTAAGCGCGAGCGGCAAGAGGGGCTTCGCTTCGTCAGCGTCCGGCGAGGCGGTCTTCTTCCTTCCGCTTGAGCTATGCGAAATTTACCAGCCTGGAAAGCTTTATTCGGCTTGGCGCGGGCAAAAGGTTGACTTTTTGCTTGACAAGGGAGGGCGCGTTGTTTTTGAGGTTGAGGAAGGCTCAAGCGGCGTTTTTTTCAATGTCCGTTCAATCGTTTCTTGCGGCTACGAATGCTCTTTTTGGGGAAGCGTCCAAAAATTCAGGGCCCTTTGCCGCCTTCATTTCACGCGCCTTATGTACGCGTGGGGAGGGGCGGGCGGACTTTTGCTGGCCCTGCTTACAGGCTCAAGGGCTTATTTGGAGGAGGAGAGCGCCGCCGCTTTTAGGCTGGCCGGCCTTAGCCACATTCTTGCCTTAAGCGGAATGCACTTGTCCCTGTTCGGCTCGCTAGCCTTCGCGATTGGCAAAAAGTCTTTTGGAAAAAAAACCGCTCCTTTTTTTGAGCTTTTCGCGGCGCTGGCGTTTGTTTGGTTTGCCGGAAGGTCTCCGTCCTTGTTCAGGGCGCTCTTGTGCTCGGCGGCGGCGATTTCATTCGGCCTTTTAAGGATTCCCATAAAAAGCGCCCTAAACCTTTTGGCCCTTGCATTCATCGTTCACGTTTCCATTTTTCCGGAGGAAATGCTTGAGCTTTCATTCATGCTTTCCTACGGGGCGCTTGCAGGAATTTTAGCTTTCAATGAATTTGCGTCAAAGCCCTTGCTCGCCGCGCTTCCGTCGGGCGCGGGAAAGCCCTTGGGCCAGTCGGTAGGCGCGCAAGCGATGACTTTTCCGATTTGCGCGCGTTTTTTTGGCTCTGTCGCGCCCGGAGCGATTGTTTCAAGCGCCATTGTCGCGCCCCTTGTTTTGCTTTTTGTTTACGCGGGCTTGGCGGCAATAATCTTGTCCTTGCTTTTTCCGTCCTTCGCTCCTTTTTGCGGCGGCCTTCTAAAAGCCTTTTACGCGGCGATAAAGGGCGCGGTTCTCTTTTTTGCAAGGATTCCTTGCTTAAAGATTTAAGGCGCGGTATAATATAATAAATGAACATTATTCCTGACTACAATTCGCCCGCCTCCCTAAGCGCCTTCCTTGAAGAAAAAGGAATGGCCATGCAAAAAAAGTTTGGGCAAAATTTTTTGATTAACCAAGACGCCCGAAAGAGGATCGCGGCGGCTTTGGGAATTCAAAAGGGCGAAAGCGTTTGGGAAGTAGGGCCCGGCCTTGGCGCTATGACAAAAGAGCTGCTGGACCTAGGCGCGAAAGTGACCGTTTTTGAGATTGACAGGGGCTTTGCCGCCGCCTTGCAGGAATTTTACGCGGAAGAAATCAAGGCCGGAGCTTTAGAGCTCGTTCAAGGAGACGTCTTAAAAACCTGGCGGCCCCGCCTGGAAAAAGCCCGACAAGATGCGGCTTGCCAAGAAGCGGCCGGCGTCCCAAAATATTTTTTTGGAAACCTTCCTTACAACATCGCCGCCGCCTTGATTGCCGACACGATAGAGGCGGGCGTTCGCTTTGAAAAGTGCGCCTTTACGGTCCAAAAGGAAGTCGCGCAAAGAATGGCGGCCAAGGAGTCAAGCGAAGACTACTCAAGCTTTTCTGTCCTTTGCCAGTGGGCCTACGACGTTAAGGCGATTTGCGACCTTGGCCGCGCGAATTTTTGGCCGCGTCCAAACGTTGAGTCGCGCGCGGTTTTATTCAGCAAGAAGGCGGATTTTCCCTCCTGCCAAGACCAAAAGCTTTTTGTCAAAATGCAAAGGGCGCTTTTTGCAAGCAGGCGAAAAACCGTAAAGAACAATTTGACGAAATTTTTATCCTCCTATAATCATGGCGGCGCTTTGGACGCCGACAAAGTTTTGGAAAAAGCCGGCATTGACGCCAATGCCAGGGCCGAAGCTTTAAGCGTAAGCCAAATTTTGCGCTTGTCAGACGCAATCAATTTTTTTATAATGCAATCATGTCAATAAAAGAAAATTTAACAAACATAAAAAGCAAGCTTCCCAAAGCCGTCCGCCTTGTAGCCGTCAGCAAGTTCCATAGCGCCGACGAAGTCGCGCAGGCGATTCAAGCCGGACAAACAGTCTTTGGCGAAAACCGTGTGCAAGAGGCGGCCGCCAAATTTGACGAGGTGAAAAAATCATTTCCAAACGCAAGCCTTAGAATAATCGGCCAGCTTCAGCGCAACAAGGTCAAGGAGGCCGTCCGAATCGCCGACGCGATTGACTCTGTTGACCGCCTTGAATTGCTGGACGAAATAGAAAAGCAGGCTGCCAAGATAGACAAGAAAATCCAAGTCCTCTTTGAGTTCCATACCGGAGAGGAGTCAAAGTCCGGCTTTGAGGACAAGGGCCAAATCGTCGAGGCCCTAAATCGAATGGCGGCCGGCGCCTATCCCCACATAGAGCCCAAAGGCTTTATGACGATGGCGCCGTTTACCGACGACAAGGAATTGGTTCGAGCCTCTTTCAAAAAACTAAGGGCCCTGCGCGACGAATGCGCGGCCGCATTCCCCGGCATGGACTTGTCAGAGCTTTCGATGGGAATGTCGGGCGACTGGCAAATCGCGGTGGAGGAAGGCTCAACGATGGTTCGAATCGGAACGGCCATTTTCGGCGCGCGCGATTATTCCCAGGCTAAAAAGGTATAGAAGGATTTGAAAAAGTTTTGGGCGGCCTTTTTGGCCTTTTTGCTTGCATTGAACTTCTCCTCATTCGCGGACGATTTGACGATTTCGGACGCGGAGCCTTACAACACAAAGGTGATTCCGCAATGGGTAAAGGACGTCAGGCGCGGCGAGATAATCACCTTGGGCTCTTGGCCTTTCACGACGCTTTTGGTTTCGCTTTCTTACTCAATGGGAATGTTCGCCATTCACAATTGGGACAGTTCGTATTTTAGGAACCCATTCTCTTCAAGCGGCGACGGTTATTCATACAAGGAGATAAGGAACATTTTGCTTGTTTCCGCCGGCGTTAGCGTGGGAATCGGAATAACGGACTTAATCGTGAACATTGTCAAGCGCGAGAACGCGAAGAAAAAGCGGAACGCAGAACAGCTTAAGAACATTACTATTACGCCGCTTGATTCCGGGCAAGACAGGCTTTTTATCTTTGACGGAAGCAAGCGGGAATACATTTTTGGGGATTTGGAAAGTGCCGTTTTTTAGCGCCAAGGTTCCGGACTCTTTTGAGGGAACGGAGCGCCTTGACAAGTACATCGCGTCCTTGCCAAACGCCTTCAACCGTTCCAAGCTAAAGAGCGGCGTCCACGAAATTTTAATCAATTCCCAAAAGGCCAAGCTTTCAAGCAAAGTGCGCTCCGGCGACCAAATCGACATTCAATGGGAAGACAACATTCCCGACAATATCGAGCCGGAAGACATTCCGCTGAAAATCATTTTTGAAAACGACGACGTGACCGTAGTGAACAAGGAGCAGGGAATGGTGACGCACCCCGCGG
The DNA here is from genome assembly GCA_902799665.1 of uncultured Spirochaetaceae bacterium. Classification (GTDB taxonomy): domain Bacteria; phylum Spirochaetota; class Spirochaetia; order Treponematales; family Treponemataceae; genus Treponema_D. The sequence goes on along the minus strand of CADCBK010000028.1, from coordinate 12,092 downwards.
CTGGAAACTGGTCTGGCACTTTGGTCAACGCTCTCTTGCGCCACTGGGGAAGGGAGGCGCTTTCGCAAATAAAGGAAGGAGACGCCTCAGAAATATTGGCTCGGCGCAGGCCTGGCATTGTCCACCGCTTGGACAAGGACACAAGCGGAATCATAATCACGGCCAAAAACCGCGACAGCGAGGAATGGCTTCAAACGCAGTTCCAAACGCGCTCCCTTACAAAGGAATACATTTTGATTGTCCGCGGCTGTCCTCCAAAAAAAGACGGCGTCGTTGACAGTTACTTGACGCGCGACAGCGCGGACAGAAAAAGATTCAAGGCTGTCGCTTTGGACTCCGGCCCCTGCGCCGGAAAGCGAGCGGTCACTTTATACCATGTCGTTTCGGTCTACTCAAACTATTCTCTTGTCCGCGTCCGCCTTCTTACCGGAAGAACCCATCAAATCCGCGTCCACATGAAATTCTTGGGCTGCCCGATTTTAGGCGACGCGGTTTATTCCAAAAAGGACAATTATTTTCCAAACGAAAATCTCATGCTGCACTCGCGCCTTTTAAGGATACGGCTTCCCGGCCAAAAACATTATTCAGTTTTCAAGGCCGCCGTTCCCGAGCGCTTTAAGCGTGTCATAAAGGCGCTAAAAAAAGAATGGCCGCGCGCCTATGCCTCGGACGGAATCAAGGCGGCGGAAAAAAATCTGTCGCGCGGCGAAGAAGGCGGCGGCGAATGAGCGGCTTGGACTTTTTGAATGGCCAAAATAGCGGCGCGATAAAAATAATCCACGAGCCAAGCGCGGCCGAGCCTTTTGTAGTCCTTGAAAAGCCGGCGGGGCTTCCCAGCGCGCCGCTTGTCCAAGGAGAGCCTTCGGCCCTTACAGAATGCGGCCGCCTCTTTCCGCAAGCGCTGAATGTAAGGGGAAAAAAAACGGTGGAGGGCGGCCTCTTGCATAGGATTGACACGGCCACAAGCGGCTTGCTCTTGATTTCGACAAGCCAGGATTTTTACGATCATATTTGGGCCGCCCAAGAAAATGGCCTTTTTGCAAAGGGCTACCGCGCCGAATGCGACATTGACGGCCAGAACGCCGCCGCCCTTGGAGGCTTTCCCAAAGCTCCCGTAAATCCCGCTTTGTTGAATGATTTGCCTAGCTTGCGCGGCTTAAAAATAGCATCGCTTTTTAGGCCTTTTGGAAAAGGGAAAAAAGAGACGCGGCCTGTTTCGTCGCCGGCCGCGCTTCTTGGGCTTGCAAGCGATTCTGGAGCCGCGCTTTCTGGGCTTGCAAATGATTCCGGGTTAAGCGGCCGCGCCGCGCTAAAAAAAGTTTCCAGCGGCCGCCTTTATTCAACGCGGATTCTAAGCGCTTCCTCTTTGGAAGGCGGCGCCCTTGTCGAATGCCAAATCACGCAAGGCTACAGGCACCAGGTTCGAGCGCACTTGGCATGGCTTGGCCTTCCTGTAAAGGGCGACGCGCTTTACAACGCGAACTATCGCCGCGCGCTAAACGGCGCCTTTGAAGGGCCGATGCGCTTTTACGCCGTGTCGCTTGAGTTTCCCGACTTGTTTTCCAACAAAGCCTTTCGCTTTTCGCTTTAGCGCCATCCTTTTGCGCGCAAGATGATTTCGTCCGAGCGCTGGACAAATTGGTTTGCCGCGCGGCTATCTTCCACAGCCACCAAAGCGAATTTCCCTAACAGCCGGCCTCCGTCCAAAATTTCAAGCGAACCGTATTCCTGGCCAAAGTCAATTTTACCGAACAAAAATTTTGGCGAGACGACGCGGACGGTCGGCGCGGCGCTTGCCGGCACGGGCAGCGCGGCCTTTTCTTTTAGGGCTAGGCGGACAAAGGTCCTTTCGGAGCCGTATAGGGGAACGATGAATTCCGTTTGGCCAAAGGCTGCCGCGTCAAAGCTCCTGAAATTTTTGTAGGCCCATTCGTGCAAGGCCGTCCCGTCACGGCAGCGGCCCATGTCGCCTTCGCGCATGTTGCTTCCAGGACCCTTCATCGTAACCGAAATCCAACGCTCCTCTCCGCGCCTTGTCGTAAGCGCCAGGTTGTAGCCGCTTTCAATTATGTGGCCGGTCTTGATTCCGTCGCAGCCCGGCAAAACGCCCAAAAGCTTGTTTGTGTTCTCAAAGTCAATTGGCGTCCAAATTTCCTCGGGGATTCCTTTTGAAAAGTCTTGCCGCGTCCGGCCCTTTTGTTCCGGCGGAAGGTTTTGTTCCTTTGGATAAACAAAATTTTTTATCGAGTGGAATTTTTTTAGCGCGTCGGGATATTCGTATATGTAGGAACGGCAAAAGGCCGCCATTTCGCGCGGCGTGGTCAAATTGTTTTCGGAATAGCCCGAAGACTCGACGATGACAGTTTTCTTTAGCCCAAGCGAGCGCGAAAGCTCGTTTGCTTCCTTAATGAAATTGTCCATCGAGCCAAACAGACTTAGCGCAAGCGCCATCGCCGCGTCGTTTCCGCTAGCCACGCTAAGGCCGCATAAAAGTTCCTCCAGCGTGACGATTTGTCCCTTTCCCAAAAACATAAGGGAGCTTTGCGGAGGGGCGTTGGAAGCCCAAGACTCTGGCCTAAGGGGAATCGTTTGTCCAAGCGAAGCCTCGCCGCATTTCACTTTTTCCAAGACCGAGCGCATCAAAAAAAGTTTAGTCATAGACGCGGGCGGAATTACCTCGTCGGCGTTTTTTTCGTAAAGGACAAAGCCTGTCTTTGCGTCAACGATAATCGCGGCTTCGGCCGACAGCGTAAAGCTTGCGGCTGGCGCTGCGTAGGGAAGGGCGCGCAAAAGCGCTTTCCGCTCCGGGAACATCTTGTCCAAAGCGGCTTCGGCCTTTGCCTTTTGGTCCGCCGGCAAAAGGCGCGCGCTTTGGACGGCCTTGTCTATCATCGCCGCGCGGCAAAGCAAAAAGGCCGCGAAGCTTATCGCCAAAAAAAGCGGCAAAAAAGCCGCGGCGTTTGTCAACTGTCTTTTTTTTGCGGAACTCATGTTGATAATACTAGCATATTTCGCTTTTTTGCGCTATAATTCGTCAATTCAATCAAAAAGGAGTTATTATGGCAGAAAGCAATTCCAGCGTCCTTATGCCTGGCGACAAGCCGCCTTTGGCAAAATGGATTCCGCTAAGCTTCCAGCATGTGTTCGCGATGTTCGGAGCCACAATCTTGGTTCCGATTTTGACGGGCTTGAGCACTTCAACAGCCTTGTTTACGGCCGGAACGGGAACGCTCTTGTACATTTTGATTACAGGAGCCAAGGTTCCGGCTTTTTTAGGCTCGTCGTTCGCTTTTATTCCGGCCTTGATCGCCGTCGGAAAGGAGTACGGAGTTCCGTACGCGATGGGCGGAGCGATTTTCGCGGGAATTTTCTACGCGATTGTCGCCCTTATCATCCGCTTTGCCGGAAAGAAATGGATTGACGCGGCGCTTCCGCCTGTGGTCATCGGCTCGGTAATCATCGTAATCGGAATGTCGCTTGCCCCGACGGCTGTAAACGAAGCCTTTTACTTGAACAACGAATATTCTTTGGTCGCCCTAAGCATCGCCGCCGTGACGCTTGCCATCGCGGTTTTCGCGACGATTTTCCTAAAGGGCTTTTTCAACACGCTTTCAATTCTGATTGGCCTTGTCGGCGGCTATCTTTTCACCTTGATCATGGGCTGCTTTTTCCCGGCCTACCATTTGATTGATTTTTCCGCAGTCCAGGAAGCCAAGTGGTTCGCGCTTCCGTTCCTTAAAATCAACGAAGCGGGAAACTACTTTTGGCAGGCGCCTCAGTTTGGCCTTGTTCCAATCTTGACATTCGTCATCGTTTCAATCTCCACAATTTGCGAGCACATGGGCGACACGCTCACGACAAGCAAGGTTGTCGGAACTGACTTTTACAAGGACCCGGGACTACACCGCACCTTGCTTGGAGACGGCGTGGCGACCGCTTGGGCTGCCCTTTGGGGAGGCCCGCCGAACACAACATACGGCGAAAACATCGGCGTCATGGCAATCACAAAAGTTTACTCGGTTTGGGTAATCGGAGGAGCCGCCGTAATCGCGGTAATCCTTTCGTTCTGCCAAAAATTCGGCGCGGTAATCCAAACGATTCCGACTCCGGTTTTGGGCGGAATCTGCACGCTCCTTTACGGCCTCATCGCTTCCAGCGGCCTTAGAACTTTGGTCGACGCCGGCGTTGACTACCAGGAAAAGAGGAACCTTACGATTTCTTCTGTCATCATGGTAATCGGAATCGGCGGCGGCGCCTTGACATTTATGGTAAAAAGCTTCAAGTTCTCGCTTGGCGGCGTCGCTTTGGCCACGGTCGTGGGAATCTTGCTCAACCTTATCATTCCCAAGAACAAAAGCGGCGAGCTTCAATAAGCTTTTTTAGCCAACGCTTTTATCGGGCTGTCCATTTTTGGACGGCCCTTTTTTTTCCGCTTTTTCAAGCGCGTACGGAAAGCATGTCAAGCCCGAAAAGACCGAGGCCGCGCTCCCAAAAAACATAAAGAAGGCCGCGTCCGCCGCGAACGAAAGGCCCGAAAGCATTACCGGAACGCTGGCCACAAGCGTAGTCGCGCACGAAGACAAGACGCTTTTTGAAAGCCTCCTTGCCGCAAGAAAGGCGCCGCGTTTTTCACCTGCCTTTCGCTCCGCCAATATGTACAAGGCGTTGTTCACGCTAAGGCCTGATATAAAAGCCATGCCGACCGCGTCGCCCAGCGTCAATGGCGAAAGCGAAACGCAGCGCAATAACAGGGGCAAAGAAAGGGAAATCGGAACATTAGCCAACACCAAAAGGGCTTCAAAAATCCTTTCGCTTTGGGCGGCCACAAGAAAGAATATCGCCGCCGCGCCCACCAAAAACGCCGCGAAAATTTTGGCGTAGCTTTCTGGCATTGACTCGTATTCCTTTGGCCATGAAAAATAATATCCGTCAGGCAATTCGATTTTTTTTAGCGCGGCTTTTACGCTTTTAAATGCTTTTCCAGAATTCCCGGTCCGCGTTTCCACGGTAAAAAAGGCCGCCCGCTTTGAATCCTTTCTGAAAATTCTTTCGGGCCTTTTTTCCTTAGAAAAGTCAAAGAGGCTGTAAAGGGGAGCCTCTTTGAGGCAAAGTTTCTTCACGTCCTCTATCGACGCGCCATTTTCAAAGGCGAGCCGTCCGTTTCCAAGACGAGCGTCCGTTTGCAGGCCAAGCGCCCAAACCTTTAGCGCGACAGGGCCAAAGAGGTTCCAGCGCAAAAAATAAGAGGCGTCGCTCGCGCTTGTTGAGCGCTTCCTTAAAAGGTCTTTTTTAGGCCTTGCGACAAAAACGTCTTCGTCTTCCTTGAAGTTAAGGATGACTTGAAAAAGCGCGCCATTCTGTTCCTGCAAGACCCGAGCGGCCTCTTTTGCGATTTTTTTGCAAAGCCCGGAATCTTCCCCCAAAACCGCGATTTGCATTTTTTGCGCCAAATTTCTTTTTGACGGAACTAGGGGAGCGTAGAGAAAGCCTGAGCCGACGCTTTTTTCGCCTTGCAAAAACGCCAAGACTCTTTTTTTGTCTGAATGGCTTTTAAGGATGATTTGGATTTCCGCCCGGCCTCTCTTAGCCTCGCTTTTAACATGCTTTACGCCCTTTTGCTCAGTCAATTTTTTTACCAGGCCGCCAATCTCCTTGTCGACAAGATCCATGCGCTTTTCCGGGTTAAATTCCGCTTGGGCGTAAATCGCGCCGTCCAAATCCATTGGCTGAAGGTTTTTTGGAAGCAAAACGAATAAAACAAAGGGCAAAAAGTATAAAATTTTAGACAAGTTGAGAAACTTTCTAAGCTTGCTGTCTGAAAAATCATACAAGTTAAGAGGGTTTCTAGCCGCGTTCCTTCTTTTTGATGTGTTTGTGAACGCGGGAAGGAAGACAAGGGCCAAGACGCACGAAAGGCCTATTGAGACAGCGCAAGCGATTGACATGGATTTTACGCCTGGAACAAGCGTTTCCAACGCGGCCAGCGGCAAAATGGAGGCCGCCGTAGTAAGGGCGCAGGCAATCAAGGCTTTGGGCGAGGTTTGGCAGTCGTCAAGGACGTAAAGGGCCGCGTCGCACATAAGGCCCAAAGAAATCGTCAGGCCGCTTATTGTGGCCGAGTCCAAGGGAATGTTCAAAGCCGAAAAGACCGCCGCCGTAAAAAGGCTGTCCGCGGCGCAAAAGGCTAGGGCTAAAGAAGTGGCCCTTTTTGACCTAAAGAAAAGCCAGACGGCAAACGTCAGCGCCCCCAAAGTTTCAAAAAAAGCGGCGGCTATCCTTTTTAGCGATTTTTCCTGCTCCAAGCCGTTGTCGTAAACAATCGTCCAGCCGCTTTTTCCGCCAAGCCTTTCCTTAATGATTTTACGGGCTTTTTTTGATATGGCCATGTTCTTGCTTTCGTCGGAGCTTTTTAGGCTAAGGACAAGGCTCTCCTTGCCATTTACGCGGACAACGCTTTCTTTTCTTTGAAGACCTTCCGATGCCAGGCCCAATTTAAGCGGCCCTAGCGCCTTTTCCATGGCCTCTAGGCTTTCAATTTTTTCTTCGTAGTGAACATTATTTCCGTCCAAAAAGCCAGCCTGGCTTTCCCGAAGCGTTTTAGCCAAGTCCCAGGGCAGAACGCCTCTCTTGTCAAGAGCTTTATCGTCAAAGGCAATGTGAATCTCGCGGCCTTCGCCGCCTGAAAGCCGAGCCTGGCTCACGCCGTTGATTCCCTTTAGCTCTTGCAAGAGGCGGCTTTTTATTTCTTCGTACGAAAAAGCTCCTTTGTCAAAGGCCGCGCAAAAAACGAATTTTGAGTCTTGGGCCGCCGCGTAAATTCTAGGATTTTGGACGTCATTGGGAAGGCTTCTTTTTATTTCGTCAGCGGCGTCAGACACAAGGCTTAGGGCAGGCCGCTTTCCTTTTTCAAACACTAGGCTTGTCACGCAGTTGGACCTTTCGCAAACGGACGACGCCGCAAGCAAGCGGGGAAGCTTCGCCGCCTTTTCCTCAAAGGGAATCGCGACTTCTTTTTCCATTCTTTGCGCGTCCATGCCGAACCATTCAAATTCAACCGTATAATATTCTTTAGCGCTTGGAGCCGCCCTTGACAAGCGGATATTCTTTATGGAATACAAGGACAAAAGCGTCATGGCAAAAAGAACGAAGGCGGCTTTTTTTTTGCTTTTAAAAATCATTTGCCGCTCCAATAAAGCATGTTCGGCGTCATAATCAACACGGCCGCGGCTGACATTGCCAAGCCTCCCGCCACCGCAAGAGACAATGAACTCTGGGGATTCGTTTGAAGCGGATCAAAGGCGAATGGCAAGAGAGAGGCGATGGAGGTGGCGCTTGTTATGAAAACCGTTGACGTTTTTTTTCCGCCGCTTTCATGCAAGACTATCGAATTGTTAACTGAGCTTCCGAACAGAATCGTCAAGGCTATTATTGAATTTATGTTTAGCGACGAGCCAAAAATCAAGAGAGCGGCCGCGGCTCCAAAAAAACTCGGCGGAACGGCAGTCAAATAATAAAGGGGCAGCGTTAACGATTCCGTTTGGGCGCCAAGAATGCAATACAATAGCGCAAGAACCAGCGCCAAAAGAAAAGCGCCGTTCAGGAACAAAGACTTTAGCCCCTGGCTTTTTAAAGAGACAAGGCGCTTTGCAATCTCAAAAGGCGCGGCGGCCGCGTTTTTTTTGTCAATGACTTTCGAATCCTTTCCGTTCAACCTAAAAAGCGCGGCCTCTTCCGCTTTTTCCGACCATTCGCCAAGCGACGAAAGAGCGACAGGGGAAGAGCCTAAAAGCGCGTTCATCGAGCCAAGCTTCTCTTGCGCCGAATACTCGTTTTTCTTAAATTTGACAGTCATTGGAATTTCAAGTCCGTTTTCGCAATACGACGAGGCCGCCGCGCCATTTAGCGCCCGCCTTAAAATTTGCGAAAGCTCGTAAGGCGAAAGCTTAAGCCTTTCCATTTGCTTTTTGTCCGCCTTAAAAATTTTTTGCATTGAAATCTCATTGGGGCTAAAGCCGCCGTTAAAAGCCTTTTCGCAGCCGGCCCAAAACCTGTCAACGTCATCGTCTTCGGCGGAAAACAAAAAATTGTTTGAGATTTCTAGCCGTTCCGATATCAAGTCCCGCCTCTCAATCTCTGAATACGAAAAGCCTGAATTGTCAAGGATTTTTTTCACAAGCTTTTTGCATTTTTCCATGTCGTCCGCCTCTATGAATAAAAAAACGCTCTCTTTTTTGTTTTCCGCGTTTGCCAAAAAGTTAAGGTCTGTCCTTTCAACGCCGCCCTGGGAAAAAACGTTTTTTACCCCTTGCGCCTCCTTTATCCTGCAAGAAAGCGCTTTTGCCTTGCTTTCCACAAGCTTTAAGTCAGCGCCGCAGGGAAAAACGATTTTCTCGCAAAAAAACTTTTCGCGCGTTTTCTCTTGCATTTCCTTTTTAAGTCCAAGCATCGCCAAAAGCGAAAGGATTGTAAAGGCCAGCGCAAGGGCGGGGCACAAAAACCTTATTTTGTTCGTCTTTCGCAAGACTTTCGCCAATCTTTCCTCCAACAATGGAAAAGACCTGCATTTGCATTTCTTTACATCTTCCCTCAAGAAAAGGACGCAAAGCGCGGGCAGCGCGGAAAACGAATAGAAAAGAGAAAACAAAAGGCCCGACGCGACGCTTATCGCCAAATCCAAAAACAGCTCGCCGATAATTCCGCCGATAAATAAAAGCGGAAGAAAGACTATCGCGCTTGTGACTGTCGACGCGACGTTTGAAAGCCGGACGTCCAAAAAGGCCGCGTCGATTTTTTTATCGCAAGCGCTTTCAAGCGCGACGATGCTGTTGTCGACAATCATTCCCAGGCAAATTGTCATCCCCGAAATGGAAATTATGTTCAGGCTCCTTTTTAGCGCAAGAAGAACCGCGCAAGTGAACAAGAGGCTAAAAGGAATTACAGCCGCTATTGACAGCGACATTTTCACCGAATTAAAAAAGAAAAGCAACAAAAAGAAGGCGAAGCGAGTTTATCGCTAAGTTTTTGACCGTTCCCATTATTTCTTTTGAACAGTCGTCTTGAATTATCAATTCATAGTTTGGCTTTTCCTCGTTGGCTTGCTTGACTGTTTCCTTGATTTTCCTTGAAAGCCTTAAAGGATTTTTTCCTTTTTTGCAAAAAACTTGCAAAGAAACGCAGCGCTCGCCATTGTAATGGCAAAAAGAGTCAAAGTCTTTGTCCTCTTTTTTTACTTTAGCCAAATGCCTAGCCTTGAGCGGCCCTTCGTTGCTGTTCAGGCTTGTGTCAAGAATGTCGTCAAAAGATTTAAAGGCGCCCTCTGTCTTAAGCATAAGATCGTTCTCTCCGTCCAAAACGCTTCCGGCGGGGTAGTCAAAATTGGAAAGGCTAATCTCTTGCGCTATTTGTTCAAGCGACAGGCCGTAATAAGACGACAAGTTTGAATCCACTTCAATGACTATCTCGCGCTCAACAAGTCCGCTTGTCTTTACGCCGCCGCACTCGTCAAGCGCCAAAAGCCTCCCTTTTAGCTCGTTGTTCACGAAGGAGCTTGCCTTGGAAATGTTTTCGTCTTTTGGAAGAACAAGAATTCTTATGGCCATCGATTCGCTTTCAGGCTTTTTTTGCGCCGAAGGCTTTGGACAGTCTTGTGGCAAAGAATCGGCGGCGGCATCCAAAAGCGCCCTTGCTTCAAGCAAGGCAAGGTCAATGTCAACGTTCCACTTCAATTCAACTTTGACAAGGGCGCGGCCGTCCCGCGAAATCGACTCAATGTTTTTTACGCCCTTTAAGCTTGAAAGGCTTTCTTCCAAAGGAATGGCGACAAGCCGCCGGATTTCTTTAGCCCGCGCGCCTTGGTAGGGAGCGTCAACCATTATAAAACGCTCGCTAGCGTCGGGAAGAAAATTTACGTTTAGCAAAAAAGGCGAGACAGCGCCTAAAAAAATCACAAGGCAAAAATACATAAGGACAGAGATTGGATGTTTTATTGAATATTGAATCAATTTATTCATGCTAGATTTTGTTGCAGCTAAGCCGCGCGCTTTCCTCCATAAAGTTTTTTTTGTCGTCAAAAACTTTTTCGCTTGCCGAAAATTCAATCAGGCCAAGGCTTGGCTTTCCGTTTCGCTCCGCGTTTTTATAAAGCGCCGAATACTTTAACGCGCACACGCCGCCTTGCGCCTTTAAGGAATCCAGCCTGTCTTTCGTTTCCTGCAAATCAAAGAAGTCCGAATAGCTTTCAAATTCTTCTTCCGCCAATGAATCAAGGCCCTTTAACGCTATTGTCCCCGCGAAAGATGAATCTACGGACACGCCATCAAAGGCGGCTTTTTTGTCGATTTTTTTCGAGCTCTGGGCGATTGAAAAAACAAAATATATCGGAAGGCTTTCAAAAGAAACAGCCGGATAGTCTTCTATCGGAAAGCAAACGCTCTTAAAGTTTTCGCCGGCGCTAAGATAATTGTATTTTCCGCAGACCTTGAACGCGACAAATTCAAGCTTAGGCGGACGCGCGAGGAGGGAATTGTTTTTGATTGATATTTTTCTGGGCAAAACGCTGAATCCGCTAAAATCCTTTATGTCTTCATTTATGAACAAAGTTTTCTGAACGTTCCATTTGGGCTTTTCGTTGAACTTAATTATCGCTCTTTGGCACAAGCCGCCTTCGCTTTCACGTTCAGCTTCAACGTAAAAGGAACAGTCAGGCTCAATTTTTATTCCTTGGAAAACGCTTTGCGCCAAAACTTTTTTGTCAAAGACAATTTCAATTTCTTTTGAATAGTCTGCGTTTTCATAAACGTCAAAAATTTCATTTTTATTGTTCTGACCAAATTCAAAAGCGTAAACCTTAAAGCCAATTTTGCCGGCGTCCTTTCCGTTTGTCCAAGACCAATAATAGTCGTCCACAGTCAGGTTGTTCAGCTTGTCTTTAAGGCCCTTTTGTATTTTAACAGAGTAGAGCGTTTTATCATAAAGGCTGGACTTGAATAAAATTTCGGCAGTCTTTTTGTCCTCGCTCCAATTAACGTAATAGTCGGCCGCAGGCGAGATTGAAAAGCTTTCCATAAATGATTTTTGGTCAATCGGCTTGTCAAAAGCGATTTCAAGCCCTTTCATTCGGCTTGCGTTTTCCTCAAGCGCCTTTATTTTTAAGACTAGCGGAGGCGAGAGGTCTGCCTTTGTGTGAATGATTTTCTTAAAATTTTTTTGCAATGTGTTTCCATCAACATCTTGAACGCCTGAATAAACGACTATTTTGTAGCTGTGGTTTTCGCTTATCGCTTCTTTTGGAATGAATTGCATTTTATTTCCGTCAAACGAAAGCTTTCCGTCAATTTCACGCTCGTCTTGCGCGAACAAAAAATTCTTCATCGCGCTGCTTGGCTCCGCCTGGGCTGAAAACACGACTACCGCCTTGTTTCCGTCCAAATACGCGTCCAGCGCCTCAAACTCAGGAAAAAAGCGGTCGGCGCATGACTGGCCCAGCGTTGCAATCAAAAACGCAAGCCCAAAAAAGGCGGCCCTCTTCAAAAACCGCAAAGCTTTTCTTTCCCTTAATTCTTTTTCCTCGCGCTTATGTAAAAGCATTTGTCCTCCTTTAAATATTCGTTTTGCGCGTCAAAAATAAAGTTTTCTCCGCCCTTTGCGCAAAGCTTGTAAACGCAATCCTCGCCAACAAGGGCCGCCTTAAGGTTTGAATATGTGAACTCAATCGAAGCCGCGCTGATTATTTGTATGGAATCCAGTTTTGGACTTTCAAGCGACAAGGGAAAAGCGCTTTCAAGCCTTATCGCGCTCTTTATTCCCTGAAGCGCCTTTTGGTCAAGAAATTTTGAAAAAACGATTTTCACGCAAAAAGGCGCTTCTGGATCGATATGAACTTCAGTCAACTTTTCTTCGTCTAAAGGCGCGCCATTCACGCTCGCGCTTTGTATTTTTATATAATCGTTTTTTAGCGTAAAATAAAAATTCCTTTCGCTCCCTAACTTTTCTCCCCACACATCCTCAAGCGTGCTGTCAACGCAAAGAAGGCATTCTTTTTGAATCTGATAGTTTTTGTATGGAGTGAAAACATATTTTCCCGCGCCGGCTTT
>CADCBK010000027.1 GCA_902799665.1 uncultured Spirochaetaceae bacterium | reverse complement strand
TGTTCGCGGCCCTTGGCGTGATGGCGTCGATTAAGCGCAAGAAGGGCGAGTAAAATATCAAGACTAAAATCGTTCCGGCCACGTTAAAGAACACGTGTATGAAGGCCGCGCGCTTTGCGTCGGCGTTGCTTCCAAAGGCGGCCAAAATCGCGTCAATCGTGGAGCCGATTCCGCTTCCCAAAATCAGCGCCGCCGAAAATTCCCAAGTGATCAAATTGTTGTAGGCCATCGTGATGACGATCGCGCTAAAGGCGCTTGACGAGTGCAGAATCGTCGTTACGATGATTCCGACTATAATCGCGATGACAAGCGAAAAAACTCCCCAAGACTGAATGTCGTCAATCCAGGAAAAGCGCGAAAGCTGTTCCGGCTTAAAGGAAAGGGAGTCGCTTAGCATGCTTAGGCCTAAAAACAAAAGGCCAAAACCCATAAGGGCTTGGCCGATGTTTTTGTTAAGGCTGCGTTTTGTAAGTGTGAGAAAAAATCCCGCGCCAAAAATCGGAATCGCGAAGGCCGCGATCTTAAAGTTAAAGCCAAAGATTGAAACAATCCAGGCCGTGATTGTCGTTCCGATGTTGGCTCCAAAAATCACGCCGACAGATTGCTGCAAAGTCAAGAGGCCCGCGTTGACAAAAGTGACTACCATCACCGTCGTGGCGCCTGACGACTGGATTACCATTGTGATGATAAGGCCGGTCAAAAGGCCCTTAAAGCGGTTTCCAGTCATTACGGAAAGCGCGCGCTGCAAGCGTTCGCCGGCGCTTTTTTGGACGCCGTCGCTCATCAATTTCATTCCATATAAAAGAAAGGCAAGCGAGCCTATTAATTGCAAAAGGCCTGTGACAAAGTTCATGCTTTTTATAATAGCGCAAATCGGCATGGAGTTCAAGGCAAGGCGCTTTGCGGGCGCCGCGTTTGGCAAGCCGCGTCAGTTGAAAAAAGAGCGCGGATTTGATAAAATGCCTTATCATGAAAAAAACAATTTTGATTTGCTCGGCGCTTTTTTCGCTCGCGCTTTTTTCTTGCAAAAAACAAGAGGTTCATAAAAACACTGCCGATCCTTTTGAGCTGGAAGTTTCGGAAGAAAAAAAATCAACCGTTTCGTCGCCTTCATGGCATCCGTCCGAAAAGAAAATCTGCGTTGTCTTTGGCTACGGCTACAACGAGGAAGATTATGTAAAAAAAATAGTCGACGGCCTTTCAAAAAAATACGGTCTTGACGACGGAACGGAAGAAGGCGGCTTGCTTTTTCCGCTTGTCTTTCCAAACGATTTTCCGTCGGGCCGCATAAGCCGCCTTCCGTCTCTTATCGGGGAGCGCGAGCTTGCCGGCCTGATTGTTGTCGGCGCTCCGGAAAACACAAACTACGCGATCGCTAAATTGGAGGACGAGTATTCATCGCAAGAAAATATGATTCCCTATCCTGTTTACGCGTTCTTTCCGCAAGACGACGTGCAGGGAATTGAGGCCACGGCCAATTTTGTCGTTGACCGCGCGATGGAAGGAAGCGGTTCCGCCGAAGACGAGACAAACAAAGAGGAAGTCGTTCAAACGCAGGTAAAGGACTTGGACAAGCTTTTGGACAGCGCGATTGAATACATGCTTTTGACCCAGGCTCCGCTCCCTGGAAACGAAGACTTGATGGCGCATGTTTCGCGCATCGTCGGAAAAAACTACAAGCTGTCGCGCTACGTTGACGCAGAAAGCGGCTTGCAGTCAATCAACCATTTTGTAATCGAAGAAAAATGATTGAGCTTAAGCAGCGCGCCGACGGAATCATTGGAAGCGCCGACGCGATAAAGGCCCTTGCCAAAAAAGAGCGGGCGTCTTTATTGGTCCTCTCTGACTCGCACGGAAGAGCCGACGTTTTTAGGGCAATCGTTGAAAAGTTTGGCGAGAGGTGCGACGCGCTTGTTTTTTGCGGAGACGGAATCGGAGACTTTTGTTCCGTCCTGGAAGCGGCAGGCAAAAACAAAAAACTGGCCAAGGCCTTTCCTCCCGTTGCGATTTTCGCTCGCGGAAACGGCGACTATCCCGACTTTCCTTTTGGCGAAGGCGAAATAAAAGTTCCCCTGCATCAATTTTTAAAAGTAGCCGGAATGAAAATCATGGCGACTCACGGCCATTCCGAAGGCGCCTATTACGGCCTTGGCCGCATGAACCAAGTCGCGCTGGAAAACCAAGCCGACGCAGTCTTTTACGGCCACACCCACATCGCCAAAAGCCAAGAGGAAGACTGCACTTACTTTATAAATCCCGGAAGCTGCTCGCATCCCCGCGGCGGCCAAAAAGCCTGCCTTGCGATTGTTCAAATCCCCGGAATGCAAGAGCGAATCCAAACGACATTTTTTTCCGTAGGCCTTTCGCTTGACGGCTGGGACTTTGCGCCGTACACGCCGGCGCTGATGGGATGGTGAAAGGCAGCGGGCGAACGAGATTTAGAAAACAATGTCCGCGAGCGGCGCGCTGGAATTGTTGTTTTCTAAAAACATCGCCATGTAGATTGGCAGGTAAGTGATTTTATTTTTTTTTGAAACATTGCAGTTTGCAAAGACGATTCCTTCGTTTATGTTGTATTCCTTGTTGTTAAGGCAATTTGTCATGGCGGAATGAATCGTGTAGTCCTTTCCGCTTTTAACTTCTATCGGAAGCGCTTGGCCGTCGCGCTCAATCACAAAGTCCAGTTCGCCAAGACGGTTTGAGTTGTAGTAGTACAAGTCAAAGCCTTTTGATACAAGTTCCTGCGCGACGGCGTTTTCGTAAATGCCGCCGGCATTAAGCGATGGATCTTTTGTAATCAGCATGTTTTTTGTCGCCATACCGTATTCGGAAGTGAGCAGGCCAACATCCGAAAGATACAATTTAAAAAGGTTTTTCTTTTCGTTCAACTTTAATGGAATTCTAGGTTCAGAACTGTTGAAGGCCGAGAGCGCCACGCCGGAATTTTTTAGCCATAAAAAAGTGTTTTCTACTCTTTCAAAGTGAAGGCCGTTCTTTAAGTCCGAAACGACATATCTCTTGTTTTGCTTTA
This sequence comes from uncultured Spirochaetaceae bacterium, assembly GCA_902799665.1. GTDB lineage: Bacteria > Spirochaetota > Spirochaetia > Treponematales > Treponemataceae > Treponema_D. Next base: position 26,152 of record CADCBK010000027.1, on the reverse strand, counting down.
AAAGTTCCGATGGAATGAGATCATAAGCCGCGCTGATGAGAAGCCGCTTGTCTTCGGCCTCGTATTGAGTGAAGTCCATTTTGTAAAGCTTTTGAATGTCGGCATGAATCTGCATTGCGTCGTTCACGTTTCTGGATTCAGCAAACGCGGCCACCGCCTGAGGCATTCCGCCAATCGCAAGGTAGCGGGAATAAAGGTCGAGCATTTTTTCGTTCACAGCGTCCATGACAGGCTTGTGGTCTATAAAGGCTTCGCGCAAGTTTTGGAAAATTTTTTGGTCGATGTTTGTGGTTTGTAGAAATTCCTCAAAGTCCAAGGGAAACATTTCCAAAACGGACAAGTAGCCTATTGGCGCGGATTCCAAATTTGTAAGCTCTATGCCAAGGAGCGAACCGCTCAATATGTAGCGGAAACTTCCTTCGTCAACAAAGAATTTGATTTTTGTGACCATCTCCTTGTATTTTTGAACTTCGTCAATAAAGATTACGGTCTTTCCCTTTTTTAGGCTTCCTTTTTTTAAGGTTGAAAGGCCTATCGCAAGTTCTTCAACTGAAGCCGCTTGTTCAAGGACTTTTACAGCTGCGGGTGTTTCTATGAGGTTTATTTCAAAAAAGTCCGCCCCTTTGCTTTTTAGGACCTCTCGTATCAAGCGCGTTTTTCCCACTTGCCTGGCCCCCTTTACAAGCAAGGCTTTTTTTGCTCCGCTTTTGAGCCAATCGCTTATAGTTTTTTCGCATTTCCGCCTTAAGTACATAGAAATTCCTCTCGCATGCATTATAACTGATGTTTTGTCAAAAATACAAGGGAAATTTAGGGATTTTTGTCAAAAATACATGGGGAATTTAGAGGATTTTGTCAAAAATACAAGAATTTTCGGTTACTTTCTCTTTTTTAGCAAGTCAATCATGTTTGTGATTATCGAAAGTTCGTCTTTTTCCAAGCCGTCCATCTTTTGAGCGATTTTGAAAACCTCTATTGAAAAAGGGCTTTTTTGATGAATCGAAGACTTTCTTTTTTCTTCAAAGCCGTTCACCAAAAAATCGACGCTTACATCCAAAGCCTTGGCCAGTTTTAGCGCTTTGTCTACAGGCGGCATGGAACCTTTGGTTTTTAAGTAATTGCTTATCGTGCCAGAATTGATATCTGTCAAATCCGCAAGTTGAATTGTGGTCAACCCCTTGCAAAACATCGCCTCTTTTAAATTTTCGTTAAAACTCATAGTCATAAATATGATAGTAATTTTTTACTAGGGTTGTGGTTAGACTAGACACATCTGCCTATTAGGAGTATAATTAGTTTTATAGACTATATAGAGGTCTGTAAGACATTTTTTTCTATGACATGTTAGGAGGCGCTATGAATTCAATCAAAACAGCATATACTGATGAACGTCAAGACAAATACTTTGCGGTTGAAGATTCTGGTTGGTGGTATAAATATCGGGTTAGGATATTTGCAGATCTTGCTAATGCCTATTTTGACAAAAACGAAGAAGTTGTTGATATAGGCGGATCTAATGGTTTCAATGCAAAGTTTATTCAAGAAGAAGGGTTTGATGTTCTATTGCTTGAACCTACAAAAAAGGCTTGCGAAAATGCGATTGTGCGTGGTGTAAAACGTGTTCAGAATTCTTCTTTTGATGAATATGACAAAAGTTTGTCTAATGCGATGCTTTTTGATGTGCTAGAACATATAGAGAATGATGAAGATTTCTTGCATGATCTTTCCTTAAAAATGAATAAAGGTGGGGTGCTTTTGCTTTCTGTCCCTGCCTTTTCATCTCTTTGGAGTAGCGAGGATGATATAGATGGCCATTTTAGACGTTATACAATTGCTTCCTTGAAGAAGGTTGTTCAAAAAACAGAATTTGAGATGGAGTATTTTTCCTATTTTTATTCTTTTTTGTTTCTACCTATTTATATTTTTAGGCATCTAAAAGAGAAATTGCCTTTTGTCCACAATGCTTATGATCGAACAGCAGATGAAGATAATGCTGTGCTTCAGAAAGAATTTGTTAAAACTCCGATGATAGTGAAATTTACGCTTGATGCATTGGCATCATGGGAGCGAAAAAGAATTCAAAAAAGAAAAAAAATCTTTTTTGGTTCTAGCATAGTGTGTGTATTGCGCAAAAAAAAATAATAAGTCTCTCTCCTCCGCTATCTTCTTCGGTCGATGCCGCGCTCCTTGTAGAATTTTTCCTTTTCGGAATACATGTCGGCGTCGGCAATGCGCTCCAAGTCGTCGATTGAGGCGGACTTGTGGCTTTGCGCTTGGGCGTAGCCGATTGACATTGTCATTTCTTCTGTGTGCATGCCGTGCCATTCGGAGGCTTTTTTCTTGATTTCTTCGCGGATTGATTCGGGGTTTTTAACGGAAACGATGGCCATAAACTCATCGCCGCCTGTTCTGTAAACTTTGCCGAAGTTTCGGACGGAAAGCGCAAGGCAGTCGGCCGCTCCCTTTATAAGCTCGTCGCCGGCGGCGTGGCCTTTTGTGTCGTTGACGGTTTTTAGTCCGTTCACGTCGATTGAAAAAATGACCAAGTCTTCTGGCGCTCCCTTAAGCCTGTATTCTTCCAAGTCTTCCTCGTAGCAGCGGCGGTTGTAAAGGCGCGTCATTTCGTCGGTCATCGAAAGGCGGATCAAGTGCTCCTCGCGCTGCTTTTCTTCGTCAACGTTTCTTGTCGTGTAAATTACTTTGTTGGGGATTCCGTCAAGGGTGGAGTCGACCGTAATGTATTGCGCGCGGAACCAGCCCGAGACCACGTCGATAAAGTCGGCCGAAATCAGCTTTTTGTGCGAAAGGCGGGCGCGAACGGTTTTTATGTTGGTGAAGGTCAAGAAGGCGTCCAGCTGGTCGGGCATGACTTGGTCCTTTATTTTTTGGTTCATGATTGTGTGGGTCTGGGCGGTCATGTCGATTCCGCGCTTTTTCTTTTCGGGGTCGCGCAAGGGCATCTCGGTGTTGTCGATGAAGTTGATTAGGTTCACGTTGTCGTAGATTTCGACCATTGAATTCAAGAGCTCAAGCTTTTCGCCCATGTCCTCTTCGTGGCTTTTGATTGTTTCGTATTGCATGAAAAGCGTTCCAAAATAATCTTTGACAAGCCTTGCGATTGTGTAGCCGGCCGCGAACATTATCAAGGTCTCGATTGTAAAGCCTCCGATTCTGTCCAAAAAAAAGTCAAGGCTGTTTTCGTACTTTGAATTGAGCGCCGCGTGGTAGGGGGCGCTAAGGTATGTGGCCGCGAACATCAGCGCATAGTTGAGCGCGGTGGAATAAAAATAAATCATCTTGTCCACAAAAAGCAGGCTCAAAAGCGGAACCAAAAACCAAGTCAAAAGAATGCTGACATGGCTGTAGGACATGTAGACGATAATCGCGTCCAAGGCCGTAAGCGCGAATACGCTTGTAATGATGGACGTTGGAAGTTTTTTTAGCAAAATTCTATGAATGATTGTAAGCGCCGCGATGACTGCCGAAATGATGAAGCAGGTTGAGTATTTTATGTCCGGGAAAAAATTCGTTTTAATTCCTAGCGCTATCGCTGGCCCCGTTATGATAAAAAAAAGCAGGGCGTGGTTTAGATAGCCGTTCACCCGGATTCTGTTCTTTACGATAAAGTCATTGATGCTGTTGCTTTCCCTAATCGTGTTTGGCATAAACATTCTCCTTGCTGTCGTTTCTTATCCCAGCTTTTCGGCCGCTTCTTCCCATTGGGCGTTGAGCGCGTCCAATTCGGCGGAGGCGGCCGCGATTTGCTTTTGAACTTCCGTGGCCTTGGCGCCGTTGGAATAAACGGCGGGGTCGGACATTTTTTCTTCCAAAGCCTTTATGGCTTTTTCCTTTTCTTCTATTTGGGCGCCAAGGCTTTCGACCAAACGCTCTAGCCGCTTTTTTTCGTTGGCGGCTTTTTTTTGCTCTTCCCAGCTAATCGCGGCCGCCGATTTTTGGCCTTGCGACTGGTTCTCGCTTGCGGAGGCTTGGGAGGCGTTTTGGGCTTGCCTTGAATTTCCGCCGGCAGTGTTTTGGGCTTGGGAACTTTTTCCGCCGCCGTTTTTGTTTTGCGAGCCGTCCGAGTTGTGGCCTGCTACAGTTCCGCCGGATTCGGAAGCGACGCGCTCCAAGTAATACTCATAGCCGCCCAAAAAGTTTCTCGCGCTTCCGGGCTTTAGTTCCAAAACCCGCGTGGCCAAGTCTTGGATAAAGCCGCGGTCGTGGCTTACAAAGACAACCGTTCCGCCAAAATCCTTAAGCGCCTCCAAAAGCGCGTCCTTGGACTGCATGTCCAAGTGGTTTGTCGGTTCGTCCAAAATCAAAAAGTTTATCGGCTTTAAAAGCAGGCGCAGCAGGGCCACGCGCGATTTTTCTCCGCCGCTCAAAACGTCAAGGCTTTTGAATACGTCGTCGCCGCGGAACAAAAAGGAGCCCAGCATGTCGCGGGCTTTTGGAACAAGTTCCAGCGGGCAAATGTCTTCTATGCTTTGCAAGACGGATTGGCTTCCTTTTATCGTCTCGGCGTTGTCCTGGCTAAAGTAGCCGATTTGGACGCCGGAGCCGGGAATCAACTCGCCGCTAAAGTCTTTGTCCACGCCCGCGATTATGCGAAGGAGCGTTGACTTTCCCGCGCCGTTGTGGCCCACGACAACAAGGCGCTCGCCGTTTTCTATCTGCAAGTCCAAGTTGTCCAAAACTTTTGTCTTTCCGTCGTAGCTTTTTGTTACGCCGTTTGCCCTAAAAACCAATTGGCCGGAATGCGGCGCGGGCGGAAACTTAAAGTGGATTTTTTTAAGCGACTCTGGGATTTCTATCGGAACGATTTTGTCCAGCATCTTTTGCCGGCTTTGCGCCTGCACGGCCTTTGAAGCCTTGTAGCCAAAGCGGTCGATGAATGACTGCAAGTGGGCGATCTCTTCCTGCTGCTTTTGGTATTCCGCCATCAAGGTCTTTAGCTCCGACTCGCGGACCTTTTCGTAGTGGCTGTAGTTTCCGGGATAGCGGTTTAGCTGTCCGTTAAAAAGCTCGTAGACTTCGTTTATCGTAACGTCCAAAAAGTAGCGGTCGTGGCTTACAAGCAAAAAGCCGCCCTTGAAATTTTGCAAGAACGATTCAAGCCAATCGCGCGCCTCGATGTCCAAATAGTTTGTCGGCTCGTCAAGCAATAGAATGTCCGGCCCTTGCATCAAGGCCTTGGCAAGCGCGATTCTCATCTGCCAGCCGCCGGAAAATTCGTCTGTCATTTTTGTAAAGTCTGCGCGGGAAAATCCAAGACCAAGCAAAACGCTTTCGGCAAAGGCGTCGCGGCGGTACCAGCCTGAATCTTCCAGCCTTGCAAGAAGGGCGGCGTGGCGCTCCAAAAGCTCGGCGCTGTTGGACGGATTTTCCTTTAGCGCGTCGCCAATCGAGTCTATTTCTTCCTGGATTTTGTAGCCGTAGTCAAAGGCGCGGTCGGCTTCCTGCAAAAGAGTTGAGCCGGAATGGGTAAGGCCTGACTGGGGAAGGTAAACGATTCGCGCGTCTTTTTGCGCCACGCGCTCTCCGCCGTCGGGTTCCTGAAGGCCCGCCATGATTTTTATCAGCGTTGACTTTCCGGCGCCGTTGGCTCCCGTGAGCGCGGCCTTTGTCCCTGTCTTTAAGTTTACGCTGACGTTGTCGAGAATTTTTTTGTCGCCAAAAGAAAGCGACACTTTTGAAAATTGAACAAAGGCCATGTTTTAGTTCCTTATAAAGGTTGCCGCGCGTTTTGGGCGCGCAAGCATTCCGTTCCTACCTGCTGAAGAAAATTACAATCGGGCTCTTTGACTGGCTTTGCGCGACGTTGTTCTTTATCGTAGCGTCGCTCGCGTCTTCAAGCGTAAGGCCGTTGGTGGAATTTTTGTAAAAGAAGTTTACTTCGTTGCTTGTGTTGTCAAAAACGAATGTCAACATTCCGTCAAAGCGGCTCTGCAAGTCCTTGCCCACCAAATACTTGATTGAAACTTTTCCCTTGCCCTTGGCGTTTTCTGAAATCACGTTTGGAACCAAAAGCGAGTAGTTGTTCCAGTTAAAGGTTCCGTTTCCTGTAAATGTCAGCGTTCCGTAGTTTGCGGAACGGAAGGAGTCAACCTTGTAAAGCTTTTGCATTTCCTCTGCGCGGCGCTCGCCTTCCGCCTTGATAAGCTCGTCGATGTCGTAGTCCGACGAAATCGTGACAAAGGTGTAGGCTTCGGGCTTGTTGTCGTTTCCCGTGTAGTTGACCACGATTTGGTTTGCGTCGCGGATAATCATTTGGAATGGAGTTCCGTTAAAGTCGTAAACCTTGTCGCGGATTTTCGTTATGCCGGAATAGTTGGCCGTTCTGTAGCGGCCATTTATGTTGATTGAAACTTTTCCGCTTTCAACGCCGGTGTCAAAGCCGTAAGAGCTTTTCATCGATTCCAAGTCGATCGTGTTTTCTTCCAGCATGCGCTGGTAGCTTTCGGGCCGCCACTTGGCTTGCAGGACTTGGTTCAAAATCGCGTCCTCGTCTTCGGCCGGAGCCTCTTCGATTTGGCCGCCGACAATCTTTCCGCCTTCGCCCGTTTCAAAAATCAAAAGGTTGTGCGAAAAGCACCAACCCTGGGTTCCGCCCGTTGTCAAAACGCAAAGCCAATCGCCCTCAAGCTTTTCGCCCGAGTGCATGATTACGTCCTGGCCCTTTCCCTTGTAAAGGATTTTCACAATCTCGTCCTTGTGCAAGCGGTACTTTTGCTTTGAAGTGTTGACCGGGTCGGCGCGGACGGGAAGGCCGTCGATTTTAATCTTGGCGTACTTGTGCTGGTACTCTGCGTATTTTTGCGCTGCCTTGAGCGCCTTCTTTTTTGACATGGGCTGGGTCAGCTGCCATAGCGGAACTTCCAAATTTTCCTTGGAGCCCGGAAGCCCGATTACGTAAACGTGGCTGATGTTGGACTTAAAGTAAACCTTTACGATTTGTCCGTCCTGCAAGTTGTTTTGCGGAATGTCCCAAAGCAAAACGGAGTGTCCGATGGAACGGTGGCAAGATGAAAAAAGTGTCGTCAATGCAAGCGCGCAAGCCGCGAAAGCGATCGCTGTGCGCGAAAATAGTCTTCTTTTCATAGGATTAGAAGTATAGCGCAAACGGGAAAAATGTTCTATCATCTGAAGATTTTTCTTGACAAAAACTCAAATAATACTATAATAAAAGTGAAGAGTAATACAGAAAATATATTATAGGAGGCCGCGACATGCTTTATGATTCGCTTTTAAGGGATTACGGCGCGAACAAGCCGATTTTTGTGTCCCAGGTCGCTTATGGCTCCATGACAAAGAACAACATTCGCCAAAAGATAATGAACTATACGGCTCGCGGAAAGCTAAAAAAATATGACACGGGAATTTATTACATTCCGTCAAGAAGCATTTTCAAATCCGGGAGCCAGCTTTCCCAAAACGATGTTATAGAGAGCAAATATCTCTTTTCGCAAAACAAGCGCTGCGGCTACATGACTGGGATTAATTTTGCCAATGCCATTGGAATTACAAGCCAAGTTCCCGCAAGCACAGAACTTGTCACCAACAAAACCAGCAAGGATTACCGCGAAACATATCTTGCTTCGGAAAAAATAATTTTGCGAAAGCCGCGCGTTGAAATCACCGAAAAAAATTACAAGGCCCTTCAGCTGCTCGATCTATTAAAAGACATTGACTTGTATTCAGAGCTTTCAGAGGCCGAAGCGGGCAAAAAAATAAAGTCGTATATGGCTAAAAACACAATTACTTTCGCTTCGTTAAAGCCGTATTTGTCTTTGTATCCAGACAAGCTTTTTAGAAATATGTATGCAATGGGAGTTTTGAATGGATTTTCTGCACAATGACAAAGACACTTTTTTGCAGGCCGTAAACCTTGTGTCCGCCAAAAAGGGCGTAAGGGCGGAAATTGTCGAAAAAGATTATTATGTGACAGTAATTCTGCGCTTGCTTTCAGAGCGGCTTCCATTCATTGTTTTTAAAGGCGGAACCTCTCTTTCCAAATGTCACAATGCAATACAACGATTTTCAGAAGACATAGACATATCAATTGACACGTCAATTTCGCAAGGCCAAAAGAAAAAGGTGAAGGATTCGGTCGTTGATGTTTGCAAGTTGTTGGGGCTTGAAATAATAAATTTGGACAGTACTAGAAGCCGTCGAGATTACAACCGATATGAAATTGCATACATTCCTTTGCGTAGTGCCGAAGATTACGCCGTCAAGCCAATGGTTTTGCTTGAAACTTCATATACGGCTGTTTCGTTTCCAACATCGCTTTTGCCGGTTAGAAATTTTATCGGCGACATGATGGAAACTGAGGCTCCGGATTATATTGAGCAATACGGATTGTCGCCGTTCAAGATGAAAGTTCAAAATTTGGACAGAACTCTGTGTGACAAGGTTTTTGCAATTTGCGATTATTATTTGCAAGGAAAAATATCCGGTCATTCACGGCATTTGTATGACATATATAAATTGATCCCCCTTGTTCCTCAAAATGCGGATTTCAAAAAGCTCGTTAAGGAAGTTCGCTTGGTTAGGGCATCTTCTCCTGTATGCCCATCGGCAAAGAGCGATGTTAACATTTCCGCTTTGCTTGAAAAAATAATTTTAGAAAATTCCTATAAAGCGGATTACGAAACTGTCACCGAACGCCTTTTGCAAGAAGAAGTCAAATACGAACAGGCGATAGAAGCATTGAAAGCTATTTTAAGCGGCGGAATGTTTTAGGAACTATATTAAGCTCTTGTTGCGATAGTTTCGATAAGTTGAAGTATAGCGCGCCGCTCTTTTTGATTTATGTTTTCCAGTTGTGATAAAGTGTCTTTGTATTTTTTGAAAATCCTTAAGTCGCTTTTTGAAAATGCCGCCGGTTCTTTTTGAACTTTATCATCGCTTTCCATGTCCAAAAGATATTCAAGCGTGACATTCAAGGCGCGAGCGATTCTGAGGGCTGTGTCGGCGATGGGGATTCCGTTTCTGTCTATTCCTTTGCTTATGTATGAAGCATCAATGCCCGCTTCAAGAGCAAGCTCTTTTCTGCTTTTTCCGAGATAAACCAACTCATCGTCAACTTTTTGCCAAAAACCCATGTCTTTAAGATAATGACAACTGCCATAATTGTCATAATTTACTTGACAAGTGGTATTATTGGTATTAAAATGGAAGTTGTCATATTTTATAGGAGTATGACAAATGGTAAATGTGAGGTGTAAAATTATGAAATCAACAAGATCAACTTTTCTTTTGTTAAGCAAAGTTTTATTGGCATTAACTATCATTGGGCTCTTTCTGCCTTTTGTGGGTGGATACGAATTCGTATTTACGGACATGAAATACGGTCTGTTCAATTGTCTCCTTGTTAGTGCCGTTGTTTCTGGTGTTTCTATTTTGTATACATATGTAAATTTTCGCAGGGACGGAAAGTTTTTGAATTCAGAATCAATCGCTGTTGACTATCTTTTTAATGCTATTGCAATTTATGCTTTTGCAGTTCCATCTTGGTCTTTTTTAGGTGGAGGGCGTGATCCTAGAATTGGTTTTATTTTTATGCTTGTCGGACTTTTTGGTTCTTTAATTTTTCTAATTGCAGCTTCTATGCAAGAGGAGATGCCAATAGAGGAAAGCAAACAATCTGCTAACGAGCGCGCGGTTTTCTTATTTGCGCCGATAGTTGTTGCCTTTTCTGGAATCTTTATACTTCAATTTCAAATTGGGGATGAGTATTTTCCTGTGGAAATTATTGCAAGTATTCTTGCGGTGGGGTGGATTTATCGTATGCAATCATATTATGCAAAAAAAGACAAATTTCCGTTAAAAACGAAGTATATAATTATTTTGTTAATAGTTAATATAATCTTTTCTATGGCGTATTTCTTTTATCGATATCAGCAAATTGATTTATTTGTTGTTAAAAATTGGTCCTATAAGTGGCGTTTTGTTCTTATTTCTGAAGTTATTTTATTGTTGCCATTAGCTGTAAACAAAGCATGGGCTGATAAATCTGAGTAGGAGAAAATATTGGCGAAAATTGCTAAGCTTGGTGAAGTTAATTGTGTGGCGGAATATATATGCTTGATAAAAAACTTGTATGATGGAAAGCTGAATTTCCCAATGATAGAATCTCATCGGTATTTGTTTTTTAGAGGGCAATGTGACGCAACATGGACTTTGAAGCCAAGTTTGTTCAGAGAGGGTAATGATTGCGAAAGAGATATTCTTCTGGACATTAAGCAATTTTCGCCAATTCTTAATTTGAAATATGATTTTATAATAGATTTGCCGCAAGTTCTTATCGATTTGCAGCATGCAGGAGTTCCGACAAGAGTCCTTGATTGGACGGTTGAGCCTTTGACCGCTTTATTTTTTGCTGCAAAAGGATTCGATTGTAAATGTAACTATGGAAAAGTATGGGTTTTAAATCCTTGGGAATACAATAAATTCTTAAGATATAAAACCGCACATGTGCAATCACATGATATTAATATTCTTGCAAGAGCTATGCTTGCATATGGCTGGAAGATCGACGAAATAAAGAAAATATTAAAAGAGCAGTTTAATTATGACACAAGGGTTATAAAAGAATTTACTAGGCCCATGGCATTTGTCGGTGTATTTACAAATGACAGAAAGAATGCTCAGCACGGTTGTTTTACAATTTTTGGAGAGAAGAAAGAAGCCTTTGAAGAGTTTTGTAAAAATGGTGAACTTGCATATTTTGTTGTAAATAATCAAAAGGAAATATTAAGCGATTTAAATAAACTATATATAAATGATTTTTCGTTGTTTCCAGATTTTTATGGTGTGAAAGAGCAAATAAGAAAATATAAAAGTTTATTTAAATTTTAGAAACCGTGTTTGATTGTATAAATTGTTATCTTTGCGTGATACTATAAAAGACAAGTTGTTTGCTGTTGGCAAGGACGGCACATTTGTTCTAACGAAAGAAAGTGTTCAACTGTATAAAATAAAAATTTCGATAATGATATACTGCGGCTCTGAAATCTCAGGGCCGATTTTTTTCTTGACAAACATTCACTTTACTGCATACTCTATAACCCCATGAAAGACGCAATAAAAAAGATGGAAAGCAAAATGTCCGCTGAATCTGTCCGACGCGCCCGCATAAAAGCCGAGCAGGACATTATGGCCATTCGTCTTGCCCAGCTCCGTGAGGAACGCAATGTAAAACAGTCGGAAATGGCCAATTTTACGCAATCGTCTGTTTCCAAAATAGAAAAGCGAAAAGACATGAAAATCTCCACTCTAATCGATTATCTTGACAGCCTTGGAATGGGGTTGGAAATCATTACCTATCCCAAGCCGGCGCTTGCAAGAAAGCGCGGAAAAGTTTTGCTAAAAGTGTGAAAACGCAGCTTTTTACCCGTTTGTCACAAAATCGGGGCAATTTTTGCAAATTTTTGTAACAAAATCAGGGTAATTTCCGCCTTGCTTTTTCCTTGGAACTGTCGTATACTAAAAATGCAATCATTCGGAGGCAAACTATGAACGTTTTGGTTATTGGCGGAGCGGGCTACATCGGAAGCCATGTAGTAAAGGAATTGAACAAGCAGGGACACAAGGTTACGGTTTTTGACAACCTTTCTAGCGGTCTGCGCCAGAATCTCTTCAAGCAAAACGGATTCATTCATGGAGACATTCTCATAAAGGAACAGTTGGACAAGGCCTTCGCGCAGGGCTTTGACGCCTTTATCCACTTGGCGGCCTTTAAGGCGGCGGGCGAATCGATGGTCAGCCCCGAAAAGTATTCTGTAAACAATATCACCGGAACGCTGAACATCATCAACAGCGCGGTTGAGCATGGCTGCAAGCGAATGGTATTCTCATCGAGCGCGGCGGTCTTTGGCGAGCCCCAGTATTTGCCGATTGACGAGGCCCATCCCAAGAACCCCGAAAACTACTACGGCTTTACAAAACTTAAAATAGAAGAATTCATGGCCTGGTACGAAAAGCTTCGCGGCTTGCGATTCGCCGCGCTGCGCTACTTTAACGCCGCCGGTTACGACGTTGACGGAGAGATTTTCGGCCTTGAGCAAAATCCCGCCAACCTGCTTCCGATTATCATGGAAGTTGCCTGCGGAATGCGGCCAAAGATGAAAATCTTTGGAAACGACTACGACACCCGCGACGGAACTTGCATCCGCGACTACATTCACGTTACCGACTTGGCTGTTGCCCACGTAAAGGCCTTGGAATGGATCGCCAAAAACGACAAGAGCCTTACGGTAAACCTTGGAAGCGAAAAGGGCACCACCGTAACCGAAATGGTCGAGGCCGCCCGCCGCATCACCGGTAAGCCCATTCCGGCCGACTACGCCGAGCGCCGCCCCGGAGACCCGGCAAGCCTTGTCGCCTCCGCCAAGTACGCCGCCGAAGTCCTTGGCTGGAAGGCCCAGCACTCCGACGTGGACACCTTGCTGGAAACGACCTACAAGGCCTACCAAAAGTGGCTGTCCAAAACAAACGCATAGCAAACCCAAAAACGCGCGGACTTCTTGGGCTTGCGACCAGTTTTGCCCGCGGCGCCTTTTAGGCTTTGAATATTTGTTTGTGTAAAACTAACAGGCAAAAACGCGGCGCGAGGGCGCGGGGCGGCTGGCGGCGACACTCATTTTGCGCCTGCCGCGCTAGCGGCAGAGTAAAATAGTTACAAGGCGCAAAATGCGTGTAGCGACGATATCGAGCGGCGCCGATCTGCCGCAACCGCAACCGGGAGCCGCGTTTTTTGTCTTTCTACTTTTTTTCCAACACAAACAAATATTCCCTTACGTGGATGTCGCGGCCCGAAAGGTTTCTGCTTCCGCGAAAGGCATTGTAGGGAATTTCGACCGTTTTTAGGCTGCCGTAGCGTTTTAGCATTGCCGTCATCTGCGGCATTGTGATAAAGCCTTCCGAATTGTAGGAAACAATCACGAATTTTGCGTCTAGGGCCGCGACGATCCTCTCCAATGAGGCCGGCGCGAGTTTTGCCTTGTTGAACTGCGAATGGTTCCAGTTTTGGATGATTCCGCTTACGGGGCTAAGCTCGGCGTCGATTTTGTTCTTTATTATTAAGTTAAGCATAAAATAGTTGGAGCCGTAGGGGTGCTGGTTGTAGGGCGGGTCTAGGTAGGCCAAGTCCAAGCCCTTTAATTTTGCGGCCAAGGCCTCCGCGTCTTCCTGAAAAAGCTCCTTTTGGCAGTCAAAAGCGCTAAAAACCGGCTGCGGCAGTTCCACCTTGCCCAAAATCCGCTTTAGCGCGTTCTTTCCCGCTCCGCCAAAGCAGCCAAGGCCAGTGTTTTTGTCCTTGTAAAAGCCCTTAAAGACCCCGCTTGTGTTCACGTGGACGCTCGCTTCGGTAATCAGGGGCGCCAAAAAGAACTTTTGCAAGTCTTTTGGGCATTCTCTTTCTATTAAATAACGGTATGTGTCCAGCAAAAGCGCGTTTTTCCGCGTGTAAAAGACCCGCTCGCCGGCCTTGATGTCGTCGTCGTCTTGCGGGGCGTAGTTTTGCGCGATGATTCCGGGCGTTTTTTTGCATCTGGCCGCGTTAAGGATGGCCGTTCGGACTTGGCTGTATTCTTCTTGGGGAAAATCCTTTGCATTTGTAAGGTAGCAATCGTTCAGCAAAAAGGAATAGGCTTCCAAATCATTCGCGATTATTTTTTTTGCGGAACGCTTTAAAAGCCGGGCCACCGCTCCAGAGCCGGAAAACAGGTCGGCGCAAAGCAGGCGGCGGCCTCCCAGACGGCGGCGAATCTCTTGGACTTGGCCGTCAATGTCCTTTAACAGGGCCCTCTTGTTCCCGATGTAGGTGATTAGCTGTTTTGTCAAAAAGTCTTGGCTTTCGCCGCCGGAATTTTGGCCGGCCCTTGTTTCTTCCATAAAAGACGGCCGCCTAAACGCTTTTTATGTATTCGCGCAAGTATTGGTTTCCGATTGTCGCCTCGTCCATGAACTGAACGAAGGTCTTGTATTTTTGGCCGGGCTCGCGGTCCCTTCCAAAATGGATGCATGAGGAGCCGTTTTCCTTTCCGCTTTGTATAAAGTATTTTTGGCCTTGGTGGAAAAATTCCACTAATATGCCCACTTCCAGCTTGTATTGAAGTTCCGCGCTCGTCATAGGGCCATTCTAAAGCGCGGCAATCTTTTTTTCAAGCCCGAAACGGGTTTCGGAATTGTCGCCGCAAAAGGTTGACATATACGCTAAATTAAAATATAATAGTATGCTAGAGAGTTATAAAAAAAGTTATGAAAGACAACAGCAATAAAACACAGAACGAAAAATCGATTCGCGTAAAACATCCGATTGGAATAACCCTCGCGCTCATCATTGGACTTATCGTAGTCATTTCGCTTGGCACGGTAACATTCCTTAACAGCTACTTCCAAAGCAAAGACGTCCGCCTTACCGCCGAGGAAAACAACCTTACGATCAACTCTCGTTCCGCGTCTTCGATAGAGGAGCGCTTGAACACGATCCGTTCCAATGTCTTTCAGCTTTTGGATCTTTTGAGCGTAGTTTCAGGAGGAAGGAATTCCGCCCTTTCGCGCCAGGCGCAAAGCTTCTTCTTTGAGCGCAATCCCGACATCGCTTCCATTTACGTCTTGTCGGCCGACAGCGCCGAAAGCTCAAACGCCAGCGACATAAGAATGGTCAACAGCCGCTTTTTCATTTCAAACGAAATCGACGAAAGCGTGCAGGAACAGTTTTTTAGGGACAACCAAGACTCAATCCGCCGCTCTTGCTCGGGCGAAACAATCGCCTGCAACGCAAGCCCGCTTTTTGGAAGAAGCGCGCTTTGCCTTATGATTCCCTACAAGGAAAACGGACGCGACCAGTCTTGCTGCGTTACGTTCAGCGCCGAGACTTTGGCTGAGATTTTGGGAACCGGCTCGCTCAACACCAGCTTCATGATAAACGATTCGGACGAGCTTTTGGTCCACCCGGACGCGGACAGGATTATCCGCGGCGAAAGCATGAAGAACTATCCGCTCGTCCGCGAGATGAGAAGCAACAACCAGAACAACGACAGCGCGCGCCAGATTCCTTATGACGAAATAAACGAGGAGACTTCAAAAAAAGTCCCTTACTACGGCGCCTACCAAAAGCTTCCCTTGGCCGACATCGTCGTTATGACAATCGTTCCCCTTGACAGCGTTCTTGAGGGAGCCAGGACAACGACAAAGAACAACGTTTACCTTACGATCGCGATTTTGTGCATTTCGATTATTTTGATTTTGTTCTTCGCTCGCTTTGTGATTTCGCGCCCCTTGCGCCGCTTGTCATTGGCCGCGCATGAGATTCAAAAAGGAAACTTTAACACTCCGATTATTTCGCGCCTAAAGTTTGACCGCCAGGACGAAATCGGAGTCCTTAACCGAGGAACCCGCGACGAGCAGGAATTCCTGAACACATTCGCCAAGTTCACCAACCAAGGCGTCGCAAAGGCGATCGCCACTAAATCAATCGACTTTGAGCCGCACCTTAAGGACTGCACGATTTTCTTTAGCGACATCCGCGGCTTCACTAAAATCTCCGACGGCTTTAAGGAGCGCTTTAAGGAAGAGTCCGCCGCCGAAATCATCACCTTCCTTAACGACTACATGGGCCGCATGGTTAACTGCGTTACGCTCAGCCATGGAAACATCGACAAGTTTGAGGGCGACGCCATCATGGGCGTTTGGGGAATCTTGCGCGAGGACGACCTTAGCTTTGAAAAGCTTCCCGACGCAAACCCCGACAAAAAGCGCCTTGCGGAAGAGCACTCGCGCCACGTAAAGGAAGACGCCATCAACTGCATCCGCGGCATCATCGCCATGAGATACGCCTTGATGGAATACAACAAGGCCGCCGAAAAGTTCACAAAGGAGCACGCCAATGAGCCGCGCGCCCGCTACAAGCCCCACATTCAAATCGGTTGCGGCATCAACACCGGCCGCGTCACAGCCGGCGTTATGGGCGGCGGCGAGAAGATGGAATACACGGCCATCGGCGACGCGGTAAACTTTGCCAGCCGTACCGAGGCGACCAACAAGCCTTGCGGCACCGACATTTTGATTACAGAAGACACTTACAATCTTATCAAGAAAGATTACATCCGCTGCGAAGAAAACCACCGCATGATTCCCAACGAGTTCGCCGCCGACGAAATCGTCGTCGAGCGCATTCCCGTTACTATTGAAGTCAAGGGAAAAGGCGAGCAGCACTTTTACGGCGTTGTCAACATGCCGCGCTTTGACATTGAGAAATTCTTTAAGACTAGCAACCCGGACTTTAAGGTTGACCCGGACTGCGCCAAGGCCGTTGGCCCGACCGGTCCTAGGACAATGAAAGAAGTCCGCGAGCTTTTGGGCATTCCCACTCCAGATTTTGAAAAGGTTAATTTAAATGAAGAAGAAAACAAGACTGTCGTCAAGCCAAGCTGAAGCGGCCGCCTTTGAGCGCTTTCACCTTTCCAAAAATTCTCTTTTTATCCCGTTCCTGCTGACGGTTTTGATTTGCGCTTTTGGCGCCGCCGCCAACATTTGGCTTTTCTGCAAGTCTTACTTTATGGCGATGAGCCGTTTGGACCAAACGCCGATCGCCACGATTACATTTAAATACAAGGCGGCGCAGCGAAAATTCATCGACCGCTCTTTGTGGACCCGCCTTGTCCAGAACTCTCCGGTTTACAACGGAGACACCTTGCACACCGGCGAGCTTAGCGAAGCGACCGTTCACTTTACGGACGGAAACGAAATGGAGCTTTCGCAAAACACGATGGCCCAGGTTTTCCTTCACGAAGACCAATCCTTTGGCGCCGAGTTGACCGAAGGCGCCGCGGTAATCGACTCTAGCGGAGCCGAAAACGGAATGAGCTTTAGCGTTGGCGGAACCAGCGTCGACATACAAAAGGGCGCCTCGGTTTCGGCCGAGATTGACGGAGACGCAGAACAGGGCGGCGCGGTCGCCTTGCGCCTTTTGAGCGGAAACGCCAGCGTGGAAGGCTCCGCGCTTAACGCCGACAACGCGGTAATCGTCGGCCAAAACGGAATCAAGGTTTCGCCGCTTACGGTAAAGAGCCCGCGGGCCGACCAAAAATTCTTGTTCCATGACCAAAAGGAAACGCCGGTGAAGTTTGACTGGCGCGCTGTCCGCTTGGAAAACGACGAGGACTTGATGCTTGAAATTTCCGACAAGAGGGATTTTTCAAACGTCGCCCACCGCATTTACGCCAACGGCCTTGACAGCCTTACGGTGAACCTGGAAAGCGGCGCCTGGTATTGGCGCCTTGTGTCCGTCAACAAGGGAACAACCGAAATCCGCAACCGCGAAAGAAGCGCGGGCGGCCGCTTGCAGGCGCTTTACTCGCCGGCGCCGGAATTGGTCACCCCCGTAAACGACTACTCATATTCATATAGAACAAGAAATCCTTCCGTCCGCTTGATTTGGACGGAAAGCCAATACGCCACTTCTTACTTGCTTGAAATTTCCAAGCGCGAGGACATGAAGCAGCCTGTGGTAAGCCAAAGAAGCGCCACGACTTCCAGCATCATCTCGACCTTGCCCGCTGGAACTTATTATTGGCGCGTCACTCCTTTCTTTACGATAAACAAAGTCGGCTTGGCGGCCCCAAGCCCGGTCCAGCGCTTTGTCATCGTCAGGCGCGGCGAGTTGGAGCCGCCCCAGCTTTTGGCTCCGTCGGCCAACGGCAGCGTTGACATTTCGCACGAGGTTGGCTCGGCGCATTTTTCTTGGAAGAACGAAAACGAGGCCGCCTCTTACCGCGTGAAGATTTACCGCGAAGGCCGCGCCTCTTCTCCAACCGTGAATTCTGTGACCAACAAAAACTACTTGCAGGTGCTTCCGGCTGACGTTGGCATCGGCGAAGGAAAGTGGTATTGGACTGTGGCGCAAATCGACGACGAAGGAAACGAGTCAAAGGTTTCGGAAGAGCGCATGTTCTACGCCCAGCGCGGAAAGCTTTTTGTCCGCTCGATTGAGCCGGCCGAGGGCTACCGCGTGGGAAACACTTTTGTGGCCGACATGAAGTTCACTTGGAAGCAAAACCTGCCGCAGGACTTTGTCAGCGTCTTGCAGGTTTCGACAAGCGCCAGCTTTAACACTTTGGTTTACTCCGCCAAGGTAATCGGAAATTCGGCCTCGTCGATTTCTTTTGCCGACGGCCGCTACTACTGGAGAATCCATTCAAAGAACGACGCGGGCATGGTTTTGGACACCCAGCCCAAGTCCTTTGAGGTTTTGCCGCAGCTGCCCGCGCCTGTAGTCGGCGCTCCGATCGGCCGCGCGGTTGTCCATCCTGAGACGCCCTTTGAGTTTAAGTGGAGCGAGGTTGACGGAGCGGACTTTTACAAGCTTACGATTTACCGCGCGAGCGACGGAAACATTGTTTACGAAGACAACTTGTACCAAAACGGAACCGAGATTCCGATGTACGACGCGCCGGGCTTTGTCGACAGAAGCTATTACCGCTTTGAATTGCAGGCCCGCGCCAACGCCGTCGAAGGAAAGGCCAGCCGCCGCAACGGTCGCTTGGCCGAAGGAAACTTTTTGCTTGTAAAGATTAAGCCGGTAGACTTGCACAAGCCTGTCCGCGGCGCCACGATTGACGGAGCGGCGGCGGTCACAGACCTTATGCCCATAAGCTGGTCGTCAGTCGAGCCGCCGGTAAAGTCGCAGCTGGTGATTAACCGCGTTGACGGAAGGAACAGAACGACGCTTTTGCGCTATCCGAACGTTCCCTATGAAAGCGGAAACCCGAAAATTCCCACTTCGTTCAACCTGGACTTGCCGGAAACTTTTGAGGCCGGAAACTACGAGCTTATAATTTACGCCGAGACCGCCGACGGCTACGACATTTCAAACAGCGACGAAAAGACAATCGGCCGCTTTAAGATCACTCCGGTTCCGCCGCTTGACTCCATTTCTTCTTTGACCGTAACGCCAAGGACGATGGACGTAGACTACTTGCTGAACGAGTCAAACCCGCGCTTCTTTACATTCGCTTGGACGGCGGTGAAGAACGCCACGCACTATTCGATTCAAATCAACGACAAAAAAGGCCGTCCGATGCTTCCGCGAACTGAAGTCACTTCAAAGTCGCTTAGCTATAAGTTTGACTTTATGGAGCTTGACGACAGCGTCCGCGAAAAATTCATGAACGGAAGCTACCAGTGCGCCGTCCAAGCCTTGCGCCGCGTAAGCATTGACCGCGACGGAAAGAAGGTGGACAAGATACTGCAGCGAAGCCCTGTCAAGACGCAGAGCTTTAACGTTGACATCGGCGACCCCAAAAAGGCGCGCGGCAAAAAAGGAGGCTTTCTTTTGGCCGTAATGCTGCTTTCACTTGTCGCTCCGCTTTCTTTCGCGAAAAAGGCCAAGAAGCAGACTATAAAAAGCTCGCTCTCCGAAGCGCGGGAAAAAGGCTCCGCTGCGTCCGCGGCGCAAGAAGGCGCTGAGGGCGAGGAAGGCGAGGGCCAGGAAAGCGGAAGCGCCGAGGCCAGCTGGCAGCTTTTGGAATGGGAAGACGAAACCCAGCGCCTTACCTTGCGCTACGAAGTCATTGTCGAGCAGCGCGACAAGAGGGGCCGCTACACGGAAATCCTCCGCATGGTGACGCCCGACAACACTCCGCAAATAAAGATTGAGCCTGCCTTGCAGCCGGGCTTTTACCGATACAGCGTAATAAGCTACAACTTGTTCAACGTCGCCAAAGCCCAGTCAGAGTGGGAAGACTTCACGATTTACAAGGCCTACAAGCCGCGCGTAAACGGAACAAGCGTAAGCGTCAACCTTAACTCTAACATTTACCTTGACTACGAGAACGACGGCGTCATAACCTTTGACGGCCGAAACCTCTTTATGCCGGCCGAAAGCCCCGACGACATTTCGTTCAGCGAATATGTCCTTCAGTCCGACAAGGGCCGGAAAATTTATCCCGCCGAAATTTTGGAGCATGGCGACAACAACCGCAAAATCCAGTTTAGGTTCAACATGGACGACTTGGACGTAGGCAAGTACCAGCTTGTAGTCCGCGACGCGTCGGGCCTTGTGAACGAGCCTGAAAGCGGAAACCTTTTGACCGTCCGATTTAAAAAATGGATGGACTTGAACTTGTCGGCCAACTATGTTTGTCCGATTGTCTTGATGGACGACACTTTTGAGAAATACTTTGGAAAGAAGGTTTTCCCGCTAAGCGCCGGCGGCCGCGTCACATGGTTCCCGTACAAGCGCCGCTGGGGAAACCTGGGCGTGGGCTTGAGCGCGTCTTACACAATCATCAACGCGCAAATGGACGGCTACAAGCTTAAGTGCAACCTGGGAATGGCCCACTTGTATTTTGCCTATTCGCATTACTTCTTTAACAAAAGGTTTTGCGCTGAAGCTCACGCCGGCGCTGGAATCACCGGCCTTTTGGGCTATCAATTTGAATTTGACCATAATATCAAGAGCCAGCCGCAAAGCAGCATCAACCCGTCTTTTATGGCGGGCGTCGCTGGCCAGTTCTTTGTTTACAAGCACTTGTACATAGAGGCAGGGGCTGACTTTGTGATGTATTTCATTCCGGGCGACATGTTCTTTGGCGCGGTTCTTCCTACGGCTGGCGTTGGCTGGCAGTTCTAGTTTAAGGAGGGAAAAATGTTTAAAGGCTTAAAAACGGTTTTCGCTTGCGGCTCGCTTGCCTTGGCGCTTGCGGCGTCTTTGGCATTCGTTTCTTGCGACTTTGGGCTTGACGGCAATTCCTTCCAAAACAAGGCGGGCGCCTACTTTAAGGAAATGACCAGCACCGCCGCGGTCAGCGCCTACGAAATTTCACCCAGCGACAATCCATTGAACAAGGACGGAGTGGCCTGCGTGTCGTCAGACCAAGACTGCGTGGTCACCTTCTACTTGCGAAACCCGCAAAAATACAGGTTCAACGCTCCTGACAACATGACGCTTGCGCTTAAGGGCCTTGATTCCTACAGCGGAGTTGAGATTGAGCAGGACATTTTGGACTCTTCCAGGATAACCGTCACTTACAGCGCCAAGTTTTTGTTTGACCATCCGATGGGAACGGACATCAGTCCTTTGGTGACGCTCTACCACCCTGTGTCCCACAGCGATTTTGGAACATACACAGAGCTGCCGCTTTCAAGCGACAACCCTCCGCCGACGCCTTCGGGAGCGGTGTGCATGCAGACCAGCGACAATCCATCGCGCTGGGTCCTTTGCTTTGACTTTCCGAAAAGCCCGTTGATTAAGTCGATTCACAGGGACTTAAAGAAAATCGAGATAAACGGCGTTTCCTACGATGTTGGAGTTGACGCGGAAGGCAACATAAGCTACGCGGCCGGTTCGGCCATCGGAACGACGAAGCCCGCGGGGCTTGTGGCCAACCAAAACACCGGAATGAGCTTTGTAAGCTCTGGACAGGCGGCTTACTACGCCACAGGCGACGCGGCCGACGAAAACGAAAAGATTTACGACATAACGGTTTATGACAATGCCGGCCTTTCTTCAAACATGAAGGTAAGCGCGCGCGGCTTTAAGCTTTCGCCCGCCGCCGCCTTCCTTACGACTGACACCAGTTATTCCAATCCCTTTGACACTGATTTGACAAGAAAGAACGCTGTGCCGCAAGAGGACGACGGCAGCGCCCACATCCGCATAAAGGCCAACGCTTTCACTTCTTCTGTCACCTACATTGACAAGGACGGAAACACAAGGACGATTGACTCCCAGCCATACGACCCTTCAAACGCGTACATCTTGTATGAGGTTTACGAAGACGAGGCGATGACCAAGCTGCTTGGCGCCGGAAAGTTGAACGGCCTTACTGGACTGGTGACTGTTCCCGCCGGAACAAGCTTTGTAAAGGCCTACGTTCAAAAGCCGCTTTACTCTGACAGCGAACCGATTGTTTGGAATTGCCGCGCCGTTTGCGCGAATCTCTTTGTGGCTTCTTACGGTTCAGACGACAACGCGGGAAGCAAGGCAAGCCCCTTGGCTTCTATCAAGAAAGCCGTTCAAAAGTTTGAGGAAGGAATATCGGTCGGCGACTACGACGGAACCAGCGGCGCGGTATTGACAGCGCAATTGATGACGGACATAAGCGTTTCAGAGCAAGTTGTGTGGAACCACCCCGGCACAGACGATCCGGAATTTAGAATCGCAGGCTACGGCGAAAGAAGGACGCTTGACATGGCTGGAAGCAGCGCCACCTTGCTTGTTAGCGGCGGAACCGCGCTTGCCGAAAACGTCAGGTTCTACAGAGCGTCATATTCGGCGGTCATTTTATCGGATTCCAGCTCGCGGTTTAAATGCAGCGGCTGCGCCTTTGAGGACTGCAGCAATACAGGCGCTTCTGGCGGAGCGATAACGGTTAACAATGGATGGTTGGAGGCCAGGACCAGTTCGTTTGAGCGCTGCAAATCGCTTTATGATCCGGGCGGAATGGGCGGCGCTGTGTTTGTTTCTGGTTCAGGATACGCTGACTTTGAGGGCTGCTCCATCAAGAATTGTTATTCTGTAGGCGACGGCTCGGCCATTTATTGCGGCGGCTCATTAAAGATCGCGGCGTGTACAATAACTGAAAACACGACCCAGGGCGACACTGGCGGCGCCGTGTACTATCAGGGACCTGTCGCAAATTTCACGCTTGACGCAGGCCAAAGCTATATCTATGGAAACAAGAGTCTAAGCGGAAAAGAAATCGATGTGCACCTTACTGATGGTAGTGGCGGTGGAAACGCTATGTCCATAAGCGGCTCTTTGGCCGGAAGCCAGATTGGCGTTTACATGCCGTTCAGCGAAACCTTTAAGCCCGCTACGGGAGCCCCCGTGATGTTTACGTCCAACTGGTCGATGACTAACAGCGGCATGAAGCCTGGCGAAGTCTTTATATCCAACACCGAATATGGAATCGCCGAAGCGGGAACTGGAACTACGGAAGCGGCCTTTGCCGTAGGCGGCGGCTCTATGTACAACGCCTTTGACTATACTTTCACCATGACAAAGGCCGCGGCCGCGCCCGAGGCCATGTATCCTGGCATGGCTGTCTCTTACGATGTTGGTTTGGAAGTTTTTAGAAAGGAACCGACAGGCTCCGAAACGCCTATGCACCTTAACCCGGCCGACCTCATGCTTTACACATACTATCCGCCATACACGGGACGCGACGGAGACTCCGCGGCGATTCTAAAGGCCGAACTTTACATCGGCTCTAGACTTGTTGACGACAGTCTTACAGTGACAGCCGGCGACGGAAAGCTTACGGTGGCTGTGCCCGCCCAAACATATCCGGACAATTATCGCATAAAGCTAATCGTGAGCTACCTTGGACTAAGCCATACCGCCTCGTTCAGCCTGCCATGCAACCACAGCGCCGAAGCCGCCGCCGCCTACATCCAAAGCCTTAGGGCCGCGGGCGACTACAATGTTGTGGTGGAAGGCCCTGTTGGAGCGGCTGTGACCGATGGCCTTAACAAAGTGGCCGACGCGATAAGAAGCCACGGCCTAAGCCGGAGCGCGCTTGACGGCGTTTACATAACGCTTGACGCCAGCGCGACGACCAATGCCTCCTCTCGCCCCGCCTACACCTTGCCATACTTTAAGAACTGCGCCGCGCTCAAGTCCTTTGTCTTGCCCGACTGGATAGAATATGTTTTGCCAAGTCTTTTTGAAGGTTGCCAAAGCCTTTCTAGCGTGACGCTGAGCGCCAACACGCAAGTCATAATGCAAGACGCCTTTAACGGCTGCTCTTCGCTTGCTGCAATCACGCTGCCAGAAAAGATTTGCGGACCCGACGCTTCGGCCGACCCGCACGGAATCCAAGAGGGCGCCTTTGTTGGCTGCGCGTCAGGCTTTAAGATTAACTTTGCCGGAACAAAGGACCAGTGGAGCAGCGTGAATCGCCCTGACCAAACGACCAACCCCTGGCACGTCGGTGGCGTGGAAGACAGCGCGGACGACGGAAGCGTGACATGCTCCGACGGAAGATGCGGATTGGATGTCGCTCCTGTGATTGCTTATCCAAATGTAATGAGTCTTCCTGATGGAACTATTCCGACAGCCGCGGACTATCCGCAGCTTGCCATTTCTAGCCCAGAAGGCTTTGACCGCCTTGCGACTTGGGCGCAAACATCCGCCCTTGATGGAATTGAATTTACGCTTCTAAGGGATGTGACAGTCAGTGATGATTTGTTGATAAAGCAGTTTAAAGGAACCTTTGACGGCAACGGCAAAAGCATTACCCAGAATTTCACGATAACGGAAACAAGCGGAAATGAAAAAACTGCTGATAATGTGACTATCTATAAAACTTATAAGGCTATGTTCTGGTCAATTCAGGAAGGAGCCGTAATAAAGAATTTGACCGTAAAGGGACACTCAACAACCGCAGGCATCGTAGGCTATATGTTAGGCGGCACAGTTGAAGACTGCGTTTCTGAAACAGAGATTTCTGGCAATACTTTTTATGACGCGCACATGGGAGGTGTCGTATCAGTGCTAAATCAAGGCACAGTAAAGAATTGCGTAAACAAAGGCTTGGTAAAATCAACCCGCACTGGAGGCAACTACACACTCGGCGGCGTTGTCGCTAGTCTTGGTGGTACAGGCGCTGTCGTGGACTCTTGCATCAACAAAGGCTCTGTTGGAGTAGGAGGAACAACCAGAGGTTTTGTAGGTGGAATTGTTGGCGACGCCCAAGACAGTGGTGGAAAGATTCTTAACTGTAAAAATATAGGCGCGGTCTATGGCACTACGCCTGGCGGAATAACTGGATTAGCCGAACGCTGTTATATAACAAATTGCAGTAATATCGGTACAATTACAGAGGAAGATGATTCAACAAGGGGTTCTGGTCTTGTCTCTCGATTTTGTGATTCGTATTATGCTCCTAAGTGGCCGAATTTGAGGAATAACTGCAATGGCGGCGATGCATATGTTGGAATTATAGATCATTTTGATCACTCAAGTGATGCGCCTGGTAGTAAGCCAGATTCAACTTGTTTAGAGGGCAATTACTCTGTCATTGGCGAATCTCCATATCCAACAAAACTTGTCAACAGAGCGGACAGTACCCTTACATGGTATAATGACCTGACTTTTGACGAGGCAGTCATGAAGGGCTTTAGCCCAAGCGACTACGAGGACACGCTTAATGCGCTCAACGATTGGGTAAGGAACAATACCAGTGAAACCACGCCGTATAAGTCTTGGAAGCTTGGCGCCCGCGGTCCTGAGCTTAACCTCGGCGCGCTGGACGACAAGTAAGCCAACGCTGTGGCTTTATGCGCGGCGTTTTTGCTTGACATGCGCGAAGTTTGGCGCTATAGTTTATAAAGAAAGGCGGCATTCGCGACAAGCGTCTTGCCCCCGCATTTATGGTTTTAAGCCCACTCTGCGGCTCACAAAACGGCAGGGTGGGCTATTTTTTTACTCGCTACTTTTCCGTCTTTGGAAGAGGAGCTGAGCGATTTGTATGACAAGTTGAGCGGCGGCGAGCGCCAACATCAAAATTTCATAAAAATCCATAGCAGCCTCCAAATCGATTATTCCAGCCTAGCGGCCGGTCGAGTTTTGGGGGCTTGACACCCATGTCGCGAATGCCAAGGTCAAGTGTAGCATAGTTTTGTCGGCTTGTCAAGATTGCGGTTGTAACTTGGTTTTTGTATTGTAAAGCTATATGCGGATTCTCCCGGAAGCGCTTTTGTTTTTGGGCTTGACAAAATGCTAGGCAAGACCTTAAGGCGGGGCGTTTTTGCTTGACAAAAGGCTATATATTATAAATGTAGTTGTAAGGCTATATTGGGCTGAACGCTATGTTCCAGGTCCATCTACCGGCGAGGAAGTTCCTCGCCTTTTTTTATGGAGAATTGCTTTGAGAGAGAACGGACTTAAAGTTTTTCAACTTCTTCGACACTAAGGCCGACGCACTTTGCTATTATGTTAATGTCAACGCCAGCGGATTTAAGGTTTCGCGCGTCTTCAATGGCTTTTTGGCGCGCGCCCTCGGCGAGACCTTCCTGGCGGCCTTCGGCGAGACCTTCCTCCTTGGCTTCGGTCATAATGTCAAAATCGTGCAAATTCATGTCGGCGAACTCCTTTCTGAATTTTTCGTTCTCTTTGACTTTGGCCACGAACTCGGAA
>CADCBK010000026.1 GCA_902799665.1 uncultured Spirochaetaceae bacterium | reverse complement strand
GCGGCGATTTTTTTTACTCTTCCAGCCTTAGGCCGTCGTGGGCCGGCAAAACGCTTCCGCCGTCCGCGACGATTTTTTCCAGCTCCGGATAATCTGGCAAAATTTCCTTAAAATATTCCGCTATTTCCTGATAGCCAAAGTCGTGCGTCATGTGGGTTGTCCATGTGTGGCGGGGCTGGATAAGGTTGGCCGTGGCCAGCGCGTCTTCAAAGCTAAAGTGGGTCGTGTGGACTTCCTTCCGCAAGCCGTCAATGACCGCGTGGACAAGCTGGCCGGCGTTGTCGTTAATCAATTTTATCGATTTTTCGCTGATGTAGTTGCAGTCGGTAAGGTATGCCGCGCTTTTCTTTGTTCCGTCCGCTCCGATTGCGGAAATCAAGTAGCCGGTCGTGGGGATTTTTCCGTGCTTCATCGGAATCGAAATTATTTCCATTCCGCCGATTTTTAGGGGAGCGCTTGGAACAAGTTTTTCGGCGGCGTTAAGTGTGACAAGCGGCTTTCCGCCTCCGATTTGCGTGCGGTGGAAAATGTAGTCAAAGTGCGCCCTTATGATTTTTGTCGCGGCTTTGTCGGCGTAAATAGGCATGGCCTTTGTGAATTCGTTGGAGCCGTGAACCATCCCGTCCGCGTCAGTGTATTTTGAGACCGCGTTTGGAACTTTTGTATGGCTAAAAATGCGGATGTCGTCAAGGCCGTGCAAGTGGTCCGCGTGGCCGTGCGTGATCAAGATGGCGTCCAATGACGAAAGGCCGCAGGCGAGCGCCTGGCTCCTAAAGTCCGGGCCCACGTCTATCAAAACGCGCCAAGTCTTTCCGTCAAATTCGTTTTCTATGAGCGCGCTCGCCCTGTAGCGCTTGTCGCGGGGGTCGGAGGATTTGCAGACCGCGCAGTTGCAGGCGATTACCGGAACTCCGTGGCTTGTTCCGCTTCCCAAAATTGTGATGACCATATGCAGATTATAGCCTATATATTGAAAAAAATCAATTTTTGTGGTATAATCATGCGTCTTTTCTTATCGGAAGGAGGCGTATATGAAAAAGTTTGAACGTTATAAAATCACGGCGATTTTGGCTCTTTTTGCCGCGCTGCTTTTTTTCTCTTGCGACAACATGTCCGACAACGGACCCACCTTCCAATCTATGACAGAAGTTCAAACGGCAGAGCCTGCAAGCGGCCAAAGGGCTACAATCATTGTTCGCGGAACTGTCGGCGTCGGCGGCGCCCTTCCGGACGAAGTTTCCGCCAAAGTCCGCCCCCTGCAAGGCGTTTCCAAGCAGGCCCAGCCTGAGTTTATGGTTGGCCCGGAATCGGAATACTACTACTATGTTTTGGCGACTCCGCAAGACAGCGTGGGAAACACTCCCGTGGAATACGGAAAGGACGACCAAGACAAATTTGTAGCCGCCTCAAGCGGAGTCGCCTACGAGCTTCCCCTTAGAGAAGGAAGCTGGATAATCGAGTGCGGAATAAAAAGAGTCTCCGCGGATCCCCTTGTTTCCGACAAGGCGGTCCTTAGGGCCACAAGCGGCTTGATAACCCTTACCGCCCAAAACAGCGTCGTAAGCCAAAGCTTTGTCGCGACTCCCGTGAATGACGCCGGCCCCGGAAGCGTTTTTCTGACAATTTATGTTGACGGCGTTTCCGAAATCGTAAGCGCCAAAGCCTTTTATAAAGATTCCGAGGGAACGGAACAAAGCGCAGTCTTGCCTTTGTCAGATAGCGTTTTTACCCTCGGCATTTCCGCCATCGCGCCTGGCTCCTACGAAATGGCGATAAACTTTTACAACGCGGGCGGGGCGATTCTCTTTCAATCCGTTCAAACTATAAACGTCTTTAGCGGAATGGAAACCAACCATTGGGTTTCTAGCGGCGGAATTGACAGCGAAATTATTTCGGACGACGGCTTAATCTTTGGCGAGGCCGCCGTAAACACTTTTTTGAGCAGCGTCTTTTATGTGGGCGCCACAAACATTGCGGGAGCCAGCGCCCCCCGCGACACAAACGAGGGAAACGCCGCCTCTCCATTTGAAAACTTGCAAAAAGCCTTTGATACAATCGCTTTGATAGGAAAAGGCGACACGGACTACACGATATTCATAAGCGGAACTGTAAGCGGCGGCGCGACCGCGTATGGCGGCATGGACGGCAAGGCCAGTTCAGTCACGCTGCGAAACGTTGACGCCGCGGATTCCTCGGTAATCGAAGGCGGAGCAAGCGACGCCTCAGACACAGAAAACATGAACGTTCTTAATGTCCAGACGACCGTTCCAATCAAAATAAAAGGCGTAAAGATAACAAAGGAAAGCGGCGCCGCCTTGTCGCGCGGAATCGTTCTAAACGCCGCTGGTTCCAGCGTAACCCTGCTTGAAGGAACTGAAATCTCTGGGCACAATTGCGGAACTGAAGCTTATGGCGGCGGCGTTTATGTTTGTCAAGGAACGCTTTGCATGAAAGGCGGCGTCATAAAAGACAATGTCGCCAAAGAAGGCGGAGCGGTCTATGTCACGCCGTCGGCGTCATTTAAAATAAGCGGAAGCGCCAGCATTCCTTACGGAGACGCCAAAAAGAACGACGTGTATTTGGATTCGTCAGACAGCGGCAGGGCGCTGGTGGAAGTCGCGGGCGGCTTTTCATATTCAGCCTCGGAGAAAAAGGCGGCCACAATCACTCCCAAAAGCTGGGAAAGAAACGGTCAAGTTTTAACGGCAAGCGCGCCGCTTATAACCGATGCATGCGTGAATTATTTTGCCATAAGCGACGGCGACTTTAACATAGCGCCTTCAAGCGACAAAATGAGCGGAACTTTGACCGCGCCGATTTTTGTGGCGGGCTCTACCGGCCGCCGAATATGCGCGGCGCCGGCTGGTGGTTCCGGTCGTTTGGGAACAAAGAGCGACCCATGTAGCAACATTCCGACAGCGCTTGGCATAGTCTCGGGCGGCGGAAAGCAAACGATTTATGTAGACGGAACGGTTAACAGCCAAAATACGCTAGTCGGGACTGTCGATTGCTCCGAGCTTATAATAAAGGGCTGGAGCGACAGCGAGCATCCTGCGATTGTTGACGGAAAGCCTTACAATAAGCTTACTTGCCCTTCCGAATCCCACATTTTGAATGTAGGGATAACGACGCCAATCAAGATAGAGGACTTGCATTTAACCGGAGCGAGCGTCGTTTATCCCGAAGAAGGATGCGGCGGCGCAATCTATATGAACTGCCCCGGCGCCAATCTAACGCTTTCTTCGGGCGCTCTTGTCTCCGGCAACAGCGCGGGAAACAAGGGCGGCGGCGTTTACCTTACGGGCGCCGGCGCAAAGCTTACGATGCTGGCCGGTTCCAAAGTTTGCGAAAACAGACTGACGCAGGATTCTGGCAGCGGGTCTGGATTAGACGGCGGAGCGGGCGTTTATGTTGACGGCTCTGCGGAATTTGTTCTTGCAGGCGGAGAAGTTTCCGGCCACACTCTTACGCGCGACATTCACCAAGGCGCGGGCGTTTTTGTAAAAAGCGGCGCGACGTTCACAATGACTGGCGGAAAAATCAGCGGCAACGCCTCCACTGTCGCCGGCGGCGCGGTCTGCAATTACGGAAGCTTCGCGATGGGCGGAAAGGCCTGGATTCCCTGCGGCGCGGACAAGAAAAACGACGTTTTCCTTGCGGATGGCAAAACAATCACGATAGCCAGCGCTCTTTCTTTGCCCGCAGGCGTAACAAGCGGAGCCAACGCCACAATCACGCCCAACGGATGGAAGCGCGGAACTGTCATCGCGCAGGGCAAAGACGGCGGAGCGCTTTCAGACGATGTCAAAAACTGGCTTGCGCTTGCGGCCGAAGCCGGCGACGGCTGGCAGTTGGAACTTTCAAGCGACAAAAAGAGCGCGACAATATTCGCGCCGATTTACGTTGCCGCCGGCGCGCCTTATGACGCCACGACAAATCCCGGCGGCTATAGGGTTTGCGGCTCCAAAGGACTTGACGGCAACATAGGCACAAAGAGCGCGCCTTACGCCACCGTGACAAAGGCGCTTGGCGACTTGAACAATTCCGGCAAAAACTACACGATTTACATTGACGGAACGGTAACGGAAAATCTTACGATAAGCAGCAGAAGCAGCGCCTCTCCCAATGTGACTGGCGCCAACAGCATTACCCTTAAGGGCGCCGCGACCACCTTGGCCACGCCCATTTCGATAACCGAGGCCACCGCCGACTGCTTGAACGGCGGCGGAACAGGCAGAGTGATTACGATGCTGGGCCCTGTTCCTGTAATTACAAACTCGCTAAAAATTAGCGGCGGAAAATTTGGAGACGAAGGCGGAGGAATTTATATCGCTAACGACGCCGATTTGACCTTGGACAATAACACTTTTGTAACCGGAAATTCTGTATATTACGACGGCGGCACTTCTCTAATTGGCGGCGGCATTTCCGTAAACGGAGCCTTAAAGATAAAGGGAGCTGTCAAAGTCCACGACAATAAAAAGCTTGACGGTTCGGGTGTTGTCATCGGCGACTCAAACGTCTACCTTCCAAGCGGAAAAGTTATGGAAGTTTCGGGCGAACTCACTGGCTCAGAAATCCACGTGACCACAGACGTTAAGCCGAGCATAGACTTTACGACATCGCCGGCCACTGTCAACACGGTGACCATAACGCATAATTACCACGTGTACAACTCCACAGATCCAAGCGAATTCTTTAAGGGCGACAAATACGGCGTGACGCTTGTCGAAAACGAGGCCGCGCTTGGCGTTCACGGCGGCGGCATCAGCGTGGAGGACATTTACAAGAATCTGGCGCTTAGCGCCGACAAGACTTGGGTAAATAGAGGCTCGGGCGACAGCAAAGTGACCTTTGCCGCAAAAGACGGTTCAACAGACATATCATTTGGAACGGGCGAAGGCCAAATGCGGCTTTCAGCCAGCGTAAGCTATCATGGCGAGACTGTTCCGGAGACAACTTATTGGAACCTGAGCGCGTCGGGAACTTCCGCCGTCTTGACCTTTGAGCCAAGCCTTCCCGAAGGAATTTATTTTGTTGCTCTCACAGGGCTTTACAAGGGCAAGACCTACAGCGCGAGCTATGAAATAAAGATTGCGAGCGGCCTAAAAGAAGTTTCGGGAACAGTGACCAGCGCCAATTTAGGTTCCAGCTCCAACACAGTCTTTATTGGAAGAACGCTCGACATTCCTAATTTGATTGTAAGCGACCACGAGGTTACTCAAGCGGAATACAGCAAATACGCCGGCTTTAGAACTTCTCCAAACGACACTCGCGGAAAGGGCGACAACTATCCGGCCTACAATGTAAACTGGTACGACGCGCTTGTTTACTGCAACGCGCGAAGCATGGCCGAAGGCTTGGATCCTGTTTACGTTATAGACGGAAAGACAGATCCCGCCCAATGGCCCGGAAAGAGTACTGCAAGTTCAGGAAAGCATTACGGCCCGACTAGCGACACCTACTATGCCCAGTGGGACGCCGCCACTATGTTTGGAAACACCGCCACGGTAATCACCACGGCAAACGGCTGGCGCCTTCCAACCGAAGTTGAATGGGAATACCTGGCCCGAGGCGGAAACTTGACTTCTACAGGCCAGTTTGATTTTAGCGGAAGCAACGACGTGGACGAAGTCGCTTGGTGGAAAGAAAACTCCGGCGAAAAGACGCATGAAACAAGGCAAAAAAAGCCCAACGCTCTTGGCCTTTACGACATGAGCGGAAATGTAAGCGAATGGGTTTGGGACTGGCCCATTACCTATATAACCACCAATACGCCAATAGCAGGAGATACGCCCGAAAGCCCTATGTCTGACAGAAGAGTCAAGGGCGGCCATTGTATTGTGCAAAGCGGCTATATAGTGCAATTAAAAATCAGCGGCAGAGTTTCGTGCACAAAAGACGCTAGAATATATTACGCCGGCTTCCGCGTCGTGCGAAACGCGCGCTAAGGGGGGAGAAGAACATGAAAAAGAACAAGACTTTGACAATAAAGACAATCCTTAGCTTTGCGGCGGCCACGCTGTTTTTGGCTTGCTCCAATGTTGGCGGCGGCTATGTTGCCAACGGCGCGGGCGGGCAAAAAGGCTCTGACAAGGACGGCGCGCAAGCTCCAGTCATGGTTACGGTAAACGGCTCGCTTGACTTTGGCGGCGCCTACCCAGAGCAAATAGCCGCGCTTGTCGCCCCTGTGTCATTGTCGGGCGCGGACGGTCTTGACGGAATCGCGCGCTCGGCCTTTCCTGACGCGGCCTCAAGCGGCTTGACATACTCGGTTTACGCCTTGGAAGACTTGCCCGCCGGCTCCACCGACACGCCCTTGCGCTACGAGGGAACTGTCGCGGTGGACAATAAAAGCTACACGGTTGGAATTCCTGTCTTGACTGGAAAAAAGTATAATGTTTTTGCCGAAGTCAAGAACGACGGAATTACGGTTCTTTCTGGACAAAGCGCTAAAGTCATTGAGGCTCAAAGCGGTGAAAGTTCTTTTGTGACGGACGCCAACATAACCCTTGGCGCCACGCAGACCGCAACGGGAACTGGCCTTGTGTCGCTTGCGGTGGGCGACCCCGACCAAAAGGCAGTATCCGCATGCGTTTGCTATAAGGTTGGCTCTACGGACTATGAAAAGAATCTGACAAAAAACGGATCCGGTACTGATACTGTCTGGACACTTGAAATAGGCGAGATAAAAACAGATGATGGAACCGGCCAAAAATACATCGACAGCGGCATCAAATCAGGCGCTCATTTTATGACATTTGAGTTTTATTCAGAAGCGGACCGCGGCGGAACTCTTTTGTATTCTTTTACCGAGGCCGTGAACGTCTTTGACGGCATGACAACCAACAAGTGGGTCAAAAACGGCGGCGAGCCATGGCTTGTGCCCGACTCGTCAGGAAACATCGCTTGCAAAATCACGGCCGCGATGGTCACAGGCTTTGGCCTTACGGATATCTACGTGGACACAAGCGCGACCGACGACACAGGCAGCGGCTCCTTTATGCATCCCAAGAAAACCTTTGCCAGCGCTGTCGCCATGCTAGTTAACGAAAACGCCGACTACACGATTCACATAAAGGGACCGGTGGCGGGCGGCCAAACGATTTCACCCGAGATAAGAGCCAAGAGCCTTACCCTTTGCGGCGAGACGCCGCTTCCAACGACAGGCGTCAACAAGGGAATCCCGCAAGACATAATCGACGCGCAGAGAGTGGCTGGCAAATCGGCCCTGTTAATAGAGACGACAGTTCCCATAACGATAGAAAATCTAAAGATTACAGGCGGAAAGGGCACTGTTGATGGCGCGCTTATTATGGGAGGCGGAATTTGTCTTAAAGCCACAAGCGGCTCGCTTACGCTTGCAAGCGGCGCCTATGTGTCTGAGAACCAGGCGAAGTACGGCGCTGGGATTTGTTTATATCCAGCAGGCAGGCTGAACATTTTGGACGGAGCCGTCATAGAAAAAAACGAAGCGGAACTCTATGGTGGCGGAATATTTTGTAAACGCCTTTCTGGTTATTCTAGGCATGAAATCACGATGTCGGGCGGACACATAAGGGGGAACACGGCGGGACAAGGCGGAGCGCTTAATATGGAGTATGGAACCTTCACTATGACAGGCGGCGTGATAGGGGACGATTCCGCAAGTATAAGCCAGGCCGCCAAATACGGCGTTGACGCAAGGCAGTCCGCATATTCCAACACTGCGCGACTGGGAGGAGCCATTTATTCTTGGGGAAGTGGCAGCGGCAATTTTGATATATGCCTCTTAGGCGGAACAATAGCATACAATTACGCGAAAAACAGTGGCGGCGCAATTTATTTGAACGGCGGCAATATGACCGTGAAAAACGCCAAAATACAATACAACGGAGCCGGCGACGAATCCGGCGGCGCATCGGCTGTGGGCCTAGGCGGAGCGCTTTTTTTTGAAAGTAGAGGCGATCTCCATCTTGAAGATTGTTCAATCATCGGGAACGAATGTTACGAATGTGACGGAGGAGAAGCCAAGGGCGGCGCGATTTGCGTTCAGGGGCCAGAAAATACAAGTAACACCCCAAACATATACCTGAAGGGCTCTGTTTCCATTCCTAGCGACGGCGCGCTAAAGAATGATATTTGTTTGCAAAAATCTAGATATACCAGCGCCGTTTTATATGAATATCCCGCATTGACGATAGAAGGCAAACTTACAGGAAGCGGAAAAATCGCAAGGCTTACGCCTACTTCAGACGATTATGATGTTAGGCGCGAGGTCCTCAAGCTTGCCGACGGCTCTGGCACTACGATTGCAAACGAAGCCTACAAGTTTGACGTGACGCCGCTAGAGTCGCAAGCCTGGACGGTCGGCAGCGACGGAAAGCTAAAGAGGGCCACTGTGCTTACAAGCGACAACATAGACAGCTTTATCGCTGATTCGTCGCAGCCGTCGGCTATGGAATACCATTTTGTCATCGGCTCCGACGTTAATACCGATCAGCTCAGAGGCTTTTTGGATAAATTATTTACGTCGAGCAATGAAATTTCCTCGACTTCCACGCTTGACCTTTCGCAAGTCAATACTCTTACTGGAGCGGATTGGACCGTTGTTGGCGATATTACAAAGCCCCAGACATTTGACACAGTAATCATAGGTTCGTCTTTTGCTGGATATTGGGCTGGATTGCCGGGAGTTCATAAGTCGTTTTCGAAAGTCCGCAATTTAGTCGCGCCTTCAAGCAACAGAGATTTTGTTTCAGAAGACGGCGTTCTTTTTAACAAGAACAAGACAAAGCTTATCTTTGCTCCAGGCGTCAAGGACTCGCCAACATCGTATACAATTCCTTCCACTGTGACGGAAATCGGAACATACGCTTTTGCTTATTCCTCGGCCTATACGATAATTACCATCCCTGACAGCGTAACGACAATCCGGGCGTACGGACTTAATGTTAATACCGGCACGCTCAAGTTTATCAAAACAGATGGCTGGCACATAGACTCTGCAACTGGCACGGACATAGACTTCGACAATTTGTCCATCAGTAATGCTACCACATATTATAAAGATAATCTCAAGAGCAAAGTTTTGGTAAGGGTAAGTGAATAGGCCGCTATTCTTGGCGAGCCCAAGACTGCGCGGACTTAGTTGGCGGGGACGGAGTCCTTTTGCAGGTTCAGCACTTGTTCCAAGGGCAGGCCAGTTCCTTGCGCGATTTGCTCTGGGGTCAAGACGTTCATGGCAAGAAAATTTCGCGCGGCTTCCTCGGCCTTTTCTTGGCGGCCGTCCTCGCGCCAACCTCGAATGGCGCTTTCCTCGTCGAATTCTGTCAAGCACATAGCGATTATCTCCTGTTTTTGTTCTTTGACGAAGCCTTCCAAAAAATTTTCCTCGATAGCCCAGTTGACGGCTTCGCGCACGGCCTGCCCGATTTCCATTTTCTTTTTCTTGTTGTCGGAAATTCTTCCCACAAGCCTTACGTAATCATACAATGACTTGCATTTTTTGACAAGCGTTTCGTTGGCGCCTTGGTTGATGTTTATGACATCGGCGGTCCACTCGAAGTCGCCTGACTTGTCCTCCAGCTCAAAAGCGTCCGACAGGCGCAGCTTGTAGCGTTCCCTTTTGTTTGTGTTTCTGCCATAGAAACCTCCTATATGCAATTTTGAAAAAACACTTCTCGTTTCTCCATACATATATCATATAGACGATAAGGGAAAATTTACGATTTTTTTGGAAAAATCGTAAAAAAAATTGCTTTTTTTTTACTGAATGCGATGTCTGGACGGACTCCGTTCCCAAAAAAAACATTGACAAAAATGCCGCCGAATATTACGATAATTTTATGAAAGACGCTTCGATTCCAAAAATCATTCCCCTGACAAAAGAGGCCGAAGCAAGACGCAAAGCTTTTATCCAAAAAATTCGGCAAAACGTTCCTCCGCCGATTCCGGCAGCCGGAAAAATTGCTTGAGCTTAAAATAACTCCGGATAAATTCGCGCTTTGCGGGGCCGTGCGGGCGGAGCTTCTTCACGGCGCCAGGGACGATGCGGAAATTGACGGTTTTCTTGAAGCCTTTAAGACTTTTGAGAACCTTGCCAACGACGACTACGACTGGGACGGCTGCGGCATGCTCCTTAACGCCTTGCGTTCCAACGGAATCCACGTTCCAACTATTGACGCGATGATAGCCTTTACCGCGATTAAGAAAAAACTTGACTTGAAAGCGTTTTAGGGGCTATAATTAAAATTCAACTTACATTTTGGGGTGCTTTATGACACATCTTAAGCCTGTAATCAACGTTGATAAAGAAAAGTGCTGCAACTGCCACCGCTGCATAGCGGTTTGCCCGGTAAAACTCTGCAACAACGGATCCGGCGACTACGTTTTTGTGAACCACGACCTTTGCATAGGCTGCGGAGCCTGCATCGCCGCCTGCACCCACGGAGCCAGAAGCGGAATTGACGACATGGAGGAATTTTTCGCCGACTTAAAGAAGGGCGTTAAAATGGTCGCCATCGTCGCGCCCGCCGTCGCCGTGAACTTTCACGGCCAAACCCTGCGCCTTAACGGCTGGCTAAAATCCATCGGCGTAAAGGCTGTCTTTGACGTAAGCTTTGGCGCGGAGCTTACGACCAAGACTTACGTTGAGCAAATCAAGAACGAAGACCCCAAGCTCATCATTTCCCAGCCATGCCCCGCGCTCGTCACGTTCATAGAAACATACAGGCCCAAGCTTATAAAGTTCCTTGCCAAAGGCGACAGCCCGATGGCGCACACGGTGGAACTGATACGCAATTTTTATCCGCAATACAAGGGTTATAAGGTGGCCGTCATTTCGCCCTGCTTCGCCAAAAAGCGCGAGTTTGACGAGAACGGCCGCGGCGACTACAACGTCACGATGAAAAAGCTGGACATCTACTTTAAGGAAAGGGGAATCGACTTGGCCGCATTCCCCGAGGCCGACTACGAGAACGTTCTTGCCGAGCGCGCGGTCTTGTATTCTACGCCGGGCGGCCTTATGAGAACCGCCGAGCGCTACGCTCCTGGAATTTCTCAAGTTACCAGAAAGATAGAAGGAAATCCCGGCGTCACCGAATACTTGGAGCGCCTTGACGAGTCTATCCAAAAAGGAAAGAGCCCGGCCTACTACCGCTTGGTGGACTGCCTCAACTGCGAGCGCGGCTGCAACCAAGGAGCCGGAACCACGCTGCAAGACCTTTCGGTTGACGAGATAGAGGACTTTGTCGAAGCGCGCGCGCAAGAAAGGCGCGAAAAGTGGAACACGCTAAAAAGCCCCGCCAAAAAATCCGCGCTAAAGAAATTGGACAAGGCGGTCAACGCCTATTGGAAGCCAAAGATTTACGAGCGAAGCTATGTCGACAGAAGCGACGCGCTTTCTTCTATGATAAAAAATCCCAGCCAAAAAGAGCTTTCTGAAATTTTCGACAAAATGGGAAAGCGTTCAAAGGCCGACATGTACGACTGCGGCGCTTGCGGATACCGTTCCTGCGAGCAAATGGCCGTCGCGATTTTCAACGGCCTCAACAAGCCCGAAAACTGCCACCACTATGTCTTGCACATCGCGCAAAAGGAGCACGCAAGAAAGTTGATGGAGGCCGTTAACGGAATCACTTCCGAAAGCGTTTCGCTTTTGAACCAAACCAAGGACGAAGTTTCTTCCCTTGTGAACGTTACGGGAACGATGGCCGGAAACGTCCAGACTTCTTCCGCCGCCATCGAGGAAATGATTTCCAAAGTCAAGGCGATAAACAGCATCATCGAAGGAAACTTTGACATTGTAAGCCAGCTTGAAGGCGCCACGCAGACTGGCCGCGAAAGCGTCGCGCAGGTTGTGTCGATGGTCAACGAAATCGAAAACGAGTCCAAGCAGCTTTTGGAAATGAGCCGCATGGTCGCCCAAATTTCAAGCCAGACAAACTTGCTTGCCATGAACGCCGCCATCGAGGCTGCCCACGCCGGAGAAGTCGGCGCCGGCTTTAGCGTTGTCGCCGACGAAATAAGGAAACTGGCCGAAAATTCCGGCAACGAGGCCAAGCGCATCGACGCCACTCTAAAGAAAGTCAAGGAGATGATAGACAACGCCTACTCAAGCTCCGGCCTTGCCCAAAAAGAATTTGACAACGTCGTCGGCTTGGCCAACAAGGTCAAGTCAAAGGAAATGGAAGTCAAGACCTCAATGGCCGAGCAAAACGAAAGCAACGCCCAGCTTTTGGACCGCCTTTCGCAAATGAAGGACGCCACAAAAGCGGTCGAGGACGCCGCCGCCGACTTGAGCCAAAACACAGAGCAGGTTATTAGTTCTATAAGCGACATCGGAAAAAAAGTTTCCGACTAGCCGATTATGTCTCCGCGCGAGACGACTGTCCTGTAGTCGATCGCGTCCAGCCGCTTTTGGACGCAGGACAGGCATTGGGCGCTTTCTTCGCCCATGCAAATTTTATTGTCGTAGAGCGCGTATTTTTTTCTGTCCGCGACGGGCGTAAGGTTTGGCATGATAACGTTGGCGCCGCTAAGAATTCCCTTTTCGCGGCCTTTTGGGT
Organism: uncultured Spirochaetaceae bacterium; assembly: GCA_902799665.1. Taxonomy (GTDB): domain Bacteria; phylum Spirochaetota; class Spirochaetia; order Treponematales; family Treponemataceae; genus Treponema_D. The sequence goes on along the minus strand of CADCBK010000026.1, from coordinate 11,035 downwards.
CAAGGGTTCCGAGCGCGGTCGTCGCGGGAAGCAGAATGTTTGGCTTTATTAGCCTTATGACAGAAAGCAAAAAGCAAGTCAATTCCACGCTTCCCGCGCTTTCGTTTGCAAAGGGCGTGTCCTTGTGGGGAATGAAGGGGCCGATTCCGCACATTTGGGGCGAAAACTCTTCTATAAATTTTAAGTCACAGGCCAAGTCGCTTGCTGTCTGGAAGGGGGAGCCGACCATAAAGCCCGCGCCTACCTGGTAGCCGAGCGAGCGCAAATTTTTTAGGCATTCGATTCTGTTTTTGTAGCTCATTGAGGCGGGGTGAAGCTTTTTGTAATGCCCTTCGCTCGCGGTCTCGTGGCGCAAAAGGTAGCGGTCGGCTCCGGCTTCGCGAAGGCGCTTGTAGCTTTCAAAAGAGCGCTCGCCGACGGAAAGCGTCACGGCGCAGTCAGGCCGCTCGGCTTTTATTTGCTGGACAAGCGCGCATAGCCGCTCGTCGGTCCAGTAGGGGTCTTCGCCGCCTTGAAGGACAAAGGTTCTAAAGCCAAGCCCGTAGCCTTCGCGCGCGCAGGATAGAATTTCTTCGGCGGTCAGCCTGTAGCGGTCGGCCTTTTGGTTTTCGCGCCGTATGCCGCAGTAAAGGCAGTTGTTCTTGCAGTTGTTGGTGAACTCTATAAGGCCGCGGATGTAAACGTCGTTTCCGTAAATTTTTTTCCGTTCCGTTACGGCTAGCTCGCGCAAAAGGGCGGCCGCCTCCTCGTCGCGCCCCGTGATTAAGAGCGCGTATTCTTCTTTTGATAGCGAGTGTTTTTGGGAGAGCTTTTCTATAATGGAACGAACGCCGGTCGTCATGCGAAAAATATTGCCGATTTCGCGCCGCTCTGTCAACTCCGCTCTTGAACAAAGCGGCGGGAGGGGCTATAATTTTCGCATGCCTTTGTACGACCCAAAATCGTCCCGCGCGGACGAGTTCATCAACCACCAAGAGATACTGGAAACATTGGCCTACGCCGACGCGCATAAAAGCGACGAGGCTCTGATCGATTCAATCCTAAAAAAAGCCAAGCCCTTCCGCGACCAAAATGGCTTTCATTGCGCGGGCCTCAGCCACAGGGAAGCGTCCGTGCTTTTGGCCTGCGACATTCCGCAAAAGACACAGGAAATGTTCGCGCTTGCCGAAGAAATAAAGCAAGCCTTTTACGGAAACCGCATCGTGCTTTTCGCGCCGCTTTACCTTTCAAACTATTGCGTGAACGGCTGCCTTTACTGCCCCTACCACGCCAAGAACAAGAGCATTCCGCGAAAAAAACTTACGCAAGACGAAATCCGCGCCGAGGTCACGGCCCTGCAGGACATGGGCCACAAGCGCCTTGCGATAGAAGCCGGCGAAGACCCTGTCAACAACCCGATTGAATACATACTTGAAAGCGTAAAGACAATTTATTCAATCAAGCATAAGAACGGAGCGATCCGCCGCGTCAACGTCAACATCGCCGCCACGACTGTTGAAAACTACGCAAAGCTTAAAGAGGCTGAAATCGGAACCTACATTTTGTTCCAAGAAACCTACAACCGCCAGGGCTACGAGACCCTTCACCCGACAGGCCCCAAGCATGACTACGCCTGGCACACCGAGGCTATGGACCGCGCTATGGAAGGCGGAATCGACGACGTGGGATTAGGCGTTTTGTTCGGCCTTGAAAGCTACCGCTATGAATTCGCGGGCCTTTTGATGCACGCCGAGCACTTGGAGGCCGCCAAGGGAGTGGGGCCGCACACGATAAGCGTTCCGCGAGTAAAAAAGGCCGACGACATAGACCCGGACGTTTTTGACAATTCAATCCCCGACGAAATTTTTGAAAAAATAATCGCCTGCATCCGCATCGCCGTTCCCTACACGGGAATGATAATCTCCACGCGCGAAAGCGAAAGAGTTCGCGCCGCGGCCCTGCGTCTTGGCATAAGCCAAATAAGCGGAGGCTCGCGCACCAGCGTCGGCGGCTACACGCAAAAAGAGCGGCCCCACGACACCGAGCAGTTTGACGTGAGCGACCAGCGGAGCCTTGACGAGGTTGTCCAGTGGCTTATGGAAAAAGACCACATTCCCTCTTTTTGCACGGCCTGCTACAGGGCGGGGCGCACCGGCGACCGCTTTATGAGCCTTTGCAAGAGCGGGCAGATATTGAACTGCTGCCACCCCAACGCGCTGATGACCTTGGCCGAATACCTTGTGGACTACGCAAGCCCTTCGTGCAAGGCTCTTGGCTATAAAATGATAGAGGACGAGCTGAATAAAATTCCAAACGGCAAGGTCAAGGAAATCGCCCGCGGCCACATCGAGGCGATAAAAAATTCCGACGCGCGCGACTTTAGGTTTTAGCCTTTATGGAGCGGCTTTTGGAGGAAGGTATGGAAGCCCAAAGCGGAGCGAGCGTTGGCGCCAACAAAATTCACATTTCCTTTTTGGGTGCGATGAACGCCGGAAAGTCCAGCCTTGTGAACGCCGTGACTTCGCAAGACATGAGCGTGGTTTCTTCCGCCCCGGGAACGACTACCGATCCGGTAAAAAAATCGATGGAGCTTTTGCCGCTTGGCCCGGTTTTGATAATAGACACGCCCGGCTACGACGACACAGGCGAGCTTGGCTCTTTGCGCGTTCAAAAAACGATGGACGCGATAAGGCAAAGCGACGCGGCTGTCTTGGTCTTGGACGCGACGGTCGGCGTTAGGGAATGCGACAAAAAGACCGCCGCGCTTTTAAGGGAAAAGGCCATACCCTTTGTCGTCGCCTGGAACAAGGCCGACCTTGGCGCGCCAAGCGATTCCAGTGATTCCTGCGATTCTAGCACGCCCGAAAAGGCCGCCGCCGTTCCCGGCCTTGAATGTCTTGGCGAGCCAGGCCTTGAAACGCCGGCCGTCTTGGTCAGCGCTAAGACTGGCTTTAATATAGAAGAATTAAAGGAAAAAATCGCGCTCGTCGCAAAAAGTTCCGACAGCAAAAAAGAATTTATCGGCGGCCTTGTCCATCCTGGCGACACGGTGATTCTTGTGATTCCTACCGACGAGTCCGCCCCCAAGGACAGGATAATCCTTCCGCAGCAAATGGCGGTTCGAAGCGTCATAGACAAGGGCGCCTTGGCGGTTTCCTGCAACCCGCAAACCTTAAAGGCCGCGCTCCGCTCGCTAAAAAAAGCGCCGGACCTTGTCATAACCGACTCGCAAGCCTTTTTGGCGGTGGCGAAAATTATTCCAAAAGAAACTCCGCTAACAAGCTTTTCTATACTAATGGCAGACTACAAGGGAACTTTGCGGGCGGAAGTGGAAGCTGTTCAAAAAATAAAGGAGCTGAAGGACAATGACCTTGTCCTTATAAGCGAAGGCTGCAGCCACCGCCGCCAGTGCGCCGACATAGGGACGGTAAAGCTTCCGGCCGCGCTGAAAAAGTTTACTGGAAAGGACTTGCGCTTTGAGTGGACAAGCGGCCAAGGCTTTCCGCGCGACCTTTCGCCATACGCGCTTGCAATCCATTGCGGGGCCTGCATGCTCAACGCTCGCGAAATGCAAGGCCGCCTGGCTTTGGCCAAGGAAAGCGGACTCCCGATGACAAACTACGGCATGGCCTTGGCCCTTTGCTCTGGCCTATTGGAGAGGAGCCTTGCGGTTTTTGAAAGACGCTCTGTCTGCGTTTCCGACGGCGATTGACCAAAAAGGCTCTTTGCGCTAGTATCAATTCCGACAGAATTCGCCGCGATGACCAGATGCCAGGAGCATGGCTTTGCGGACAAACAGAGGTTAATATGCCATATTCCGAACCTACAAACCTTGCGATTGTAGCCTGCCCGGGTGGAGAAGTATTTGCCGATGAAGTTATAACTCATCTTCGCCACATGTACAAGCATCGTTTTACCCTTAAGAACGATGTCATTTCCAAGCGCTATCAGCTTGACAAAAACGATCTCATCAAGCAAATCAATTTTGGAAGCGACATAAACACTTCAGACATTTGCATGAAGGGAGCCACCGACAAGTACAGGCCGCCGATTTTCAAGGTCAAGGCTCGCTTCACCTATTTTATGAACGGCGAATTCAAGACCGAGCTTTTGGAGTGCGTTCGCGGAAAGGACGTTTACATTTTCCAGGACGTTGAGAACCACGAAGTCCTTTCGCTCAACGACGGAAAGAACAAGCTTTCGCTTTCGGTCAACGACCACGTGATGTCGCTTTTGGTCACGATTGACTGCGTGCGCCAGGCCGGAGCGGCAAGCATTTCCTTGGTTGTTCCAGCGTATCCCTACAGCCGCCAGCACAAAAAGAAGGGCCGCGAAGGCCTTACGGCCAGCATGCTTGGCCACATCTACGAGCTTTTGGGCGTAAAAAGAATCATCACGCTTGACATCCACTCGCGCGAAATCATCAACGCCTTCAGCACAATCTCTTTGGAAAACTTGCACGCCTCATACCAAATCATCCGCGAGCTTGCCAAAATCGTGGACCTTACAGGAAAAACCGAGGACCTTGTCGTCGTCTCTCCAGACACAGGAGCGATTGACCGCAACAAATTCTACGCTTCGGGCCTTAAGCTTCCGCTTGCGATGATTTACAAGGAGCGCGACTATTCAATCGTGACGCAGGACGCGCACTCGACCAACATCAAGGCGATAAAGCTTTTGGGCGACGTAAGCGGAAAGGTCGCCTTCCTTGCCGACGACATGTTGGGAACGGGCGGAACGCTTTTAAAGGCCATGCAGTTCCTAAAGGAGCAGGGCGCCACAAAAGTCATCGCCGCGATTTCTCTTCCGTTCTTTACAGGAAACGCGATCGAACTCTTTGACGAAGCCTACCACAAGGGCCTTTTTTACCGCGTGATCGGAACCAACGCCGTTTACCACGAGGCTCTCAAAGACAAGGAGTGGTACATCAACACCAACGTAAGCGGCTTGTTCGCAAACGTAATCACTCGCGTGCACCACAACCAGTCGCTTAGCGACCTTTTGGACAACCGCAACATCATCGAAAAACTCGTCAAGCAGGACGCAAGCGTAAGCGACGATGACGAGCAATGACGCGGACCGCGCGCCTTTAGACGGCGCGCTTGTTCTTGCCGTTGACATAGGAACTACTTCCCTCAAGGCCGCCTTTGTAAGCGCGGCGGGGGAAGTTTTTGATTTTAAAAGAATAGAATATTGGGTTGCTGACGCAACCCGCGAGTTTGCTCCGCAAACATCGCAGCGTGGCGATAATTGTTCGCAAGGCCTTAACCGAGCGGCCGCTTGGGTCGAAGCCTTGCGCGAATTTTTCCCAAGCCCCTCGCTCGCTGCCTGCGCCGCCGTCTCCGTTTCCGGGAACGGCCCCACAATCGTCGCCGCCGACGGAACGACCCTTTTGTGGTCGGCCGCGACCGAGAGCGTTTGCAAGACCGAGAACGCGAGCCCCGAGACTGACGGCAAGCCCAATACTGGAGCCGCCGACGATAATCGGTCGCAAGACCAAAAAGGCGCGGCCGCCGCCGACAATCTTTTTGCAAAAATCGACATTCCAGACGCGCAAAAAAAAATCTACGAGCCGCGCCTTGCCGCATTTAAAAAGCTTTTTCCCGGCGCGTGGCAAAATAGCCCCCGCCTTTACACGTCAACCCAGTGGCTTTGCGGCTGGATAAAAAAGAACGCGGCGTCTATTGGCCTTCCAAGCGGCGTTCCAGTCTTTGACTCAGGCCCTGATTTTATCGCCGCGCTTGTCGGAACTGCCTCGCTTTTTCCGGGCCGCCTTTGCGACCGTGCGGGTTCCAGCGAAGGGCTTAACCTTTGTTCCCCAAAATTTTTTGAGGCGCCTGGCCTTAGAGTCATGCCCTCGCCGGCAAAGGGCTTTTGGAACGTTTCGCGCTTGATCGAAGACCCCGGTTCCAGCCGGCAGGAAAAGTTGGACAATTTTAAAAAGGCTTTCAACGCCCTTAAAGAGGCGGCCGCCGCAAACGGCGTTCCGTTTGGGGGCAGGGTGGTCGTGACAGGAGGCCAGGCTCGCGACAAAGACTTGCTTGTGGCCAAGGAAGCCGCTGTCGGCGCGACAATAACGACGGCCCAAATCCCCGACGCTGAGCTTTTGGGCGACGCGGCGGCCGCCTTTTTTAGGCTTGGAACCTATTCCAGCCTTGAGGAAGCCGCCTCAAAAATTGTCCGCGTTGGCGTCCAGTCGCGGCTGGGCGGCGCTTCTCAGGCTTTAGACTGTTCCGTGTCTGGCGGGCCTGTCATTGTCGCGCGCGATCCGGCAAACTATCCGCGCTTTTATAACGTTCCGTCCGACATAAAGGCGATAATCTTTGACATAGACTCCACGCTCTACACAAACGCGGCCTACGCCTTTGAGCAGGTTGACTGCCAGGTGCGCCGCTTCGCTTCCATTCGCGGTATCACAAACGAAGAGGCGCGCAAAATGGTGGCCGACTACCGAAAAAAATACGCGGCGGAAAACGGCGGAAAAAAAGTCTCGCTTTCAAACACGCTGCGCTCTTTTGGCGTAAGCATAGAGCAAAGCGTCCAGTGGCGGCGCGAGCTTATAGAACCCGCGGACTTTTTGGGGCCTGACAAAAAATTGCAAGAAGCCCTGGCCGCGCTTTCGGCCCGATGCAAATTGCTTTGCGTGACCAACAACCCGATTTTGCCCGCGCAAAAGACTTTGGACGCGCTGGGCGTGGCGGACTTAATAGAAGTTTTGGTCGGCCTTGACACATGCAACCTTTCAAAGCCTGCTAAGGAGCCCTTTGAGCGCGCGGCCAATGAGGCTGGAGTTCCCTTTGGCAAGATAGTCAGCGTCGGCGACCGCTACGACTTGGACTTGGCTCCCGCCTTGGAGCTTGGAATGGGCGGCGTTTTGGTTCGCGGCGTGGAGGACGTTTACAAGCTGCCAGGGCTTTTATGATTCCCGCAAAAAAATCCCGCCGCGACTTATAGACAAAAAAATTACTAGTTGCTATAATGCAAATTCGAGGAATTTATGAAAGTCACAAAAATTCAAGGAAAGCTTGAGCTTACGAACGCAGGCGGCCTTTCCTTATTTTTTGTAGGAATTGGAAGCGCCTTTTCTAAAATGAATTTTCAAAACAATGTTCTTTTCATAAAGGGCAAAAACCATGTCCTCATTGACTGCGGAACCATGTGCTCTTTTGCGATTAGCCATTACGGCGTGAAAATTTCAGACATCGAGAATTTTTTCCTCACCCATTCCCACGCTGACCACATCGGCGGAATGGAAGAAGTGGCGTTCACTGATTATTATGTAAAAAAGGCCCGGCCAACGCTTATCATCGACGACCAATACAAGAAGGTTTTGTGGAACGAATCTTTGCGCGGCGGCTTGGGCTACAGCAAAACTTTTTCGGGCAAGACCGCCGGCTTTGAGGATTTTTTTGTTCAGCAAAAGCCCAAAAAAGTGAAATGCGGAAAGCATGTTTACGAACATGCGCTTGTCGGCGGAAAGGGCGGCATTGACCTAAAATTTTTTAGGACAAACCATTCAACCGCCAAGAGCGTCTCCGGAAAGGCTTTCATTTCAAAGGGAGTGATTGTAGACGACAAGATTTTGTTCACAAGCGACACCCGTTTTAATAGAAAGCAAATAGAACAGATTTTGGCTGACTTTGACATCGAATGGATTTTCCACGACGTTTGCAATTTTAAGAACGAAGTGCACACAAGTTACGAGGAGCTCAACACGCTTCCGGCCGAGATTAAGAAAAAGATTTACTTGTGCCATTACGACGAGGGCTTGATGAAAAAAAAGCCAAAGCAGGACGGCTTTGCGGGCTTTGCCAAGCGCGGCTGTTACTACAATTTTGATTTGTAATTATTAGGTCCATTAGCTCAACTGGATAGAGCGGCCGCCTCCTAAGCGGCAGGTTGTGTGTTCGATTCACATATGGGCCATATATTATAGAGTAAAAAAAACACAGACATGAGGGGCGGGACGCAGAAAAAAAATTAGGGAGGGTTCCCTATGGGAAGGTCCCTGATTTTTTTTCGTCGCTGGGACCCGCTTATTAAGTCTGTGTTTTTTTAGTCGAACAGCGCTTGGACGGCGCGGGCGTATCCTGATTGCGTGTAGTTGTAGAGCGCGGCCCAGCCAAAGCCTTCTTCCTTTGGAAAAATCTTTTTGTCGTAGGGAAGGTTCATGCTGATTCCGATTGTTTTTCCAACCTTGCCCGCCTTTTTTATTTCGCGCGCGAGGCTTGCGGGATAGGCGGCCTGCCAAAGCTTTTTGTCCTTCACCGCGTTCCCTGTAAGGTGAGTGAAAACCAAGATTAGGTCCGCGCCCTTTATCTTTGCCTTGTCGGCGGCGGAAACGCTTTTTCTTTCTTCGTAGCAAACAAAGTCCGCGTTTTCGGCTCCGCGCGCCGCAAAATGTTTTTGAAGGATTTCGGCCTTGTCTTGGAAGGGAACGAAGACCGCGATTTTTTTTCGGCCGGAGCGGAGCGTTTTTTTGAGGCTATCGGAGTTTATGTTGCTAAATGAGGCGCGGGCCGCGTCGATTTGGATTTGCGCGCAAGTTTGGGCGGCGTTTTGCTTTCGCTCCTTGTCCATCGGAACGATTTTTTGCGGCAGCGGAACAATTCGAGCTCTGGACTCTTTGTCGGAGGCGATTTTTATTAGGCCAGCCTTTCGCTTTAGCTCCAAGACGCGGACGACCGCCGCGTCAAGCGCCTTGCTGTCCAAGTCTCCGCTTTGAAGCGCCGCTTCCACCTTTTCAAAAAAATCTTCCAAAAATCCCAAGTCTTTTTTTGAGTAAACGTTTATCGGATTGATGATCAAGTCGCAGCCCGCGTTTACGGCAAGGACAAAGCTTTCGTCGGGCGACCAAGAGTCAAAAATCGCCTTCATGTCCATCGCGTCGCTTATTATCGCTCCCTTGTAGTCCAAGGAGCCGCGCAAAATCTTTGTGAGGATTTTTTTTGAAAGCGTCGCGGGCGCGGTGATTTTTTTGTTTTCCTTGCTGGACTGCAGTTTTGTTTTGTCCAAGCGGGGGCATTGGATGTGCGCGGTCATTATCAGCGGAATGCCGTTTTTTATGTTCTCTTTGAACGGAAGGGCCTCGCGCTTTTTCCATTTTGCAAGCGAGGAATTTATTTGAGGCAAGTCCAAGTGCGAGTCAACCGATGTGTCGCCGTGGCCCGGAAAATGCTTGGCGCAAGCCAAAACGCCCGCGTCCAAAAGTCCCTGGCTAAAGGCCGCCGAAAATTCCGCCGCTTCTTTTGGATCGCTTGAAAAGCTTCTGATTCCGATGACCGGGTTTTGCGGGTTAGAGGCCACGTCGCAAACCGGCGCCAAGTCCGCGTTGATTCCGTAGTCAAGCAAAAGCTGGCCGTTGGCCTTTCCGCACAAAAAGGCGTTTCGCGCGTCGCCGCTTTTTCCAATGGCCATCGCGCTGGGCGTTGAATAGTCAAGGACGCGGGCCACGTTTCCGCCCTCTTGGTCGGCAAAGAACAAAAGGGGAGCGTTGCCTCCGTCAAGCGCGGCGGAGTTTAGGTCGCGGATGAATTTTTTTGCAAGCGCGGCGTCGGCCATGTTTTCGCCGAATAGTATGATTGAGCCGATGTAGTAGTCGCGGACTGTTTTGTACATCGCGGAATTTATTTTGTTCACCGGCGCGAATAGTTTTGGGTTTTCGGCGGCTAGGGCAGGCTTGTATTCCTTGTGGCCCAAGGGGGAGTCAGTCCAAAAGCGGAAATTCATCACGCAAAGCGCGCCGATCTTTTGCCGAGCGGACATCGACTGGACGCATTCGCGCAAGGCGCCTTTTTCCGCGGCGCTTTGGGCCGACAATGGGAGCGAAGGGAAAAAAGCCAGTGACAGCAATGCCGCAAAAACAATCTTTTTCATGTTTATCGCAAAAAAGTATAGCATAGTTCGCTTTCTTTTGCTATAATTAAATTCTTCATTATGGACAAAAACGACTACCGCTTGCGCGCTTACCAAACGCAGGCCAACACGAATTTTACAAAACGAGTCGGCGACGACAAATATTCCACAGAGCTTGACGCAGCCACAAGCGCCATAAAACGCGGCGGCCTTCTAAAAATTCCGCGCCAAGAAAACGCGGATAAAAAGCCTTCGTCCGCGCAAGAAAAAGCCGCGCAAGGAGACTCGGTTTACCGCCGCGTGGCCAAGTTTTTGCTTTTAATCGGAAGCGACCAAGCGGCCGAAGTCTTTAAGCATTTGCCGCAATCCGACGTTGAAAAAATAATTCCAGAAATAACGACAATCCGCTCTGTCGGCGAAGACGAGGCCGCGGCGATTTTTGAAGAGTTCCGTTCCCTGGTGGAATTAAAAAAAGAAAACGGCGGCGAGGCCACGGCCTTTAACATTTTGGAAAAAGCCTTTGGCGCGGGCAAGGCCGGAAACTTGATGAAAAAAGTCGAGGCCCAGTTGGACGCGGCCCATCCGTTCACCTATTTAAAGGAAAAGACAAACGAAGAAATCACGGCGGACATATTAAGCAATTTGCCCGCAAAATATCAAAAAAGCGTCGGTTTCTTTGCATGGGACTATGCCCGCGCAATTGCAATCGGCGGATTTAACGCAATATATGACTTGTTAAAATATATTTGTTCAATGGGTGATTTGAACAATTACAAATATAATGACCTTGTCAAATTCGTTTATCAAAGGCGCGGAATTGTTGCGCGCGTTGCGTCCAAAGCAACGGGAAGTTTGAACGTAACAGGGACGGGAACAATAACGGCGGGCGATTTGTTTCAGACCGAAGCGGGAATGAAATTTGTCGCAACCGAAACGAAAACAATTACAACATCGGGAACAATTTCAATTGAAGCGGTGGACGCGGGCGCAGACGGAAACGTCCCGCAAAATTCAATTGTTGTTATTCCCGTTTCAATCACGGGAATTTCAGCCGTAACAAACCCGAACGCATTAACGGGCGGATATGACGACGAAAGCAAAGAATCAATTATTGAAAGATATTTGGAAGACATTCAACAACCGATTACGTCAAATAATATTTATCATTATAAGAAATGGGCGAAAGAAGTTACAGGCGTTG
>CADCBK010000025.1 GCA_902799665.1 uncultured Spirochaetaceae bacterium | reverse complement strand
CTTCGAGTAGTTTCGATAGCAACACCTCCGCCGCCGTGTCTACGATGATATATCCATCCGCCTTCCAGTCAAACTCAATCGACACTCTCGACCAATCCGCAAAATAATGCAAATACTGCGGGATATCCACCGGACAATACATTGATACTTCTTTCCCTTCCAGCAAATAATCCAGCGCCACCGCGCTCCCCAGCGAATCCCCATCCGGATTCTCCGCCTGTATCACGCAAATCTTTTGCTTATCCTTGATAAACTCACTAAACTTCTCGTACATAACATTATTATATCATACCGCAAACCCCGGCACCTATTCCCTACTTATTCCTTCCTTCACGGCACTTTATTTAGAACCACAAAAAGCTCACAGCCTATTAAGTCTACAACTCCGAAGGTGATTGATTCGTATCATAGGACAGTTCGGTACAATTCGATAACTACTCAACCACACATCTAACTGAGCCGCCGAGAGCACGATTGCTAAGATCGACTGGATTAACACTATCAGAGCTCAGATTGAGATAATGCATACCATTGATATCACCACGCGTAGACGACCAGAAAATGCCAAATAAATCCTGATTATACGCTGAGCCATCGTAAAAGAAACCAGATAAGGGCAGATACAGGGCAGAACGATAGTTCGCATAAGTGTTGTAGCTGCTGTTGTTATATAGTGCTTGATACTCGCCAGATGAGCCTCCTGTAGGCATTCTCCAGCCAAAACCAAGATGATTATTCCATGCTTCCCCAGCAAAAAGTCCAGCCGAAGCCATTAAAAAAGTAATACCAATAATAATTCTTTTCATATAAATTTACTCCTTGTTTTGCCTTTATTTATATGACACAGAAAATAATAAAATGTGTTACTTTTTTTTGATTTTTTTGAAAAAAAAGGACAGAAGAATAATCTTCTGTCCTTTTAGTCAGTTTTATTTTGTATTGAACTTATTTAAGGTATCTGTCCAAAATTTCCTGATATTTTCCGTTAGCCTTGATGTTTGCAAGACCTTTGTTGAACATATCCAAAAGTTCCTGGTTTGCTGGGTTCATAATGGCAAATCCATATGGAGCACCTTCGCTTTCCATGCCTGCAGGAATCTTAAGTGGAAGTTTTGCAGTTTTGATGTTGTCTGCCATAATTGGTGTGTCTTCGCAACAAGCAGCTGAGTTTCCAAGAATTACATCCTGATACATTGTAGGAGAATCTTCAAAAACTGTTACTTTAAAACCGTATGTATCTTTAAGACTGTTAGCAAAGTCCATACCTGCAGTTCCGTTCTTTACGGCAACTGTTTTTCCGCGCAAATCTTCAAAGCTTGCAATATTGCTGTTTTTTGCAACTACAAAAGTCTGAGTAGCGTTGTAGTAACCTTCAGAGAAAATCCATCCAGAATCAATACGGCTCTGTTTGATTGTAGCGCCTGCAATAAGACCGTCAGCCTGGCCTACCTGAACAGCTGCAACACCAGCATCCCAACCCAATGACTGCAAGTCATAAGCAAAGCCCTGATCTTCTGCAATTGCTGCAAGCAAATCAACGTCGATTCCTACAAATTTGTTCTTTTCATTTGTGTACTCAAAAGGACGGAAGGCTGTGTCTGTGGCGACAATCCATGTCTTTCCGCTTTTGCCGGCCTTTTTTGAACAAGAAGCCGCGCCAAAAAGCATCGCGAGCGCGATTAATGAAAGCATAAGTTTTTTCATATTATTCTCCATAAAAGTAAGGATAAAAAAATATTAGTCTTTTAATGGCCTTGTGTCAAGAACGGCGGCTCTTCCATAATTCCGCCGCATTTTGTATAATTCCCGTGTGAAAGAAACGCTTTTTTTGTCGGAACCGGGAATCGCCTGTGCGGCTGGAAACAACGCCGCGGACTTTTGGCGCTCGCTTACGGCAGGAAGCCAAGACGGGCTGGTAAAAGTTAAGACTCATTCTGGGCGCGAATTTTACGCGGCGAAAATCGCCGGCGGCGCGCTCAAAAAAACTTCCGCCCGCTACGACATGCGCGCAATTCAAATAGAAGACTGCGCCTTGGAGCAAATCGCGCCGGCTGTCCAGGCCGCCAAGCAAAAATACGGCGCCGCGCGCGTTGCTGTTTGCGTGGGCTGCTGCGACAACGGCTCGGAGCTTTCCGTTGCCGGCCACCGCGAGTATTTTGAAAAAGGCGCCTTTCCCAAAAACTATTCGCTGGAAATTCAAGGCGCCGACTATCCGGCCACATATATAAAGGGAAAATTTGGCCTTGCGGGGCCGGCCTATGTTTTTGCCACCGCCTGCTCGTCTAGCGGAAGCGCGACAATCAAGGCGGCGCAGTTGATTCAGGCGGGAATCGTTGACGCGGCCATTTGCGGCGGCGTTGACGTTGCAAGCGACACAGTTTTATTGGGCTTTGACTCTTTGGAAGCGGTTAGCGAGCAAAAGACAAATCCTTTTAGCGCCGCGCGTTCCGGCATCACGCTTGGAGAAGGCGCCGCGTTTTTTCTTTTGTCAAAGGACAAAGGTCCGGTTGAGCTTTTGGGCTGGGGCGAAAGCGCCGACGCAAGCCACATGACGGCCCCGCTCGCTGACGGAAGCGGCGCCTTGGCCGCGATGAAAGAGGCCTTGGCCGACGCGGGATTGGACGCAAGCAAAATCGATTACTTAAACTTGCACGGCACTGGAACAAAGCTCAACGACAGCATGGAGGCCAAGGCTGTGTCCCAGGTTTTTGGAAGCCTTGCCGCGGCCGTTCCCGCAAGTTCCACAAAGCCGATGACCGGCCACACGCTTGGCGCCTCCAGCGCGGTTGAGCTTGCCGCTTGCTACTGTTCCATAGTGAACAATGACGGAGCGGAGGCGGACAAAATAAAATTGCCGCTTCACGTTTACGACGGCGATTACGACCCGGCTCTTCCCCGCCTAAACTTGATTGGGCCGGAGACAAAATTCAACAAGCGAATAAACGTTTGCATGTCAAACTCCTTTGGATTTGGCGGATGCAACGTAAGTTTAATTATAGGAAAATCAAATGGCTGAAAAAATTAACGAATTGCCGCAAACTGTTCCGGCGGAGCAGTTGATTAATTTGCTTCCGCACAAGAGCAAAATGTTCTTGCTTGACCGCTTGACCCAGCACGACACGGACGCGCGGACTCTGGAAAGCGACTCCCTTGTAACAAAGGAGCATATCTTTTATGATAAAGAGATTGACGGAGTTCCGTCGTATGTGGCCTTTGAAATGATTGCCCAAAGCATAAGCGCTTTGAGTGGCGTGACCGGCTATGAAATCGGAAAGCCGCCGCGTCCCGGCTTTTTGCTGAGCCTTTTGAACTACACGGCAAAGGTTCCGTTTTTTAAGGCGGGAACAAGCGTCCATGTAAAAATCAAGAAGGTCGACGAGATGGAAGACATTTTGACTTATTCGGGCGAGGCCTACTACAGCGAGATGCCCGGCGAGCCTGTCATCACGACAACCGTCACGGTTATGGAAACCGACGACCTTAAAATTTTGTACACCCATTAAGCGCGGTTTTTGCCCGCTTTTTAGTCAGGAACGATGTTTATATAGGAGTTTTTATGAGCGAAGAGAACGTTGGAAAGAAAGTTTTGGTGACCGGAGCCTCTGGCGGAATCGGCGCGGCGATCGCGCTGGCCGCCGCCAAGGAAGGCTATTATGTGGTCGCCCACTACAATCACGGAAAGGAAAAGGCCGAAGCTGTCCTTGAGCAAATAAAGGCGGCGGGCGGTTCCGGCGAATTGATTCAGTTCAACCTTAGCGACCGCGCCGACTGCGAGGCCAAGCTTAACGCCTGGACAGAAGCCAACGGCGCTCTTTGGGGAATCGTGCAAAACGCCGGCATTTGCCGCGACGCCGCCTTCCCCGGAATGACCGCCGAAAGTTGGGACGCCGTAATTCACACAAACCTTGACGGTTTTTACAACGTAATCCAGCCGCTTGTAATGCCGATGTGCCGCCAAAAGAAGGGCCGCATCATCACAATCGCGTCTGTAAGCGGCGTCATGGGAAACCGCGGCCAGGTAAACTACAGCGCTTCCAAGGCCGGAATCATCGGCGCCACAAAAGCGCTCGCGGTCGAATTGGCCAAGAGAAAGATTACCGTAAACTGCATCGCGCCCGGCGTAATCGAAACCGAAATGATTAAGGACGCGCCGCTCGACATGATTTTGCCGACAATCCCGATGCAGCGCGCCGGAAAGCCGGAGGAAATCGCAAGCGCGGCGGTCTTCCTTCTTTCTGAGGGAGCCAGCTACATAACAAGACAAGTGATAAACGTAAACGGAGGAATCATCTAATATGAATAAAAGAAGAGTTGTAATTACAGGCGCGGGAATTTGTTCTTCGCTCGGCGACACTTGGCCGGAAATTTTGACGACCCTCAAGGGCTTGCAAAACTGCGTCGTCCGCATGGATGACTGGGACCGCTACGGCGTCGGCATGAACACTCGCTTGGCCGCCCCCTACACAAAGGAATTGAGAAAATACGACCGCAAAAAGACCCGCTCAATGGGCCGCGTTTCGCGCTTGGCCTTGCAAGCCACGGACGACGCGCTTCGCATGGCAGGCCTTGTATCGGCCGACGGCGTTGTCGCCGAGGAATTGCACAACGGCCGCACGGGAATTTCTTACGGTTCCTGCATGGGAAGCATGGACGCCAACATGGAGTTCTGCCACATGCTTGAGCACGACGACTGCTCAAAGATGAACGCCACGACATACGTCCGCGCGATGCCGCAAACAGCCGCCTCAAACCTTAGCGTTTACTTCCAGATTCGCGGCCGCATCATCACGACCAACACCGCCTGCACTTCCGGCAGCCAGTCAATCGGCTACTCTTACGAGCAAATCGCTTACGGCTTCCAAGACATGATGGTGGCCGGCGGAGCGGAGGAATTGAGCGCCGCCGACTCGGACATTTTTGACACCTTGTTCGCGGCCAGCGTAAAGAACGACGCGCCCAAGACAAGCCCCAGTCCTTTTAGCAAGGAACGCGACGGCTTGGTAATCGGAGAAGGCGCCGGAACTCTTATTTTGGAAGAGTACGAACACGCCAAGGCGCGCGGCGCGAAGATTTACGCCGAAATCATCGGCTTTGGCACCAACCAGGACGGAAACCACATCACAACTCCCAACCCCGACACGATGGGAAAGGCCATCGCGCTTGCCATCGAAGACGCGGGAATCAGCCCCGACCAAATCGGCTACGTTAACGCGCACGGAACTGCCACCGGCCACGGAGACGTCGCCGAAACGACCGCAACGGAAAACGTGTTCAAGCGCGCGGTTCCAATCAGCTCAACAAAGAGCTACACGGGCCACACGCTCGGCGCCTGCGGAACGATTGAGGCTTGGGTCGCCATCAACATGATGCGCGACGGCTGGTTCCACCCGACGCTCAACTTGACCGAAGCCAACCTTGACCCTGAATGCGGAAAGCTTGACTACATCATGGGAAGCGGCCGCGAGATTCAAACCGACATCGTTATGTCAAACAACTTCGCTTTTGGCGGAGTGAACACGTCGCTGATTTTCAAGCGCGTGTAGCGAATGGCGAATGCGGCGGGCCTTGCGGCCCGCTTTTTTTTTGTTTTATAATAGTCATAGCGGCTGTATTTTTAGTCTATTCTAAATTCCGGGGCGGTGTTTTACTTTAGTAGTATGACTAGCATCCAGAGTATAAGAAAGGCCATCAGCCAAAACATCCGCCGTTTTCGGGAAGAAGCCGGCCTTACGCAAGAAGCGCTGGCCGAAAAACTTGGCTTTTCTACATCCCACATCGCCAACATCGAGGGCGGCAAGACCGGCATCAGCGACGAAATTCTTGCCAGCGTTTGCAATCTTTTTAACAAAAAGCCCGCCGAAATATACAACGAGCCCAACCTGGATTTTGCCGTGGACAAAGAGCTAAAGCTTGCCATAAACGACAGCGTAAAAAAGGTCATTCAAAATTCTTCCAAAGAAATAGCGGACGAAATATTGCGCCGCGTCACAAACGAGCTTACCGTCCGCGGCTATTCAGAGCGCCGCAGGGAACGCTAGGCCGCAAAAACAGTTGAATTTATTGCCAAAATCCAATAAAATGACGGAATGTACTTAGAACAGCATAAAATCGCTCCCGAAACTTTGATTGAAAAGACGGACGACTCGCTCACTCTTGAGTTTACCGTCACAGAAGAATGCGATTTTTTTGACGGACATTTTCCAGAGATTCATTTGCTTCCCGCGGTGGCCCAAATCGATCTTATGATGCATTTTGCGAAAAAATATTTTGGAGACAAGGGCTTTGCCGCTTCGACAAAGAGAACAAAATTCGGCGCTCCGATTTTTCCAGGCTACACAGTCAGATTGAACGTAAAATACAATTCCGAAAAAAACGCTTACGCTTACAAATTGACTAGCGGCGACGAAAGCAAGGTTTTTTCCAGCGGAACTTTCGCTCTTGGAGAATGATAGCCGTATGCAGCAAGGCTTTGTAATTCCGGTATACAATCACGGCGACACGCTTGCGGGCGTTGTTTCCGCTTTGACTAAATACAATCTTCCGATAATCGTAGTTGACGACGGAAACGACGCCGAGAACAAAAGCTTTATCCAAGCCGTCGCCGCCGCGAACAAAAACGTTTGTGTAATCGCAAACAAGCGCAACCGCGGAAAAGGCTATTCGGTTTGCCGCGCCGTAAAAGAGGCGCATAAAATGGGAATAACGCATTTGTTCCAAATCGACGCGGACGGCCAGCACGACACGCAATCCACTTGCGCGGAATTCCTAAAAACATCGCGGGAAAATCCAGACGCGCTTGTTTGCGGCTGCCCGGAATTTGACTCGTCCCTTCCGCCAGCGCGCGCCAAGGCAAAAAAAATCAGCAACGCTTGGACAGAATTCACGGCGCTAAGCAAGGGCCAAATTCCAGACGGAATGTGCGGCTATAGAATTTATCCGGTCGAACCCTTTTACAAAATTTGCAGGCGCGCGTGGATTGACAGCCACATGGGCTTTGACGCGGAAATTTTGGTGCGCCTTATTTGGGCGGACGTTCCCGTAATTTACAAGCCGGTTAAAGTCACCTATCCCGTTGGAGGAAAGTCCAATTTTAGAGTCGTGCGCGACAACATTCACATTTCGTTCACCTTCGCGCGCCTTACGGTTGGAATGTGGCTGCGCTATCCTTGGCTAAAGGCCCGCCAAATAAAGCGAAAGAAGCGAAATGAAAAAAATTAAAGCTGGAAAGGAATGGTATGTCGAAAAAGAAGCGTCGACTTCCACAAGGCCATACCGTTTGACATTTTGGTGCCTCAAGCATTTTCCCCGCTGGCTTGTCAACTTTATCACTTACTGCGCGGCCCTTTACTTTTTTGTTTTTGACAAGCGCTGCCGCCAGGAAAGCGTCCGCTACCAAAAAAATTTAAAGGCCTACAGCCCGGCTTTTAAAAAGATAAAGCCCTTAAGGCAGGTGGCCACGTTTGCCGTTACCATTGTCGAAAAAATCGACTGCTGGACAAATCCGATTCCGTTTGAAAACATCCGCTTTAGCGACGACGACGCGCAGGCGCTTATAGAGCAGCTTAACCAAGGAAAGGGCGCCTTCATCATTATTTCGCACTTGGGAGACTCGGAGGTTTTGCGCTCGCTGGCCAACAAAAACGAAATCGGCATTAAAAAAACGATTCCAATCGCCGTGCTTTCCGACCGCGACGTTTCTTCAAATTTTTCAAAGGCGATGAACGCCATGAACCATAATTTCACTTTGAACACGATTGACGTCAACGACATTACTCCGGCCACAATCGAAAAAATCATGGACACAATCAACCAAGGCGGGCTTGTCGTTTGCGCTGGCGACCGTCTTAGCAAAAACAAAAGCGAGCGCTATTTGACCCACGACTTTTTGGGAAAACCCGCGCCCTTTTCTTACGGCGTTTATTTTTTGGCGGACTTGGTCGCCGCTCCCGTTTACTTTGTTTGGGGCTTTAGGCGCGGAAACATCGTTTTGCGCAGGGACTGCGAAATGTTCGTGATCAAGTCAAAGGCAAAGCTTGGCGGCGGACGGAAGGGCAGGGAGGAACGGATGAACGCCCTCTGCGCGGAATTCGTTCAAAAGCTGGAAGGCTTTGTTCAAAAATATCCCTACCAGTGGTATAACTTTTTTGACTTTTGGATGTTTCCAAATGGAGAGGAAAATGCGAATTAGTTCGGAATCAAAAGTCCGCGTCGAGTTTTACGACGTTGACAGTATGGACATAGTTTACCACGCCAACTACGTCAAATATTTGGAAGTGGCCCGCTGCGACCTTTTGGACAAAATCGGCTACGGCTACAACCAAATGCGCGCGACAAATTATGTCTTCCCTGTAGCCACGCTCAACGTAAAATACATCCGCTCGCTAAAATTTGAACAAACGGCGACCATAAAGGCAACTTTGCTTGAATGGGAAAACCGCATAAAAATTAAGTACGAGATTTACGCTCCCGACGGCTCCATTGTAACCAAGGCCGAGACCACGCAGCTGGCCGTAAAGGTTCCGCAGACAGAAGCGTGTTTTGTCTGCCCAAAAGAGCTTACCGACAAGGTGGAGGCCATTTTTAAGGCCAACAATGTTTCGGCCGCCGACGACGGGGAGATTTTATTGTGAAACTTTTGCTTGAACGCAAGCCCAGGACAGCCGCCGGCGCTTTTGTCCTTAAAGCGCTTTTTGTTTGCGCCGCGATTTTTTTCGCCGCCGAAAGCCTCTGGGCGCAGGCGGAAGGAGCGGGACCGTCCTTGGAGCGAGTGTCGGCGGCCCTGGCCAAGAACAAGGTTACCCGCGGCAATTTTGTCTTGGAACGGACGGCGGCCAACAAGAGCCGCGCGCTAAAGTCCAGCGGAGAATTTGTCATCGCTTCGGACTATGGAATCATTTGGAAAACCTATAAGCCGATAAAATCCGTCCAAGCCGCCGCCAAAAAATTCACGGTCGCCGAAACTGCCAGCGGAAAACGGACCAAGATTGACGGAAGCCAAAATCCCGTTTACCTGCAAATGGCGCTTTTGACCAGCGCGCTTTGGTCGGGCGACCTTGAGGCCGTCCAAGCCGCCGCCGAAATAAAATTCCGTTCGGACGAGAATTCCTGGGCGCTGGAGCTGTTCCCCAAAGACAAAGCTGTCCAAATGGCGCTTGAAAAAATTCTTGTGGAGGGAAGCTGGAAACCCGCCGGCGCCGGACAGGCTCAGGACTTTGCCGCCGCCACAAGCCTTTGCATGCGGTTAAAGGGCGGAAACGCCGCATGCTACTATATGAGCGGACACAAATTCGATTTTTCGCTAACTTCCGCCGAACTTTCCTATTTTGACTAAAAAATAGAACAAACTGATAGAAAAATCGCAAAAATAAAACAAAATGACTATATCTTTTTTGAAAGAATGGCTTAATAATAATAGTTGCGGTATCGATACCGCAAACTTCAAAAAACATAGGAGAACAATTATGAAGAAGGTAATTTTGACAGCCATGGCTGCCCTTTTGGCCGCATCTCTCTTTGCCGCCAAACCCAAGACAATCAAAGTTGGAATCATCAACAATGACCCCAACGAATCAGGCTACCGCACGGCCAACGACCGCGACATGAAGGCCACGTTCACAAAGAAGAACGGCTACCAGGCCTCTTTCTTCTACAGCCTCAAGAACGACGAGCAGATTGCCGCCGCCAAGAAATTCATCCAGGACGAAGTTGACTACTTGCTCATCAGCGCCGCCGGAACATCTGGCTGGAACAATGTTCTTAAAGACGCCCAGGACGCCGGCGTTCGCGTTGTTTTGTTCGACCGCACAATCGACGCGCCCTCAAGCCTCTACGAAGCGTCAATCGTTTCCGACATGGCCCAGGAAGGAAAGACAGCCGTTGACTGGCTCGCCTCTCAGAACCTCAAGGAATACAATGTAATCCACATCCAGGGCGTTATGGGCTCTGCCGCTCAGATCGGACGCTCTGGCGCTTTGAACGCCAAAGTCAAGGCCGAAAAGAACTGGAACATCGTCACTCAGCAGACAGCTTCTTGGAACGCCGAAACAGCCCAGCAGATTGTCCAGGCCGTAATCGACTCTGGAAAGAAGTTCAACGTAATCTACGCCGAGAACGACGACATGGCCAAGGGAGCCGTAGCCGCTTTGGACAAGGCCAACATCAGCCACGGAGTCGGCAAAGACGTTATCATCATGGGCTTTGACTGCAACAAGTGGGCTTTGGAAGAATTGCTCGCCAAGAGATGGAACTATGACGGACAGTGCAACCCCTTCCAGGCTTCTTACATCCACAAGATTATCCAGGACGAGCAGGCTGGCAAAAAGCCCGCCCAAAAGACTGTAATCATGGTAGAAAAGGGATTCGACGCCGCCAAGATCACAAAGGCTGACGTTGAAAAGTACGGCATCTAATTCAGCTTAGATTCAAAGGGGATGCCCGCTCTGGGCACCCCTTTTTTTTTCTAAATTTTTTTCGCGCGTTTTTGGCGCGCATTCAAGGGAAAAAACATGCAAGAAAATTCAGTTTTGGAAATGCGCGGAATTTACAAAAGCTTTCCGGGCGTAAAGGCTCTGCAGAACATTGACTTTACTTTAAGGCAGGGCGAAATTCACGCTTTGATGGGAGAGAACGGCGCCGGCAAATCCACTTTGATAAAAGTTCTGACTGGCGTTTACACAAAGGATGAAGGAACGGTTTTTGTAAAAGGCTTTGACAAGGCTTTGAACATTCGTTCCCCCCAGGATGCCCAAAACTCCGGCATCAGCACTGTTTACCAAGAAATCACTCTCTGCAACAATTTGACCGTTGCGGAAAATCTATATATCGGAAGAACAAAGGGCGCTTTCGCCAATTGGAAAAAAATGAACGAAGGCGCTGAAAAAATATTGAAGGAGCTGGATATTCCGGCGGAACCGACAGCCCAGCTTTCAAGCTATTCAATCGCCGTCCAGCAGATGGTGGCCATCGCGCGCGCGGTTGACATGGAATGCAAAATCTTGATTCTTGACGAGCCGACTTCATCGCTTGACGACAAGGAAGTCCAAAAATTGTTCAAGCTTATGCGCGGCTTAAAGGCCAAGGGCGTCGGAATAATTTTCGTAACCCACTTCTTGGACCAAGTCTATGAGGTTTGCGACAGAATCACGGTAATGCGCGACGGCCAGTTGGTCGGCGAGTATCCGGTCGCCGAGCTTCCAAAAGTCGAGCTTGTTTCAAAGATGCTCGGCAAGGCTTTGGACGGCCTTAGCGCGGTCCAGCGGCCGGCCGCCTTTAGCCACGCGATTAACGAAGAGCCGGTTTACCAAGCCCAAAACTTGTCTTCGGCCAAGGGAATCAAGCCCTTTGACTTTGCGATTTACAAGGGCGAGGTCAACGGCTTTGCTGGCTTGCTTGGAAGCGGCCGAAGCTATAGCGTCCGCGCGATTTACGGGGCCGACCGCGTCACAAGCGGCAAGGTTAAAATTAACGGAAAGAGCGTGAAAATATCCAAGCCTCGCGACGCGATGAAAAACGGAATCAGCTATCTGTCCGAAGACCGCAAGGCCGACGGAATCATCGGAGACCTTTCGGTCCGCGACAACATAATTTTCGCCTTGCAGGTAATGAAAGGATTTTTCAAGCCCTTCAGCAAGGCGCAAGCCCAAAAGTTCGCCGAGGAATACATCAAGCTTTTGGAAATAAAGACTGCCAGCGCCGACACGCCGATAAAGTCGCTTTCGGGCGGAAACCAGCAAAAGGTATTGCTTGCCCGCGCGCTTTTGTCAAATCCGCAGTACCTTATTTTGGACGAGCCGACGCGCGGAATCGACATCGGAACCAAGACCGAAATTCAGGAATTGGTCCTTAAGCTGGCCAAGGAAGGAAAGAGCGTCACTTTCATTTCATCCGAAATCGACGAAATGCTGCGCACTTGCACGCGCCTTGTCGTTATGCGCGACTTTAAGCAAGTCGGCGAGCTTACAGGCGGCGATTTGACGCAAGCAAAGATTATGACTACGATTGCGGGAGGAAGCAAATGAGTTCTGCAAACATTTCAAAGGATAAATTTTTGGGCATATTCCGCCATCAAATTTTCATTCCGCTTGCCGCGCTTTTGGCGCTGGTTTTATTCAACTTAATCGCGGATCCGTCGTTCTTTAAAGTTTCTCTTGGCCAGAACAGCGACGGAAATCCGGTCTTGTCTGGCTACTTGATTACAATTTTGGACAACGCTTCCGAGCTTGCGATATTGGCGATAGGAATGACGCTTGTGACCGCGGCCTCCGGCGGACAGGATATTTCGGTGGGAGCGGTGATCGCCATCGCAGGAAGCGTTGTCTTGCGCGTTTTGTGCGGCGACGATCCACGGCCAGAAACTATGCAGGCGCCGATAATCGTGGCGTTCTTGATTGCGTGCGTCGTGTCGATGCTATTCGGCGCCTTTAACGGAATGCTGGTAGCATACTTTAAAATCCAGCCGATGGTAGCCACGTTGATTTTGTTCACGGCCGGCCGCTCTATCGGCGCCTGGATCAACAACAACACGCTTCCGATTGTGAACGAGCCTGTGTTCGGATACTTCGGCAACTACATTCCCGGCATTCCGGTTCCGACGCCGGTCTTTATCGCGATTGTTTGCGTGGCCGTCATTATGCTTGTGCTTAAGTTCACAAACCTGGGCCTTTACTCGCAGGCCGTCGGAATCAACGCCAACTCAACAAGATTGAACGGCGTGGATCCGCAATTGATTAAGTTTGTCACTTACGTAATCATGGGCCTTTGCGTCGCGGTTGCCGGCTTTATAAAAGTAAGCCGCATCTCGACAATCAACTATTCAGTAATCGCAAAAGACATAGAAATGGACGCGATTCTTGCCGTCGCCTTGGGCGGAAACGTTCTTAGCGGCGGAAAGTTCAACATGTGGGCTTCTATTTTGGGCGCCTATGTAATCCAATTCTTGACAACGACTTTGTTCAAGTTCAACGTTCCGTCAACCGCGCTTCCGGCTTACAAGGCGATTGTTGTAATCATCTTGGTTGTTCTTAGCGCTCCGACAGTTCGCGAAAAGATGAAGGCGCTTTCAAAAAAATTCAAGCAAAAAAAAGCGGGCGCGGCTCAAGTCCAGGGAGGCAACTAATATGGAAAACTTGATTAAAAAGAGAAGGCCGCTTAGCGACACAAACCTTTTGCTAGTCATCACGTTTGTAGTCTTTGTTTTGATGTATTTGTGCGCGATTGTTTTCTTGGGTTCAGGCTTTAAGAAGCCGCAGACTTTCTTTAACATGCTGAACGAAAACGCGGCGCTCGTGATTCTTTCATGCGGCCTTAGCTTGGTGATGATTACCGGCGGAATCGACATTTCTGTCGGAACGATGACCGCGCTTATCTGCATGACATGCGCGGTGAATCTTGACCTTAAGGGCGGAAACATTTGCACGGCCATAATTTGGGCGTTAATCATAGGCGCCTGCTTTGGCTTGGTTCAAGGCTACTTGGTGGCCTACTTGGACATTCAGCCCTTCATCGTGACGCTTGCGGGAATGTTCTTCGCAAAGGGAATGACGACAATCGTAAACTCAACGCAGTTTAACGTAGAGAACGAGGCCTTTGTCAAATTGTTTGAAACGCGCATTTACGTTCCTGGCGTGGGTTCCGTCAACAAGCTTGGCAAGTGGATTCCCGCGTATGTGGAAATAGGCGCGGTGGTGGCAATCGTCGTCGTGCTTTTGCTGTTTTTGCTTTTGCGCTGGACAAAATTGGGACGCAGCTTTTACGCTGTGGGCGGAAACCAGCAAAGCGCCAACATGCTGGGCATCAACGTAAAGCAGACAAAATTCTTGGCCCACTTCATTTGCTCAATGCTCGCGGCGGTGGGCGGCTTTGTCTACTTCCTGCACGTTGGCTCCGGCTCGCCATCGCACGCCGACGGCGCGGAAATGAACGCCATCGCTTCTTCGATTATCGGCGGAACGATGCTTACCGGCGGCGTGGGAAACATTGTCGGAACATTCTTTGGCGTAATGTCTTTGGCGACAATCAAGAACATCGTTTCTTCTTTGGGCTTGGACGACGCCTGGTGGACCAACATCACGGTTGCCTTTATGATTTGCTTGTTCTTGGTGATTCAAAGCGTCGTGCTTTCGCGCAAGAACAAAAAGGCTTAAAAAATCAGCGCTTGCTTGCGGAATTGCAGCGGCGACATGCCGTTGCTTTTCCTAAAGGCGCGGATAAAGTTTTCGCATTCGTTATAGCCGCATTCCGCGGCTATTTTTTGCACGCTTTTATTTGTGGAGCCAAGCAAGCGGCGCGCTTTTTGGTTTAAGAATTCGCGCTTTTCCTTGTCGGGAGAGGCGCCAAAAGTCTGCTTGTAAAGGACCGAAAAGCGGCTGCGGGTCAAGTTAAGGCTTTCGGCCATGGAGTCTACAGTCCATTTTTCGGGATTGGCCTGAACATTCTGGCGCAAAAGCCTCAAGCTTTCGGCCACTCCTTTTTGTCGGCTTGTTTTTTGCGCGGATGAATTTGTTTTGCTTTTTAGCAAGGCTTTTGCCCATTCAAGGACCTTGGCCGCGTCTTCTTGATCCAATTGTACCGCAAGGCGCGAGAGTTCTTCTTTTGGCGTCATATAATTATGGATATTTTAACGCTTTTTATTGCAAAAATCAATTAAGAGTGTTACAATAGAATATTGTTTTTTGGCATTGGGAGGGGGCCAAAGAGGATAGATATGAAAAACGCGAAAAGCGGTTTTAAGTTGCGCCTTATAGAAGACCTTAAATTTTTGTTTTTGCTTTTGGGCTATTTTGCCTTGCAGGGACTTACCTTTTATTTTGGAACGCGCCGCCAGTTGGCCATCTATAACGGCGTTGTGGTTTGCGCCCAGTTCTTCTTGATGTTTTTGATGGTAAAGGTCAACAGCCGCCGCGGCCGCCACTTGGCGTGGATATGCTTGGCCTTGTCAATGTTCTTCTTGCTGAGCGCGATTTTTAGGACAAGAAGCGCCACGGGAATTCCCGGCATTTCCATGATTCTAATGTTTGCCTTGATGGTTACGCTCTTTAGCTATCAGGTGGAATTGCTGGACAAGCGAATGGTAGCCGACTATGTCACAAGCTTGCACAATGGCCGCGGCTTGATTCTTACGCTCCAAAACAAAATTTACAACAAAGAGGCATTTTTCGTAATTTACATTGACATTGAAAACTTTAAATTCCTTAACGACAATTACGGCTTTGACTTTGGCGACGAGCTTAGAAAGGTTGTCACAAAGCGAATCAAGAATATAATCAAGGGGCACGGCATTGCCGGTTGCGTCGACCGTTCAAGCTTTATGATTATCCTTAACGGCGATTGCGACGCGCGCCAAGTGGCTGCAGAAGCGCTTCACACTATAAGCGACAAGATCACGATAAAAAAAGACGAAGTCGAAGTGGACTGCTTCCTTTCGGCTTACGCTGGAATAGCGAAATGCCCTGACGACACGAGCGACGCGGAAACTTTGATGAAATATTCCGACATAGCGATGTTCCAGGCTTCCACGTCAAAAAAGAACCGCATTGTCTTTTACGAGCCTCATATGGAGGAAAAACTTAAGCGTCAAATCGAGGTTGAGAAAATAATCAAAAAAGCCCTTTCAAGCAACGGCTTTTATTTGGTGTTCCAGCCGCAGTATTCCACTGATGAAAAAAAGTTGCGCGGCTTTGAGACGTTGTTGCGCCTGCGCGACACGGAGGAAAACGCTCCTTCGCCCGCGGAATTCATTTCGGCCGCCGAAAAGAACGACTTGATTTTGGAAATAACCGCTTGGGTTTTGCGCAACGCGCTTAAGACTTTCGCGCCTATAGTCAAGGGAACGGATTTGTCGATTTCGATAAACGCTTCCTCCAAAAATATGGAGAGCGGCCTTTTTGTTGAAGAAATAAAAGAAGCTTTGGAGAAGACGGGATTCCCCGCGAAAAATTTGGAAGTTGAGATTACGGAATACAGTTTGCTTCAGTCTTTTGACCAAACGATAGAAAACATCAAGGCCTTGCGCGCCATGGGCGTTAAAGTGGCGCTTGACGATTTTGGAACGGGCTATTCCTCGCTTTCTTATTTGGAAAAGCTTCCAATCAATTTGCTAAAAATTGACAAAAGCTTGGTTGACGACATCGAAAGCAACTTTAAGAGCCAGCAGTTTGTGAACGCGGTTATTTACATGGGGCACCTTATGGGCTGCGAGGTCATTTGCGAAGGCGTTGAAAGCGAAGGCCAGTTGCGTTTGCTAAAAGAAAACAAGAGCGATTTTATACAAGGCTTTATTTGGGGAAAGCCGCTTGAGTTTGACAAGGCCCGCGAACTGCTGGACGCTTGAGACAGGCAGCGTCTAGCGGACGCGGAGCGACAACACGAGCGGCAGACGCTTGAAATTTTTTTCACAATGCGTTAAACTTATAAAACACTTTTAATAGTTTGAGGAAAAGACTATGATCACTACAAATGAAATCAGAGTTGGTTCGGCCTTTATGTTTGAAGGCTCTCCTTTCATCGTTCAGAGAATGTTGGGTCAAAAGGGCGGCCGCGCGGGCATGGTAACAAAGCTCCGCGTAAAGAATATCGTCACAGGCTCAACGCAGGATTTGGGCTTGGACGCTGGCGAAAAGTTTGAGGAAGTCGACTTGGTCGAAAAGGTCGTAAAGCTTTCTTACATCGACGGCGACGACTACCACTTTATGGACCAGGAAACATACGACGACATTCCGCTCACAAAGGACGACTTGGGCGACTATGCCGGATACATTTCTCCCGATGACGAAGACATCGAAGTCAAAATCACTTACTACAACGAAAAAGCCGTTGGAATCAAGCTTCCGATTAACATCACACGCGTAATCACATACTGCGAGCCTGGAATCAAGGGCGACACTTCCGGCAAGTCTTTGAAGCCGGCCACTCTTGACACAGGCGCCGAGGTAAAGGTTCCCCTTTACTGCGACACAAACGACCGCATTGTAATTGACACGCGCGACGGCTCTTTTGTAGAGCGCGCCAAAGACTAAATAAAAGATTGGGACGGCTTTGACGATGAGTGGAAAGTTTTTCGCTTTGTTTTTTTCTCTTTGTCTATTGGCCGTCCCGCCTTGTTTTTCAGAGGCTGGAAAGCCTCTGATAACGACAAAGACTTTAATACCCCTTCCGCTAAAAAAATCCACAAAGTCAGTTGTTTGCGTAAACCGCAATTTTAACGACACGCAAAAATTCGGCAACGTTTTTTGCGCCGCTTTGGACGAATATTCCTTTGACTGCATCGTAAAGCTGGCGGAATTCGTTCCCAAGGAAGCCGTGGTAGGCTATGACTATGTTTGGACTTTTCAAGTTAAAAAGTGGACTGACAAAAACCTTGACGACATTCCGGAAAGCGTCAGCGCCGTTGTATTTCTTTATGACAAAGACTTTAACTTGCTTTTAAAGTCCAGCCTTAAGGCCAGCAAAAACAAAAAAGATCCGCAGGCGGCAAATTGTCTTGAGCTTCTTGTAAAGGAATACATAGATTCCTTGTTCAACGACATTGTTGAAGTAAAGCAGCCAGCTCCGGCCAAAGCGGAAAACGCTGAAAGCCCGGACGAAAATGGTTCGGAAAAGAAAAAGGCTAAGGAAAAGCCCGCCAAAGAAAAGAAAGAAAAACCAGCGAAAAAGGAAAAGGCAAAAAAAGAAAAGCCTGCAAAAAAAGCCGTCGCAAATGAAGAACAAGCTGAATAACGAATTGGCCGTTTGCGGATTCGCCGCGGTCAAATCTTTGGAAAAGAAAAATCCCGACAGAATCACCCGCCTTTATTTTATGGCGGAACGCGCCCCTCTTTTTGGCGGCTTGTGCAAAAAGCTTGCCGCGCGCAAGGCTCCCTACAACCAGGTAAAGGACCCCGGCGAGCTGGAAAAGCTTAGCGGAACTGTCCACCATCAGGGCGTTGTGGCGATGATAGAGGCGCCGCAAATTGTCCGCCTTAACACCGACATCGTTGACGAATGGATAGAAAAAAAGCAGAGCGCGCTTTTGCTTGACCGCGTTGGAAACGCCAACAACCTTGGCGCCATCGTCCGCAGCGCCGCTTTTTTTGGAATGAAGAACATCATCATTCCCGAAGACGAGGCGCAAAGCTCTATCACCACCAGCAGCTACCGCGTCGCCGAGGGCGGAATGGAATTTGTCAACGTTTATTCAATCAAGTCTATCCCCGCGCTTTTGGAAGCCGTCAAGGATAAAATGGTCCGCGTGGGAACGGCAGTTGACGCAAAAACTCCGCTTAGCAAGCTTCAATTGATTTGCGGCCAAAAGCCCAGCCTTATAATTTTGGGAAACGAAGAGCATGGCATCAGCGACGCGGTAAAGTCCGCCTGCGACGAGCTTGTCGTAATTCCCACAAACGCCCGCTTTGTAGGCCACGTAGCGCCGGTGGAAAGCCTCAACGTGGCCCAAGCCGCCAGCGTCATATTGTATGAGTTGAATAGGTAGACTTTGTATTTTTTACCAAAAGGAGTGATTAATATGGTAGTTGCCAATGCAAAAGTTTTTAATACAAAAAATGAATTGTTCGTGTTATTGCCTATGACAAGACCGAATGGAAAAATACGAATAAAGGAAAGAAATTCTTTTTCTGAGTATGGCACTCCGTTTCCAGCACGACAACGACAAATTTCATTAAAAAATTATGTGGAATGGCAGATTGGCTATGATATGCCTGCGAAAGAGGAGAACAAGAAAAAGACCACACTTTCGAAAAATGTTTTTAAAAATAATAAGGGCGAAAGAAAATATCCATACGAACTTAGCGAAATCATTTATTATTCATTCAAAAAAGAATTAATAAAAGAAATAGACATTCAAGACACATACAATAAAATTCAAAGCATTGAAGATTCGCAATTGTTTGATGTCCTTGATTCAATGAGAATTTCAAGGACAAACCCCGTTGAAAAAACAATCAATGGACTTGATTTTTATGAAATGAAAGTTTCCTATCCTCTGGTTGTTCATAAATTTGGTAAATATGACATTTATGCAGAGGTTATGAATAGAGAAAAACAAAAAGCTGTTGGTGTTCAGCCGATGTTGTATGTTTGTCTTCCAATAACTTCATTAGTATTTGAAACAAATCAAATTGGAAGGACATTGAATGCTAAGGAATGCGCAAAATGGGTCATTTCAAAAGACGAGGCGAAGCTTGCCCTTGAACTTTTTAGAATTTTTGGAATGTTGTCAAGTAAACATCGATATGATATTTGCGCCATATTAAAGGCTCTTTTTGAATTCATAAAGTAGGAAAAAGTAAATGAATGTCAACAAGCAAAGCCATTTGTCTACAGCAAAGCGAATAAACTTAGGCAGTTTTTATACTCCTAAAAAATTCGTGCAAATGGCTGCCGAATGGCTCAAAAAAGAAAAGCTTAACGATAGTTATACTATAGCTGATTTGTCATGCGGTTACGGCGCTTTTTTTGAACTTTCTGATATATTCCCAAATAACAAATATGTTGGCAATGATATTGACAAGCAAGCTGTTGATTGCGTTCCAGAGAATTTTCCTTTTGTTGAACTTTATAATTTGAATGTCTTTGAAAACGTTTCCAGAAATCGATATGGCATAGGAAGCGAAGAAAAATTGATTATTGTTGGAAATCCGCCATATAATGACGTTACATCTCAAATTAATTCAAATTTAAAAAAAGATGACATGAAAATGGATATCGGTATAAAAACTCGAGATTTAGGAATGTCTTCGCTTTTGGTTTATTCAAAATTAAAAGCTGATTATGTTTTGGTTTTACACCCATTGTCATATTTAATAAAGAAAACGAATTTTTATTCTTGCAAAAACTTTTTTTCAAATTACAATATTGTTCAGCATATTGTTTTTTCAAGTCAAGAATTCAGCAACACGTCAAAATTTTCTAGTTTTCCGATAATAATGGCTCTTTATAAAAGGAATGTGTCATGTGGGTTGACTTATGAACAAGTCCGAAATTTTAATTTTAATACTGTAGAAGGAGCGTCATTTGTTCTGTCTGACAGAGATTATATTGCGGACTATATTGAAAAATATCCTACATCTAAAAGATATGATCCAGAAATTTTATTTTATACTTTAAGAGATATAAACGCTTTAAAACGTTCAAGAACATTTATAAAAATACGTGTTGCAAATGCAGTGGATGTTGATCCGGAAAAACTCCCATACTATTGCTATATAGACTGTTTTAAGGATTTTACTGAACAACTTCCATATTTTATGGGCAATTTTGACATTCCATTTATAAAAAGTACGTTTAATGAGATAAAGGATGATTTAAAGGAAATATCATATTTTAAACATCAAGATATTTTCGGAAAAAGGGAAAAACCTGACGCAACAAAATATAATAAGGTTAAAAAATACATTCAAAATGTTTTAACCTATTCAAAACGCGCTTAATTAAAATTCTTGACGATTCCCGTAAATTTTATTACTTTTAAAGTATAACATCGTGGCGGACCAGCGCTTGGCGCGGCCGACCCAAAAATCAGAGGCAAAAAATGGCAAAACATCAGTTCCAAACAGAAGTTAACCAACTTCTTAAACTTATCATTCATTCAATGTATTCCAACAAGGACATTTTCTTGCGCGAGATTGTTTCAAACGCAAGCGACGCCTTGGACAAGCTAAAATACCTTACCGTCAGCGACGACGCTTACAAGCAGATAAAGTTTGACCCCCGCATCGACATCACCTTTGACGAAAAGGAAGCCGTTCTTACGGTTCAGGACAGCGGAATCGGAATGAACGAAGAGGATTTGACCAACAATCTTGGAACAATCGCCCGCTCGGGAACCAAGGCCTTTTTGGAAAAGCTTTCCAGCGACGCGGCCAAGGACTCGGCGCTTATCGGCCAGTTTGGCGTTGGCTTTTACTCCGCTTTTATGGCCGCCAAGGAAATCGTAGTTTACACCCGCCGCGCCGGCGACCAAAGCAAAAAGCTTTACAAGTGGTCTAGCGACGGCACAAACTCTTACGAGATTGAAGAAGTCGCGGCGGACAGCGAGGCGGCCAAAAAGTACGGCTTTGACAACGCGGAAAAAACCGGCTCGGCGATAGAGATGCGCCTAAACGACGAAAGCAAGGAATACGCCGCGCGCTGGAAGATTGAGGAATTGATCAAGCGCTACAGCGACCACATCGCCTTCCCGATTTACTTGCACTATGTTCAGAACAAGTACGACGACAAGGGAAACGTCACTTCTAGTGAAAACAAAGTTGACCAAGTGAATTCCGCCAGCGCCTTGTGGAAGCGCTCAAAATCTGAATTGAAGGAAAAGGACTACAACGACTTTTACCAGACAATCGCCCACGACGGCCAGGATCCGCTTCACTACGTTCACACACACGCGGAGGGAACGCAGGAATACACGACGCTTTTCTACGTTCCGCAGACCGCGCCCTTTGACATGTACCAGGCCGACTACAAAAGCGGTGTAAAGTTGTACGTAAAGCGCGTCTTTATCACAGACGACGACCGCGAGCTTTTGCCGGCGTACTTGCGCTTTGTGCGCGGAATCATCGACAGCGAAGATTTGCCGCTCAACGTAAGCCGCGAGATTTTGCAGCAGAACAGAATTCTTGAGACAATCAAAACCGCCTCGGTAAAAAAATTGCTGGGCGAGTTTAAGAAGATGGGCGAGGAAGCCGACAAGGCGCGCAAAGCGGAAAAGCCGACCGACGACGAAAAGAAGGCGATTGAAAAATGGAACAAGTTCGTGAAGAATTACAACCGCCCGATGAAGGAAGGCCTTTACGGCGACTACGCCAACCGCGACGAAATCGCCGAAATCATTCGCTTTAAGTCAACCGACGCAAGCGGAACCGGCGAGGACAAGTGGACAAGCTTTGCCGACTACGTCCAGCGCATGAAGCCTGACCAAAAGGCCATTTACTACATCACCGGCGGCGACGAGGACAACTTGCGAAAGAGCCCGCTTTTGGAAGCCTACACAAAGAAGGGCTTTGAAGTTCTTATCCTTGACGGCGACATTGACGAAATCGTTATTCCTGGCTTTGGAAAATACAAGGACTTTGAGCTTAAGGCCGTAAACCGCGCCGGAAGCGACGAAGAGCTTGGCGTTGACAAGGCCGAAGCCGAAAAGAAGGAAAAGGACTTTAAGCCGGTTGTAGAAAAGCTTAAGAAGGCCTTGGGCGACCGCGTAAAGGACGTAAAGCTTTCAAACCGCTTGACCGACAGCCCCTGCTGCATCGTCATCGACGAAAACGATCCGTCTCTCCAGATGGAACGCATGATGAAGGCGATGGGCCAAGGAATGCCCAGCATGGTAAAGCCGATTTTGGAAGTCAACGCCGACCACGCGATTTTGCAAAAGGTCAAGGCCACCGACGACGAGGCGCTTATCGGCGACATCGCGACGGTCTTGCTTGACCAAGCGCTCTTGCTTGGCGGCGCCGAAATCAAGGACCCCGCCGACTTTGTAAAGAAGTTGAATAAGCTAATTGCGGCGCAATAATAAGAGTCGCGCAAAAAAAGGCCCGCCAAACGGCGGGCTTTTTTTAGTTTACGGATTCTATTATTGTTCTCATATCGTCCGTCAGGCGCTTGGCGGCGATTGTTTCGCTAAGGCCCGAGTACTTTGACATTTCGATTTGCGGCAAAATAGTGAACTCGTACTTGTAGCGCTCGGTGTGGTTTACGCAAAGCATCGACTCGCCCTTTCCAAGGCCGTATTTGTCGTTGCCGCCGATATGCATAGGCTGAACGTTGGCGCCGGCCGCAAGCGCGATTCTTGCCGCGCCCTTTTTGTATTGGTTTGTTCCGTGGCGGGGTGTGCGCGTTCCTTCCGGGAAAATGATTAGGTTTCCGCCGTTATGCAAGGCCTCGACGCATTCCTTTTGCGACGCTGACCAAGGATTTTTTGAGGCCGGCTTTTACGATGCAGTCGGCGTCGCGAACAAAGGCCAAGGTGTAAATAACGTCCAATAGCGAAGGGTGGTTGGCCACGATGACGCAGCCGCGCAAGTTTCGCATGGCCTTTAAGTCGCTGATTTTATAAGTTGAGATTCTAATCCAAGACATCAAGTGAATGTAAAAGTCCAAGACCAACGAAATGAATTTATGTCCGGCCTTTTTAAATGCTGTCTTTTTAGGATTGAACAATCGCAAAATCGGAAAAACGATGGCGCCGATTATTACCGTTCCGATTCCAAAAAAAACAACTACAAAAACTTTCCTAAAAATTCGCCAAAGCCAAGCGGGATAATTTTTGATTGGCGGCAAATCGTTTGCGCTCATGTTACCTTTACCTTTTAAAAGCTTGAACAAATTCACGCGGCGAACGCGGAATCTTTTCCAAATCCAATTCTACACTATTATCCGTTTTTTGTGAAGAAAGGAGCGCGGCAAAGGCCAGCGGCTCGTTTGGGCCTTTTAAAAATTCTTTGTAATAGTCGGGAACGTTTTCGTCGGCGTAAACCAAAACTGTTTTCGCGTCGCCGCCTTGCGCCAAAACGGGAGCGGCCGCCGACAAAACGCCGCTTGCAAAATCCGCGCCGCTTGGAAAGACGCAAGTGTAGCCGCCCTTCAATCCCAGCGCGATTGTCGCTTGCGCGATTGCGGCGTTAAAGACTGACAAAGAAAAGGCGGCGGGCAAAATCGACTCTTCCTCGATGAGCGTTTTGTTCACTTTGAATTCGCGCTCCAACTCGCCTCGGAAGGAAAGAAAAACCAACTTGGCATTCTTGTCTAGCGTTCCATCGGAAAAAATGTCGTGGACAACTTGAACGGTCATCTTTGTAAGCTGGCTTAGGCGGCGGCGAAATATAGCTTCTGTCCATTCAAGTTTGGGAGCGGCGGAAAGGTCGTCCGCTGGCGGTTCCCAAACGCAAAGCTTGCTTACGAACATTATTTTTTCCTGAACACAAGCAGGGAGTAGCAGTTGCTTCCCAAATTGTGGTGGGCGGTCTTAAGCTCAAAGCCGCCGGCCTCGATCGCGTCAACCAATTCTTTGTAGCGGTACATTTTGCTGTTGCCGTTGGCCATGCAAGTAAAGTAAAGGCTTGTGGCTTGCAAGGCGTAGGATTCCGCCTCAAAGCGCTGCTGGTCCCAAAGCGGCTCCAAAACGTAAACGAGCGTTTTGTCGGTGGCGGCCTCGTGGACTTTCTTTAAGATTTTTGTAACTTGATGCAGGCTAAAGCAGTCCAAAAATTGGCTCATCCAAACAGCGTCGGGAGCGGGCGGAAGAACAGTGCTTTCTGCCAAAATGTTTCCGGCGTAGGTGGAGATGCGGTCGGCAAAGCCTGCGGCCGCGGCGTTTTTTTCGGCGACGGCAGTTTGGCCTGGCAAGTCGATGATTTTTACGTTGACGTCGGGATCGTATTTGCAGGAAGCGATGGCCCACTTGGCTGTGTTTCCGCCGATGTCAAAAAGCAATTTTGGCTTTTGCGCGTAAACGATTGGAAGCGCCTGCGGAAAGGCGATGTCGCTGTAAAAGTGGTCAAAGTCAAACCAAGATTTTTTTTCCCGGTCGGGAAGGGTGGAAAGCGCTTCGTAAATCGTCGTCCACTGGTCGCCAAAAACTTTTAGTCCCTCGGGCTTTGAGTTTTTGACCGATGCGATCATGTCAAAGGCGCCCTTGTAACAAATGTCATTGGTAAAGTTGAAATTGACTTTTGTCAAATTGTCTTCAAGAAGGAACCAGCCGATTTTTCCGAGGAAGAGTTTTTCGGTTCCGTTTTCGTTCTTCAATTTAAGAACGTTCATTCCGACGGCCATTTCGCTAAGGACTTTGATTCCGTATTCCGATATTTTTGTTTTTTCGCATAGGTCTTGGACGCTGATTCCCGCGTCGCCAGAGTCGCTTATGGCCTGCATGATTCCCAGTTCAAGCAAGGCCCGGACGGCTTGGAAGCACAGGGGCGCAAACGCGATTTTTTGCGCCTCAAATTTTGCGTCTATGGCGGAAATCTTGTCTTCCGCGAATTTTTGCATGTCAAAAGCTGAGTTTTTCTTCATATTGATATAGTATCAGTTTGGAGAAAAGTTTGCAACCTTACGCAACCAATGGGAACGGTTGTTGAAGCCCAGCATTTTTTGCGATAAGATAGGGCTATGCTTAGCCAGAAAACGGCGGCGCTTTTAAAGACGCTCGCCGACAAATACGAAACGGCCTCATTTATGGACGGCGACCCCAGCCAATTTTTGCGCCGCTATTTCCAGCCGCGCGACCAAGAGCTTGCGGCCTTTGTCGTTTCGACGCTTTCTTTTGGCCAGCGGGAACAGTTCATCGCAAAGCTTAACGCGATGTTCGCTGCGGCCGACGACTGGGCGCTCTCAAGCGGGAACGGCGGCAAGCCTAAGACTGCGCGCGCTGCTACCGGGAACGCTGGCAAGCCTAAAACTGGCGGCGCCTCGTTCGCCGATTGGCTTGCGACTGGCGGCTACAAAAAGTTTTTTCCAAAAAGCCAAAAAAAGTTTTACAGATTTTTTTCGTACGCCGACATGGCGGAGTTGTGTAGCCGCCTTGCGCAAATTGTAGAAGAACACGGCTCGCTCGGCGCCGCTGTCCGCGCGCGTTATGGTCTTGCCAATAATTGCGGCAATGCCAAAAACGGAGACGCGACAAAAAACGAAGGAGCCGCGCCTCTTGGGCTTGCGACCGCTTCTGGCATTGCAACCGTTCCCCAAGAATTGCGCCTAGTGGCCGCGCTGATAAGCCTTTTTCCGGGCGTAAAATGCGTTTCGCAAAACCCAAAAGGAGCCTGCAAAAAGCTGCACATGTTTTTGCGCTGGATGGTCCGGCGCGGCTCGCCTGTGGATTTGGGCTTGTGGGATTGGGCAAGCGCGGCGGACTTGCTGATTCCGCTGGACACGCATGTTTTGCAAGAAAGCGCCCGCCTTGGCTTGATCGCGCCAAACGCCGCGGCCAGCGCAAAGACCGCGATTGACTTGACCCAAAAGATGGCGCAAGTTTTCCCCGGGGACCCAGCTAGGGCCGACTACGCGCTTTTTGGATTGGGAGTGGATTTTGAGTCAAAATGACCCACCCGCCTAAAAATTCTGACCCAGATTTTGGGAAATTTTGACCCATTTTGCCGGCCTGCGTTATGGCCTTGCCGCATTTTTCCGCGATTTACAACCGTTCCCCAGCAAAAAGAATATTTTTTGCCCGCTTTTAGATCTTGCGTGCAATTTTTGTGCCGGCTTCCAATCAATTCCTTTCAAAATTTCCGCAAAATTCGCAAATTTTTTTAAAGTTGGCGCGATACTTGCTATATATCTACTGAGGCCTTGAGGCTTCTAAAAACTTAATTAAAAACGCGGCCGCCTGTAACGGCGCGAAGGAGTTTATTATGAACGAACTTTCACTTTTCAATTCACTTTTTGACAACGCGTTTGACTGCGGAATGCCGGATTTGACATGGAAAACAGCCCGCCTGCCAAAGGTAGACATTAAGGAAAACAAGGACAGCTACAGCTTGCAGATGGATTTGCCTGGAGCCACAGAAAAAGACGTTGACATCGAAATCGACCACGGCGTCATGACAATCAGTTCCGTCAAGACTGCCGAAAAGGAAGAAAAGAACGAAAAGAAAGAGGAAGGCAAGTGGCTTATCCGCGAGCGCGTTCAGAGCCAGTTTGCCCGCCGCTTCACTTTGCCGGACGACGTTGACGAGACAAAAGTCACCGCCAGCTTTAAGAACGGTGTCTTGAACGTCACGATGTCCCGCAAGGCCCTTCCCGAGCCCAAGAAAATCGCCATCGAAGTAGCTTAATTAATCACTCATCGCGGATGATCGCATCGTCCGCGATGATGTCGCGGTTTTTCCAGGCCAAGAAGGTGATGGCCGCGCCGGCAAGCAGGAGAACCGCTCCGCCAATTCGGATAATCGTAAAGCCAAAAGAGCTTGGCAGGGCGAACAAAATCACGGCCAAAACGATTGTGGCCACGATTTCTATTACATGGCGCTTTACGGGCAAGCCGTCCTGATGAAGGGTCAGCGTAATGGGAATCTGGCAAATCGCGGCGAAAATCGAATAAATCGCAAAGATGTAAACCAAGCTTTGCCAGGCGAATTGGGCCACGCGCAAGGGAAGAACGATGCACAGGATTCCTATGACGATTCCCGTGATTCCGCGAATGTAGCATTCAATCTTAAAATTCTTTTCCACGCTAAGGGGAGCCACA
The DNA here is from genome assembly GCA_902799665.1 of uncultured Spirochaetaceae bacterium. Lineage (GTDB taxonomy): Bacteria > Spirochaetota > Spirochaetia > Treponematales > Treponemataceae > Treponema_D. The sequence goes on along the minus strand of CADCBK010000025.1, from coordinate 24,861 downwards.
GCCGCCAGCATAAAGCCGCCGTCCAAAACCGCGGAAATTCCCAAAACAACGACCAAAATCTGGACCATAGATTCCGCCGCCAAAAGCATCATCAAGCCGACGATTGCCGTCATAATTCCCAAAAAATAGTTAGAATTGTTCATTCTGTAATTCTAGCACGGTTTTTGCGTTTAGCGCAACTTTTTCTTGAAAAAAATGGGAGAATGATGTATAATACTCTAATCATTTGGTTGGAGTTTACCTTGAGTAAAAACATACTGTTAATTGGAAACAATGAGCAAAGTTTTCTAATAAAAGCGCTGGTGAAAAATTTGACGGACGCTTCGTACAAAGTGTCCTTTTGCCCTCCGGACGGAGCGTACATCAACGCCAGAATGCTTTCGGACGATCCGCCGAGCATTTTAATCCTTTATCTTGAACGCCTTGAAGACAGCGACAACGCCTTTTTCCAGTGGGTGAACGGTTTCATCACTGGAGACGGAAAAAAGTGCCGTTTGTATTTTATAGGAAACGCCGGCGAAATCAACATGGCTTACGAATACATTCAAAGGGAGTATGTAAAATACGCCTTTGAGCGCCCTGTAGAGATGCCGGAATTCCTTAAGATTTTGGAAAAAGACGGCGGCGACTATTCATTCTCTGACGGCGTAAAAGAGTACGAGCTGGATCCCGCCAAAAAAACGATTTTGGTAGTTGACGACGAGCAAGTCCAGCTTCACGCGATGGACCGCTGGCTTAACAAATTTTACAATGTTCTGACCGAAAAGTCGGGAACCAACGCCATCGCGCTTTTGTCGCATTACAAGGTTGACATGATTTTGCTGGACTACGAAATGCCGGTTCTTTCGGGCTTGGACGTTTTCCAGCTGATAAAGTCCGACCCTTCCACCGCCAACATACCGGTTGTGTTCCTGACGGCCAACGACGACAGCGATGTCGTAAAGCAGGTTATAGCGGCCAGGCCTGTAGGCTATCTTTTGAAGAACACTCCGCCTGGAATTTTGGTTCAGAAAATCTCCGACATTTTCCAAAGGTTGGCGGACGCGAAAAAGCCCAAGAGACCATTTTAACGGCCCTGCATTTGGAGGCATGATATGACGATTGACACAGCCCATGGAATGGAATACTCGATGAACGACAAGGACATGTACAAAGACATGGTTCAGATGTTCATCGATCAGAGGGAACAGAATCTTTCAGACATAAACGGAGCCTTTGAAAAAAAAGACTGGGACAACTACCGCATCAAGGTTCACGGCCTAAAGAGCAATTCACGCTTGGTTGGCGGAATGGACTTGGGAAGCCTTGCCGAAAAGTGCGAACACGCGGCCCGCGACAAAGACGAGGCGACAATCCTTGCCGAGCATCCAAATCTTTTGGCGCTGTACGACGAGACAATCGCCGCGCTAAAGGCCGTTGATTTTAACGCGCTGTGAAATGGCGGCGGCCAATAAATAATTTCACTGCCGCCACTTGACAAAGTCTTATTTTTTATGTTATTATCGTAGAACATTTTGGAGCGATGGCAGAGTGGTCGAACGCGGCGGTCTTGAAAACCGTTGTACCGCAAGGTACCGGGGGTTCAAATCCCTCTCGCTCCGCATATTTGGAAGCGTGGTAGAGCGGTAATACGCCGGATTGCTAATCCGTGGGTTCCAATTTGGGCCCGGCAGGTTCGACTCCTGTCGCTTCCGTTTTACAAGCTTCAGCTTGAATGAGATTGTAGCTCAGCTGGATTAGAGCGCCACCCTGCGGAGGTGGAGGTCGCACGTTCGAATCGTGTCAGTCTCAAAATTAAGGCCATGCTAACACGCTTGGCCTTTTTTTATGCCTAGAGTATGTCGAACGAGCCGATTCGAAGCGGAGCGAACGGTCCAAAAAATCGCGAGCAGTGCGCAGCAATTTTTTGGATTCAGCGCCAGGACGGCGATGAAAGTGAGCGTAGACGCCACGGCGGGAGCAAACACGAGGTTTGCGACCAGAGTGGCGAATCGTGTCAGTCTCAAAGGTAAAGGTCCGCTCTAATCGAGCGGATTTTTTTTATTCTTCGAAGTATTTGTCAAAAAGATTTTTGATGTACAAAGAAATCTGAAGCGCTGTTCTTGTTTCTCCGTCAGAAAAATTCATGTTGAGAAGCTCTTCCATTTTGTTGATTCTGTAGATGATAGTGTTTCTGTGGGCGTGGTTCAACTCGGCGACTTTTAAAATATTTCCGCCGTTCTTTAGGTAGGCGCTTAGTGTTTTGTAAAAGTCTTCGCGCTTTAGCGGCTCCAATTCCTCAAGCTTTCCGAGATTTTCTTTGTAGAAGTTCTTTAGTATTTCTTTGTTCCGCGTGTCGATGAGGATTTTATAAATTCCTAAGTCGTTGTAAAAATTCATCTTTTTCGGATTTGCTTTTATTATAAGAGCGGCTTGGGCGTGCTCATAAATTTCGCTTAAACCTTCCATCGATTTTGCGGCGTCGGAAATCGAGACGTTTGAGTCTTTTAAAAGTTTGTCCGCTTTGGCGGTGTTGAAAATTTCCTGTATGTCGCAAAATCCCGCGTCTTTTAATACAAAAATGATTTTGTTGTTGTGGACAAAACAGACATATTTATTGTGGTTGATGTTCAAGCGCGAGCAAAAGTTGTATTCAACGTAACGCTTTATTTTCATCATGTCGTCGTTGAACAATTCTTCGTTCAGTTCAACAAGAACAATCAGAAAATCTTTTGCGTCTCTAAAATGCGTGTTCTTTATTTGCAAAGGGTCGCATTCGTTCTTTTCAAAAATAGCTTTGTAAAAATAATTTTCCACGGACTTTGTGTTAAGGTTGTCATTGGCAATCATGTTGCCTATCTCTTGCATCAAGTCTATCGTGTGGATTTCCCAGGGCATTGAAAGAAGCGGAAAGTTTTTTTTGTTGCAATAGTCGATCAGTTTTTTTGGAATTTCTTTTATGTATTTTCCGGTGTTTATTACAAGGCCCGTCGCTCCGTGCTTGATGAACTCGTCGACGAATTCTTTGAGGTAGTCAAAAATATGTTTGTCGGATTTTATTCCGTGGTTGTCTTTGCTGCGCTCGTAGTTGACGCCAAGCGTGATGGCCAGTTCGTTGCCTCTTATGAATTCAATCGTTTCGGTGTCTTCGGCGTAGCAAACCCAGCTGACGTTTTTTTTGATTCCTTGGCGGCCCGCCAAAAGTTTTAGTTTGAACGGCGTTTCGGTAAAATTAATGATTGTCTGTAGGGAAAGAGCCATGTTGTTCACCCCCGCGTTTGTCAATTTTCATATAAGAAAATAAAAAAAATTGTGCATATTGTCAACAACCAAAAAAAATATTTGCGCTAATTTTTGTTCATTCAATGAATTTGGAGGTGTTTTATGAACGCAAGCGAAATAGCGCAAACGCAAACGTCAAACGTTTTGTTGGGATGGAGCAAGCAGGGCGGCCTTAATCCGATTGTGGTTGACCATGCGGAAGGCATTTACATTTACGACACGGAAGGAAACCGCTACGCCGACATGTCTTCCGAGCAAGTCAACGTGAACGCCGGTTACGCGAACAAGGAAATGAACGAAGCGATAAAGGCCCAGCTGGATAAATACGCTTACGTGCAAGGTTCGTGGGGAGCGGAGCCGAGGGCGCTTTTGGCCAAGTCTATAATCGACCGGCTTCCAAAATCTTTTGGTAAAATATTTTTTACCAACGGCGGAGCGGACGCAAACGAAAACGCGATTAAGATGGCCAGAATGTACACGGGCCGCTTTAAGGTGATGAGCCAATACCGCTCTTACCACGGCTCCACTTTTGGCGCCGGAAACCTTACGGGCGAGCCGCGGCACTTTGCGCTTGAGCCTGCGATTCCGGGCTTTATCCATTTTAGGGGGCCGTATTCTTACCAGGAAAAAATAAAATTTGAGTCGGAGGACGACGAGTGCGAGCATTACGTTGACAAGCTTAGGGAGCAAGTTATATTTGAGGGAGGAGACAGGGTCGCGGCGATTATTTTGGAAACGGTAATCGGTTCCAACGGCGTGATCATTTATCCAAAGAATTATCTTAAAGGCGTTAGAAAAATTTGCGACGAGTTTGGCATTGTGATGATTTGCGACGAAGTCATGGCCGGCTGGTACAGGACCGGCAAAATGTTCGCCTACATGAACTTTGACGTGACACCCGACATCATAACTTTTGCCAAAGGCGTAAACTCCGGCTACATTCCGCTTGGCGGCGCGATTGTGAAAAACGACATAGCGCATTTTTTTGACGACAAATATTTGAGCTGCGGCTTGACTTATTCGGGCCATCCGCTTGCCTGCGCGGCGGGTGTGGCTTGCCAAGAATTTTATCTTAAGAATGACATAGAGGCTCACGTTCAAAAAGTGGGAAAGCATTTGGGGCAAGTCCTTGAATCGATTAAGGCAAAGCATAAGTCTGTCGGCGACGTCCGATATATAGGCTTGTTTGGCGGCGTGGAGCTGGTTAAGGACAGGAAGACGCGCGAGCCTCTTGTTCCTTGGGGGCAAGACCCGCAGGGCATTATGGGCTCGATTGTCAAAGAATTGAAGTGCCGCGGCTTTTTCACCTATTCCCACGAAAACGTAATTATGGTCGCGCCGCCCCTCATCATCACGGAAGAGCAAATCGACGAAGAGCTTGCCAAGCTGGACGAGGTTTTGACAATCGTTGACGAAAAATACGTTTTGTGAAAGGATTTGAGAATGAATTTTTCTTTTAGCTCTGTTCCTAAAATTTATTTTGGGGCCGGCGCGCTAAAAAACGCCGCTTCCGAAATGGCCGCCTTTGGAAAAAAGGCTTTGATTGTCACCGGAAAAATCATCACAAAAACCGGCTTGGCAAAAGAGGTTTCCGACCTTTTGGCTTCGCTGGGAATCGATTCGGCTTTGTTCAACGATTTGCCGGGCGAGCCGACCGACCAAATGATTATGGCCGGCGTGGATGTTTTTAAGTCAGAGAAATGCGATTTTATCGTCGGGCTTGGCGGGGGAACGCCGGTCGACACCGCCAAGGCGATTGCGGCGATGGCTGCCCTTCCAGGAAAGCTGGCCGACTACAAGGGCAAAGAGATAAAGGGAAATTTCGCGCCGCTGGTTTTGATACCGACGACGGCCGGCACCGGTTCCGAGGCGACAAGATATTTTGTCTTTACCAATACGGCGACGGAAGAAAAGCTGCTTTTTAAAGGCGACGCCCTTTTGCCGAAAATCGCCGTAATTGATTACAAGTACACAAGCACGGCGCCGCAAAGCGTCACGATGGCCACCGGCATGGACGCGCTTTGTCACGCGGTGGAAAGCTACACCAGCCGCGCCGCCAATCCCGTGACCGACAATTTTTGTCTTGACGCAGTGAAAAGAATTTTTGAATATCTTCCAAGGGCTTGCCAAGACGGCGGCGACGAAGAGGCGCGCGAGAACATGAGCTTTGCGGCTTACGAAGCGGGCGTCGCCATTAACGGAGCGCCCACGACAATCATTCACGGAATGAGCCGTCCTATCGGCGCTTGCTTCCACGTTCCGCACGGAATTTCAAACGCGATGCTGGCCGTTGAATGCCTTAAGGCGGTTATGGACGGCTGCTATGAAAGATTCGCCCAGCTTGCCGTTGCCATTGGCGCCGCCGCAAAGGGCTGCGAGGCAAAGGAGGGCGCCGAAAAATTCATCGCGGCTTTGGAAGCGCTTACAAAAACTTTGCGCGTTCCGACGCTTAGGGAATACGGAATCGATTTGGAAAAATTCGCCGCGCTGGAAGACAAGATGGCCGGAGATTCCGTCGCTTCCGGCAGTCCCGCAAAGTGTTGGAAAATTCTTTCAAAGGACGAGCAGATAAAAATTTATGATTTGTTAAGGAACAAATAGGCAAAAAACTGTATGGTCAAAGCGTACAATAAAAAAAAGAATAATTTGTGCGCTTTGTATAATGCAATAAAAGCCGATTTTTGTTAGGTTTGCATCATCAGAACGTCAGCAAAGACGCTGTGCATGAAAAGATGCCGTATGGCATCTTAATCTTTCGCGCAAAGATCTTTGCTGTCTTTTCAGAAAAGTTCTTTGCGAAAAACAAGGAGCTGAATATGAAGAGACTTCAGACGGCAATTGTTCTTGGAGTTGTCGCTCTTTTTGCGATGACGAGTTCTTTTTCTGCCCCTAAGCAGAAAACAATCAAGCTTGGATTTAACATTCCTCTCACAGGCGATTCTCCCAAGGTAGGCGAGAGCGCCAAATTTGCGGGCGAAATCATTAAAAAAGAAATCAACGCCGCCGGCGGTTTGGACGTTAAGGGCGAAAAGTACCTTCTTGAATTTGTCTATGTTGACAACGAACTCAAGTCGGATTCCGCCATCAACGCCGCCAATAAGTTGATTGACATCGACAAGGTTTTGGCCTCAATCGGTCCGGAAGGTTCCGGCCGCGCGATTCCCGCTGGCGAAATCTACAACGACATGAGAGTGCCGATGATCACTCCTTGGGCCACAAACCCAAAGGCTACGGCCGGCCGCCCCTTCTGTTTCCGCGCCTGCTTTCTTGATCCTTTCCAGGCTCCTGTAGCCGCCAAGTTCGCGAGCGAGACATTCGGCGGAAAGAACGTAGCCATCGTCTACAACCTTGAGGACGACTACTCAAAGACTTTGGCCGAACTCTTCAAAAAGGAATGGGAGTCAAAGTACGGAAAGGTTGTTGTTTTTGAATCCTTTGGACAGAAGGACCAAGACTTTAGCGTTCAGCTTACAAAGGTCGTCAACTCAAAGGCGGACTTCCTTTACCTTCCCGACTACTACAACTTTGTAGGATTGATCACTTCGCAAGCCAAGGACTTGGGTTGGTCAAAGCCGGTCATGGGCTCCGACTCGTGGGGTTCCGCGGACTTGTTCCCGCTTTCAAAGGGAGCGGTTGTTGGCGCTTACTTTACGACCCACTACGCCGCCAAGGGAGCGACAGGAAAGACAAAAGAGTTCATCACAAAGTATCAAAAGGCTTACGGCTATGTTCCTGACGACGTTGCGGCTCTTACATACGACGCGACTTACATTGTCCTTCAGGCAATCCAAGACGCGGGACTTACCGGCAACTTGAAAAAGGACCGCGTGGCGATCAAGGACGCGATGGGAAAAATCAAGAGCTTTGCCGGAGTGACCGGAAACATGAAGTTCACTCCTGACGGAGATCCAATCAAGGACGCGGTTGTAGTCAAGGTGACAAAGGAAGGCGAGTTTGAATTCGTAAAGAGTTTGCAACCGTAACTTTTATCAAGTTGTCGGGGGCTGGCCAAAAGATTTTGAATGAGATTTGGTTGGCCCCCAGTTTTCACGATGGAGGCGTCTATGACCTTTTTTATACAAAATATTTTCAATGCCCTTCAATGGGGCAGCTTTTATTCAATGATCGCTCTCGGATACTGCCTTGTTTACGGCGTTTTGAGGCTCATAAACTTCGCTCATGGAGACATCTTCATGACGTCAACCTACATCGCGTTTTTTGTTGTCGCTTTTATCACGGCAAAAATTTCTGGATTGGTTGGAATTCCTTTGTTTGTAATCACGCTTGTTTGCACGATGGCGCTGACAGCGCTTTTAGGCGTGGGAATAGAAAAGGTCGCCTACAAGCCGCTTAGGGCGAAGGGCGCCAACAGACTTTACGTTGTCATCACCGCTTTGATGATAGGCTTTATTCTTGAAAACGGAAACCTTGCCGTTCTTGGCGCTTCGGCAAGAAGCTTTCCGGACATTCTTCCAAAATATGTTTGGAACATCGGTCCTGTCACAATCACAAGCCTAAAGGTTTTGGTAATTGTCAGCGCCGTTTTGATTTTCGCGATTTTGCAGTTCATTGTTCAAAAGACAACTTTGGGAATGAGCATGCGCGCGATTTCTTATGACAAGTTCGCGATTCCTTTGATGGGAATCCCTGTAAATACAGTAATCACTTTCACCTTCGCGCTTGGCTCCGCGCTGGCGGCTGTAGCCGGAATTCTTTTTGGGATGTCATACCCGGTAATGGACCCTTACATGGGAATGATTATCGGATGGAAGGCCTTTATCGCCGCGGTTGTCGGCGGAATCGGCGACATCAAGGGCGCCTTTATCGGCGGATTCTTGCTTGGCTTTATCGAGATTTTTGTTACGGCGTTTTTGCCGTCAAGCTACAAGGATTTGGTTTCGTTTGTAATTCTTTTGGTTATTCTGACAATCAAGCCGACAGGATTTTTTGGCTTGGCCAAGAGCACAAAGATTTAAGGAGTTCTTATGAATAGAAAGCTGATAATGCCTTTGACGACAATCGCGATGATTTTAATCATTACGGTTCTCGCCAAGTTTGAAATAATAAACAACTACTTTCAGACAATCATCGTGACGATTTGCATTAACGCGATAATGTCGGCGAGCTTGAACATCGTAAACGGCTACATGGGAGAATTCAGTTGCGGCCACGGCGGCTTTATGGCAACTGGCGCTTATGTCTCCGCCGTCGCGTCGCTGATTTTGTTCAAGGACGGAAATTCAATCACCGGCAGCGCGCTTTTGCCCGAAAGCCTTGCAGTAATCGGCTTCCCGATTTGCATTTTGCTTGGAGGCCTGGGCGCGATGCTGGTTAGCCTAATCGTAGCCATTCCTTCGTTCAAGACGCGCGACGACTATCTTGCGATTATCACGGTGGCCGCAAACTTTATCGTCACGACGGCGATAAACAACATTCCTTTGGTTGGCGGAAGCCGCGGCCTTATGGGAATGAAGAGCGTTATGAACAGCATGGGCGACGTGTTTGACATTCCGTGGATTTTGATTTGGGCGCTTGTCTTTGCGGTCTTTGCGATTGTTTCAATTCACTTTCTTATGAACTCAACTTTGGGAAAGGGAATAAGCGCGGTTAAGTACGACGAGATTTCGGCGGAAATCATGTCGGTAAACACCAACAACATGAAGCTCATCGCCTTTACATTCAGCTCCTTCTTGGCTGGAATTGCGGGCGGCTTGTTCGCGCACTTGCTTGGCTTTATCAATCCGGCAAGTTTTGGAATCATGAAGTCAACCGAATCTTTGGTAATGGTTTACCTTGGCGGCATGGGTTCGCTGAGCGGCTCGGTTCTTTCGGCGGTTGTGTTTACGATTTTGTTGGAACTTTTGCGCCCGGCCCAAATTTTAAAGTGGGTCATCATTCCGTTAATCTTGATTTTGATTATGGAATTCCATCCTGAAGGAATCATGGGCTCAAAGGAATTGACGCAAGTTTTCCCGCGGCTCAAGAAGCTTTTCCCGGTGAACAAGAACCTGGTTAGGGAAGCGAACGCGGCTTGCGAAGGAGGAGCGGCATGAGCGAAACATTGTTGAAGATAGACCATCTTACTCATCGTTTTGGCGGCTTGCAGGCTTTGACGGACATCAACGTTGACATAAAGAAGGGTTCGATAAACGCCTTGATTGGCCCTAACGGCGCGGGAAAGACAACCGTTTTCAACTTGGTGAGCGGCTTTTACGTTCCGTCCGAAGGCGACATTGTTTTTGACGGAACAAGAATCAACGGCCTAAGGCCGCACGTCATCGCTGACTTGCAGATTGGCCGAACGTTCCAAAATATTCGCCTGTGGAGCGACATGACCGTTCTTGACAACATTTGCATCGCGCAACATTCGCGCTTGGGTTTTGGTTTGAAGGATGTTTTTCTTAGGACAAAAAAATACAAGGAGCGAGAGGCGCAAATTCATAAAGTGGCGTGGGAGCTTTTGGAAAAGTTCAGCCTTGCGGACAAGGCTTTGGACTTTCCAAAAAACTTGCCATACGGAATCCAGCGCCGCGTGGAAATCGCCCGCGCCCTTAGCTTGAATCCAAAGCTTTTGATGTTGGACGAACCGGCCGCGGGTCTTTCCACTTCCGACCTTGACGGATTGATTTCTTACATTAAATGGATTCACGACACATTTGGCATAACGATTTGGATGATCGAGCACCAAATGCAAGTCGTTAACACTCTGGCGGACAATGTTAAGGTAATAAATTTTGGAAAGGAACTTGCGGAAGGAACGCCTGAGCAGATTCAAAAAAATCCCGCTGTCATAGAGGCTTATCTTGGAAACGCGGACATCAGCATTAAGGATGCGTATTCAGGATTGCCTTCAAAGAGCGCGAGGGAGGTTTGATTATGTTGCTTGAAGTTAAGAATTTAAAGGTTGGTTACGGAAACATAGAAGCCTTGCACGGCATAAGCTTTAATGTTGACAAGGGAGAGATTGTCACGTTAATCGGAGCGAACGGTGCGGGAAAAACTTCGACCTTGCTGACTTTGTCGCGCTTGCCTAAGCCTGAAGCTCCTGCTGTTATTGAAGGAGAAATCCTTTATGACGGAAAAAGCATTCTCAAAACCGAGCCGCAGGATTTGATTAAGAAAAAGATGATGTGCCTTGTGCCTGAAGGACGCCACATTTTTGGAAACCTTACGGTGGAAGAAAACCTTCAAATGGCGTGCTACGGACGCAAGAACGAAGAGCACCATGAAATGCGCACGATGGAATTGTACGAGCTGCTTTATGATTTGTTTCCGCGTCTTTACGAACGGCGCAAGCAAAGAAGCGAACTTTTGTCCGGAGGCGAGCAACAAATGCTTGCTGTGGGTCGGGCGCTTATGACTGACTGCGACTTCATTATGTTGGACGAACCCAGCATGGGACTCGCGCCAAAATTGATGTTCGAGATGTTCCGCGCCCTTAAGCGTTTGAACATTCAAAAAAAGATGACGCTTCTTTTGGTCGAACAAAACGCAAAGGTCGCGCTTGACTTTGCCGACCGCGGTTATGTTTTGCAAACCGGTGAAATAATCGCGAGCGGAAAAAGCGAAGAGTTGGCCGCAAACCCAGAAGTGCAAAAGGCTTATCTTGGCGGGAATTAATGGATGCGGCGAAGATTGTCCTTGCAAGCGAAGATTCTCTGCAAATTCAGTTCGAGCAAAAAATTTGCCCAGAAGTGAACAGGCGAATATCCGCTTTTGTCGAAGAGTTCTCCTCTTTGACAAAGGACATGCCGGAAGTCTTTGAAATCGTTCCGACTTATTGCGCCGCAAGCGTTTATTTTGACGAAAAAAAATGCAAGCCGTCCTTGCTAAAAAAGATCGCGCTTGAAGCCCTTGAAAAAACTTGCGGCGCTGGCTCGGACGGCGTTGATAGCGGAAAGACAATAAGAATTCCCGTTTGCTACGAGGACAAGGAATTTGCGCCTGACCTTGAGCGCGTTTGCGCCAACGCAAGGCTTTCGGAAGAGGAAGCGGTTAAGATTCACTCTTCCACAGACTACTTGATTTATATGATGGGATTTTTGCCTGGCTTTCCGTACTTAGGCGGAATGGACGAGCGGCTTGAAACTCCAAGGCTCAAAACGCCGCGGACAAAAATCCCTGCGGGAAGCGTTGCCATCGGCGGAAAGCAAACCGGCCTTTATCCGATGGAATCGCCCGGCGGCTGGAACATCATAGGAAGAACGCCGCTCAAAGTCTTTGACCTTGAGCGCGATCCGATTTTTTTATACAAGGCTGGAGATAAAATCCGCTTTGACCCCATCAGCAAAGAGGACTTTGAGCGTTTTGACGAAAAGAAATGGCTTGAAGAAATGGGCTTGGGAGGAGGCGCCGCCAAAAGCGCGTTAAAAGAAAAATACGAATGCGGCGGCGGAATAGAAATTCTTGAGGCAGGCTTGATGACCACGATTCAAGACGGCGGCGTTGTTGGGTTCCAAAAATACGGAATCTCGCAAAGCGGCGCAATGGACAAAGCGAGCTTTGATTTGGCCAACGCGCTCTGCGGGAACGGAGAGAACGCCGCCTGCCTTGAAACGACATTGCTTGGTCCAAAAATTCGTTTTACGAGCGATTGCGCTTTTGCGATTTGCGGCGCGGCCTTTGATGGAGCGGCTTTGGACGGCGTTCATGTTGAGATGAACAAAAGAATTTTCGCAAAGGCAGGCTCCGTTCTTGAATGCGGCCGCGCCTCAAAAGGCCTGCGTTCTTACATCGCTTTTGGCGGCGGCGTTCTTGCGCATAAAGTTTTTGGAAGCGCCTCCACAAACATAAAGAGCAAGATTGGCGGCTACGGAGGAAGGCCGCTTGCCGCAGGAGATACGCTTGCCTTGGGCTGCGGGAATGCCGCGGCGACTCCCCGCTTTGTTGGCGCGCTTGGCGAAAGCGGCGCTTTTGGAATGAGCCGCGCCTGCGAAGAGCCGCTAGTGTTGGAATGCGTAAAGTCGTCGCAGTCGGATTTTTTTGGCGCGGAGGGCTTGGAAAAATTTTCCGCCGCCGTTTACACGGTTGGCGCGCAAAGCGACAGGATGGGAATCCGCTTTGACGGACCAAGCCTTGACTGTGGAAAGACGGATATTATTTCCGACGCGATTCCTTTTGGCGCCGTGCAAATAACGTCGGCCGGACTTCCGCTTGTGATGGCCGCGGACAGGCAGACGACCGGCGGCTACGCAAAAATCGCATGCGTAAAAAAAGCGTCGATGCATAAGCTGGCGCAGGCGCTTCCTGGAACGAAAGTTAGATTCAAAATAGATCGCCGCTCGAATTTTTAATGAAGGCGCAAGGAGGCAAAATGCAAAACATGAATCCATACAAAAACTCAAGTCCGCTGGAAGTTCGCCGGCTTATACGCGAAGGAAAAATCACTGGGCAAACTTCCGGCATGTGCGACGGTTGGGCGCAGGCCAATCTTTGCATTTTGCCCAAAAAATACGCCTACGACTTTTTGCTTTTTTGCCAGCGCAATCCGCAGTCTTGCCCGCTCTTGGAAGTTGGCGACGAAGGAAACAGGTTTCTTAACAGTTCCGCCGCCGACTGCGACATTGCGAAGGACGTTCCCAAATATAGAATCTGGGAAAACGGAAAGCTTGTCAAGGAATGCGAGGACGCCAGCCTTTATTGGCGCGACGACCTTGTGACTTTCGTGATAGGCTGCAGCTTTTCGTTTGAGGCGCCGCTTATGGCCGCCGGAATTGACGTGAGGAATATTTCCGAAAACCACAACGTTCCGATGTACCTTACGAACATCGACACAAAGCCTGCGGGAATTTTCGGCGGAAAAATGGTCGTGTCTATGCGGCCCATTCGGCATGAGCAAATTGTAAAAGCGGTTACGGTGACGGCCAAGGTGCCGAAAGTCCACGGCGCGCCAATCCATATAGGTTCGCCCGACGTGATTGGTATAAAGGACATAAGCAAGCCGGATTTTGGCGAGCCAAGCAGTATTAGAGAAGGCGAGGTTCCGGTTTTTTGGTGTTGCGGAGTGACGCCTCAAAGCGTGGTGATGAATTCAAAGCCCGACTTTTGCATCACGCACGCGTCGGGCCACATGTTGATAACAGACATTCCAGAAGCGCAATTGCAAAATTAAATAGAACGGAGGCAAAAAATGAAGAACGTTGCGTATTACAACGGAAAGATGGGTTTGCAGGAAGAGATGACAATTCCCTTCTTGGACAGAGCCATGTTTTTTGGAGACGGCGTTTATGACGCCACTTACTGCGCCAATCGAAAAATTTTTGAAACGGATTGGCACATCGAGCGTTTTTACAACAGCCTCAAGGCCGTGAAGATTCCGTTCAAGCTGACAAAAGAAGAGCTTGTCGCTGAATTGCAAAAGTGCATAGACGCGATGGACTCCGACGGCGTTTGCTTTGTTTACTGGGAAGTCACAAGAGGAACGGCCGCGCGAAACCATCTTTTTCCAAATGTCGAGCCGAACCTTTTGATTAACATCACCGAATCAAAATTGACCGACTTGCGAAACCCCTGCAAGTTGATAACGGAAGAAGACACGCGCTTTTTTCACTGCAACATAAAAACCTTGAACTTGCTGCCCAGCGTTATGGGAAGCCAAAAAGCGTTTGAGGCCGGCGCCAAGGAAGTGATTTTCCATCGCGGATCGCGCGTCACAGAATGCGCGCACACAAACGTCAACATAATCAAGGACGGAGTTTTCATTACGCCGCCCTTGGATGAATTGATTCTACCGGGCGTCACTCGCCGACACTTTATTTCTCTTTGCCAAAAGCTTGGCGTTCCTTACGAAGAAAGAGTTTTTACCTTGGACGAGCTTTTCGCCGCGGACGAAATTTTCATCACTTCGGCTGGAACGCTGGGATTGGCGGCTTATGAAATCGACGGAAAGAAAGTCGGAGGAAAGGCGCCCGAACTTTTGAAGAAATTGCAGCAGGCGGCCGTCGAGGATTTTGAAAAAGAAACGGGATACAAGGCCGACATAATTTAATTATGGAATCGATAGAAGACATAGTTTTGCGGCATTCGGGCAGAGGCATGGACATTCTGCGCGGCTACAAAACCGACAGTTACGCAAAGAAGGCCGCCCAGACAATTCTCAACTGGGAAAAAGGAACCGTGTTCCTGGCCACTGGATTTTATGTGGCGGGCTTTGCGGAAACTGACGGGCCGGTGGGAACATTGTTTCTTGCCAAGGCTTTGAAAACGCTTGGCTTTAAGCCGATGATTCTTACCGACGATTTTTGCAAGGGCTTTTTTGAGTCGGAGGGAATCGAAGTTTTGTACATGCCGATGAACGCCGATGTAAGCTGGTGCATGGAGCTGCTTGGAAAATACACGCCGGTGGGAATGATTAGCGTTGAGCGATGCGGAGAGAACGCCGCCCGCGAATACGCAAATATGCGCGGCGTGAGCATAAGCGACAAGACCGCCAGCGTCGATTTGTTTTTCCGCATCGCTTTTGGAGTCGTCCCGACAATCGGCGTTGGCGACGGCGGAAATGAAATTGGCATGGGAAACGTCGCCTCGATTATTGAGGAAAAGCTTTCGCTAAAGCCTTGCGTCATCACGGTGGACGAGCTTGTGATCGCGACGGTTTCAAACTGGGGCGCGTACGCAATCATCGCCTATCTTGAAAAATTGAGCGGCGTGAAAGTCTTTATGAATTTTGAAGAGACGAAAGCCTTTATAAAAAAGACTGTCGAAATGGGAAGCGTTGACGGCGTTTTGAAAAAACAAAATCTCAGCGTTGATGGCTTTAACATGGACACAGAAAAAGAAATCATTGATTCGCTAGGAACGGCTATATGAAAATTGATTTGAATTGCGACTTGGGAGAAAGTTTTGGAAATTACAAAATCGGAATGGACGAGGAAGTGATTAAATGCATCAGTTCCGCCAACATCGCGTGCGGCTTCCACGCTTCCGACCCGCTAGTGATGGAAAAAACTGTCGCGCTTGCAAAAGAGAATGGAGTCAAAGTCGGCGCTCATCCTGGCTTTCCTGACTTAGTGGGCTTTGGCCGCAGGAACATGAACGTTTCGCCAAAAGAATTGAAGGCGATGGTCGTATATCAAATCGGCGCCTTAAACGCTTTTTGCAAAGCCAATGAAATTAAGATGAACCACGTAAAGCCGCACGGCGCCATGTACAATATGGCGGCCAAAGACGAACGCCTTGCCTTTGCCATCGCAGAAGCTGTGGCGCAAGTTGACGAAAGTCTTGTTCTTGTTGGCCTAAGCGGAAGCGCGCTTTTAACTGCCGCAAAAGAAGTTGGCATAAAATGCGCCAGCGAAGTTTTTGCCGACCGCGCTTACGAAGACGACGGCTCCCTTGTGCCCCGTACAAAAATCGGCGCCGTGATTACAAACGAAGAAGAGGCTTCTGACCGCGCCGTTCAAATGATAAAATTTGGAAAGGTCAAGTCAATATCGGGAAAAGAAATCCCTATAATCGCGGACACGATTTGCATTCACGGCGACACGCCGCAAGCCTTGCATCTTGCAAGAATAATGCGCGCAAAGTTTGCTCGCGAAATGATAGAAATAGAAGCGTTGTAAAGCGCTAAAACCGGAGGCGACAATTGCTGGTGACTGACAAAAGATGCTGGGCAGAAATAAACCTTTCCGCGATTGTAAACAATTATAGGGTTTACAAAAATTGTCTTCCGGCAAATACAAAAGTCATGGCGGTTGTAAAAGCCGACGCTTACGGGCATGGCGATGTTGACGTCGCCTCCGTCTTGCAAGACGATGGCGTAAAAGATTTTGCGGTGGCGACGATTGACGAAGCGATAAAACTTAGGCTTGCCGGAATCAAGGGGCAAGTCTTTGTATTGGGCTACACTCCGATTTTGCGCGCGGAAGAATTGGCGGAGTACGACATCACGCAAG
This sequence comes from uncultured Spirochaetaceae bacterium, assembly GCA_902799665.1. Lineage (GTDB taxonomy): Bacteria > Spirochaetota > Spirochaetia > Treponematales > Treponemataceae > Treponema_D. Next base: position 8,710 of record CADCBK010000025.1, on the reverse strand, counting down.
CGGTAGTCGATGAAGGCCACGCTAAAAAATTGAGCGCGGCGGACAAAAGGATAAAGGCTGTTTTTGCGCTTGACACCGGCATGAACCGAATCGGCCTTGACGCAGACAATCCCGAGTATTGCGAAAAAGTGATTCGCGATTATTGCGGAAAGCTTTGCGTTCAAGGAATATTCACGCATTTATGCGCGGCGGATTGCGACGACGAAGAATCTATTGATTTTACGAACAAGCAAATTTCAAAGTTTGAAGAAGTGGCCAAGCGCGTTGAGGACTTGAAGCTTCCTTATGTTCACTGCTTGAATTCCGCAGGCGGCTTGTGGAACAAATCTTCAAAATCTGTGTTCGCGCGTTTGGGAATAATTCTTTACGGGTTAAAGCCCAGCTATCTAAACCATTTGCCTGTGGGAATTGTTCCTGCCTTAAGTTGGTTTAGCGTAGTTTCCATGGTCAAGAGCGTTCACGCCGGCGAGACGATAAGCTATGGAAGGACTTTTAAAGCCGAGCGTGAAATGAAGGCAGCCACTGTATGCGTGGGCTACGCGGACGGTTACAGTCGCCTTCTTTCAAACAAATTTCACACGCTCATCAACGGAAAAAAGGCGCCTGTTCTTGGGCGGGTTTGCATGGACCAAATCTTGGTTGACGTTACGCATATCGACGGCGTTGAAATGGGAACAAAAGTAACGCTCATCGGTCAAGACGGCGACGAATGCATAACGGCGGACGACATGGCGGCGGCGATTGGAACAATCGGTTACGAAATTGTTTGCGGAATTTCAAAAAGGGTAGAGCGAAAATATATAAAAAAAGAAAACCCCAACCAATAAAATTTTTCGCGCGCGTTCCAAATTTTGTTGTATAATAAAATTATGGACACAATTCAAAAAACGCTGCGGCAAATGGCCGACCCAAAAACCGCCGCCTTTACAAGCCGAATAATTCCCAACGTTGACCCCAAAACTATTTTGGGCATAAAAACGCCGGAACTGCGCGCTTTGGCCAAGGAACTTTTGGCAGGCCAAAAAGGCGCCGCAAACGCTGGCAAGACCAAAACGCGCGAATCGGGCGCAAGACCAAAAAGCGCTGCGCTCGCTCCCGCCGCCCAAAAATTCCTCTCCGACCTTCCGCACAAATACTTTGAAGAAAACCAGCTGCACGGCTTTGTCGTAAGCGGCATAAAGGACTTTGACCAGTGCGTCGCCGAGCTTGAGCGCTTTTTGCCCTGCATCGACAACTGGGCCACTTGCGACCAAACATCGCCAATGTGTTTTAAGAAAAACCGCGCGGCGCTTTTGCCTTTGATAAAAAAATGGATAAAGAGCGAGCGCGTTTACACTGTCCGCTTTGCGATTGGAATGTTGATGAGACATTTTTTGGACGAAGACTTCGCTCCCGAATATTTAGAGATGGTCGCCGCCGTCAAGTCCGACGAGTATTACATCAAGATGGAAGTCGCCTGGTATTTTGCCGAGGCTTTGGCCAAGCAGTGGGACGCGGCGCTTCCATACATAAAGGCAAAGCGCTTGGAGGCGTGGACTCACAACAAGGCGATTCAAAAAGCGCGCGAAAGCTTTAAGATTAGCGACGAAAGGAAAGAATTGCTTGCGGGGATGAAAGTCGCCGCGCCGCAGTCCTAGGCTTGCAACTAAAGCGCGCGAGCGGCGAAGGCAGCGTCCGAAAGGACGCGGTGGCCCCGCTCGAACCAGCAGTTAAGGTCTTGCAAGCAAAGCTTGCGAGCGGCAAACGCAGCGTCCGAAAGGACGCGGTGACACCGCTCGAACCAACGGTCAAGGTCTTGCAATCAAAGCTTGCGAGCGGCTTAGACCAAAGCCTTGTTCATCCAACGCTTGCTTTTCCAGCGCAGCATCATGACAAGGCCGCGCGTTGTTTCGTCCGTTCCGATGCCAAGCCAAAAGCCGGCGACGCCAAGGCCAAGCTTTAGGCCCAAGATGTAGCTTCCCAAAACCATGATGACCCAGTTGGAGAACATTCCGTAAAGGACCGGGAACTTGATGTCGCCGGCGCCTTTTAGCGCTCCGATGTAAATCAAATTTTTTGAGCGGCCAAATTCCAAGTAAATCGAAAGCAAGAGCAAAGTTTTTACAAGGGAGACGACTTCTTCCTGCCGCGTGAAAAAGCCGATGATTGGCGAGCGGAATAGGTTTATCAGCAAAATCATCGAGACCGAGCAAGCGGTGGCGACGGCGCCGTACTTGTAGACCTTTTTGTAAATCTCTTCCTCTTGGCCCGCGCCTACGCTCCAGCCTGTCTTGATTTGAACGGCGCTTCCGATTCCAATCGCCATGACAAATACAAAGCGGCAAATAGTTGCCGTGTAAACTTGCGACGACATCGCGAAAGTTCCCAAAGTGGAAATCATCGCCATGATTACGATTTGCGAGACATTGTAAGAAAGGCTTTCGCTGGCCGTTGGAACTCCGACGGAAAGGATAAGCTTGTAAAAGCGTCCGGGAATTTTGCAGCGGCAAAAAAGGTCAAAAGAAACGTCTTTTTTCCTATTAATGATTATTTGCAAAATCACGCAAGAGGCGATCATCGAAATCACCGACGACCACGCGACGCCCTTTACGCCAAAAACCGGAAGGCCAAAAAGTCCGTAAAGGCTTATCGCGTTTCCTACAACGTTGATTAAGTTGGAAGCCAGGGTCACGATCATCGCTTCCTTAGTGTAGCCGTAGGAACGCAATATCGCAGACTGCAATAGTCCGAACGCGATGAAGAAAGAGCCCGCTCCGCCAAAAATCAAAAAGTAGTCGTTGGCAAACTGGCGCACTTCCGCTTCCAAAGTGTAGCGGCCAAGAAGGGGCTTTATTCCAAAGATTACGGCAAGCGTCATTACGGCCGCGGCAGCCGTCACCATAATCGCGCTGGACTTTGCGATTGCGTTTAGGTCGTCGCGGCTTTTTTGGGCGCCCAAAAATTGCGAAAGCACGATTGACGTTCCAATCGCGATTACGTTAAAAAGAATGTTTATGAAAAAAACATACTGGGTCATCATTCCGACGGCGGCCACCGCCTTTTCGGAATAAAAGCTTAGCATCACGGTGTCGATTGAAGCGACAAGAATTCTAAAAAATTGCTCGACGATAAGAGGAAAGCTAAGCTTTGTCATTGGGAGCGCACCGCGTCCCGCCTTTGTTTGGTCCATAAGGTAGGAGTATGTTAAAACGCTCTTAAAATGTCAATCGGGCGTCTATAACTTTTAGTCTAGGCGCTTTTCAAATTCTTCGATGGGGAGCGGCTTGTCAAAGAAGTAGCCTTGCGCCAAAAAGCAGTTGTTTTCTTTAAGCATTTTAACATGCTCGATTGTTTCGACGCCTTCGACGATTGTGTCCAAGCCTATGTCTTGCGCCAAGGAAATTATGTGCTTTAGCATGACGTATTGGCGGCGGTCGTTTTCGCTTTTAGGCAAAAAGCATTTGTCGATTTTTAGAACGTCCCAAGGAAGCTCGCGAATCAAATTCATTGACGAGTATCCCATTCCAAAGTCGTCGACGCTGGTGGAAATAAGCTGCGCGTGCAGGCCGTCAATTACCTTGCGAAGTTCCGCAAAGCCTACGTCGGTGGTTGTTTCGGTCAATTCTATTTCAATCTATTCGTGCGGAACGTTGTGCTTGTCGATTGTTTGGATAATCAGCTCGACCAGCTTTTCGTCGCGCAAGTGGGCGCGGGATAGGTTCACGCTGACCTTAAAAAGGCGGTGGCCCTGGTCAAGCCAATGTAAAAGTCCAAGTCGCAAATGGCGCCGTCTTTTTCCAATGTGGGAATGAATTGATCCGGGAAAATGAAATTATCGCCATGCTTCCAGCGGACAAGCGCTTCGGCTCCAGCCAAGCGGTAGTTTCTTAACGAAACTTTAGGCTGGTAATAAACGAGAAATTCTTCATTTTTGAGCGCTTCCGGAAAAAGCGCCAAGACGTCAACTGCCAAGCTCTTCCACCTCAACTTCCAGCTGCGGAACTTTTATTAAAAATTCCATTTCTGTGTCGGAACATATTTCAAAATTGATTTGTCCGAACATTTGCTGGACGATTCTTGCAATGGTCCTGTAGCCCATGCCCTTTATATTTGTGTTTTCCAAGTAGGACTGGTCGCCGGTTTCTATGAACATTTGCAGCGCTTCAAGCTCTTCTTCTGTGTAGCCTTGCGTTGTGTCAGTGAATTTCATCATTAGTATTGTCGCGTACGAAGACTTGTTCGCGCTGACGTTCAATGACGCTTTTCCGTTTTCCAACTGGCGGGCGCTGCTTTTGAACAAGAGATAAACGATTTGTGAAATTCTGTCGTTGTCGCCGAATAGGTACAGGGGAACAGACTCCTCGATTTTGTATGAAAAGTCCGGCGACTTGTCTCCCATGATTTTTTTCGCCTGGTCGATATAGTATGGAACCAATCTATGAATGTTGTACTCAGTTTCTACCAGATGCGTGGAGCCGATTTTATCTTGGATGTTTTGGACGGAATCGCTGACGGCCGTGTAGACGTCAGTTCCTGTTTCAAGAATTTGCTCCACTTGTTTTTTTATCAAGTCAGGGTCGTTGGACTCCAGCGCCTCGCTCATAACCTCGACCCATTCCTGCATTGACTGCTTCATCTTTAGCGCGGTTTCTGTGACGGCGGCGGAAGCGCTTAAAGCGCTTTGCTGCATGGCGTGAGAGTTGTTTAAAGACAAACTGCTTGAGTAGGCCATTTGGGAAAGCGCTTCCGCGATTGAGGCTAAAAATTTTGAGCCGCCCGCAATCAAGGAATCCATTTTCTTTTTGCTTGTTTCGGCGTTTGGTCCGCAAATGAAAAGCCCGATTAATTCGCCTTCTAGCAAAAGCGGGCTTGCCGCGTCAAAAGAACCAAATTCGTTTTTTAGCGTTATGGTTTTTCCTGAGCGCAAGAGTTTGAGGATTTCCTTTTTTAGAACCGGCTCGTTGGCGTCTTCGTTGTAGACGAGGATTTTGCTGATAAAGTCGGAAAAATCGCTTCCTTCCGTGACGGAATTTACCGAGGAATCGGTTACAAGAGCCTTTAAGCCTGTAAAGCGCTCAAAGCCGTCTTGTATAATTTGAAGCGAGTCAGCGTCCAACAAGTCTGTAATTGTAAATTTAAGCACTTTCTCTTCCTAAACAATAATTTTAGCGCGCTTTTGCCACAATTGCAACAAAAAGTAAGAAAAACGGAAGGGTTGGACAAAGCGGCAAAAAATGGCTTTTTTTATGGCAAAACGGCAGGCAATAATATCTTGACAAATTATATTTGACTAAATATAATATCTTCGTAATCGCGCAATGGAGGTCGAATATAATGGCGCAGGAATACGAACAGTTGTTGCTAAAAAATCAATTGTGCTTTCCCTTGTACGCGTGCGGGCGAAAAATCGTAAGCGCTTACACGCCTTACCTAAAGCCGCTTGGGCTTACTTACACGCAGTATGTCGTGCTTATGGTTTTGTGGGAAAAGGAAAGCGTCAACGTTGGGCAGCTTGGTTCCACCTTGCGCCTGGACGCGGGAACGCTGACTCCGCTTTTAAAGCGTTTGGAAAAAGACGGCTACATCACCAGGGCGCGCTCAAAGGAAGACGAGCGCGTGACTGTCATAAACATCACTCAGGCCGGAAACGCGCTTAAAAAAAAGTGCAAGGACATTCCGGCAAAAATCGCCTGCTCCAACCCGGCCCTCACCAAAGACGAGGCGCAAAAACTTTACAAGCTGCTTTACAAATTTCTTGAAGGAAGCGAATGCTAAGGAGGCATAAAATGAAATTCGCCGTTAGGTTTTACACAAAGACTGGAAACACAAAAAAGTTGGCCCAGGCCGCCGCCGATTTTGCGGGGCAGTTTGCGGAGTAAAAAAAACGCCATCGCAAAAGGATGGCGTCATAAAAATTTGGATGGGCGGCGTATCCATCATATCAGGTTCCCTTTCGGGAGCGCAGGGTGCCTTTCCTGCTCGTCAAATTTTATTTTATTATGGCATAGAATCGCGGCCTTGTCAAGTTTGCGGGCGCGCGTTTGCGCATTTCTTCAATCTTCCAGACTTGCAGTATGATTCTATTTTTGAAGAGCTAACATCAAACATAGTCGCGACATAGTAAGTCTTTTTTGATGAATCAAGTTTAACGCTTAAAAAAATGTTGTCTTTAAAAACCTTTACAAGTTCAATTTGCCTCTCATATACGCCCGCGTAATCCGGCGAGGTGATTATATCTGGAATGAAATCCAGATATTTTGCGGCTTTATAATGCTTTCGTTTTAATAAATGCGTCAAAAGGCCTTTTGACCGGTAAATCATAATTTCTCTTTGCGGAATTCCAAGAAATGAAAGCAGTGAGTCTGGAATGCATGCGACAAAAATCATTTTATCTGACGGCATGGGATTCCTGCGGTTTTGCCATTATGCGAATCATTTCTGTTACGGCAAGTTTTTCGTCTTCTCTTAACAGAGGGAAGGTCTTGTGGATTTGCGCAAGGCGCTCTTTGTCCGCCTCGCTTGTGTCCACGGGAAGCTTGTTGTCGATTATGCAGTCATAGCTTACGCCAAAAAGCGTTGCCAACGCGCGCACCGTGGCGACTGGCGGCTCTTGCTCAAGGTTTTCATATTTTATTAGAGCCTGCCTGGAAACGCCTAAAAGCTTTGCAAGCTGAACTTGTGTGTAGCGATTCTTTTCTCTTAAAGTTTTGATTACAGATTCCATGTTAAGCTGCCATAATGATAACATAGAATTGCAAAATAGTAAAGTAAAAAATACAAAAGTGTAATAAAATGTAGACTTTGTTATTCTTCGTTTTGAGCCAAGGGAAAGCGCTTTTCAACTAGGCCTTTCATTTTAACCAACAATTCCTCATCAAAAAATTTCTAACGACTTGACGATTTTGGCTTGCGTTTCTCAAGAATAAGTCTGCCGGATGTATTTCAAGAGCTTCTGCTTTGCAGCTTGCGGTATTCGCGGGGGCTTGTTCCTGTGAGTTCGTGGAAGAGTTTGTTGAAGGTTGTCGTTGACTGAAAGCCCGCTTCGTAGGCGCAGTCGGTGATGGAACGGCCGGGGTCGGCCAAAAGCGTTATGGCCCTTTGGACGCGGATGTTGGCTAGGTAGGCGGGAAAGGCCGTCTTTGTGTATTCGTTGAAAAGCTTTGAAAAATAATATGGGCTAAGGCCGATTTTTTGCGCCACCTCCGACTGGCTTATGTCTTCCGACGAATGTTCGGCGATGTAGGCGCAGGCGGCGCGAATGTAAGCCCACGAGCGGTCGGAAAAGATTTTGCCCGCGATTTGCTGGCTGTACTCTTTCATCACATGGTCGCCCACAAGGACAAGAATTTCCGAAGCCAGAATTTTCGATCGGCTTTCCACAAAATATTTTTGCTCGCGGGCGGCGCGGATTTTTGAAACAAGCGCGGCGATTTTTTTTGCCAGCGCCGGATTTTTTTTGGCTTGGATCAAATGGCAGGCGTTTAAAAATCTTGAGGCCGCGAACAAGTCCGTGTTGCTTTCGATAAGGCTTGAGGAAAATTGAATGAAGGCCGCGCCGCCTTTTGGCATGTGAAGCAATTCGTGCAGCTCGCGCGGCCAAACAAGCAGTATGTCGCCTGCGGCCGGCTTGTAGACCGTGTCGCCGATTTTATAGCGCGAGCCTTCCTTGAGGATTACGGTAAATTCCGCGTCGTTGTGCCAGTGGGGCGGAAAGGTTTCGGGAATCGTCCGTTCCGCGTAAGCCACGCCTCGGACTGTCGGATATGCGATGATTTCTTGTTCCATAGGCCAAATTCATTATAGCAAAAAATGGGCAATTTGCAATAAAAATTCTCTATCTTTTTTTAAATTTATGCCTTACAATATTAAGCGAAGGAGAATTTATTCATGGAAAACTTTACATTTTATTCGCCCACTTATTTTGTTTTTGGAAAGGACACTGAGCGCGAGGCCGGCGCTTTGGCAAAGCGTTTTGGAGCCAGCAAGGTTTTGGTTCATTTTGGAGGAAAGAGCGCCAAGGCTTCGGGCCTTTTGGACAGAGTTGAGGAATCGTTGAAGGCCGCAGGGCTTTCGTTTGTCGAGCTGGGAGGCGTTCAGCCCAACCCAAGGAGCGGCCTTGTCTACAAGGGAATCGACCTTTGCAAAAAAGAAGGCGTTGACTTTATCCTTGCGGTCGGAGGCGGCAGTACCATCGACTCGGCCAAAGCAATCGCGGCCGGCGTTTTGTACGACGGAGACTTTTGGGATTTTTACAGCGGAAAGGATATTGAAAAAGCGCTCCCCGTCGGAACGGTTCTAACAATCGCCGCCGCCGGAAGCGAAGGAAGCCCCAATTCGGTAATCACAAAAGAAGAGGGCATGTTCAAAAGAGGCGCAAGCGGTGAGGGCATAAGACCCAGGTTCAGCATCCTGAATCCTGAGCTTACTGAGACGCTTCCTCCTTACCAGACAGCATGCGGCATCACGGACATCATGGCTCACCTTTACGAGCGCTATCTTACAAATTCAAAGGATGTCGAAGTTACAGACCGTCTGATCGAAGCGCTCCTCATCACAATGAAGAACGAAGGTCCTAAAGTTATCGCTGATCCCAACGATTATCAGGCACGCGCAAACATCATGTGGGCAGGCACGATGGCTCATACAAACTCCTGCGGCGTAGGCCGTTCACAGGACTGGAACAGCCACAACATCGAGCATGAATTGTCCGCGCTGTATGACTGCGCGCACG
>CADCBK010000024.1 GCA_902799665.1 uncultured Spirochaetaceae bacterium | reverse complement strand
CGTAAGGTGACATTCCTCGACACCCCGGGTCATGAGGCCTTCACCGCCATGCGTGCCCGTGGTGCACAGGTGACGGATATCGCCATCATCATCATTGCCGCCGACGACAGCGTGATGCCTACCACCAAGGAGGCCATCGCTCACTGTCAGGCTGCCGGTGTGCCCATGGTGTTTGCCATCAACAAGATAGATAAGCCGGGAGCCAATCCCGACAAGATACGTGAGGACTTGGCCAATATGAACCTGCTTGTTGAGGAGTGGGGCGGTAAGTACCAGTGCCAGGAGATCAGTGCCAAGAAGGGCATCGGTGTCGATGACTTGATGGACAAGGTGCTTCTTGAGGCCGATATGCTTGATCTGAAGGCCAATCCTAACCGCAAGGCTACGGGTACGGTCATCGAGAGCTCTCTCGACAAGGGCCGTGGCTATGTGTCCACAGTACTAGTCAGCAACGGTACGCTCCATGTCGGTGACTATGTCATCGCCGGTACCAGCTGGGGCCGTGTCAAGGCTATGTTCAATGAGCGTAACCAGCGCATCGACGATGTGAAGCCTGCCGAGCCCGCTATCGTGCTCGGCTTGAATGGCGCGCCGACAGCCGGCGACCAGTTCCATGTGCTTGACACAGAGCAGGAGGTTCGCGACATCGCCAACAAGCGTGAGCAGCTCCAGCGTGAGCAGAGCCTGCGTACACAGACCCGTCTGACGCTGAGCGACATCTCGCATCGTATCGCACGTGGTGAGTTCCACGAGATGAACATCATCGTCAAGGGTGATACCGATGGTTCGGTGGAGGCTTTGAGCGACTCGTTCATCAAGCTTTCTACCGAGAAGGTTCAGGTCAAGGTCATCTACAAGGCCGTGGGTCAGATCTCGGAGAACGATGTCACGCTGGCCGATGCTTCCGATGCCATCATCGTAGGTTTCCAGGTACGTCCTTCGGCAGCTGCTCGCAAGCTCGCCGACAACGACGGTGTGGAGATCAACACCTACTCAGTCATCTACGACGCCATCGACGACGTGAAGGCCGCTATGGTCGGTATGCTTGACAAGGTGAAGAAAGAGATTGTCACCGGTCAGGTAGAGGTCAAGCAGGTCTTCAAGATTTCCAAGGTGGGAACTATTGCCGGTGGTCTTGTCACAGAGGGAAAGGTCCACAACAAAGACAAGGCCGCTTTTTGCCTTGTCCCTAAAAATGCGCGTAATCTTGTAAGAGCTTACGAGCCTTCTTTTGATGTCTGGCGAACCGACCTTATAAGACTTTACAAGCGAGCCTTCGTTGTCATAAAGGTCAAGGTTGATGTAAAAGCTTGAGCGCAAGTCTTTTCCGCGACCGTAAATCGTCGGAACCAAGCGGACTTTGTAAGTCAAGCGGCTGGATTCGCCGTCGTCGCCGTAGTTCTTGAACTCTATCAGGTCTTCGCCCTTTTTCTTTTCGCTTTCCAAGACATAAAGGACGTCGTCAACGGACGCGCTTTCGCAGTTGAATTTCTTTATGTCAAAGTAATGCTTTGCAATCAAATCTTCGTAAACCTGGCTTCCGCTTCTTGTGGAACCGTCCTCCAAGTTTTTGTAAACGCCGCCGGGAACATACTCGTTTTTCTCAACGTCAATCGTGTAAATTTCCGCGTAAGGCTGGAATTTAACGTCGGTCTTTCCATACTGGCCAAAAACGTAAATTCTTCCGTCATTTGAGAACCCGATGTCTTTGAATGCAGCGGCGTCACCGGCAAAACAAAGGCCGGCGGCTACGAGAACAAAACCTGCAATCAACGCTCTTTTCATGTTTCCCTTCCTTACATAAATTATCGGCAAAAAAAAAATCATCTTGAGCAAAAAAAGACAAAAATATATAATAGGCTTAATGACGCTAAAAACCAGAAACCGCTACACCCTTACATTCTCAACTTTTTTCCTCTTTGTTTCCGCCCTTGTTTCGATTTACTTTCTATATAAAGTAAAAGCCGTGGCGTCTGGCCAAATCCAGCTTAACTACGGAATTTCGCTTGAAAACCCAAAATTCTTTGAAAGGCATTACATTTCCATAATCGTTTCCAGCCTTTTTATGGCCCTTTACATACCAACGGTGTCATTTTACATATACGCCCGCTTTGAAAAAACCCCTTCAAGCGAGGTGGCCTATCTAATGCTTTTCCTGCTCGGCTGCCTTACAGAATTTGTCCGCCCCTTCATTCCCTTGGAGACGGTGGAAAAAAACCTGCCCAGTTTTTTGGTAATAGCGGGCCGGACGCTTTTTTGGGGAAGAACGCTCTCCATCATAAGCCTTTTCACGGCGTCAATCTTTTCGTCAAAGAAAAAAGGCTTGGAGACTGAACAAAACATAATAGTGCTTTTGGTCTTTTCGCTCGCGCTGGCAAACATCGTTCCCGTGAACACGATAAAAATAGAATCCAATTTTTCAATAGGCGTCGGCTGGAGCAAATTCGTAAACTTCACATACATCGTGGCCATCGCCTTGACGGCTGCCTCATACGCGATAAACGCAAAGCTCAACGAAAACCCGATTTACATCCGCGTGGGAATCGGCGTCTTTTGCATGGAGGCAGGCTACTTCATCTTAAACACAAGCGCGGTTTTGTCCCTTACGGCGCTTGGAGCCGCTTTGCTGGCTTTTGGAACGGAAAAGGCCTTGTCGGCCCTCCATAAGCTTTACACTTAAATATACTGCGAAATTTTTCCCAACAAAAGCGGAATCAAAATGTTGTCAAAGTCTTTCAACGGAAGGACTTCGACAAGCATTCCGCAAAGCGCCAACACAAGCGCGGCGTCGGTTCTTCCCAAAACGCAAAAGCTTGAAATGAATATCGCGAGCAGGCACATAAGGCTTCCGGCGCAAGTCTTTCCGCCGGTGCGCGGAATATGCAGGTTTCCCAAAAGCTTTCCAGCCAGGCTCGCAAGCCCGTCGCCAAAAGCGAGCGCGAAAATTCCAACGGCCGCCGACTTGGGCGGACAAAGGAGAGCCGCCAAAAGGATTCCCAAAACCAAGGTCAATGGCCCCAAGACAAATTTTCCCCTGTCGCGCTCGCGGGCGGCCATGTCCGTTATGTCGGAAACAAGCGGAACGCGCCTTCCGTTAAGCGACAAGACTTGGGTCAATGTGTAAAAGGCTCCGGCAAAAACCAAGAGTCCTATCGCGCCTTTGTAAAAATATTTTAGGCAAAGGGGAACAAAGCCGGAGCACAAGTGAATGGACTTTCTGAAGATTTCTTTGTACAGAACTATCAGCCGGCGCTTCCACAAAACTCCGACATGCGGACAGTACACTTTCACTGTTCAAGGCCCTTTTCGCCGTCAAGGACGCGCGGAATGTCAGTGTAGATTTCCGGCTCAAACTTGGGGAAGGGATTCGTGGCGTAGCGCAAGTTCATTTCGGCCAAGTTGCTTCCCGGCAAGCGGACCATCGTTTGCTGGTTTCTTGTAAGGGCGTCGTAGTAGCGGATTGAATCCTGGAAGTTTACCAACGAGGCCGCGTTCTTTGAGCTGGAACCGCTTTGCCGCGCTATGCGGAAGAGGCTTACGCCCAAATTGTTAGCCGCCTTCATGTAAACTTCAACCATGTCCCCCGCCCTTTCGTCGGTTTGCGGCGAGACGATTCCAAACTTTTCGCGAACCAAGTCAAGATGGCCAAGCAGGCGCTTGTAGTAGCCCTGCGCGGCGTAATTGTCGTTCTTAAGCGAAAGGGTGTTGCCCAAGGCCAAAAGCATGTGCGAGTCGTCCGGAACTTGCTGGCTTGCCTTGATGAAATTCACAAGCGCGCTTTGATAATCTTCGCTTGAATAGTCGATGTAACCCACCCTGTAGCGAATCGAAGGCATGTCGTTCTTGCTGTCGATTGAATTCTGGTAGTTCATGCGGGCCGCTTCCAAGTCGCCCGAAATGAAGTATTCCAAATCGCCCATGTCGGAATACATCACGCCGACATTCTTGTCCGGCGCGAAGTTGCTAGCCCTCTTTTTGCCTTCAAACAAATTCAAGCCCTTCGTGAATTCCTCGCGCGCCAAAACATATTCGCGGTCGTACAAGTATTCCTCGCCCAAAAGCCTGTAGTTGTTAAGCTGCTTGTAAATCGCCTTTTTGCGCAAATTGGTCGCCTTGTCAAACAGGCTTTCCGTGTGCTTCAACGACTGGACGGCCTTCCTGTGGTCGCCGACTTGAACCAAGTAGCGCGACAAATTGTAGTTGGCCAGCGGATCCTCAGGCGCCGCCGTAACCGCGTAAAGGATCATGTCGCGCACGTCCTCTATTTTTTCGCGGAGGAACTCTTGGTCAAGAGGAAGTTCGCCATGCTGCTTGTCCATGAGATAGCCGCTCAATTCCGTCCAGTCCGGCGCCGACAATGACTTTTCGCCTTGGCTGTAGAAGAATTCTTTTAGCTCCAAAACGTTCCGCAATTGGTCGGTGCGAATGTTGTAGCGCAAGAAACGGCTTTGATAAAGGTTGGGGTTTTTAGCCCCGTAAAGCTGCTGAAGCTTTGAGTAAGTTTGGTACGCGTCGTCAAATTTGGCGCTGTCTTTTTCCGTCGCCCATTCAAGGTATGTGTCGCCCAAGGCCAAGATTCCGTCGGGATCGTTCACATGGTTGTCCAAAACCTCGCGCTTTAAGATTTCCTCGGCAAGCTCGTAGTTGGCCAAATCGTCAACTTCCATCTGGGCGTACTCAAGGCCGGCGTCCTTGTCGTGGTCAAAGCGCTTGAGAATGTTCGTGTAAAAAAGCTCGGCTAAGTCATATTGCTTTTTTGCCCTGTAGGCGCGGGCGTATCTAAAGAACCACTTTTTCTTGGACTTGTACTTGAGCGCCTCGTTGAATTTGTCCTTTGAAAGAGGGAACTCGTCATGCTCGATAAGAGCGTAGCCCTCTTTGTAAAGCTTTTCGGCGGTCAAAGGCGTGATGATGTAGCGGTGGCCCAAGAAGCCAAGGCAGAACAAAACCATCGCCGCAAGGACGCCGATTATAATCGCCGGAAGAATTCTGCTCTTAAGCTGGTAGGCAAACGAAGCCTTGTAGGCCTCGTACTCTTCGGCGCTGCGCCTTTCGTAGTCGCGGGGAACGGGCAGGCTTATGTCAAGCATCTTCTCCAAATGGTTGGCAAGCTGCCTGGCCGTGACTTTTTTCAGTATTTTTTCGATGACTTCAAAAACGACTTCGTCAGTGAACTCGTTTTTAGCGATCATGTCCTCGACGGCTATGCGAACGTTAAGCGGATAGTCGCGCAGGTTCTTCTTGAATTTTTGGTACTCTTCCTCGGTAAGCGCGGTTCTTTGGCTTCCGTCGCCCGTGACGGCGCCGCTAAAGTCAACTTGGTCTACGCCGCCCTTCTTTCCTTCGTTGGCGTAAGGATCGGCGCCCTCCTCCGAAAAGCCCGGAATGCTAAAGTCGTCGCCAGCGCCTTCCAAGGCGAAATCGTCTCCGGCCTTTGAAAGCTGGCTGTCCGTGTCTTGAATGTTAAAATCGCCAAGAGCGCTGGCCGTGGCTTCGTCAGTTTCGCCGATTGTCTCTCCAGGCAGGGCGCCGTCTTCCTGGGGGGCGGCGTCGTCCGAGCCAAAGGAGTCGGGCATGTCAAAGGAGGCCATGTCCATTCCGTCGGTGTTGAATATGTCCGCGTCGCCGGATGGCGCCTCAACCGCGTCGGCTGAAATTTCCTGGCTGGAGCCTTCTCCAAAATCCATGTCGGGCATTTCAAAGTCCATGCCGCCAGCGTCCTGCGCCGAAGGCTCCTCCGAAACAGGCTCGCCTGAAGCGGGCTCCTCCGAAACGGACTCGCCTGAAGCGGGCTCCTCTTGCGCGGAAGGCTCCTCTGTAGACGGCGCCTCCTCTATCGGAGCGTCAAACGAAATGTCGCCTTCCGGCAAGTCAAAAGCGCCGCCGCCAAGGTCTCCGCCCAAGTCAGCCAAGGCGCCGTCGCCAGAAGAGGCCTCGCCTTCCGCAGCGCCATCTCCGGACGAAAGGTCCAAGCCCGAAACCTCAGCGGGAACTTCGCTGATTTCATCGGGCAAGTCCATGTTAAGGTCAATCGCGCCGCCGCCCGCAAAATCCTTGTCGCTCTGCGCGAACGGGTCGTCAAAATCGGATGTTTCTTCCGCGGCCGCGGCAGCATCTTGGACAGGCGCTTCTTCCGCCGGAGCGTCAAACGAAATGTCTTCCAACGGCTCGGCCATAGAAAGGTCGTCGGGCATCGAAAAATCATCAGCCGCTGAAAGGCCGTCAGCCGGGGCTAGACCATCGGCCGCGGCGATGTCGTCGGGCATCGAAAAATCTTCCGGCGCGGAAAGCTCGTCGGGCGAGGAAATGTCGCCGGCTGGCGCAAGCTCGTCGGGAGAGGAAAGCTCGTCGGGAGAGGAAAGGTCGCCAAAATCCGAAAGCTCCTCTATGCCAGTTTCGTCAGCCGAAGCCTCGTCCAACGGCGGAATTGGTTCCGCGCCGCCAGCGCTCTCGGCCTGCTTTGGCGTTTCGCCATATGGGGCGGCCGCGTAGTAAGGCGGATTTTCTTTTGTAACGTTTGAATCGTCGGTAAAAATGTCCGGCTTAAGTATGGCGTCGTCATCTTCCGGCGGAAGCGGCTTAAAAGGCTCCTTCTTCTTTTGAACGGAAGAATCGGGCATCTCAAAATCTTCAACGTCGTCGCCAAAAAGAGCGGACGCGTCTATGTCTTCGCCCGCGGCGCTTTCATTTTCAGGCGTCTTGTAGTCTTCGACTTCCAAATCGTCAAGGCCGCCAAAATCTATTTCCTGCGGAGCGGCGGCTTCGGGCTCGGGCGCGCTGGGAAGCGGTTCGGCTTCCAAAGGCTCCGGCTCGGGCTCTGGCGCGCTTTCCTTTGCGGGAGACAAAATCGCGTCCAAGTCGGGAATGCCGGTCGACGCGGAAGAAGGCTCCTCTTGCTTTTTGGGATTCAAGATGGCGTCCAGCTCGGGGATTCCGGTAAGCCCGTCGTTCGCTTTCGCGGAAGGCGCGGCGGCAGGAGCCTTTCCAGGACCGCCCATCAAGGCGCTGATGTCGGGCTTGGCTTCGTCCGAAGACGCCTCCAAGACACCGTCGTCGTCAAAGCCAAAGCCGGAATAGCCGGAACCGCTTATGCCCTTTGGCTCCGGTTCGGGCTCTGGCTCCGGCTCGGGTTCGGGTTCTGGCTTTGCGGCCTTTCCCTTGGCCTTGCTTTTGCTCTTTCCGCTGGAAGCCGAGCCGTCGTCTCCAAAGGCGCTCAAGTCGGGAGCGTCGCCCGAGGCGATTCCGCTCAAAAGGTCGTCCACGCTTACGTCTGTAGTCTCTTGGACGCTCTCGGCCTCTTCGGCAGGGCTTTCGCTCTCCTCCGGCTCCGGCGGCTTTGGCTTTTCGGGCATTCCAAGAACAAAGTCCTGGCTGTCGTCAATGTCTTCTATTGTGTCGGGGATAAATACGGGAACGGCTTTCTCTCCGCGCTCGGCGCGAAGCTTGATTTCGTTTCCTAATTTGAGAACAGTTTCACTAAGTTTTTTTAATTGGCTATAGCCAGGCATACCCTAAAATTTTCCCCACGCCGGAATTAAAAAATTCCAATTACCATTATACATTAAATTTTCGGTTTTTACAATAGTATCTTTAAAAAAATTTCAAAAGCCGCCGGGGTTCGGCAACGCGCGTTCCCATAGACTTTTTTTTCATTTTATGATATAACATTGCTGTTAAATAACAAAAAAAATACTTGGAGCGGAAAAATGAAAAAACTAATTATTGTCGCTGCGGCCGCGTCGCTTGTCCTTAGCGCTTGCGTTTCAACCAATAAAACAGAGAGCGAAGGCAAAAACGAAGCCAAGGCCATTGGAATTTCAAACCCTTTCCACAGCTTTAAAAGATTGGAAGAGGCCCAAAAGAAAGCGGGCTTTAGCTTTAACCTTTTGGACGTTTTTGAAGACTACAACGTTCAGGTTTACCGCGCGATCCCCAAGCAAATGCTTGAAGCGATTTACGACTCCTCAGAGGGAGACGAAATCAGAATCAGAAAGGCGCCCGGAAAGAACGACCCAAGCGGAGACTTCAACATCTACACGGAAAAATCCTCTCAAACCGTAAACGGCTATGAGATCGTATTCTACGCAAACGGAAACAAGTGCGGAAAGGCCGTTTGGAACATGGGCCCCTACACTTGCTCCATCACTTCGCGCGACAGAATGAACGTTGACAGGGCCTACAAGACCGCCGCCAAAATCATTCAGATGAACACTTCAAGCCATCCGGTCGCCGAATACGAACGCTAGGCGTCCGCGAAAATCTTGCCGTCGTCAAGCTTGACTTGAAGCTTTGAGTACTCAGAGTGAAAGTCATTCTTAAGGCGGTCAAGGTAGCGCGCGCATTCCCACTTGCACATCGGAAGGTCGTGCAAAAGATAGTTTCCGCAAGACTCAGGCTCCGTCGCGGGAACTTTTTCTTGAGTCAAAATCCATTCCAAACATTCAATAGTAAGCTCGCGCATGTCCTGGACGGAATACTTTCCCATCATGATGACGTACATTCCGGTAAGGCAGCCCATGGGGCCCACGTAAACGACGTCTTCCTTTACGCGGGAGTTTCTGAACCACGTGGCCATCAAGTGCTCGATGCTGTGAATCGCGCTTGGAGCGACGGCAGGCTCCTTGTTGGGCGTAGTTATGCGCAAGTCGTAGGTGGTAAAGCCCTTGTCCTCGCGCGAAACATAAATGCCGGGCTTTAACTTTGTGTGGTCAATCGTAAAGCTTTGAATTACTTCCATTTTAGTCTCCTTTTATGCTCCAATTAGTTGCGAGCCTTTTGCGAGCAACGTAATTGGAAGGTCCGCTCGAAACAACAATTAGGGTCTTGCCTTAATTAGAACGAGCGGAGAGTTCTCTCAATTCGCGCGAGCGCCTCGTCTTTTCCCAAAATCAAAATCGAGCCGATAAGCGGCGGGCTTACGCGGCTTCCGGTTACGGCCATGCGGATGGGCATCATAAAGTCGCCCATCTTGACTCCGATTTCCTCGGACATCTTGCGGCCCAACTCCTCCGCCTCCTCGTGGCTCATGCCGAAAATCTTTTCGACAAAGTCCTTGGCCTTTAGCAAAACTTCCTTTGTCTTGGCTTCGTCAAGCTTTTTGGGAATAATCTGGTCTTTTGGCGGAACGGCCGGCTCGGTGAACAAAAAGCGCACCATTTCCGCGGCGTCGGTCAAATACTTTAGGCGCTCCTTAATCAACGGCATAAGCTTCATCAGCGCGGCCTTCACGTCGGCGCTTGACATGTTCATGCTCTTGTCGACGCAAACAGGCTCGCCGTCTTCTCCCAGCGCGACGCCGGAATATTCGGGGCCGACCTTTGGCTTTGGCTGCGGGTTTTCGGGATTGATTTCAAGCGCGGCGTCTCCGGTTCCTGTGATGAAGGGAAGCGTCCACTTGTAAAGGTCTTCGTCGCTAAGCATGCGGATGTAGTTTCCGTTGTAGTATTCCAATTTTTTGTAGTCAAAGACCGCCGGCGCCTTGTTAAGGTGTTCCAGCTTAAAGGCCTTGGCCAACTCTTCAAGCGTGTAGAATTCCTTGCCTTCTTCGTAAGAGCAGCCCAGCAAGGCCACGTAGTTGATGATGGCCTGCGGAAGGTAGCCGCGCGCGCGGAATTCGTTTAGGCTTGTGGAGCCGTGGCGCTTTGAAAGTTTTTTTCCGTCAGAGCCGTTCACCATAGGAAGGTGGCAGAACTCCGGGTGCTCCCAGCCAAAGGCGCGGTACATCTGAACGTGAAGCGGCGTTGACGGAATCCATTCCTGCGCGCGCATTACATGGCTTATCTTCATAAAATGGTCGTCGACGATGTTGGCCAAGTGGTAAGTGGGAAAGCCGTCGCTTTTAAGCAAAACCGGATCGGGAGAAATGTCCTCGTTTTTCCAAACGATGTCGCCCAAAAGGTGGTCGTGGAATTTGGTCTCGCCTTCAAGCGGAACCTTTAGGCGGATTACGTAAGGCTTTCCGGCGTCTAAGTTGGCCTTGACTTCCTCTGGGGTCAGGTGGCGGCAGTTGCGGTCGTAGCCGGGAGCCATTTTGTTTTCCGTCTGGATTTTTCGGATGCGCTCCAAGCGCTCGGCGTCGCAAAAGCAGTAGTAGGCCTCGCCCTTGGCGACCAGTTCCTCGGCGTATTTTTTGTAAAGGTCAAAGCGCTGGCTCTGGACGTAGGGGCCGTACTCGCCGCCCTTGTCTCCGCCTTCGTCCCATTCCAAGCCAAGCCAGCTCATCGTGTCGTAAAGGTTCTTTACGTATTCCTCGGCGTAGCGGGTGCGGTCCGTGTCCTCAAGGCGCAAGATGAATTTTCCGCCCTTGCTTCTTGCGAACAAGTAATTGAAAAGCGCGGTCCTTACGCCGCCGATGTGCTGCATTCCTGTCGGCGACGGCGCGTATCTTACTCTGACTTCTGTGTCTGACATATGGTTACCTCAATAAAATCGTTAAAAAATTGCGGTAAATATATTAGCGCTTTTGGCGGTAAAATTCAAGCCACGCAGCGACCGTAGGTCGCGGTAAAACCGCTCGAACCTACGCTTTTTGCCTTGCGTTCAAAATTCACGAGCGGACGAGCGCGGGTCTTTTGGCGCGAGGGCCTTTAGCCTAAAACGCGCGACCCTTGCAAATACCGTTCTTTAGTTATATAATTGAAAGAGTCGCAAAAGCGGTCGCCCGATGAACGGAACAGAAATAGTTGCGGATTTTGACATTGTCTCTCTAGTTGTGGCCATAGCCATTTGTTTTTACACGTTCACGAAGTATTCGGAACAGAGTTTGGGAAACAGGGCCTTTAAGCGCATGGCCCTTTGCTCGTCGTTCGTATGCGTGACTGACTACCTTTCGTTCCTTGGCGTTAAATTCAAGTTCGGCTCCTTTTGGCAAACGACGCTCTACTCTATCTGCGTTTTCTCCTTCGCGATTTTCTCGCAAGCGGTTTTGGCCTACACAAATTCCTACATTTTCACAAGGGACAAGATTGAGCGCGAAAAAAAGATCGCGACAAGGCTTTTTCTCCCCTTCATGCTGCTGCTTTTGCTGGCGAACAGCATTTGGGGCTTTATGTTCTTCATCGAAGACGACTATTCGATTGTGTTCGGAATGCCCTACATAATCCTGCCCGCGATTTCATGCGCGTTCGCATTCGCAAGCGCCTTCAAGCTGGCCGTCAACGCCCACAAGTTCAACAAGAACCAAATAGCGACGCTTTGCCTTTTGTACGAAGGCTTAATCGCCGTTCCCTTTGTCCAAGTCTACGTTTGCCCGACCTTTAGAATAACGCCCTTCGCTTTTGTATTCTTGACCACGGCGCTCTTGCTCTCGATAGAAACGCCCGAAGACCAGGCCCTTGTGACCACCATCGCGGAACTGGAGGTATTGCAGCGAGCCCTTAAGTCCAGCGTTGAGAAAAAAACGGCCGAAGCGCGGGATCGAAGGGAAAAGCTAGAGCGCTTGGTGCTGCAAATGACATACACAATGGCGGAAACAATCGACGCGAAAGACCACTACACCAGCGGACACTCGGCGCGCGTCGCCCGCTACTCAAAGATGCTGGCGCAAAAGAAAGGCCTTAGCTCTGAAAAATGCCAGCAAATTTTCATGATGGGAATTTTGCACGACATCGGAAAAGTCGGCGTTTCGTCAAAGATAATAAACAAGCCCAGCCGCCTGACCGACCAGGAATTCGCGCAAATGAAAGCCCATCCTGTCATAGGCTCTTCGATACTGGAGAAAGTCTCGCTTTTGCCGGAACTAAAAACGGGCGCGCGCTGGCACCACGAACGCATTGACGGCCGCGGCTATCCAGACGGCCTGCACGGAGACCAAATACCGCTGGAGGCTAAAATAATAGCGGTGGCTGACGCCTACGACGCGATGACGTCAAGCCGCAGCTACCGGGCGCCGATGGAACAGGCGGCAGTCCGCGAGCAAATAGAGCGCGGAAGGGGCAGCCAGTTTGACAACGAAATAGCGGGCCTTATGCTGGAATTGATTGACGAGGACAAGCGCTACATATTGCACGAGTACGTCTCTAAACGGGAGGCAATCGATGAACAATGAAGTCCAGCGCCTTGCGTACAACATAAATTTTGAAGCCGCGAGTTTCTTTTACATAGCGCTCTTGTACTTTTACTTGCTAAAAAAGTATTACAACACGAGCCAAATAAACAACACATTCCGCCGCCTGGTTCTCTTTCAAATGACGTCGATTTTCTTTGACGTCGCGGCGTCAATCGCGATTT
This sequence comes from uncultured Spirochaetaceae bacterium, assembly GCA_902799665.1. Taxonomy (GTDB): domain Bacteria; phylum Spirochaetota; class Spirochaetia; order Treponematales; family Treponemataceae; genus Treponema_D. The sequence continues at coordinate 52,078 of CADCBK010000024.1, read as the reverse complement.
CATTCGCTAAGTCAGTTCCGCTTTGGCTGAATGTAACGCTGAACAGCTTGTATTTCGCTTCGGAAAGCTTTTTCTACTACACCCTGCACTTGCTTTTCCTGTCGTTCGGAGTGAAGAAAAAATTCGGAGCGCCGCTGCTGTTTTTCTCAAGGCTCGTCTTGGTGGCCTTCATGGCCCTCCTTGTGGCCAACGTTCCATCGGGAATCTTTTTTTCTTTTCAAAACGGAAGCTACGAGCATGGAAAATTCTACTCCCTCTGCCTTATAATTCCGCTAGTCTTTCTGTTTGACTGCAGCCTGACTTTTTTGATGATAAAAAAAAGGGTCTCGCCCCAGGCGTACGCCGTCTTGCTGATTATGCTCGTCATGTCGGTCTTGGGGCCGGCCTTGCAATACCTGTACTTCCCCAACGTCCTTTTGACAAACTTCTTCTCTTTGGTTTCGCTGAACATGTGCCTCTTTGTCCTTGTTTCGCCAGACTATGCGGAGCTTACAAAAAAGAAGGCGGAACTGAACGAATTGCAAAAGCACTTGGAGGCAAAAGCCGCGATTGAGTCTGAAAAAATTCACAAGCGCGACAAGCAAAAAGAGCTTTTGTCCGAGCAAATCATAAACGCGCTCGCCGAAACGGTTGACGCCGCCGACTCGAACCGCGCGGGGCACACAGAAAACGTCGCTGAATACTCAAGGAAAATCGCCTACATGATGTCGCTTCCAAAAAGCGAAGTCCAAAAAGTTTACTACACCGCGGTTCTTCACGACATTGGGATAATCGGAATCCCAGAGGAAATATCGACAAAGGCCGGCGGCTTTACCGAGCAAGAGTTTGAGGCGATGAAAAGGCACTCAGTCATCGGCGAGCGCATATTGTCCAAGATTACCGAAATGCCGGAAATCGCAAAGAACGTAAGAAGCCACCACGAGCGCTTTGACGGAAAGGGCTACCCCGACGGCTTGGCCGGAAAGGAAATTCCGCTTTGCGCCAGAATCATCGCCGTGGCCGACGCCTACGACGCGATGACCCACGAGAGGAACTACAAGCGCGCGATGACAGCGCAAGAGGCAAAGAGAGAGCTTTTGGCAAAGTCAGGAAGCCAATTTGACCCGAACGTCGTAGCGGCGGCGCTTGAAGTGCTTTAAGACGCGCGTCATATCCCCGCGCGGACTGTCATGCCTCAATTTCCGGGATTTTTTCCTTTAGTTTTTTAAGGAAGTCTTCTCCGCTTACGCCCTGGCGCAGGCAGGCAAAAAGGCAGTTTTCGCCAGCCACCGTTCCCAAAATTTCGTCAAAATTCATGCAGTCAAGCGCGTTGCAAACCGGGCTTGCGTGCCCCGGAAAAGTTTTTATGACAACGATGTTGCCCGAATATTCTATGCTGATGTAGCCGCGCAAAAAATCCTGCGCGAAGAGGCGGTCGCTTTCCTGCCGCTCCTCCTCCGTGGGAAGCGTGTAGACATAGCCGTCGCGGCCGTCGGCGATTTTTCCGACCTTTAAAAGCTTTAAGTCGCGCGAAAGCGTCGCCTGCGTCACTTCAAAGCCCTCTTCGGTCAAAAGCGTAAGGAGCTTTTCCTGGCTTTCTATTTTGTTGGCTTTAATCAGTTTTCTTATCGCCTTAAGGCGGCCGCTTCTTTCTTTCATCTTTTAGTCCTGCTTGTTGAATCTTTGGCTCGGAGTCACGGTCCAAATCGCCTTCAAGTCCTCGTCCCCGTTGTTGACCAAAACATGCGGAGCGCCCGCGCTAAAGGAAATGCCGTCGCCCGCCTTTATAGGATACACGTTCTTTTCGTAGTGAAGCTCGCCTTGCCCGCTTAGGACAAAGCCGGTTTCGCGGCCGATGTGGCCGTAAGAGCCCTTGTGGGTTTGCGAATGCGGCGGAACCGTTATCAAGTAAGACTCCATAGTGTGGCTGCCGTCGTCGCTGTTGGGGCGGGCGGTTTCCTCGTAGCGAACGCCGTCTTCGTCAACGCTGCGCCTTTCGTCCGCGTGTATTATTTCAACCGGATGCTTTTTTCTGTATTCCTCGAACAAAAATTCCAAATTAATGTCCAGCACTTCCGCCAAGGACAGAAGAGTGTCTATGGCCGGGCTCACTCGGTTTCTTTCGATTTGCGAGACAAGGCTTTCGCTGACGCCAGCGCGCTGGGCGACAACCTTCAGCGTGTAGCCCTTGCGTTCGCGAACCAACTTAAGCTTTTCGCCAAAATGATAGGGCGCCTTTTTACTTTGCGAAGCTGTCATTTTTTTGCTTCTCCTTGTTGAAATGCATCACGAATTGAATGAAGTAGTCTTCAAGCGTTTTTTGCGGGCCGGGCACTTTTAGCCTTGCGCGGGCGCGGGCGTTGTCACGGCGCAGGGTGTACATCGAATAAAAGTCGCGGTAGTCCAAGCCGGCGTCAGTCTTTACGTGCACGCCCAAATACTTTGAGACTTCGTCGCGGCCGATGGCCTTGATTCCCTGCCCTTTCAAAATCTCGCGCAAGGCGGCGATTTGCTCAAACGAAATGCCGAACAAAAATTCCTCCATCGCCTGGCTTACCATAGGGTCGCTCAAGCGTTCCTTGATGAAGGTGGTCCACATTTCGTCCATTTGCATGGAAATCAATATAAGCTCGCTGGTTCCCATCATCGTGCCAAAGGCGGGAGCCAGCTTTCGGCGGGCGGTCCAAATGCTTTGCAAAACAGGCGCGATTTGCTCAATGGCCTCGTCGTTGCGGTGCTCCCAAAGCAAAAGAAGAGACATTGCCATTTCGCGGCGCAAGTCCAAGTCGACGCTCTTGTCGCGAATGCAGTTAAGGTAAACGTCCTCGGCCAAAAGCGAGAACATCATCGTTACGGCTTCGTTCTTTAAGTCGGCGACTTTCTTTTCGTCCTCGCCAATGCTTTTCGCGATTTTTGAAAGCGAGGAGAACGTGTGGATTTTCGCGATTAAAAAGCCGCGCCCCAACGAAGCCTTTGACGGCAGCTGCAAGAGCGCGTCGCCTTCGTCCTGGTGCTCCACAAGGGAATCAATCAATGACGTGGGAGTGCGCTCGCCTCCGGCCAAACGGTGGCGCTCCAAAAGCGACGGAAAGCGCGCGATGCTTTTGGCAAGGTTGTTCAAGTCGTCAATGCGAATCAAAAAAGTTTCAAATCGGTCGGGATTGGCGTCGCGCAAATGCGGCAAGACCGCGTCAAACATGTCCTGCTGTTTTTTGGTAAAGACAATGATTCCGTCGTCTTTTTCGGGAACTTCCCGCTCTCCAAAAAAAGCGCTTATGTCAACGCTCTCAAATTCACCTTCCACCATACTTTAATAATAGCGCATTTCTTAAATTTAATCAATGTAGGGGCGGAATCTTGTCCAATTTGACAAAAAAAGCCGGACGCGCTATTATGTTACTAATGACAGAAACAGATGGCGAGGCCGTAGCCGAAAGCTTTAACGAAATATGCGAAATACTCTCAAACTGCGCGAATGAAAGCGAGGCGCGGGAATTTTTGTCATGCCTTTGCACGCCGGCCGAGCGCGCGGACTTTTCAAAGCGCTGGCTTAGCGTAAAGGAGCTTTACAAGGGAACGCCCCAGCGCGAAATAGCGAAAAAATTCAACATGTCCCTTTGCAAGATAACTCGCGGCTCGCGGGAGCTGCAAAAAGAAAACAGCGCGTTTAAGAAAATTCTGGACAAGGAATCAAGCGGGCAAGCGGCCGAAAAAAGCGGCCTTTAGCGGCGGCTGTTCTTCTTTTTCCGTTTCTCTTCGTAAAGCAAGGAATCCGCCTCGCGCATTATGTCTTCAAGGCTTTTTCCGTTCTTTCCAAAGCGAGCGCAGCCCAAGCTTATCGAAAGCTCAAAGCCTTCGTTGTGAACGATGTTCCAAGCCCTGCAAGCCGCCTCGATGTTCTCCCGTATTTCAGAAAGGCGCGGCTCGTTCAAGCCCGCAGCGACAATGACAAACTCGTCTCCGCCAAGGCGGCCGACAATGTCTGACGCGCGGAAATTTTTCTTCAATATTTCGGCTTCGGCCTTAATCGCCCTGTCGCCCGCGTCGTGGCCATAATTGTCGTTTATGAATTTCAAGCCGTCCATGTCGCCAAAAATCACCATGCCGTCCTGCCGCAAGACCATGGCGATGTCAATCGTCTGCTGGCCCAACTCCATGAAGCCGCGGCGGTTCAAAAGGCCGGTCAACTCGTCGGTCTTTGAAATCAAGTTCAATCGGGCGGCCCTCTCCTGCTGGGCTTTGGCGGCTTTTTCGGATTTTGTCGCTTCCCAAGCCTCGCTTACAAGGCGGGCGAAATTGACCGACATCATCGAATAAATCAAAGGCTCGCAGTCTCCGCTTCTAAAAATCATGTAGCCGTACTGGTTTTCGCATTTTGAGAGAATCGATATGAAGTATTTGCCGCTTGAAAAATCCAAAAGGCCGGGAGGAAGCATAGTCTCCCTGGGATTGAAGGCGACGGGCTCTGTGTTCAAGTTTTGCGCGTAATTCTTTTTCTTGTCGTAGGAACTGTATACAAAAGCCTTTTCGGGCAAAGTAATGTCTTCCGACTTTTCGGTAATATGGAAGGGGCGGTCGTAAAGGCACAGGGCCGCGGCGCTTACGTCAAAGCGCTCTATGTTTTCCATAAAATACTTTCGCATTTTCGGCAAATTCAGCCGCGTTTGGCCCGAAATCAAAAAGTCGTTTAAAATGTAAAACTGGTTCTTTTTTTCAAGCCATTCGGTGGCCGAGCCGCGGTCCTGCGCTTGAATCGCTTCCACCGATTTAAAGCCCGATCCGGACTCCCTAAAGACAGGCGCGGATTTAACGAACACTTCGCCGGGAACCCGCTTTTTTTCCAGCATTCCAAGCAAGGCGGTCACAGCGGTTCTGCCCTGTCCGCAAAGGTCTTGAGTAACGGTGGCCAATGGCGGAGTCGAAAACCTTGAGCGCGGAACATCGTCAAAGCCCACGACGCGCATTTCCTCGGGAACCTTTATTTTATGGCTTTTGCAAAAATCCAAGGCGGCGAAGGCCATGTCGTCGTTGAGCGCGATTATGGCGTCAAATTCAAGGCTTCCGTTTTGCTCCCAATAGTCTCTAAGGCCGGCCAAGGCCCTCTCGTAGGTGAAGTTTCCCTCTATGACATACCGGTCGTCAAAGCGGATTCCCCTCTTTTTTAGGAAGGAAACAATCGCTTCGGTTCTTTCCTGCGCGTCGCGGGAGCCTGGAATTTTTCCCAACACGCAAACGCGCTTTAGCCCCTGCCTGTCAACCAAATCCTCCAAAACGGCTTGAATGCCCGGCTTGGAGTCGCAAAGAATGCAGGGGCGGCCAGGAACTTTTGAGCCTATGCAGACAATCGGAAGGCTGCCAAAGCCCTTCAAGAAATTCTCAAACCAAGCCTTGTCGCTGTGCGAGGCCAAAACCGCCGAACAAACTATAAGGCCGTCAATGTTTTCCTTGACGCAAAACTGCGTCAAAACCCTGTGCTGGTAGTCAAAGGGATGGTATGAAAAATTTAGCTCGCCGATATTGAAAACAAAAAGCGAAATTCCCATTTCAGCGCAGCAAGAATAGGCCCCGTCAAGAAGCTGCTTGACGTAATCAGAGTTAGTGTCGTTTATCAAAAGTCCGATTCTGGCTTTTTCGCTTTTCATTCGCTTAATTATAAAGCAAACGGAGCCTTTTGTCAAAGTTTATCTGGGCATTTTGCTCAAATCGTTCAAGAGGATTTTGTTGCCGGGAAGCTCTTCAAGGCCTTGCTTGATTTTTTGAAGGGCGGCGGCCTTGTCGCCGGAATTGAACAAGTCGGCGGCCTCGTTGTGAAAGTCAATCGCGGCGTTTTGCTCGTAGACGCTTTTATTGGCCGCAAGGCGCTTGCTTTGAGGAAGCTCCGCAAGGCCGGAGAGCGCGGTTTTTATGGCCCCCCTCCAGTCGCGCTTGTTGGCCGCCGCCTGGGCCGCCGTCAAGTAGGCGTATTCCTTAAGGTCGTCAAAGTCTTTTTTGGAAAGGCTTTCCTTGTTTTCCTCCAGGGACGAAAGGCCTTCGCCAAGCGGGTCCTTTTTTATTTTGCCCAAGGTTAAGTTGTAGTAGTTTGTCGCGATTCTCTTTGTCCAGTTTTGCGAAGGGCCGAAAGTTTCCTCCGCCTTTTTTAGGAAGGCGATGGCCTCGCCTTCCCGCTCCGCCTTAGTGAGGATGTTGGAAGCGTTTCCGACGCAAATGTCAAGCTCGCTCCTTGAAACAGCGGAATGGCCTTGGACTTCGTATGCGTCGACGGCAAGGCCCACTGTTTGCGCGTCTTGCTTTTTCTTTTGCAGCTGCGAAATGCGGTTGCAGTAAACCATCGCCACAACGCGGCGGTCGTCGACTTGATGACGGCCCGAGTAATCCTTTGCGGGAACGGTTATGTACTGAGTCCTTCCGTTTGAAAGGTTTTGGCCGCGCTTTTTTCCGGGGTTCACGCCGTAAGGGTTTGTCGTCTCAACGTCGACAGCCTTGCCGTCTTGGAAAACGGCGCAAAGGGCGTGGCGGACGCATTCGAAGGCGACAACCGGGATTTCCGCCTTTTTGCAAAAGTACATGAAAATTATCGCGGAAGAGACGCAGTTGTAGACGCCGCTTTCCATCGCAAGGTCGACGCGGGTTTGGTAAAAGTCGTATTTGGAAAGAAGCTTTTCGTAAATGAACGTCAAGATTTTATCGGCCCTTTCCTCAACGCTTTCGCTTTCGCCCATATCGGAAGAAAGTTCCTGCCATAGATTTTCCAAGCGCGCGGCGAATTTGTCCGCGGTCTCGGAATCCGCTCCGCTTGTCAAAAGGGCCGCCCGAATGAAAGGCTCGGCTGGAATTTCCGCCAAAGAAAAAACGCTTTGGTCCAAGCGGGGATCCGGCTCCAGGCAGACCTCAAAGGCTTGCGCGGAAAAAAAAGCGGCGGCAAAAAAGCAAAGCGCCGAACAAAGAAAAAGCTTTTTCATGCTGGCCATTATACTGCGCTTCGCGCGATTTTGCTAGCGGAAGTGACCTTGAAAAAATCTCGCGCGCGCGATAATATTCAAGCCATGACAATTTTCCAAAACATCAAGCGTCTCGTTTCCTACGCCCTTAAGACGGGCCTCATCGCAAAGGAAGACATCACATACACGCAAAACCGCCTCTTGGAATTGTTCCGCTTGGACGGCTTTGAGGACTCGGAAAGCTCAAACGGCTCGCAAGACAAAAACGGCGGCGAAAAGCTGCCCGCGGTCCGCGTCTCTGACTTGGAAAACATTCTAAAGGAACTTTTGGACTGGGCGGCGGCCAACAATCTTTTCGACGACACAGGAACGGCCTCGCGCGATTTGTTCGACACAAAAATCATGGGCCTCTTGGTTCCGCCGCCGTCGGACGTCATAGAAATTTTTGAGACGCTGCGCTCGGACTTTGCCCCGCAAAAGGCCACGGACTGGTTTTACAAATTCTCTCAGGACACAGACTACATCCGCCGCTACCGCGTTTCCAAGGACTTAAAGTGGAAGGCGGCAACGCCCTACGGCGCGCTTGACATCACGATAAACCTTTCTAAGCCCGAAAAAGACCCCAAGGCCATCGCGGCGGCCAAGCTGGCCAAGCAGTCGGGCTACCCCAAGTGCCTGCTTTGCCCGCAAAACGAAGGCTACGCGGGCCGCCTAAACCACCCGGCGCGGCAAAACCACAGAATCATTCCGCTGACCCTTAACGGCGAAAAATGGGCCTTGCAATACTCGCCCTACGTTTACTACAACGAGCACTGCATCGTCCTAAACCAAAAGCACGTTCCGATGAAAATTTGCCGCGCGACTTTCGAGCGCCTCTTGGACTTTGTGACCCAGTTCCCGCATTACACTTTGGGAAGCAACGCAGACCTTCCGATTGTAGGCGGCTCGATATTGACGCACGACCACTTTCAGGGCGGAAACTACGAATTCGCGATGGCAAAGGCTCCGGTTGAAACGCCCATAAAATTCTCGGGCTTTCCCAGTGTCAAGGCCGGAATCGTAAAATGGCCGATGAGCGTCATCCGCTTGGACTGCGCAAAAAAAGAGCCGCTCGCCGGCTTGGCCGAAAAGATTCTCAAAGCCTGGAGGGGCTACTCCGACAAGGCGGCCTTTATCTTTGCAAAGACTGACGGCGTTCCGCACAACACAATCACGCCCATCGCGCGCCGCCGCGGCGGGCTTTACGAGCTTGACTTGGTTTTGCGAAACAACATCACGACAGCCGAACATCCGCTTGGAGTCTACCATCCGCACGCCGAGCTCCACCACATCAAAAAGGAGAACATCGGCCTTATAGAAGTCATGGGCTTGGCGGTTTTGCCGTCGCGCCTAAAAAAGGAAATGGCCGCGCTTAGCGGCGCTCTTGTTGCAGGAACGGACATTTCGGCGGACGACCTTTTGGCCAAGCACGCGCCTTGGGCGGAAGAACTAAAGCGCAAGTACAAGTTCACCAAGGACAACGCCGACAAAATTCTTCGCAAGGAAATCGGAATCGTCTTTTCCAAAGTCTTGGAGCACGCGGGAGTCTACAAGCGCGACAAGGCCGGAAAAGAAGCCTTCTTGCGCTTTGTCCAGGCCGTGAACAAAAAGAAGTAAGAAGCGCGAAATGGAAAAGTCAGACTTCGCTAAAATATTGAAAATCACCTCGCCCATATTCTTTGGCTACGTTTCCATCGGCATTCCCTTTGGACTTATGGTCGCGCGCGCGGGCTACCCCTGGTGGCTAGCCCCTCTTATGAGCGTCACGATGTACACGGGAACGGGCCAGTACATCGCGATCGGAATGTTCGCGGCTGGCGCGGGCTTGGCGCAAATAATGCTTGTCCAAGTCTTGGTCGGAATCCGCCACGTTTTTTACGGACTGTCGCTTTTGACAAAATTCAAGGGCGTCGGAAAATGGAAGGCCTTTTTGATTTACGCCTTGACCGACGAAACATACGCGGTCCTTTGCTCGGTCGACGCTCCGGCCGGCCAAAAGCCAGGGCCTTTTTTTTCCGCGATCGCCGCGATGGACCTTTTTTACTGGACTTTGGGCGGAACAATCGGCGCGGTGGCCGGAAGCCTGATTAACTTTTCGTTTGAGGGCGTAGACTTTGCCCTTACCGCGCTCTTTTGCGTGATTTTGACGGAACAAATACTGGCCAGCAAGGACTTTTTGCCGCCCGCGATTGGAATCGCCTCGTCCGTGGCCGCGGCCGTCTTGGAGCGCGTCGGAATCCTACCGCAAGGCAACATGCTCTTGCTTTCTCTTTCGGTCGGAATCACCGCGCTGGCCTTGGCCAAAAACCTTTCCAAGCCCAAGACTGCAGCCGGCGGCTCCCAAGCGGAGGCTCTGGCGGAAAACGGCGGAAAGCCCCAAAGCGCGTCGGGCCAAGGGGGCGAAAAATGAACTACAATCTTGTCGTAGCCCTTACAATCGTCCTCACAACCGCGCTCTTGTTCTTCTACCGGGGCGCCCCCTTCTTTATTTTTTCCAAGCGGGAGCCGCCGGCCGCCCTAAAGTTTGTCGAAAAATGCCTTCCGCCCCTGATAATCGCCACGCTCATAGTCTACTGCCTAAAGGACATCGACTACGCCGCAAAGCCCTGGGGGGCCCCGCAATTCATCGCCATAGCCGCCACAGTCGGCCTTCACTTGTGGAGGCGAAATTCCATGATAAGCATATTTGGCGGCACGATTTTGTTCATGCTTTTGAGCCGCGTTTTTTAGCCTTTTTTTTCAAAATTCCTATTGACAAAGAGGCTCAATAACATCATTCTATGCCTTATGCGTTTTATAGGCGTAAGGCCGCCTGACTACGGCGGCAAAGATCATTAGTTACAGAGGCTCGTGGATTTGAAAGGCAGTCAAGTTACCATCGACCATGTCAGCAAGCGTTTCGGCGATTTCGTCGCGCTTGACGACATCAACTTTACGATTAAGCCCGGCGAGTTTTTCTCGCTCTTGGGCCCTTCGGGATGCGGAAAGACAACTCTTTTGCGCATCATCGCAGGCTTTGAATTCCCCGATGAGGGAGTGGTCCTGTTCGACGACAAGAACGTCATTCCGTTGGCCGCCAACAAGCGCCAGTCGAACACTGTGTTTCAAAACTACGCGCTCTTTCCGCACCTTACGGTCTATGAAAACGTAGCCTTCCCCTTGCGCCTTAAAAAGGTCGCAAAAGAAGAAATCGACCAAAAAGTAAAGCAGTACTTGCGCTTGGTTCAGCTTGAGGCCCACATGCAAAAAAAGCCCAACCAGCTTTCGGGCGGCCAAAAGCAGCGCGTCGCCATCGCCCGCGCCTTGATAAACGAGCCAAAAGTGCTTTTGCTTGACGAACCCCTTAGCGCGCTTGACGCAAAGCTTCGCGCGAACCTTCTTTTGGACTTGGACGCGATCCACGACAAAATCGGAATCACTTTCATTTACGTAACCCACGACCAGAGCGAAGCGCTTTCGGTCAGCGACAGAATCGCCGTAATGAATTCCGGCCACGTCTTGCAGGTTGGAACCCCCTTTGAAATTTACGAAAGCCCGGCGACGCAGTTTGTCGCGCAGTTCATCGGCGACACAAACCTCTTTGAGGCGGAAGTGGTCGAATGCGTTGAGCACAAGGACCCCAACGGCCAGGACGACTGGATGGTCACTTGCAAGGTTCCCGCCTTGGGAAAGCAAGCCTCCCTCTCCACCGACACCGCGGAACAGCAGACGCTGGACAAATACATGATGGTCACCGACTACGAGCACACCGAGGCCGGACAAAAGGTGGCCTTCACGATCCGCCCGGAAAAAGTCCGCATCACAAAGCAAGAGCCGGACACAGGCGGCAGAACCGACATCAACGTTTACAAAGGCGTCGTCGAGGAGCCGATTTACTCAGGCTTCCAGTCAAAGTTCTACGTCCGCTTGGAGAACGGCGCGCTTGTAAAGATTTTCAAGCAGCACACAAACTACATGGAAAACGGACCTGCCATTCAATGGAAGGACCAGGTTTACGTCTCTTGGTCAGCCGAGGACGCTTATCTCGTTGAAGACATTGAAAAGTAGGACGGCGATGGAAGAAAACTCTAGCGAAACAAAGGCCTTTAAAAAGGCCAACCCCGGCCCCTTTTACGCTTGGCCGATGGGCTTGTGGTTCACAATCTTTTTCATCGCGCCGATTGTCATCATAGTCTGCTACTCATTCATGAAGCGCGACGTTTACGGCGGCGTATCCGCGGAATTCACTCTCAAGGCCTACCAGCAAATGCTGGATCCGGCCTACGGAAAAATATTTTTCCGCACGCTTTTCATCTCGGTTTTGTCAAGCTTTTTGTGCATCGCAATCGCGCTTCCCTGCGGATACGCCATAGCGAGAAGCAAGCATCAAACGCTCTTTTTGATTTTGGTAATCATTCCCTTCCTTACAAACTCGCTTATCCGCATATTCGCATGGATGACGATTTTGGGCGACAACGGCTTGCTCAACTCCTTTTTGCGCGCGCTTCACTTCGCGCCGCGAAAGTTCATGTTCACAAAGGGCGCGATTGTCTTGGTAAGCGTCTACATGTACCTTCCCTACGCGATCCTTCCCATCTTCACCAGCGTGGACCGCTTTGACTTTAGCCTGCTTGAGGCGGCGCGCGACTTGGGAGCGACAAAGAGCCAGTCGATGACAAAGGTTTTGATACCGGGAATCAAGAGCGGAATCTTGAGCGCCCTTATCTTCACTTTCATACCGATATTCGGCCAGTACACCGTTCCGCAAATGGTTGGCGGAAAGGACAGCTACATGCTTGGAAACATCATCGTCGACCAAGTGCAAAAGGCGCGCAACTGGCCCTTGGCCTCGGCCTTTAGCCTTGTAATCACAATCGTTTCGATGGCCTCGATTTTGTGGATGCTCACAGCCAGCAAAAAAGAGGCGGCGCTCAAAAAGTCCTCCAACAAGGAAGACTTGGCCGCCAACATGAACGGCCCGATAATCGCAAAGAGCTTGGGAGGCGTCAAATGAGCAAGATTCCTTTTTTTAGCAAATTGGTCAGCCGGCCCGCGCGCCCAGCGGAGCCGACGCGACACGCCAAGCGCTCTTGGAAAAAGAGAGCCGTCTCCTTTGGCTTTTCAAACGCGACGCTGGCCTTGACCTTGGCATTTTTGTTCCTGCCCCTTTTTGTGATTGTCTTCTATTCTTTCAACGAGGCAAAGGACACCACTTGGACAAACTTTTCGCTTGTTTGGTACGAAAAATTGATATTCGGCTCCAGCGACTTGTGGGCCTCGCTTTGGAACAGCGTCTTTGTCGCAATCGTTTCTTCGCTCGTGGCCACTGTTTTGGGAACGCTCGCCGCGATTGGAATCACTTGGTACAAGTTCCGCGGAAAAAGCTACATCCAGACGACAAGCTTTTTGCCGATGGTTTTGCCCGAAGTGATCATGGGCGTTTCGCTCTTGATTTTCTTTAGCGGAATCAAATTGTCGCTGGGCCTTACGACGATTTTCATCGCGCACACGACTTTCTGCATGCCATTTGTCTACCTTATGGTCAGCGCCCGCATAGACGAGTTTGACTATTCGATTATAGAGGCCAGCCACGACTTGGGCGCCAACGAAGTCCAAACCTTGTTCAAGGTGATTCTTCCGGCGATCATGCCCGGAATCGTCTCCGGCTTTATGATGAGCGTGACGATGTCATTGGAAGACTATGTAATCACTTTCTTGGTTTCAGGACCGGGAAGCACGACGCTTCCGCTTTACGTCTATTCGATGATCCGCTTTGGCGTAAGCCCTGTGATCAACGCCCTTTCATTCGTTTTGATTGTCGCGATTTGTTTCGTTACAATAATTCTCAGAAAAAGCGTCAAGAGCTTCGCCTCTTCCCGCTAGATTATTTTATAAGGATACTTTTATGAAGAAAAGCGTCGTAAAATTTTCAGCCCTTGTCTTGGCGGCGGCCTCCGCGATTTCGCTGTCATGCCTCACTTCCTGCTCAAAAAAGAGCGACAGGACCTTGTACCTTTACAATTGGACCTACTACACCCCTGACGAAGTATTGAGAGACTTTGAGCATGAGTTTGACTGCGTCGTCAAAGTTGACTCCTACGCTTCAAACGAGGAGATGTACTCAAAGCTCAAGGCCGGAGCCAAGGGCTACGACATCGTCGTTCCTTCGCAGGACTACGTTTCGATCATGATCAACCAGGGAATGCTGCGGCCCTTGGATCAGTCAAAGATGACAAACAAGGAAAACATCAACCCCTTGGCCCTCGCAAAGGCCACTTACGACCCGACAATGAAATACGCGGTGCCCTACTACTTTGGAGCGGCCGGCATTTCGGTCAACAAGACAAAGGTTCCAGAAGGCTACGCGCGCGACTGGAGCGTTTTTTCCGACAAGCGCTTTGCCGGCCACGCAACGATGATGGACGACATGCGCGAAGTCATGGGCGACGCCTTGGTTCACTTGGGATACAGCGTCAACAGCCTTGACGACGCCGAGCTTGACGCCGCCGAAAAGTTGATAGAAAAAGGCTGGAAGCCAAACATCGTGAAATTTGACGCAGAAAGCTTTGGAAAGTCATTCGCGTCAGGAGACTTTTGGCTTTGCCACGGATACGCCGAAGTCATTTACGGCGAAGTTCCAGAAGACAAGTGGGACGAAACAATCGACTTCTTCATTCCGGAGGAAGGCGGAGCGGCCTACCTTGACAGCATGTGCATCCTTAAGGACGCGAAGCACGTTGACTTGGCCAACGAGTTCATCAACTACATCCACAGGCCGGAAGTTTACGCCAAGTTCTTGGACGCCTTCAGCTTCCCCCGAGGCCAGCCAAATGAACAACTGCGAGCTTAAGATTGACTTGGGCGAAGGATTGGACAAGTACAACGAGCGCTGGCAGCGCATACGCTTTACGGACTAAGCCGCTCGTAAAATGCGAACGCAAGCCCCCAAGCGCAAGTTCGAGCGGATTTCCGCGGCGCTTCGATTGCCGCATAAGCCGCAACATTCGCGCTTGCGGGCATAGATTAAAAACTGTCGCGGCCTGTTTGAGGCCGCCAAAAACATTTGAGGTTGGATAAAAACTAAGGAGAATCACCATGAAAAGAGCATTTTCATTGCTGGTTGAGCAGGAATTCAATTGCAAGGTCAAGCTTGACAGCTATTCCACTTGCGAAGAAATGTATTCAAAGCTTCGCGCCGGAGCGAAAGGCTACGACGTTGTCATTCCGTCAAACGATTTCGTTTCGATTATGATAAAGCAGGACATGCTGCAAAGGATTGACCGCTCAAAAATCAAGAACGCCGACAAAATAAATCCTGGCGTTTTGAGAATGCTTGAATTTGACAATGACATGACATGGTGCGTCCCCTACGCGCTTAGCGCCACGGGTATCATGGTGAACAAGACAAAAGTTCCGTCCGGCTACGCCCGCGACTACAGCGTTTTGTCCGACCCCCGCTTTGCCGGCCACGCCACGATGATGGACGACGCCCGCGAAGTTTTCGGTTCGGCCTTGCTTAGCCTAGGCCACGACATGAACAGCCTTGACGACGGCGAGCTAAAGGAAGCCTTTGACTTGGTCAACGGAAAGTGGAAGCCCAACTTGGCCAAATTTGACGCGGAGGCTTTTGGAAAGTCATTCGCCAGCGGAGACTTGTGGCTTTGCCAGGGCTACCCCGAAATCGTTTACGGCGAAGTCGACGAAAGCCGCTGGGACGAAATCATAGACTTCTTCATTCCCGAAGTCGGAGGCCCCGCCACTTTGGACTGCATGGTAATCCTTAAGGACGCGCCGCATCCGGAATTGGCCAACGAGTTCATCAACTTCATCCACAATCCCGAAAACTACGCGCTCTTCATCGACGAGTTCCGCTATCCTTGCGTGGTCAACCCGACAGCCCTCCAGTACGTCACCACAAAGCCGATGTACGACCCCGACCAGGCCCTAAACTGCACGCTTAAGGCCGACTTGGGCGAAGGCTTGGACAAATACCACGAATTGTGGCAGCAGATTAGGTTTAACTAGTAAAACAAAATTGCCGCTCCCAGTTGCGGATGCGTCAGAGCGGCACCGCTAGCTAGCGTCGCTACTCGCTGTTTGCGCTTGAAACTACTTTACTTCGCCGCTCACGCGGCGGCGCAAACAGAGAGTTGCCACCAGCCGCCCCGCTTCCTCGCGCGGCAATTATTTTTTTCTAATTAATCATTAGACGGAATTCTATATTCGACATAACGGACGCGGCAGGCTTCCACGCAAGCCTTTATTTGGCGCTCGCGTTTGGAAAGGGAAGCTTCGCCGCTTTTAACTTCTATCAACAAGATTTCTTTTATCTCGTCTCCGTCGGCGGCTCCCGGAAAGGCCACAAAGTCAACGGGCTTTCCTACAAAGCGCGCGTCGGCGGGATTGCAGGGAAAGCCCGGCAAAAAGGGAGAGACTTGCTCGCCTGCCAAGCCGCCCAAAACCGCGCGGGATTTTTTTACAGCGTCCGCGCGTTCGGCGGCGATTTTTTTTGAAAGGCTTGCCGCAAAAACGACGCGCGCGAATAACGTTCCCAGAACAAAGAAAAGCGCGCAGCAAAGGGCCAAAACAAAAAGCCCCGCGCCTCCCCGCGCGAACAAGTCCGTCAATTGACTAATGAAACGATTAAGCATAAAATGATTCTATCATAAAAACAAAAAAATAGAAACACTGACTAAAAAGGCGGGGCCCCATGCTGGACACACAATCATACTACAAAAAATGCGCGCAGTGCCCGCGCTCTTGCGGCGTGGACAGGACCGCGGGGCAAAAGGGCTTTTGCGGCGAGGACGACAAGCTGCGGGCGGCCGTGGCTTGCCTGCACTTTGGGGAAGAGCCTTTTGTGACGGTCTTTGGCGGAAGCGGAACGATTTTCATCACCGGCTGCACTTTGGCCTGCGCCTTTTGCCAAAACTACCAGATAAGCCAAAAAGGCTACGGAAAGGAAGTCAGCAAGGACGGCTTTGTCCGCATTTGCCTTGACTTGCAAAAGGCGGGAGCGGAAAACATCAACCTTGTCACGCCCAGCCACCAGATTCCGCTTTTGGCCGAATATTTGGCGGCCGCCCGCAGTCTTGGGCTTACTATCCCTATCTGTTGGAACTCAAGCGGCTACGAAAGCGTGGAGACATTGGAGCTCTTGCGCGGCTTGGTTGACATTTGGCTTCCTGACATAAAGACCTTGAACGCGGCCCTTTCCAAAAAGCTTTTCAACGCCCCCGACTACCCCGAGGCAGCGAAAGCCGCCCTTTTATGGATGGCGGACGCCTCTCCGCTAAAAATCGTGGAAGCTAAAAAAGACGGCGAGACAAAAGAAAAAATAATGAGCGGCGTCATCGCGCGCCACCTATTTTTGCCGGGCCGCTTTGAGGAAAGCGCCGACGTTCTTGACTGGCTAAAGAAAAACCTTGACGGCCGCGCGGTCATTTCGCTAATGTCGCAGTACACGCCGGTTCCTTTTAAAGAGGACGCGGATGCACTGCAAAAAAGGCTTGGCTCCTTGGACGCGATCCAAAACCGCCTTGTGTCCCGCCAAGAGGACGCGGACCTGCGCGACTTGATAGAAGCCTACGACTTTGAAACGCTTTTTTACCAAGAGCTGTCCGACGACACAAGCTGGCTCCCCGACTTCACAAGGCCAGAGCCTTTTGGAAACAAGCTTGCGAAAGTTTTGTGGCGCTAGCGGCTAGGTTAAACGAACGCAAGCCAAAAATCGAATGATTGCCGCATACGGTCGGGCAAGCCCGCCGTTTTGCAAAGTGGAAAATATTTACTTGCGCTCTTACGAGCGCTAGGCAATAAGCCGCATTGCCAGTCTGCGAGAGCAGACAATTTCATAAGATTCAAATAGCAAAATGGAGCGAAGCGACATAACATTCGCGCTCGTGTCCAAACTCGCGCGAACAGCGGTATTTTTTCCCGCAAACTTACAATAATCCAAATTCCCGCGAAAATTTTTCTACCGCTTTTCCGCAATCTGTGTTAGAATATAAAGCATGAACGAATCGCTTTTAAAGAAAATGACTGGCGTGGCCGTTCCGCTTGGCGCGCTTTGGACAAAAGACTCTCCGGCAATCGGAGAGTTCCCTTCGCTAAAAAAGTTCGCTTCCTTTTGCAAGAGCGCGGGCCTAAAGATAATCCAGCTGCTTCCCGTAAACGACACGGGAACTCAATCCTCGCCCTACTCAGGGCTATCCGCCTTCGCGCTGCATCCGATTTACGTTTGCATAAAGGACCTTCCGGAATTTTCCGCGCTCTACAAGTCCGACAAAAATTTCAAGACCGAATACGACTTGTTCCTCCAGTTCCACCCCTACAAAAGCCGCTACGACTACCAAGGAATCCTTGACAAAAAAATCGCGCTCCTTATGCGCCTTTACCAGACGACGGACACCGCCTCCGCCTCAAAGCCCGACGCCGCCCTTGCCTCTTGGATAAAAAAGAACGAATGGATAAAGGCCTACGCGGTCTACAAAAACTTAAAATGGAAGTACATGCAGGCCTCTTGGAAGGCTTGGAAAAAAGAGGACCAAGTTCCCGGCGCGGAAGAAATCGAGCGCCGTTGGAACGACAAGGCGCTTAAAAAAGACCAGCTCTTTTACGCTTGGCTACAAATGCGCGCCGCAGAGCAATTCGCCGACGCCGCCGCCGCCGTAAAAAAGGCCGGCATAATCCTTAAGGGCGACATGCCGATCATGATGAACGAAGACTCCTGCGACGCTTGGGCCCATCCGGAATTCTTTGACCACAGCTTGCGCGCGGGCTCTCCCGCCGACGGCCCAAATCCATGCGGCCAAAACTGGGGCTTTCCAACCTACAATTGGAAAAACCTAAAGGCCGCGGACTATTCTTGGTGGATAGACCGCCTAAAAAGCGCGGAACAGTATTACCAGGCCTACAGGCTTGACCACATCTTGGGCTTTTTTAGAATTTGGGCGATACCAGAGCGCGAGACAACCGCGCTCCTTGGCCGAAGCGAACCTGGAAGCCCGATAAGCCGCGACGAGTTGATAGAAGCGGGCTTTAACGAGGGCCGCATTCATTGGCTGGCCGAGCCCCACGTTCCGACAGGAGACATAGACTACTTCACTTGGAACCACGAGGCCTCGACAAAAATCTTGGAAAAAATCGCGACAAAGCTTCCGGGCGAGGAACTGTGGAATTTCAAAAGCTCGGTAAAAGGCGACAAGGACATTTACGAAGCCGACTTTAAAGGCCTTTGCCAGGCGGAAGCCGAGCAAAAAATAAAGGAAGCGCTCGCTAAAAAATGGCGCGACAGGACTTTGCGCGAAATAAAAAAAGACAAGTTTGTCGCGCTTTGGACTTACAAAGACAGCTACCCTTGGTCAACCTTGAACGGCGACGAAAAGAAAAAGCTGCAAGCCTTGGTGGACGCTCATCGCGAAAAGGAAGAAGGCCTTTGGAAAAAGCAAGCCTCCGACATTTTGCAAGCGCTCACAAAAAGCGTCGATATGGTCCCCTGCGGAGAGGACTTGGGCGTCGGCCTTGCGGCCGTTCCCGAAGTCATGGGCAAAAATAAAATCCTTCGCCTTAACGTCGTCCGCTGGAGCCGCGACTGGGGAACGCAAGGCTCGCCCTACGTTCAGTTCGCCGACTACCCGCCGCTTAGCGTGACGACCACAAGCGTCCACGACTCTTCGACAATCCGCCAATGGTGGACCGAAGAAAAAGAAAGCGCGGCGGCCTTCTTTAAGGCCAACGGAAAATTTTTCGCCGACAACGGAATATTTGAAAACAACTTTGAAACCTTCACCGAAAAAACCGCGCGCTCAATTTTGGAAGCGGCGGCCGCAAGCGAAAGCCTTTGGGCGATTCATCCGCTTCAAGACTTTTTGTACTTGCAAAAAAAATATTGGCTCTCCGACGCAAAGGACGAGCGCGTGAACGTTCCGGGAGAAGTGACCGAGTTCAATTGGACATACAGGATTCCCGCGAGCGTGGAAGAATTAGCCTCCGACAAATCGCTTTGCGACGAAATAAATTTCCTTGCAAAAAAAAGAAAGTAGGTTTATAATATAAGGGTAATATGAAAATTTCTTGCAACGAGTTTCACGTTTCAAAAGACATTCGCGACAAGTGCGACTTTGACTCATCGCTTTATTCATCAAGCGGAAATGTCATCATCACTGATTTAAAGAAAGTCAGAATTTTCGCGGAGAAACTCAACCAGTATTACGACAAAATAGGACTTAGCGAAAAGAGGATCAGCGCGGGCCAGCTTAACGCGATGGGCTTGATTGACGAAATCTTGCACTACGTTTCGATGCTTTACCGCCGCGACATTCTAAAGGCCTCGTTTGAAGGAGCGCTCGCCGCCCTCGACCAAAAATTCGGAAAAGAAAAAATCGACGAAATCCTTTTGCAGTTCACAAACGAGTATCCGCCCACAACGGTTTACCGCAAAGAAATTTCAGCGGAGGAATACTTAAAGCAAAGCGCGGTTGACGCGGGCACAAAGCTTGAGCGAACAAACCGCGAGGCCACCTTTGAAGAGATGATGATGCTTCACTTGGCCAACGAAAACCCGGCCTTCGCCAAGTTCTCCGTCCTCTTTAGCGAAACAAAGCTCAGGAAAAATCCCGTCTACGCCCAAGCCTGGGAAGAGACGCAAAAATACTTTAAGGGCCAGCCAAAGTTCGGCCCCTTCAACAACGACTTTGTCACTTTCCTAAAGGAACCCGTGGCCTTTAGCCCAAAAAGCCTTCGCGGCCAATTGCAGTACATCCTAAAGCATTGGATGTACCTTATCGGCGAATGGCTAAAAAAGCGCCTCTTGGCAAGCCTTGACACCCTTAGCGAAGAAGAAAAGGCCGCTTGGCGCGGAATCAAGGGCGGCGAAGTCGAAATGTCGCCCTACAGCTACGAAAACTTGATGAACGAATACGAGCGCTACTCGCCCGACCGCGACTGGATGCCAAAAGTGGTCTTGATGGCAAAGACCATTCTTGTTTGGCTTTACCAGCTTACCAAAAAGTACGGCCGCCCGATCGAGCGCCTGGACCAGATTCCCGACGAGGAACTGGACACCCTGCGCGACCAAGGCTTCACAGGCCTTTGGCTTATCGGCCTTTGGGAACGAAGCAACGCCTCAAAGCGCATAAAGCAAATCTGCGGAAACCCGGAGGCGGCATCTTCCGCCTATTCATTGATGGACTACACAATCGCCGGAAACCTTGGCGGCTGGGACGCCTTGGACAACTTGCGCCGCCGCTTGTGGCAGCGCGGAATCAGGCTTGCAAGCGACATGGTTCCAAACCACACAGCGATGGACAGCCGCTGGGTCGTCGAGCGGCCAGACCTTTTCATGCAAAGGCGCGACTGCCCCTTCCCGCAATACACATTCAACGGCGAAAACCTAAGCCACGACGGCCGCGTCGGCGTTTACTTGGAAGACCATTACTATTCAAAGAGCGACTGCGCGGTGGTCTTCAAGCGCGTCGACAACCAAACAGGCGACGTCCGCTACATTTATCACGGAAACGACGGCACCGGAATGCCTTGGAACGACACCGCGCAAATCGACTTTTTGAACCCGGCCGCGCGCGAGGCCGTAATACAAGACATTTTGCACGTGGCCAGGAACTTTCCGATAATCCGCTTTGACGCGGCGATGGTTCTTGCCAAAAAGCACATACGCCGTCTTTGGTACCCCGAGCCGGGCCACGGAGGAGACATCGCCACGCGAAGCGAATACGCGATTTCAAGCCAAGCCTTTGAGGACGCGATTCCCAACGAATTCTGGCGCGAAGTCGTTGACCGCGTGGCCAAGGAAGTGCCCGACACGCTTCTTTTGGCCGAAGCCTTTTGGATGCTCGAAGGCTACTTTGTCCGCACGCTCGGAATGCACCGCGTCTACAACTCAGCCTTTATGAACATGCTCAAAAAGGAAGAGAACCAAAAGTACCGCGACACGGTCAAGAACACGATAAAATTCGACCCGCAGATTCTCAAGCGCTACGTCAACTTTATGAACAACCCCGACGAGGAAACCGCCGTGGCGCAATTCGGAAAGGGCGACAAGTATTTTGGCGTCTGCACTCTTATGGTCACGATGCCCGGCCTTCCGATGTTCGGCCACGGCCAAATCGAAGGCTTTGAAGAAAAATACGGAATGGAATACACGCGAGCCTACCGCGACGAAAAGCCCGACGAAGGCTTGGTCAACGGCCACTGGCAGCTGATATTCCCGCTTATGAAAAAGCGCTGGCTCTTTGCCCAGGTTGAGGACTTCCTTTTCTACGATGTTTGGGACAACGGGCGCGTAAACGAAAACGTATTCGCCTACTCCAACCGCGTTGGAAACGAAGCCGCCGTTGTTTTCTACAACAACAAATACGACAGCGCGTCAGGCTGGATAAAGCAATCCTGCGAGTACGCGGTCAAGACCGGCCACGGCGACGACAAGGTTATGACAAGCCGCTCGATCAGCGAGGGCCTTGGCCTTAGCGCCGAAGACGACAAGTACCTTATCTTCCGCGAAAGCCGAGCAAACCTTTGGTATGTCCGCAAATCGTCCGACATTTGCCGCGACGGAATGTTCATAAACCTCAGGGGCTTTGAATGCCAGGTCATGCTTGACGTTCACCAAGTGAGCGACACGCTTGACAAAAAGTGGAGCACATTGAACAGCGTTTTGGCCGGAAAAGGCTGCGCGAACCTTGAGGTTGAATGGGAAGAAATCCGCTACAAGGAATTGTACGCCGCCTTGTCCGCCTTTGTGAACGAAGGCTTCTACAAAAAAGGCCTCGCAACCCTTAAAAAGCCGGCCGCCGCTGGAATCAAAAAATTCTTGGATTCATGCAAAAAAGCCGCGCTGGCCTTTTACCAAAAAGCCGACCTTTTCCGCGCGCAAGACCATAAAATCTTTGGCGAGCCTTCAAAGCCCCTGACCGCGGCGGCCGCCAAAAAATCGGCGCAAGACCAGTTCAAGGCTTTTGAAAAATCCTTTAAGAAGGCTTGCAAAATCGCGGCCGCCAAAAAAGGCGCCAAGGATTTGGCCAAAGCCAAGAGCGCCGCGGACTTTGTTCTTTACGGTGAGCCGTTAAATTGGACAAATCCCGAAATCTTGCTTTCAGAATGCGTCGCTCTAAGCCTTGCCGAGAGGGCCTTCGCGACGCGCTGGTCTCTTGACAGAAAATTCTGCGAGGCCATGCAGGCCGCTGGCGTTGAATGGAAGGGCCAGAGGGACGTTTTGTACCGCGCCTTTGTCCTTGCAAAAATCTCAGGCCTCGACTTGGCCGCAAGCAAAGCCAAGAAAGCGGGAAAAGCGGCGGCTTCGAAAAAAACTGCGGCAGCAAATCCGGCGGCGCTCGCCCTTGCCTCTTTGTGCTGCGAAAGCTCGGACGCCGTCGCCTTAAGCCGCGCCAACAATTTTGACAACGTCGTTTGGTTCAACAAGGAAGAGCTTGACAGAAGCCTTTTCTTGGCTGCCCAAAACGAATTTATTTTGGGAATCAATTCCGACAAGGACATCTTGGCCTTTTACAAGCTTATGGCGGCCGCGCAAGAAAAGGCGGGGTACAAGTGCCGCGCCCTTGTGGAGCAGTTTGAGCCGCCCAAGCCAAAGGAAAAGGCAAAGGCCAAGAAAGCCGCCGCTTACAGCGCGGCTAAAAAGGTGTCCGCGGCAGGCGCAAAGAAGGCCTCCGCGATAAAAACGCCTGCCGCCAAAAAGGCGGCCGCAAAAAAGAGCGCGGCATCGGCGGCTTCCAAAAAAACAAAAACTGTAAAGGCAAAAAAGAAAAACGCCGAAAATATAGTAACAAAGAAAGTTGCGAAAGCCGCCGTCAAAAAAGCGGCCGCAACTGTAAAACAGTCCAAGGCAAAGTCTGGCGCAAAAGCGCCGGTAACTTTGGAAAAAAATAAAAAGGCTTTGAAAAAAGCCGGGGGAAGGAATATGGCAGAAACAACAGCCAAGAAAGCGCCCGCCAAGAAAGCGGCCGCGACAAAAAAGCCCGCCGCTAAAAAGCCGGCCGCCAAAAAGGCGCCCGCTAAAAAGACAGCGGCTAAGAAAACTGTAGCCAAAAAGCCGGCCGCTAAGAAAGCGCCCGCCAAAAAGGCCACAGCCGCCAAAAAGCCGGCCGCTAAGAAAGCGCCCGCCAAAAAGGCCACAGCCGCCAAAAAGCCGGCCGCCAAGAAAGCGCCCGCCAAAAAGCCCGCTGTAAAGAAGGCTCCGGCAAAGAAATAAGTGTTTTAGCGCTGTTTTTGGCGCTAAAAACTTGTTTTAAAAAGTCCGCTTCGTTGGAAGCGGCTTTTTTTTTGCCCTTTTTTTGAATTTTTTTCATTTTTTGCTAATTTTTCGCTTTACAAAAGCCGCTATTAGTAGTATCATATACCCATGCTAAACGCTAGATATAGCGTTTGCTAAAAATCAAGGGAGGAAATCGGCAAAAAAGCGCGAAAAACAGCGCGATTTGTTAAAAAGTTCAAATGAAAATCATAAAAAGAAACGGCGAAGAAGTTCAATATGACGTTCAAAAGATAGAAAACGCGATTCGCAAGGCAAACGAGACGGTTCCCGTCGCCGAGCGCCTAAGCGAGGAAACGATTCACAAAATCGGAGCCGAAATCACAAAAAACTTTGAGGAGAGGGGCCACGAACCCAACGTTGAGGAAATCCAGGACTTGGTCGAAACCAAAATCATGGAAAACTCCGCCTACTCCATCGCAAAAAAATACATCACATACCGCTACCAGCACGCGCTTAACCGCCAGGAAAACTCAACCGACCAGCAAATTCTTTCCTTGCTTGAGTGCAACAACGAGGACGTAAAGCAAGAAAACTCAAACAAAAATTCCACGGTCGTTTCGGTGCAGCGCGACTATATGGCCGGCGAAGTCAGCAAGGACATCACCAAGCGCTTTTTGCTTGACGAAGACTTGACCAAGGCCCACGAAGAAGGCTTGATCCACTTTCACGACGCGGACTACTTTGCCCAGCACATGCACAACTGCGACTTGGTCAACTTGGAGGACATGCTTCAAAACGGAACGGTAATCAGCGGAACGAAAATCGACCGCCCCCACTCCTTCTCCACAGCCTGCAACATCGCGACGCAAATCATCGCGCAAGTCGCTTCTTGCCAGTACGGCGGCCAGAGCATTTCGCTAACCCACTTGGCTCCCTTTGTCGACGTAAGCCGCAAAAAGATTTCGGCCGAAGTCCGCGACATCGAGCAAAAGACTGGAATTAAATACACAAGCGAGCAGTTTGACTACATCGTTCAAAAAAGATTGGACGACGAAATCAAGCGCGGCGTTCAGACGATTCAATACCAAGTCGTAACCTTGATGACGACAAACGGCCAGTCTCCCTTTGTGACAGTGTTCATGTACTTGAACGAAGCTGAGTCCGAGCAAGAAAAGGCCGACTTGGCCTTGATTATCGAAGAAGTTTTGCGCCAGCGCTATAGGGGCGTCAAGAACGAAAGCGGCTATTGGGTGACTCCGGCCTTCCCTAAATTGATTTACGTTTTGGAGGAGGACAACATCGAGCCCGACTCTAAGTACTACTACCTCACCGAGCTTGCCGCCAAGTGCACCGCGCGCCGCATGGTTCCCGACTACATTTCCGAAAAGAAAATGCTTGAGCTCAAAATCGACGGCGCGGGACGCGGAAACTGCTATCCCTGCATGGGCTGCCGCTCCTTCCTTACGCCGGACTCAAGCGCAAACGGTTACGACAACGTGGCGGGCGCGCAAAACTGGGTGGCCGGAAAGTCCAAGTATTACGGCCGCTTTAACCAAGGCGTCGTAACAATCAACTTGGTTGACGTGGCTTGCTCCTCAAACCGCGACCTTAACGCATTCTGGAAAATCTTTGACGAGCGCCTTGACTTGTGCTACCGAGCCTTGATGATCCGCCACAACCGCTTGATGGGAACAAAGAGCGACGTGGCGCCGATCCTTTGGCAAAACGGAGCCTTGGCGCGCTTGGCCAAGGGCGAGACAATCGACAAGCTTTTGATGAACGGATACTCGACAATCTCTTTGGGATACGCCGGCCTCTGCGAGTGCGTGCGCTACATGACAGGAAAGCCTCACACAGACCCTGAAGCGACGCCATTCGCGCTTGAGGTAATGAAGCACATGAACGCGGCTTGCAAGGCCTGGAAAGAAAAAGAGCATATCGACTTTTCGCTCTACGGAACTCCGCTTGAGTCAACGACATACAAATTCGCAAAGTGCCTCAAAAAGCGCTTTGGCGAAATCAAGGGCGTTACCGACAAAAACTACATCACAAACTCTTACCATGTTCACGTCACCGAGCAAATGGACGCCTTTACAAAGCTAACCTTTGAGTCGCAGTTCCAGGTTCTTTCGCCCGGTGGAGCGGTAAGCTACGTTGAAGTTCCCAACATGGAAAACAACATTCCGGCGGTAATGGCGCTCTTAAAGCACATCTACGAGAACATCATGTACGCCGAGCTTAACACAAAGAGCGACTGCTGCCAAAAGTGCGGCTACACGGGCCAAATCCAAGTCGTCGCAGACCAGGACGGAAAGCTTGTTTGGGAATGCCCCAACTGCCAAAACCGCGACCAATCAACGATGAACGTCGCCCGCCGCACTTGCGGCTACATCGGAACGCAGTATTGGAACCAGGGCCGAACGCAGGAAATCAAAGAGCGCGTGTTGCACTTGTAGTCTATGTTCTATGGCCAAATAAAAAAGTTTGACATCGCAGACGGCGAAGGCGTTCGAGTGAGCGTCTTCGTTTCTGGCTGCAAAAACGCCTGCAAGGGCTGCTTTCAGCCGCAAACTTGGGACTTTAATTACGGAAAAGAATTTGGCCTTGAAGCGCTGAACGAACTTTTGGAAGCCTTGGACAAGCCCTTTATCCAAGGCCTTTCAATACTTGGCGGCGAGCCTTTTGAAGTCGAAAACCAAGCCGACGTTTTGGACTTGATAAAAGAGGTTCGCCAAAAGTTCCCGCAAAAAGACATTTGGTGCTGGACTGGCTACGTTTTGGAATCCGACTTGCTTCCCGACTACGGCCGCCGCCACACCGAGCATACTGAACAGATTTTGCGCTCGATTGACGTTTTGGTTGACGGCCCCTTTATCGAAGAAAAAAAAGACTTGCAGCTGGCCTTTAGAGGCTCGTCCAACCAGCGCATAATCCGCATGAAAGACTTTTGGGCCGAACGCGACAAGCAATAATTGCTTGCAAGGCCAAAAAGCGCCGCCCAAAAAGTTTTCAAGCCATAAAAAAGGGCCGCTCCGTTTTGGAGCGGCCGCAATTTTAGCCTTGCAAATAACTCAGGCTAGACTTACTTTGTCGCGCCGGGGATTTCCTTGTCAAACTCAGGATTTCCGTGGTGGTATGTCGGAAGAAGCTTGGGAGAGACCGCGTTGCCCTTGATTTTGGCGGCGGTTCTGGCCTTTTCAAAGTCCTTCACGTGCTTCAAGGAAAGTTCCTTTGAAAGCTTGATTTTCTTGAACATTTTTCCGGCTTCGATTCCGGCTTCGCGTCCAAAGACTACAACGTCAAGCAAGCTGTTTCCCATCAAGCGGTTTGTTCCGTGAACGCCGCCAGAGGCTTCGCCGGCAACCAAAAGGTTCGCGACGTTTGTGTGGCAAGTCTTGTCAATCTCAACGCCGCCGTTTTGGTAGTGGAGCGTCGGGTAAACCAAAATCGGCTCCTTGCGGATGTCGATTCCGTACTTGATGAACATCTTGTACATGGCCGGGATTGACTTAAGGATCGTTCCCTCGCCGTGAATCATTTCGATCATCGGAGTGTCAAGCCAAACTGCGTCCTGAACGTCGTTCTTAACTCCGCGGCCTTCGCGAACTTCGCGGATAATGCCAGAAGCGTTTACGTCGCGGGTCTCAAGCGGGTGGATGTAAACTTCGCCGTCCTTGTTGATGAGCTTGGCTCCAAGCGAGCGTACCTTTTCTGTTACAAGCTTTCCAAGAATCTGTGTCGGATAAGCGGCTCCTGTCGGGTGGTACTGCAAGCTGTCCTGATAGAGCAACTTGGCTCCGGCGCGGTAAGCGATTACAAGGCCGTCGGCTGTGGCTCCGTAGTGGTTTGAAGTCGGGAAGCCCTGGTAGTGCATGCGTCCGGCGCCGCCAGTGGCGATGATTACGACTTTTGCCTTTGCGATGCGGATCTCGCCAGTTTCGATGTTCATCAAAACGGCTCCGGCGGCTTCGCCCTTTTCGTTCTTGATGATTTCGATGGCGGCCGTAAAGTCAACGACCGTGATTTTGTCGGCGCGGTTGAACGTTTCGTCGCGGAGAGTGCGCATGATTTCGGCGCCTGAGTAGTCTTTGCAGGCGTGCATTCTCTTACGGCTTGTTCCGCCGCCGTGAGTTGTGACCATCGTTCCGTCGGCTTCTTTGTCAAATTCTACGCCAAGGTCGTTGAGCCATTTGATTACTGACGGAGCCTTGTTTACCAATGTGTAAACCAATTCGGGCTTTCCGTCAAAGTGGCCGCCGCCAAAAGCGTCAAGGTAGTGCTGGGCCGGAGAGTCGTTGGGCTTGTCGGCAGCCTGGATTCCGCCTTCGGCCATCATTGTGTTGGCGTCGCCAACGCGGAGCTTTGTAACAAGCAAAACTTTGGCGCCGGCCTCGCTGGCCATAATCGCGGCGCTGGTTCCCGCTCCGCCTCCGCCGATTACAAGAACGTCAGTCTCGTAGTCGATGTGGCTAAGGTCGATTTTTTCTGGCTCGATGCGGGGCTTGGCCTGAAGCATTTCGGCCAATTCGATCGGGGCCTTTTGTCCCTTGTTGGGACCGATCTTAAGCTCCACAAACTGCTTTTTGATGCGGTCGGGGTGGAACTTCAAAAGCAAATCGTCTTTTTCTTCGGCAGTAAGACGAGCATGTTCAAACTTAATGTTCGCTTCGCGCTTTTTCGCCACGATTTTCGCGGCTTTGTCAAGGTAATTTCCGTACATATTCGTCTCCTTCCTTATTTTTCAATCTCGCGAGTGTTATACAGATTCTTGATCTGCTTTTTGTCGCCAGTCGACATAGCGATAAGCTTTTTGATTTCCTTTTCGCACTTGCCGGCGTCGATTTCCTTTACGCGGTCAAGAAGGTGCTGGGCTTGCGGTTGCAAGTACTTTCCGTTGAGGCGGCGGGCAAGCTCGGCCACTTGCGGGTGGCTGATTCCGGCCGGACAGCGGCTAGAGCAGCAACCGCACATAACGCAGTCAAACGAAAGGTCGGCGCACTTGGCAAAGTCGCCGCGCTGGGCGTAAGCGATGTACTGCATTGTGTTGAGTTCCTGGGGACAAGCGCGGGTGCAGGCGTTGCAGCCTACGCAAGAGTAAATCTCAGGATAAAGCTGCATCATGATCTGCTGCTCGGGCTTAATCTTGTTGATGTCGTAAACCTGCTTTACCAAGGGGAAGAAGGGAAGAGTCGCGATGTACATGTCGTTCTCAACCTTCTTGGAGCAAGCCAAGCAAGTCTGAAGCTGGTTTTGTCCCTTGATGCGGTAGATTGTGGCGCAAGCTCCGCAAAAGCCGTTGCGGCATCCGCATCCGCGCTTAAGCTGGTAGCCGGCGTATTCCATCGCGTTCATAATCGTCAGTTCCGCCGGAACATCGTATTTTTTTCCAAAAATGTAAATTGTGGCCATTTCCTTTTGTTCTGCCATATCGTTCTCCTATTAATATTCAGGCGGCAAATCCGCCAGCTGCGTAAAACTGAACACAGGGCCGTCCTTGCAGACGAACTTGTTTCCTACATTGCACCTTCCGCACTTTCCGATTCCGCACTTCATGCGCATCTCAAGCGTTGTAAAGACGTTGTCGTCCTTAAAGCCAAGCTTTTTAAGAGCGTCAAGCGACAAGTGAATCAAAATCGGCGGGCCGCACATAATGACAGTCATGCTGGGATCAGGATTCATCTCGGTGACGTAAGGCGGAACAAAGCCAACGTGGCCGTCCCAGCCTTCTTCGGCGCGGTCAATCGTCAAGTCAAGCTTAAGGTTTGGAGCGTGGGCCCATTCTTCCTGAAGCTGCTTTAAGAAGACAAGGTCGGCCTTGCTTCTTGAACCGTAGATGACCTGGATTTTTCCGTAGTCGGAACGGTGGGCAAGCATATAGTCTACGACGGAGTGAACCGGAGCCAAGCCGATTCCGCCAGCGATTACCAAGATGTCCTTGCCTTTGAATGTCGTGTCAACCGGGAAGCCGTTTCCAATCGGACCGCGGACGCAGATTTGCGTTCCGGGCTTGGCGGCGTGAAGCCAGCTTGTGACGCAGCCGCACTTTTTGATTGAGAACTGCTGGTATTCCTGAACAGTCGGCGAAGAAGTGATTGAAATCATCGACTCGCCCACTCCGGGAACGATCAACATCGCGCACTGGCCGGGCTTGTGCTCAAAGAGCTTTTTTCCGTCCAAGCCGACGACGCGGAACGATTTTACGTCGGGAGTTTCGTCGAACATTTCTTTGATTACTCCGACATACGGAATAAATGATTCTTGCTCTAACATTACTTTCCTCCCAAATCGGCTTCGTTAAAAGCCTTGATTACTTTTACGATGTTCATGTGAATCGGGCAGCTGTCCAAGCAACGGCCGCAGCCTACGCACATAAAGAGCTTTTCGTGGGCCATCGGATAGTAGACCAGCTTGTGCATAAAGCGCTGGCGGAACCTTTCCTTTTGCGTAAGGCGCGGGTTGGCCGCCGCCATTTGGGTGAAGTCGGAATACATGCAAGAGTCCCAAGTGCGGCTCTGCTCGATTCCGTGGCCTGTGTCGTAGTCGCGGACGTCAAAGCACATGCAAGACGGACAAACATAGGTGCAGGTTCCGCAGCCAAGGCATGACTCGCTAAGCTTTGCCCAAACGTCGGAATTGAAAAGCGTCATCATCGGAACGTTCTTGAACTTTTCCAAATCAAGATGCGCGAACGGAAGCTTTTCGATCTTTGCCTTAATCGCCTTCTTTTCCGCGTCAACGGCGGCGGCGTCCTTTTCCTTAAGGGCGCCCTTTACGCTGTCAAGGAACTTCTTTCCCTTGTCAGTGTTGGCGTTAAAGTAGTAGTCGCCGCCGGCCAGCC
Organism: uncultured Spirochaetaceae bacterium; assembly: GCA_902799665.1. GTDB lineage: Bacteria > Spirochaetota > Spirochaetia > Treponematales > Treponemataceae > Treponema_D. The sequence goes on along the minus strand of CADCBK010000024.1, from coordinate 22,080 downwards.
AAGCGCTTACGTCGCCCGCGGGATTTGCCGCGTCCAAGCCGTAGCTTGAGCAAAAGCAGTTTTTGTCAGGCTCGGAGCAAGCGAGAGTGATTACAATCGCGTGGTCGCGGCGGTTCTTGTAATAGCTGTCGGTGGGAGTCATTTCCAAGTAAACCTTGTCAAAGATGTCAAAGGCCTTGGCGTCGCAAGCGCGGACTCCAAAGACTACAAAGTCGTCCAACTCTTTTCTGGGGTCTTCAACGGTGATGTTTCCCGCGTCGATTTTGTAGCCTACCATTTTTTCGGTCTTGGGGAAGAAAAAGTCCTTGGCGCTGCGGACAGTCTTTAGCGCTTCGGAAAGCTTAGTTCCCTTTTGCCATTTTTCAAAATTCGCTTTTCCGCTGGCGTTGTCAACGGGAAGGTAAAGCGTCTTGTCTTTTGCGATCGCCTCAAAGAGCGAATTGATTTTGTCTTTTGATACGCTAAGCATTATTCGCCTCCTTCTTCTTCAGGCGAGCGCTCGTAAACAACGCTCGGCTCCGCGTCGCCGGCTGTCCAAGTGAGCATCGGCGGCTTGGTCTCCATGTCGCTTCCGGCGACATAGGGTCCGTAGATTTCGTCGATGTCCTTGACGAACTTTCGGTTAAGAAGATGCAGCGGAATGTGTTCCGGGCAAACGCGCGAGCATTCGCCGCAATCAGTGCAGCGGCCGGCGACGTGCCAGGCGCGGATGATGTGGTAAAGGCTTTCTTCAAACGGAACTTGCGCGACCTTTTGGCTTGTGTACAAGGCGTTGTTGTCAAAGACGCACTTTTCGCAAGTGCAGGCCGGGCAAACGTCGCGGCAAGCGTTGCATCTAATGCAGCGGCTGAATTCGTTTTTCCAGAATTCGTGGCGCTCGTCGGCGCTCATCGCGGCGATTTTTTCAACGCCCTCAAAGCGCGACGGATCTCCGATAGCCTCTTCGCGGGCCTTTCCGACAACTTCGTCGTAAACGACGTGCTTCTTGTTGCGGCAGTGGTCGCAGCCCTCGCCTTCCTTAACGCTTTCGTCCATCTCGCAAGAGCAAGGAACGGCGACAATGTAAACGTCGTCGCGCGTGATTCTGTTTTCCTTTAAAAGCTGGCAGAACGAGTGCGTGTCGCCGGGCTTTAGGAAGGCCAAAACCTTTTCGTTGGGAATAGGCGCTTCCGCCGCGTTGGGGTCGCGCTGCTTGGCCATCGCGTTGTTCGTGCGTGTCGTAGTCTTGGCAGTTTCGATGGCGCGGGTAATCTTTACCAAATACTTTGAAAGGTTGGCCTTACAGTATTTGTTAAAGACAAAATTCTTTTCCAAATCGGCCGCGTCCTTAAAGGTCGAAGGAGTCACGTCCTCGTCAAAGAGGCCGCGTCTCCAGCCGATAACTTGCTGGACCGCGCCGGACGCCAACTTTTCCTTGGCGATTTTAATCAAATCGGAAGTTAGTTCTTGCATCGTACGTCCTCCAATTTTTTGGTTTCGCCAAGAGCGGTGATTTTGGCTACAAAGTCGTTCATAATTCCGGCAAAGCGGACTCCTTCCGCCGCCGAACACCATTCAACTCTTGTGCGGGCCTTTTCGATTCCCAAGAAATCAAGCATGCTAAAGAGCAAGGTCATTCTTCTGCGGGCAAAGTAGTTGCCTGTCGAATAGTGGCAGTCGCCAGGGTGGCAGCCGCACAAAATCACTCCGTCGGCTCCGCGCTGGAAGGCCCTCAAAATAAAGAGAGGGTTCAAGCGGCAAGAGCACGGAATGCGGATAATTTTTACGTTGGCCGGATACTCCAAGCGGTTGTTGCCCGCAAGGTCGGCTCCGGCGTAGGAACACCAGTTGCAGCAAAAGGCAACGATTCTTGGTGTCCAAGATGTGTTTGTTGTTACGTTCTCGCTCATAGTACGCTGTCAACCTCCGCCAAAATTTGTTTGTTGCTAAAGCCCTGCAAATCCATGGCTCCGCTGGGACACGCGACGGTGCAAGCGCCGCAGCCTTGGCACATGGCCGAATTGACTTGCGACACGTGGCGCGTGATTGTAGTGCGGTTGGGGCCGCGGAAATCCTTGTCGACATAGCTGATGGCGCCGTAGGGGCAAACGTTCGCGCACTGGCCGCAGCCGTTGCAAGCGTTCTCGTCGGGCTTGGCCGTGCAAGGATTGTTCTTGAGCTTGTCCTTGACCAAAAGGCAAATCGCCTTCGCGGCCGCGCCGGAAGACTGGGCTACAGTTTCCGGAATGTCCTTGGGGCCCAAACAGGCGCCGGCAAGGAAGATGCCCGCCGTCGGGCTTTCTACCGGACGAAGCTTTACGTGGGCTTCCAAGAAGAAGTCGTCGTTGTCCATAGAAGTCGTGAGCATCGTGGCAAGCGGGCGCGCGGTCTCGTCGGCTTCCAAAGAGCCGGCCAAAACAACCATGTCCGCCTCGATGTGAACTTGCTTGTTCAAAATCAAGTCGCTTCCCTGAACGTCAAGCTTTCCGTTGGCTTGCGGAGTGACTTTTCCAACCATGCCCTTGATGTAGTGGACGCCGTACTGCTCCACGGCCCGGCGGTAGAATTCGTCAAACTGCTTTCCGGGAGTGCGCACGTCGATGTAGAAGACGTAGCATTCTGTGTCAGGCCAGTGGTCGCGGGTAAGGATCGTTTGCTTTGCGGTGTACATGCAGCAAACTTTAGAGCAGTACTGGTTGCCCTTTCCTTCCGCCGAGCAGCGGCTTCCGACGCACTGGATGAATACGATTTTCTTGGGAGCCACGCCGTCCGACGGGCGCAGAAGATGTCCGCCTGTCGGGCCTGACGCGTTCATCAAGCGCTCGTATTCCAAAGAAGAAACGACGTCCTTGCTGAGTCCGTAGCCGAATTCGGCGTAAGGCTTAAGGTCGATCATGTTGTAGCCGGTGGCCACTACGATCGCGCCGTATTTTTCGGTGATAACCTCGTCCTTGGCGTTGAAGTTGATGGCTCCGGCGCCGCAAACTTTTTGGCACATTCCGCAAACGTTGTCCTTTCCGTTTTTAAGCGCCTTCATGTGCAGACAGTAGTTGGCGTCAATAGTCGCGATTTTTGGAACGGCCTGCGCGAAGGGAATGTAAACGGCAGTCTTGTTGTTGAGGTTAAGGTTAAAGTCGTTGGGAACTTTTTTCATCGGGCATTTTTCGGTGCATTCGCCGCAGCCCGTGCACTTTGTCTCGTCAACGTAGCGGGCCTTGCGCTTGATGTCCACCGTAAAGTTTCCGATGTAGCCGGTGACGCCTGTAACTTCGCTGTAAGACAAAATGCGGATGTTGGGGTTCTGGCCGACTTCCGTCATTCGCGGAGTTACGATACAAGAGGCGCAGTCCAAGGTCGGGAATGTTTTGTCCAGCATGGCCATCTTTCCGCCGACCGTCGGCTTTTTTTCCACCAAGTCAACCGGGAAGCCGGCCTCGGCGATGTCAAGCGCCGCTGTAATGCCGGCGATTCCGCCGCCGATTACAAGGGCTCTCTTTGTCATCGGAGTTTCGCCCGGAGTGAGCGGAGTGTCCAATATAGATTTAGCGATGGCGGCTTTTCCCAAAGCGACGGCCTTTTCGGTCGCGTCCGCCATGTCCTTCATTACCCATGAGCACTGCTCGCGAATGTTGGCCACCTCGACCTTGTAGGGGTTGAGGCCGGCGCGTTCGGCGCAAGCGCGGAAGGTTTTTTCGTGCATTCGCGGAGAGCATGAGCAAAGGACGACACCCGTAAGCTTGTCTTCCTTAATGCGCTCCTCAATCATCGCTTGTCCGGCGGAAGAGCACATGTAAGTGTAGTGGGTCGAATAAACGACTCCGGGAACCTTTCCCAATTCTTCCGCGACTTTCGCTACGTCTACTGTTCCAGCAATGTTAGTGCCGCAGTGACATACAAAAACACCAATTCTTTCCATCTGTCCCTGCTCCTATTTCTTGTATTTTCTAAAGGCGCTGACGATTGCCTGCTGCGGGATTTCCTTGTCCAAGAAGGAAGGAACGTCCTCCGCCTGCAAGTGATGCGGACCGCGCTTGCGCTCCACAACGTCGCGAACGGCTTGAACAAGCTTTGCCGGCTCAACCTGGCGCGGGCAGCGCTCAAGGCAGGCAAAGCAGCTGAGGCAAGCGTAAATCGACTTGCTTGAAAGAAGCGGCTCAATCTCGCCGTTCTCGACCATTTGAACAAACTGGTGCGGGTGCCATTCCATCGCGCCGTAGTTGGGGCAAGTGCCGGAGCACTTTCCGCAAATCATGCACTTCTTGGGATTGACGCCGCTGACGTTAAGGATTTCTTCCTTAAGCTGTTCCACTTCAGACTTAAGCAATTTTTTCCTCCTTAATCATTTTCAAGGCCTTTTCCTTCACGCCAAGAGCCTCGGCGAGCAATTCAGAAAAGTAAATCACGTCAAGGCCGGATTCGCCCTTGTTCTTAATCAAGTTGTACTTGCAGAGGGGGCAGCTGGTGACCAAAAGCTCGGCGCCCATGTCGTTGGCGTTGGCCAAGATTTTTTGCGCCCGCTCTTGCGGAATGCTCTTGTCGTCGAACATCGTGTAGGCGCCGCAGCACTCGTTTCGCTGCGCGTAAATGACCGGAGTGGCGCCGATGGCTTTGATGAAGTCTTCCAAGATTTGCGGATTTTCGGGATCGTCAAATTTCAGGACGTTGGCCGGGCGCAAAAGCAGGCAGCCGTAGTAGGCGCCGATTTTCTTTCCGGCAAGCGGATTCTTGACGGCGGCCTTGACATTGGCCCAGCCCACCTTGTCGCGAAGGACTTCCAAAAAGTGGACCACGTTGGCCTCGCCGTGGTATTCGATTCCGTCCTTCTTAAGATAGTTGTTGGCCTTAAAGCTGACGAACTCGTTGTTCTGCATGTCGGCGTTCACTTGCTTAAGAACGTTGTAGCAGGCGGAACAAAGAGTCACCAATTCGCGTCCAGCGTCGCGGGCGGCCGCCAAGGCTCGGACAGAAGAAAGCTTTTGCGCCACTTCGTCCGCGGCCGTCGGGTAAACGCCGCCGCAACACTGCCATTCAGGGATTTCCTCAAGCGAAAATCCCAGAGCTTCCGCCGAAGCGCGCGCGTAAGCGTCAAGGTCTTTGGCCTTGTTCTTCAGCGTGCACCCGGGAAAGTATGAATAAGTTGTGTTCTCCATAAAGTTTCCTTATCTATTGTTTTTTGTCGTTGTCATTTAGGAAAGGCCATGGCTTCCGGCTTGAAGACCTTGTCAAACTCGGCGGCCGTCAAGAAGCCCAAGCCGACGCAAGCCTCTTTGAGCGAAATGTTTTCGTCAAAAGCCTTGTGGGCAGTCTTGGCCGCGTTCTCGTATCCGATGTAGGGATTGAGAGCGGTGACAAGCATGAGCGAGTTGTAAAGGTTGTGCTTCATCTTGGCCTTGTCGGCCTTTATTCCAACCGCGCAGTTCTTGTTGAAGCTGAGCATCGCTTCGGCCAAGAGGCGCGCGCTTTGGATAAAGTTGTAGGCGATTACAGGCATGAAGACATTAAGCTCAAAGTTGCCCTGGCTTGCGGCAAAGCCGATCGCCGCGTCGTTTCCCATAACCTGCACGGCCACCATCGTGACGGCCTCGCACTGGGTCGGGTTGACTTTTCCAGGCATGATGGAAGAGCCGGGCTCGTTTTCGGGAATGCGGATTTCTCCAAGACCGTCGCGCGGGCCTGAAGCAAGCCAGCGGACGTCGTTGGCGATCTTCATCATGTCGGCGGCCAAAGCCTTGATCGCGCCATGGGCAAAGACCAATTCGTCCTTGCTTGTAAGCGCGTGGAACTTGTTGGGAGCCGTGGCGAATTTCTTTCCGGTCAACTTTGAGACGCACTCGGCGACCTTTTTGTCAAAGCCCTTGGGCGCGTTGAGCCCCGTTCCGACAGCGGTTCCGCCAAGGGCCAGCTGCTTAAGGTAAGGCAAAGAGCTTTCAAGCATTTTGCGGTCGCGCTCAAGGCTTGTCCTCCAGCCTGAGATTTCCTGTCCGAATGAAATCGGAACCGCGTCCTGCAAGTGGGTGCGGCCGCTCTTTACGATTTTCATGTTTTCTTTTTCAAGCTTTTTGAAAGTCGCGGTAAGAGTGTCGATCGCCGGGAAGAGCTTGTCTTCGATCGCGTAGACGGCGGAAATGTGGAGCGCCGTGGGGAAAGTGTCGTTGGACGACTGGCTCATGTTGATGTCGTCATTGGGGTGGCAAAGCTTTTTGCCCGCGATTTGATTGGCGCGGTTGGCGATGACCTCGTTGGCGTTCATGTTGCTCTGCGTGCCGCTGCCCGTCTGCCATACGACAAGCGGAAAGTGCTCGTTGAGTTTTCCTTCGATGACTTCGTCGCAAGCCTTTGAGATGGCCTTGAGTTTTTCGGCGGTCATCTTTTGCGGCTTAAGAGCGTTGTTGGCCATGGCGGCAGCCTTCTTGAGGTAGCCGAAAGCCTTTGTGATTTCGCGCGGCATCGTCTCGATTCCAACGCCAATCTCAAAGTTTTCGTGGCTGCGCTCAGTCTGGGCGCCCCAATACTTGTCGGCGGGAACTTTCATCTCGCCCATTGAATCGTGTTCAATTCTAAATTTTTCTGCCATAGTTTTTCCTCATTTGTGTCATTGTCGGGCCTGCCCCGACAATCTTTTGTCCAAAGATTCCCGCGACAAGCGCGGGAATGACACGCTTCCGCTCCTTAGAAATTCACCTGCTTGATGACGTCCTTGAGACAGTCGGCCGAGTGGCGCAGCTTTTCGACTTCGTCGTCAGCAAGCGGAGTGGCGATGTGGCCCTTGATTCCGTTGCAGCCGACCAAAGTCGGGATTGAAAGGCAAACGTCGCTGATGCCGTACTCGCCGTTCATCATTGAAGAGATTGTCAAGACAGAATCCGTGTGGTAGTTCAAGGCCTCGACCAAGTCGGCCGTTGTGGCGGCGATTCCGTAGTTGGTGAATTTTTTGGCGTTGATGATGATTCCGCCAGACTTTCTGATGTAGTCCTCAACGTCGTTCTTGTCAAAGTCGGGAAGCTTGTCGCCGGTAAAAGACTTGGCGAAGCTGTCTACCGGGATTGAGCCGATGTTAGCCAAAGACCACGGAACGAAAGAAGAGTCGCCGTGCTCGCCAAAGACGTAGCCGTGAACGTTTGTCGCGCCTACCTTGTAAGTCTCGGCGATGCGGGCGCGGAAGCGGGCCGTGTCAAGCAAAGTTCCGGTTCCGAAAATGCGGCTTTCGGGAATGCCGGAAGTTTTTACGAACTGGTATGTCAAAATGTCAACAGGGTTGGCGACGATTACGTAAAGCGCGTTGGGGCAAGCCTTTGTGATCAAAGGAATTACAGACTTTGTGATGTCGACGTTGGTCTGGGTAAGGTCAAGGCGCGACTGGCCGGGCTTTCTTCCAACTCCGGAAGTGAAGATGACGATGTCGGAGCCCTTGGCGTCCTCGTAGTCTCCGTCGCGAACCGAAATGGGGCCTACAAAGGGAGTGGCCTGGCGAATGTCCATCGCCTCGCCCATCGCCTTTTCCTTGATGATGTCAATGACTACGATTTCCGAAGCCAACTGCCTTAAAGTGAGCGCGTAGGCTACCGTTGATCCTACTTGGCCCGTGTTATAGTTTGAAACTATGCGTCCAAAGACAATAAGCCCAAGGATACAATAAATTCAAATTAAAGTATAAACCCATATTCAGATTTTGTTAATAAGCAAACGTCAATATATATGAAGAATTCGCGCGAAATTTACAATTTTTGCGATATACTGTGATTTTTTTCACTAAAAAACCGCAATAATTAGCATATGCTAACCAAAATGCCCTAAATCCTGCACCGCCAATAAAAAAACCGCCCCAAACAGGCGGTTTACTGTGATTATTTTCACGGCATTGTTACGGCACGATAATACCGCTGTTCGCGCAAGCTTGGTTGCGAGCGCGAATGTTGCGGCTCATGCGGCTAACAAGCAATTTTAGGCTTTCTTTTGCTTTTTTTGCCGCTACTCTACTTCGGTAACAGAACTGATGACGTCAAAGGCGTCCAAAAAGCCGGTGTCGCTGACCGTTTTTTGGGCCTGCGGGGACATGTTCATAAGGTAAAGGCGCTTTCCGGCTTCGCGGCCGTCGTTAAAGGCGGCGAACAAAACGCCCATTCCAGACGAGTCGATTTCAAACACATTGGAAAGGTCAAGAACAAGGTTGGTCTCTTGTATTATCGAATAGACCCGCCCCTGGAATTCCGCCAAAGTGTATGAGTTAATGGCTCCGTTCAATTCAAGAAGAATGTAGTTGGCGCCTTTTTTTTCTGTAATTGTCAACGCTTCCATTTTTCTGCCTCCAAATAATGCGGCTTATTGCCTAGCGCTCGCAAGAGCGCCAGTAGATAGTTTCCTTAAAGCAAAACGGCGGGTGTGCCCGACCGTATGCGGCTAGCAAACCGTTTTGGTCAAGAACCAGTTGTAGTGCCGCTGGCCTCCCCTTCTTCGTCGTCGCTTACAGTCTGGCTGTCCTTGTCAAGGTAGCGAATCATCATCACCGTGATGTCGTCGTCAAGTTCCTTGGCCATAAAGCGCTTTAGGTCGTCAAACAAGAACGAGCACATGCGCATTCCGCTGTACATGTAGTTGTCGGTCATGGACTTCTTTATTCTGTCCTTTCCGTACTGTTCGCCGCGAAGCGAGTGGCTGTTGATGAGGCCGGCCGTGCTGATTGCGATGACGTCGCCTGCGTTCATTTTGATTTGCTTTACCTTAAGGAGCGGGCTGATGTCCTTTACAAAGCCCAAGACGTAGCCGTTTCCTTGGATTTCGATTACGTTGTTGTAGGCGCGCGTATACAAGAGCATTGTCGGAATTCCGCAGTTGATGTAATACAGCGTGTCGGTCTCAAAATCCATCAAGCAGAAAATGCCTGCAAAGAAGGTTCCCTTGGGCAAGCTAAAGCGGATGAACTGGTTGATCTTTGAAACAAGCTTCTTGAAGTCATGGGTCGAGTTAAGGTAAGTGCGGATGATCGACTTTAAGATGACCATGCTCATAGAGGCCGAGATGCCCTTTCCGCTCAAGGCGCCGGTTACAAAAATATGCCGGTTTTCGTTCAAGCGGATAAGGTCAACGAATTCTCCGCCGATGTTGTGGGCGGGAACCATCAGGTAGCCTACGTCCATCTTGGGGTTTTCGACGGGATCCATGTTTTCCTGGATTGAAGTGATGATCTGCGCCGACATGCGGATTTCGCGGTTTACTGTTCCTACGACGGAAGCGTTGGCGATGTTTGACATGTAGTAGCCGAAAACAAAGAAGTAGGAATAGAATTTGTCAAAGATTTGCTTGTCGTACTCGTCGTAGCTGGCGCCGCCGCGCTTTTCGCCCAAAGCTATGACGCCAACCAAGTGGTGGCCTTCGTTTAGGATGATCAAGACTTCGGCGCCGACAGCCTTAAAGAAGGCGTTGATTTCGGCCTGCTTTTGCTCAAGCGCGAAAATTCCTTCGGCCTGGTTTTTCATGCAGATGTTGATGTCCTGCTCGCGGATCGCCTCAAGGCCGGGGTCAAGGCTGCTCAAAGTCGGCTTTGAGCCCTTGCTTGCAAAGACGGTGTTAAGCTCGTTGTTGCCGCCGGCGATCAAGACTTTCATCGAGCCGACGTTGGCGCGGTTTTGGAATATTTCAAAAAGCTTTTTGCATATGTCGCCGGTTTCGTCGTTGTAGTCGATGGCGGCCAAGTCGGCTTCAAAAGCCGCGCCGTAGTTTGACGAGCGGAATGTCGAAAGCTTTGAGAAGGCTGCGGCGAAAAGGCGGCCCGCGAAAATCACGGCCACAGACACGATGAAAACAACAATCGTGTACAAACTTTTTGAGCCTGAGTAAATCGGCCTTAAGCCTACAAAAAACAAGGCTCCGACAAATGCGGGGAGCGCGTACTTTATGACGTTGACCAAGAGCCCCGAAAAGAGCGTAAGGCTGTCGTAAATTTTGTCCTGAACCGAAATGCGGGTCAAGAAAGTGACGAAAATCGCGAGAACGCCCGTATAAAGCGAAATCGTCATCGGAAGCATCTTTGAAGTGTAGACCAAGGCGAAGCTTGAAATCCACGCGAACAAAAGCGCGCCCGCGAACAAAACCGCGCGCTGGAAGTTCTGCCTTGAATTGGCGTTCTCAGCGCTAAGAAGCATAATCAAGGCGCTCATTCCCGGCAGGAAGAAAACAAAAAGCGCGAAATACAAATTCTCCCATGTATATGGGAAGAACGAAGCTAGCTCGCCCGAAAACAAAAGCTCGGAGCCGTATCCAAAGCGGGTGTAGTCGCTTACCGTAATCTTGGACGAAGACACATAGAGCGCCGCGAGTATTAAAAGCGTTTCAAGGAAAGTCATAAAGCGGCCGCGCTTGAACGAGTTCCCCAAGAAATAAAAGGCTATGGCGATGTATATGATTCCTACCAAGAGGAGCATGGCGTGCTCCAAGAAGACGGTGAAGCGCTCCGGGCCCCAGAAAATCATCGCCATCGTCACGACAGTCAAGACGGCGGTGACGGCCGAAAGCAGCACTATGTTAACGAGGGAATTTTCGTTCCTCATGTTCTTTGTGTTGACGTTGAACGAAGCCCACGTCAAGTAAGCGGCAATTCCAATATTCAAAATTATGTAAATCATCAGCCCACCACCTTTGTAACCATCATTGTAATGTCGTCGTGAAGTTTGTTCTCGCCCTTGTAGTCAAAAATCAATTTTACAACGTCGTCCACGAATTCCTGCGGCTGTTTGGCGGCGCTCTTGGTGATTGTCTGCTTGTACAAGTCAGTGTCGCCCAACTCAACGCCCTCCTCGTTCATGACTTCCGAAACGCCGTCCGAAGCGAACAAAATCAAGTCGTCGCGGAAAAGGCGCTGCTCGTCCATGTGAACGTTGTCCAAGTCGATGATTCCGACAACGCCGCAGTTTGAGCTAAGCGGCTTGATTGTGTAGCCGTCCGGCGCCCTGGTGATGATCAAGGGGTCGGACATCGACGCGTTTACGTAGCGGATCGTCATCTTTTGCGTGTCAACGACGCTGATAAAGAGAACCGTGTACTTGTCCTGCAATTTCATGCTCTTGATCGCCTTGTCAATCGCGTATACGATGGAAACCAAGTCTTCCTTGTTTTCCATAATCTTCACCGTGTTCATTACCAAGCCCATGATAAGGGCGGCCGGCAAGCCTTTTCCCGAAACGTCGCCAAGCATCAAAAGGGTCTTGTGCTTGTCAATCGGCAGCGCCGTGTAGTAGTCGCCCGAAACGTTGACAAGCGGGCGGAAGTAGGCGGCCAGGCGCAGGCGGTGCGGCTCTGGAAGGACTTGCGGCAAGAAAAGCTTTTGAGTTTCGGCAAGCTGCTCCCAGTCCTTTGAAAGCGAGGCTATTTCGGAAAGGTTCGCGATAGTCTCCGCCCTTTTTCTAAAGCGGACGAATTCATCAAAAAGCTCCTTGTATATGCCGGTGTCAAAGAGGCGGGTGTAGCGGCAAAAAATGAAGAAGTGGTGCTTGTTGGCGCAAAGGAAAAAGCCTCGCGCCTTTTTGTAAGACGAAACGACGCCCAGCTTGTCTCCGATAAAGTGGTAGCCGTCCTGCCACGAGGCCGGAAAGTTTTGGTTGAGCGTCGTCACGGTCTTTTTGTCGCTTGTGAGCAAGTCCGTTGAAGAATAAAGGACGTAGTCCTTTTCGGAATCGATGTACAAAACGGAGCAGTCAGCCTTTCGCTCCAATATTCGCTTGACGATTTCATAAAAGTCGTCCAAAGAGTAGCAAAAGCGCAAAGCGTCTATGAATTCCTGCATGAACCTAGTTTCAGTCTTTTGAAGCACATCCCTTTCAAGCTTTTTGTTGAGCGCTATCGCGGCCACCGACAGGATTGTCAAGCTGAACAAAAGCAGGACAAATTCCAGTATGATGAAGTAAGCCCTTTCTATTCCGTCTGTAACCGGAGGAAGGATGAAGCGCGAAACGATCATAAAGAGCGCGACCGCAAGAATGTTTGAAACTATGGACACATAGAGTTTTTTTGTTTTGAGCATAAAATCCCCTGAAAAGAATTCAGACTATTATAACACATTATCGGCAAAAAAGGGGAAAAAAAGCGCAAAAATTGTGGGCCAAAGAAAATGAAAGACAAACAAAAAAACGCTCTCGCGGGAACCAAACCGCCCGCAAACGAGGTACTTTTAGGGCTGAGCGATTAGCTTAACGTGTCCTATGTTTGCGTCGGCTGGAACCCCGCTGCGCGTTTTTTTTACTGTTCGCCAGTCTTTCGCCCCAATAACCGAAACGGCAGGGGCGGGTTAGCGATTGAGTTCTGAAAGTTTTAGAAGCGCGGGGCTCTTTGTGGCGGCCTCGGCCTCGGCGAAGGCTTCCAAAAGCTGCTTTTGCTTTGAATTAAGCTTGGCCGGGATTTGGACCATGATTTTTATGTACAAGTCGCCCTTTCTGGAGGCGGAAGCTATTCCCTCCCCCCGGACGCGCAAAAGCTTTCCGTTTTGGCAGCCGGCCGGAATCGGAATGTCTATCTTTCGGCCGTCAAGCGCGGTGATCGTGACCGTGGCTCCGAGGGCCGCTTGGCTCATAGAAATCGGAATCGCGCAATACAAGTCGCTTCCGCTTCGCTCGTAGCATTCGTCGTTTTCAATATGCACGACGACGACCAAGTCGCCCGGCTGGCCTCCGTTGCGGCCCGCGTCGCCCTGCTTGGGGATTACGATGCGCTTTCCGTCCTCAATTCCGGCCGGAATCGTAAACGAAACGACCTTGTTTTCCTTTTCGTAGCCGGTTCCGCGGCAAGCCTTGCAAGGATGCTCTATTATCTGACCGCTGCCGTGGCATTGGGGGCAGGTTTGCGAGACGGCGAAAAAGCCGCTTGAGCGCCTGATTTGGCCCATGCCGTTGCAGGCGGGGCAAGTCTTTTTGCCGGTTCCGGGCTCGGCGCCAGTTCCGTTGCAAGCCTTGCAAGCGGCGTTGTGGGCAAAGCGCAAGTCCTTTTTTACGCCAAAAACCGCCTCCTTAAAGGTGATTTCCAAATCGTAGCGCAAAGAGGCGCCGTCGTTGTCGGTCTGGCGGCCGCGGCCGCCTCCAAAGCCGCCGCCGAAAATGTTGTCGAATATGTCTCCAAAGCCGCCGCCCATTCCTCCGAACAAGTCGGAAAAGTCATGGAAGGCGTGCGAATACTGGGCTCCGCCGCCTGAACCCATTCCGTCAAGGCCGGCAAAGCCGTATTGGTCGTAAATCGGCCTCTTTTTGTCGTCGGAAAGGACTTCGTAGGCTTCGGTGGCCTCCTTGAACTTTTCCTCGGCCTCTTTGTTGCCTGGGTTTCGGTCAGGATGGTACTTTACGGCCAGCTTGCGGTAAGCCCTTTTGATTTCGTCAATCGAGGCGCTCTTCTCTATTCCCAATACTTCGTAATAATCGCGTTTTGCAGACATAGTTCGCTCGTGTTGATTTATTATTTGTCGTCGTGGACTTCGTAGTTCACGTCTTCGGCGCTGCCCTTGTCAAAGCCAGAGCCGCTGCCAGCCGCTCCGCCGGAAGCGCCCGCGTTAGGGTTCGCTCCAGCTCCAGGATTGGGACCGGCGCCAGGATTGGCTCCAGCCGCTCCAGAAGCCTGCTGCTGCTTGTAAAGCTCTTCGGCGATCTTGTAAGACGCCTGCTTTAGGGCTTCGGTCTTGGCCTTGATGTTGGCAGTGTCTCCGCCTTCCAAAGCCTTCTTAAGCTCGGCGACAGCGTCCTCAACCTTTTGCTTTTCGGCTCCGTTGATTTTGTCGCCCAATTCTTTGAGGGACTTTTCTGTCTGGTAAACCAAGCTGTCGGCCTCGTTCTTGGCGTCAACGGCTTCGCGCTTGGCCTTGTCGCTGGCGGCGTTGGCTTCGGCGTCCTTTACCATCTTGTTGATTTCTTCTTCGCTAAGGCCGGAAGAAGAAGTGATTGTGATGTGCTGGTCTTTTCCTGTTCCCAAGTCCTTGGCGCTTACGTTTACGATGCCGTTGGCGTCGATGTCAAAGGTGACTTCGATTTGCGGAACGCCGCGGGGGGCCGCTGGAATTCCGTCAAGGTTGAAGTTGCCCAAGGTGCGGTTCTGGTCGGCCATCTCGCGCTCGCCCTGCAATACGTGGATTGTGACGGCGGTCTGGCCGTCGGCGGCTGTGGAGAATACCTGGCTCTTTTTTGTCGGAATCGTAGTGTTGCGGTTGATGAGCTTTGTCATTACGCCGCCCATAGTTTCGATTCCCAAAGAAAGCGGAGTTACGTCAAGCAAAACGACGTCCTTTACGTCGCCCTGCAAAACGCCGCCCTGGACGGCCGCTCCGATGGCAACCGCTTCGTCGGGGTTGACGGAACGGCTTCCCTCTTTTCCAAAAAGCTCTTTCACTACGTCCTGAACCTTGGGCATGCGGCTTGAACCGCCGACCAAGAGGACTTCGTCGATTTTGTCGGCTGTGATGCCCGCGTCGGCCAAAGCCTTGCGGCAGGGCTCTTTTGTGGCCTCGAACAAGTCTTCGGTCATCTGCTCAAACTGGGCGCGAGTAAGGTTCTTCTGCAAGTGCTTGGGGCCTGTCGCGTCGGCGGTGATGAACGGAAGGTTGATGGCTGTTGAAGTCTGGGCCGAAAGCTGGATCTTGGCGTTTTCGGCGGCTTCGCGAAGGCGCTGCAAGGCCATCGGGTCTTTTGAAAGGTCGATGCCTGTGTCCTTCTTGAACTCGTCGACGAGCCAGTCCATAATTCGGCGGTCCCAGTCGTCGCCGCCGAGGTGGGTGTTTCCGTTTGTTGACTTAACTTCAAAGACGCCGTCGGCCAATTCCAAGATTGAAATGTCGAAGGTGCCGCCGCCCAAGTCGTAGACGGCGATTGTCTTTTCCTTGTTCTGGTCCTTGTTAAAGCCAAAGGCGAGCGCGGCGGCCGTAGGCTCGTTGATGATGCGCTTTACGTCAAGGCCGGCGATTTTACCGGCGTCCTTCGTTGCCTGGCGCTGGCTGTCGTTAAAGTAGGCCGGAACCGTGATTACGGCTTCGGTGACTTCGCTTCCAAGGTAGTCCTCGGCGGTCTTTTTCATCTTCTGCAAGATGAAGGCCGAAATTTCCTGGGGGCTGAACTGCTTTTGGGCGCCGTTGTCGGTGACCTCGACGCGGCAGTCGGCTCCGTTGTCAATGATTGTGTAAGGAAGCTTGGCGGCCTCGCCGGTCAACTCGCTGTAGCGGTGGCCGATAAGGCGCTTGATTGAGTAAACCGTGTTCTTTGGGTTTGTGACCATTTGGTTTTTGGCCGGCGCTCCGACAATGCGGTCGCCCTGGGCCGTAAAGCCTACGATTGAGGGGGTTGTGCGGCCGCCCTCAGCGTTTTGGATGACGACCGGCTCGCCGTTTTCCATTACGGCTACGCAAGAGTTTGTCGTTCCCAAGTCAATTCCGATAATCTTTCCCATAATTATTCTCCTATTCTTCTATATATTACTTGTCTTTTGGCATTGTCACCATAACCTTTGCGTTACGGATGACCCTGTCCTTCAACTTATATCCCTTAAGATAAACTTCCTTCAAGACCGGCTTTTCAACCTCGTCCTGGCAGCTGCCGATCGCCTCGTGCATGTCGGGGTTAAAGTCCTCTCCGGCCTGGCCAAAGGCGGTCAAGTTGTACTTTGACTCCAGCATCGAAATCAGCGACGAGCTTATGATCTTCACTCCGTCGGCGATTGCCTTGGGGTCGTCTGCCTTTTCGGCTGCCTCAACCGTGCGGTCAAGGTTGTCAAGGCTGTCCAGCAAGTCCTGCAAAAGCGCGGTGTTGGCGTAGTCGTAGGCGTCCTGCTTTTCTTTAATCGTGCGCTTGCGGTAGTTGTCAAAATCGGCCGCGCGGCGCAAAAGCTGGTCTTTAAGGTCGGCGTTCTCTTTTTCCAAAGCCGCGATTTTCTCTTCCGGGGTCGGCTCTTTTTCTTCCTCGGCGGAACTGTCGCCCTCAGGCTGAGCGGCGGCGTCCTCCCCGCCCTCTTTGCTTGAAGACTCCGCGTTTTCCTGCGTTTCTTCGCTATTCTGAGCGTTTTCTTGAACTTCTTCGCGCTCTTTGTTTTCTTCTTCTTTTTCTTCCATACTTATAAAGTAATAAAATTAAGGGGGAATCGTCAAGTATCGGCAAGAAAAAAATTCGCTTTACAAAAAAAGATTTGCGCGCTATCATAGACAAAGTCACACGGAGGTTTTTTTATGAACGCGAAAAAAATATTTGCCGCAATCGGATTGGCCGCCTTTGCATTGGCGGGAGCCTTTTGCGCGGAAAACGCCGGCGGGCACAAAAAGTCTGAAATTTCCTATTACAGCGCGCCTGTTTATAAAGTGATGGATTCGGCCAAGGCCTACACAGTCATTTACGGCAAGGCTGGCCACAAGATGGGAACGATAACAATTCCCAAAGACTGGGCTAAAAACAAGCCCGACACAGTCAAGAGGCTTTTGGTTCGCAACTGCCCTCCCAAAATCGGACCTTACGTTACAATCGTTAAAAAGAGCGGCGACTTCCTCAAGGTAATGCTCACCATTCCGACAAACCACAACGACAAGATTTGGGGCATCGCAAACGAGAACAAGGTTGAGTCCACTGACGGAGTCGAGTCCGTCGAGCTGGAACTTTAGTTCCCTAAAATGAAAATAATCGACTCAGAGCAAATCGCCGCCTTTAGGGCTTTTATCGAGGGCCACGACGCCTTTATTGTCGCCGGCCACAAAGATCCGGACGGCGATTGCGTTTCAAGCTCCTTGATAGCGGCCGAAATCATAAAAGCCTTTAACAAGGAATACATTCTGCTAAATTCAGGCCCCTTCAAGCGCCCCGAAATTCGGCAATACGAGCGCCGCTTCACCGACCAAATCCCATTTTTAAGCGAACAGGACCGGAAAAAAACGGGCCTTTTGATCGTAGACTGCTCCGAGTTTGCCAGGCTCGGCGACTTTGGCGAAAGCGTAAAGGGCTTTGACACCTTCATCGTGGACCACCACAAGACGGCGGAAACTCCTGCCGGCGCCCAAAGCGTAATCGACCCGACAAGCCCCGCGGCCGTTTGCCTTTTGACAATGCTTTACGAGGGAATTGTCGGAAAGCCCGACGCCGAGACGGCGAAAACAATGTTCTTGGGCCTTAGCACCGACACCGGTTTTTTTAGGTTCTTGCGCGAGGATTCGGCCGACGTTTTTGAGCTGGCGGCGCGGCTTGTGCGCTACGGGGCCAACCCCAACAAAATCTACAACCGCATCACGGGCGGAAAGCCTTGGCCGACCAGAAAGCTTTTGGGCCTGCTTTTAACCAGAACCGAGCTTTACTGCAACGGAAAGCTCGCGCTGACCTACGAAACGATGGAAGACACAAAGAACTATGGGCAGGAAGGCCGCGATTCCGACGCCCTCTACACCGCCCTTTTGAGCGCGCAAGGGGTCCAGGCCGCCGTATTCTTGCGGCAGGAAACCGAAAGCTCCTGCACCGGCGGCTTTAGAAGCCTTGACGAGGTGGACGTCAGCGCGGTGGCGGCAAAATTTGGGGGCGGCGGCCATAAAAACGCCAGCGGAATGAGCGCTCCGGGAAAAATCGCCACGCTGATTCCGCAAATCGTAAAAGAATTCTCAAAAGTTTTATAAATTTTCCCAAATTTCCTTAAAATAAATTTGACAAAAGTCAAAAAGCGCCGTAAAATTATCTTTATAATATAATTTAACGGAGGGCCATTATGGCTAAAGTTGAACTCAAAGGAATTGGAAAGATTTACGACGGAAACGTTCGCGCCGTAACCAATTCAAACATCACAATCGAAGACAAGGAATTCTGCGTTTTCGTAGGACCTTCAGGATGCGGAAAGTCAACCACTCTTCGCATGATCGCCGGATTGGAAGACATTTCTGAAGGAAAGCTTCTCATTGACGGAAAGGAAATGAACGACGTTCCGCCGAAGGACCGCGACATCGCGATGGTATTCCAGAACTATGCCTTGTACCCCCACATGACTGTATACGACAACATGGCTTTCGGCCTTAAGATCCGCAAGATGGACAAAAAGGAAATCGACCGCCGCGTTCAAGAAGCCGCCAAGCAGCTTGACTTGACCCAGTACCTCAAGAGAAAGCCAAAGGCCCTTTCGGGCGGACAGCGCCAGCGTGTAGCCGTAGGCCGCGCCATCGTCCGCAACCCCAAGGTATTCTTGTTCGACGAGCCCCTTTCAAACCTTGACGCCAAGCTCCGCGTTACAATGCGCGCCGAAATCGCGGCCCTTCACAACCGCTTGCAGGCCACAATGATTTACGTTACCCACGACCAGATTGAGGCCATGACGCTCGGCGACAAAATCGTCGTAATGAAAGACGGCGTAATCCAGCAGATTGGAGCCCCGCTCTACCTCTACAACAACCCGATCAACAAGTTTGTCGCCGGCTTTATCGGAACTCCGCCGATGAACTTCCTTTCTGTAAAGGTAATCGAAAAAGGCGGAAAGGTTGTCGTTGACGAAGGCTCTTTCTCTATCGTGCCCACAGCCGACCAGCAAAAGCGCCTAAAGGCCTTTGTTGGACAGGAAGTTTACTTTGGAATTCGCCCCGAAGACATCGAGTACTCAGAAAAGTCTGGCGAAAACGCCATGCAGATGAAAATCACCAACAAGGAACCCCTTGGAGCTGAGACTCACTTGTACTTGACGACTCAGAAGGGTCAGAACATCATCGCCAAGACAACGGCCAACGCCGCTTTCCGCTTGGGCGAGACTGTCACATTGATTCCCGACATGAAAAAGGCCAAGTTCTTCTCAAAGGAAGAAGGCGAGCCCAACATCATCGAGGACATCAAGAAGGAATGGTAAGTTCGCTTAGCGAACTAACAAAGAAGCACGCAGCGCTTCTTGTTGACGAGAATTCGCGCCGCGAATTCTCGCAAAATTTTGAGTAGTTCTGAATATTATGGCATCATAAGTATTCGGCATTACATATGGAGAACGGCAGAATGATAACAAGGATCACTGCCGTTCTTTTTTTATGTCCGCTTGATATTTATTACGCGTTCCTATAGAATGGCGGAATGCAAGAAAAACCGATACAGGAAAACAAGATGGGCGTCATGCCGGTTGGCCGCCTTTTGGTGAACATGTCGCTTCCGATGATGGTAAGCATGTTCGTCTTGTCGCTTTACAATATCGTCGACAGCATTTTTGTCTCTAAAATCAGCGAAGAAGCCTTGACAGCCGTGTCGATGGCCTTTCCCTTTCAGATGCTCATGGTCAGCTTTGGACTTGGAACGGCGGTCGGCGTCAACGCGCTGCTTTCGATGCGCCTTGGCCAAAAGAACCAAGAGGGCGTCAACAAGAGCGCGATGAACGGAATTTTTTTGGCCGCGGTCACATACATTTTCTTCGCGCTCTTGTGCGTCATTTTTGTTCCGCCCTACTTTAGAAGCCAAACGCAAAACAAAGCGATTGTGGAGGACGGAATCGTTTACCTTTCGATTTGCATGCTCTTGGGCTTTGGCCAGTTTGGGCAAATGATGTTCGACCGCCTTTTGCAGGCGACAGGAAAAACGGTTTGGACTATGGCCTCGCAGCTGACAGGCGCCGTCTTTAACATCATCTTTGACCCAATCTTGATTTTTGGCCTTGGCCCCTTTCCCAAAATGGGAATCGCGGGAGCGGCCGCGGCCACGGTTGCCGGACAAATTTTGGCGGCCTGCGTTTCGCTAACCTTTAACCTTAAGGTAAACCATGAAGTGCATTTTAGCCTAAAAGGCTTTAGGCCCGACCCTACTGTGATTTTGCAAATCTACAAGGTTGGAGCGCCGTCAATCGTCTTGCAGGCCGTGGGCTCTTTGACTTCTTACACAATGAACTTGATTTTGGGCTTGTTCAAGGAAATCGCCGACACGGCCATCGCGGTTTACGGCGTTTACTTTAAGCTGAACAGCTTTGTCTTTATGCCGGTCTTTGGCTTGAACAGCGGCTTGGTTCCGATTATCGCCTACAATTACGGCGCCAAAAAGCCGGACAGAATCAAGCGCGCGATAAAGTTCGCGATAATCGCCGCCTGCGCGATAATGGCTGTCGGCGTTTCGCTCTTTGAATTTTTTCCAAAAGAGCTTTTTGGACTGTTCAACGCCTCCGACAAAATGCTTGAGATTGGAATCCCGGCGCTTCGCCGAATCGCGCCCAGCTTTATGGGAGCGGCGGTTTGCATTTGCCTTGGCTCGGTTTTCCAAGCCTTGGGAAGCGCGAGCTACAGCATGTTTGTAAGCATCGCGCGCCAGCTTTTGTTCTTGCTTCCAAGCGCGTACCTTCTTTCGCTTACTGGAAAGATAAACAATGTGTGGTGGTGCTTTATAATCGCCGAAATGATTTCAATCACTCTTTCGTTAATTTTCTTTGAGCGCGTAAAGAAAAAGAAGATTGGATGACGTTGGAATCGCCTCGGCGCAATCTTTTTTAGGCCGAGCCTAAAAGGTCCAGCAAGCCTTCCACGCAATTCTTTTCGCCGCCTTTTTCTTCCTTCACAAAGCCGCGCGGAAGCTTCCAGCGCTGGCCGGAAATCGCCTTGGCGCCGCGAAACTTTTTCCAGCCGGCAAAGATTTCATCCGGCGAAAAAAGCGCGATTTTGTGGCCGCTTTCCGAGTCTTCCCTAAGCGTGGCCGAAAAGACAGACGTTATCGCGTCCTCGATGCTGCGCGGGTCGTCGTGGCATTCCTCAAGAATTCTTTCCTTGATGTATGATGACAAAACTTTTGGAAGCCATTGCGCCTCCATCTCGTTGTTGAAAAGCCAGGCCTTGTAGCAATTGTCGATTACGCATTCCTTAAGCTGCTCGTGGGTATAGTTTTCTATGTTGAACACGCGAAGGCGGTTTATGATTGGAGCGGGAATTCCTTCAAGCTTGTTTGCGGTGAAGATATAGTTTATTCCCGAAGCGTCAACGTTGATTCCGATGTAGTTGTCAAAAAAACGGCGGGCGGTGCTCCGTTCCAAAATGGAATAGAACAAAGTTTCCACGCTGTAATTCTGGTCGCCTTTCACCTTGTCCAATTCGTCAAAGTGAATCACGGGATTCTTTAAAGGGCCTTGGCCTTTGCTTTCAGCGAACATAGATTCGATAATCAAGCCATGCCGCGCCTGCTTAAAGCTTGGATCCGAACCTGAAAAAGTGAAGGCCGCCGTGTCGTTCCCCAAATCGACTTTAAGCCCCTTTCTTTCCATTATAATTTCGCACAGTTCCGAAACAAATGAAGTCTTTCCGCAGCCAGGACCGCCAACCAAGACGATTGGCTTAAAGGCGATTTCATGGTTGGCTTTAAGCGAAGCGGTTTCAAACGACTGCAAAATGTATTTTATGACCGTTTCCATGTTGGGATATTTCTTCGCAAGTTCCTTAATCCGCGCGGCCTTCTCGTCAGTGGCCGCAACATATCGGACGCCGCCCTTAAGCTTGCTGATTACGCGCCTGATGTTTTCCTCGCACTCAGCGGTACAGGCGTCCAAATGGGCTTCCGCTTCCCGCTCGTCGATAATCGTTTGCTTTTTTTCGCCGTACCAGCCCGGAATGCGGGCGTTGTTGGACAAAAAGCGCATGCCGCTTGAGCCGCACGCAGGGCAAGAAAAAACTCCCTTTTGCCCCTTCTCTTTTACGAACACAAAGAATTTTTTGCACTTGTCGCAGCGCTTGATTCTTGCCTCATAGCGCTCGTTTGTCAAAGAGCCGTCCGCATGGATTTGAAGAATTCTTTCTTGGGGAACTTGGCTCTTGTATTTTTCCAAGTCGGGAATTTTTTCCTCGTAAATCATTATGGCTTGTTCTGGCAAGACGAAAAGTTCGTCTGAAGGTGAATACCGCGCCTCGATTTTCAGCTCGTCCAAAACTTCGGCCAAACGCCTTTGCGCGTCGCTCTTGTAAATGATCTCTTTCATATTTGTATGTACCTCCATATATTACGGCTGTTCGCGCAAGCTTGGTTGCGCGCGCGATTGCCCGCCCGCGTGAGCGGGCAAGAAAATCATTTCTTATCGCAAAACGGCAACGCCGTAATGTTGCCGCTTATGCGGCCAGCAAACAATTTTTGGCTCGCCGCCAATTGTAGTGCCGCTATTCGTCTAAAGCTCAAAGCCAATCTTGCGGCTTTTTTT
>CADCBK010000023.1 GCA_902799665.1 uncultured Spirochaetaceae bacterium | reverse complement strand
ACGGACAGCGAATAGAGATGAACCAGGAGGGCTGGTACGAAGTTGTAGGGAACGAACCTACTCCGGATGAGTTTGCTGCGCTCCGTACGCAATCCAAGAAGATGCGCAGTCCGCGGAAAACATTGGGTGTCACTCCGAATTTGGCGCCACGCGGCATTGTGATTATGATTAACTTTGCAGACAAGTCTTTCCTGCCCGCTCACACGCAGGCCGTAGTGGACTCGCTATGCAACGCCGAGGACTGCAAGGTGAACAAGATAGGCAATGTGCATTTCCCGTCTGCCGGGCAGTATTTCTTGGATCAATCCAACGGCAAATACCATCCCATTTTTGATGTTTACGGTCCGGTCACGCTGAGCCATAACATGGCCTACTACGGAGCGAACGACCGCCAAGGAAATGACTTGCGAGTAGGAGTTGCCGTAGTGGAAGCATGCAAAATGGTGGAGGACCTAGCGGATTTCACCCAGTATGACTCAGACCATGACGGCAAGGTAGATTTCGTGTATGTGATGTACGCCGGCGAAAGCGGAGGATACGTAAACAATCCGGCCATCGCCAGCAAGGTGATTGACTCGATCGAAGCGGCCATCGAGCTTGGCGTTTACGTCATCGTTGACTGGCATGTTTTGCCTGAGCGCGATCCCATGCTGTACGTAAAGAAGGCCGAAGAATTTTTTGAGCGCATCGCTTCCGCCTACGGAAAATACCCCAACATCATTTACGAAATTTGCAACGAGCCCAACGGAAAGGAAGTGACTTGGAAGGGCAACATCAAGCCTTACGCCGAAAGAATCATTCCGATAATCAGGAAATACTGCGACAACATAATCGTGGTCGGCACTCCCGTTTGGTCCAGCGACTTGATGAGCGCGGCCAAGGATCCGATTAAGGGACAAAAGAACATTATGTACACGCTCCACTTTTACGCCGGAAGCCACGGAAATTCAAGCCGCAATGTTTTGAGAAAGGCTCTTAAAAAAGGCCTTCCGGTCTTTGTCACCGAATGGGGAACGACAAAGGCGTCCGGCGACGGCGGAGTTTTTGAAAAGGAAACCTTGGCTTGGATGAAGCTTTTGGCGCAAGAAAAAGTTTCTTGGGCCAACTGGTCTGTCAACAACAAGGGCGAAGACTCCGGAAACTTAAAGTTCAACAAAGACCGCGACGCCAAGGGCGGCTGGTCCGAAAGCGACTTGCAGCCTTCCGGCGTTCTTGTCAGAAAAATAATGCGCGGAGAAATCGAGTCCAAGTAAATGAACGTTAGCTGGCTTGACGGTTCCGCGATGTATCAAATTTTTCCTCTGGGCCTTTGCGGCGCTCCGCACGAAAATTCGTGGGACTGGTCAAACACTTGGAACGCGGCCACTCGTCCTGTGCGCCGCGTTGACAGAATATTGAATTGGATTGACCACTTGAAAAAGCTGGGAATAAATTCAATCTTCTTTAATCCTGTCTTGCAAAGCGACACGCACGGCTACAACACCCGCGACTTTTACACGCTGGACAGCCGCCTTGGAAGCAACGAGGATTTCGCCGAGGTTTGCCAAGCCCTTCATGACAATGGTTTCCGCCTTGTCTTTGACGCGCTCTTTAACCATGTGGGGCGCGGCTTTTGGGCTTTTAGAGATGTTCGCAACAACATGCAAAACTCCCGCTTTATCGATTGGTTCAAGGGAATAGATTTTAAGCGCAACACTCCTTGCAACGACGGCTTTTACTACAAGGCTTGGCGGGACAATTGGGATTTTCCAGAGCTTAATCTTGAAAACGATGAGGTGATTGAGCATATTTTGGGCGCGATAAGAAAGTGGGAAGACCTTTACCGCTTTGACGGGCTGCACCTTTGCATGACAGAGTTTTTGCCGCATAAATTCATCGAGCGCATTAGAAAGTATTGCTCAGAAATGGGCGCGGGCTTGGGAGGAAGCATCGCCTTTGTGTCCGAAGTTTTTGACGGCATTGAATGCTCTCAATTTCTTTCAAGAGAAATGGCCCAAAGCGCCGTAAACATTGAGCTCCGCAATTCCATTTGCGACAGCTTTAACCAAAACAACATTTTTGAACTGGCCTACACATTGAACCGCCAGTTTGGTCCCGACGGAATTTACAAGAACATTCCGATGATGAATTTTTTGGACAACCACAACTTTCCTCGTTTTGAAAGCGCCGTTGACAGAAAGGAATTGGTTCCGCTTGGCTGGAGCCTTTTGCCGGCACTGCCAGGTTTTCCTTGCGTTTATTATGGAAGCGAGTGGGGCGTCGAGGGCTATAGCGAAGAAGACCATTGGGTGATGCGGCCCGCCTTTGAAAAGCCTGAATGGAACGAGTTGACTTCCTGCATTCAAAAGGCCTTTGAGGCTAGGAAAAATTCTCCGGCCTTGCGTTACGGAAGTTACCGGCAAATTTTCCAAGCGGCAGAGCAGCTGGTTTTTGAGCGCGAGTCTTGCGGAGAGAAAATTGTCGTCGCCTTGAACATAAGCGAGTATGACTACAAGGTTCCGATAAAGCCAGGCCATGGTTTTGCCTCTTTTGAAGGCATAAGCGGCGACTTTGACGACTTGCTTTCAGGAAACGAATGCCACTATGACGGAGACTTTTATCTTCCGCCGCTAAGCGTAATGTTCCTTAGAAAAAAATAATTTGGAGCCGCGATGAATTTAATCGACTATGTGGAATGGCGCGGAGACTTGTCTTTTAAAAAAAGCGCCTTTTGCGACGTTGACGCCCTTGTCTTGTGCCAGCTTTCGTATTTGAATTTTGACGCTTTGCTTTCCGCTGACTTTGGAAAAAAGATTTCGCTTGCGGAACTTTGGTCTCGCTTTAAGGCTAGCGACGATTTTGAAAAGCGAAGCGACTTGGGCGCCTTGATTTCAAGGCAAACGGTAAACCTTTTGGAAGCCTGCGCCGCTTCAAAGCGCTTTGGAAAAATCTACGCTTCCGGCTACGTAAGCAAAATCGACTTGCAAAATGAGGAGCAGTTTTCGGCGTTGGCTTTTTTTGAAGGCGCCCTAAGCGCAAACCCCTTTATCGCCTTTAGGGGAACGGACGACACAATCGTCGGCTGGAAGGAAGACTTTAACCTTGCGATAGAGGAATCGGTTCCCGCGCAGCGCGACGCTTTGGCTTACCTTGAAGGCGCGGCTAAAAAAACGCGCGGAAAAATTTTGGTCGGCGGACATTCCAAGGGCGGAAACCTCGCCGTTTATTCAAGCGCCTTTGTCGCGCCAAAGGTTCAGCGGCGCCTTGACCGCGTGTACAATTTTGACGGCCCTGGCTTTAGGCGGGAGATAATCGAAGACGAGCGGCTAAAGAAAGTCCTTCCGCTCTTGCATTCCTACTATCCAAAGCTTTCGATTGTCGGAATGATTTTTAGGCGCGCCGGGGATTATAGCGTCGTGCAAAGCGGCGCCCAAGGCTTGATGCAGCACGAGCCATTTTCTTGGTTTATTGGACCGCGCTCCTTTAAGACGGTTGAAGGCTTTGACAAGGCCAGCGATTTATTTTACAAGACTTTCAACGAATGGCTGGAAGGCATTTCCAAAGAAAAGCGCAGCCTTGTTGTTGAAACTCTGTTCAAGGTTATTACAGCAGGCGGGGCCAAGACCAACAGCGATTTGGGGAAGGATTGGTTCAAGCAGGCGGGAGCGATTGTAAAGGCCGCGAGCGAGCTGGACAAAGACACCCGCGACGAAGTCATAAAGCTGGTCCAGCGCTTGTTCGAGCTGGCCGCCAAAAACATCGTCGAAAACAAAGGCTAGCGGGCGGCCGTTTTTTTGCCTTGCGGCCTTTACAAGGACGCCTTCTCGGTCTCGGCAACGCGCGCTGCGTATCTATTCGCCTTCATCACCGCGTCAAAAAGGCTGTCGCCGGCCTTTACGCGCGCGACGCAAACGCCTAGGTGCGCGTCTCCGCAGCCGATTGTGTTCACAACCTTCGCCGCCACACCAGGAACTTTTTGTCCCCTTTGCTCGGCGGCCTCAAAAATGTAGGAGCCGTTTTTTCCTGTCGTCATTATCACGTCGTTTTTGGTCAGCTTAAAAAGGGCGGCCGCGGCGGATGGAATTGTGTTTAGGCCGGTGATGGAAAAGGCCTCTTTTTGGTTTAAATGCAAAATCGGCTTTAGCCGCCAGATTTTTTTTAAAAGGGATTTTTTTATGAAGGAAATCCGGGCGCTTGGGTCAAAGAAAAAGTTCAGCGGCCGCCCTTCTTGGGCTGCGAGCGCTTTTTGTTCCAAAAGGAAATCGATTTGGGCTTCGGAAGTTTTTTCTTCCATTTCCAGTCCGCAAAAATAAACGGAGTCCACTTGCTTAAAATTAATTTTTTTGTAGAATTTTTTGTCAAAGAGGTATTCGGCCTTGTGGGCGCAAATAAAGGCGTGCTCGTTCTTTGCGTTGACAAGGCACCAGCAGGCGCCGTTTTCCTGGCTTTTGATTTTTGCGAAGACCGGGATTTTGTTCCGCTTTAATTCCCGCTCGACAAATTCCGCGTAGACGCCCGTTCCAACCGGCGAGCAAAGGACAAAGGTGCTTTTGGCTTTTTGCAAGGCCTTTGCCACGTTGAAAGCCGTTCCGCCCAAAGACCATTTTGAGCCGTCTGTGTTCACGTCCTGCCCGGGAGCGGGAAATTTGGGGACGCGGATTATAACGTCAACGCATGTTGAGCCTATGACCAAAGTTTTTTTCGCCGATTTTTTTGCCGCTGTTTTCATTCCGCCATTATACAAAATAATTTGAAAAAATTCAAATTTGGGTTTATAATATTTATTATGGACGATTCTACAATTATGGAAAGCTCCCCGGTGGGCGAGCACATTCAGGCGATTTCCGACCCAAAAGCGGTTTCGTACTTGATGTTCAACAAGCAGAAAATTCAGCTTGTGGCAAAAATCACGCTTGGCCGCGAAAGCGACAACAGCGTCGTCATTGAAAACAAGTTGGCCAGCCGCCACCACGCGCTGATTCAAAAAATCAAGGACGACTACTACCTTAAGGACGAAAATTCCACCAACGGAACTTTGCTGAACGGAAAGCGCATTCCGGCGGACAAGTACGTAAAGCTTAGCCGCGGCGACAAAATCACGATTGGCTCGGCCAATTTGGTTTTCGGTTAATCGTATCCGCGGCGCAGTTTCCTGTGAACCGGTCAAAAGTCCTTGGCGAATTTCTTCTTCTCGCAAAGCATCAAAAGCTTCCGTCCAAAAAGAAAATTTTGGACGCGGCGAAAAGGGCTCTTTTTGTCTTGGACACGGAAGAGTCCTCTTACAGGGAACGGATTCCCGGAACGGACGTCGCCGGCGGCCTTTTGGATTTTCGCGCTTTGGACGAAAGGGGCGGCGCTAATGGCGCTTCGTCCGCGCTTGCAACGATAATCGTTCCCGACATCCACGCGCGGCCCGAATTCATTTACAATATCTTGAATTGCGATTTGTCAAAAATCGCCGCGCGTCTTGGCCTTGCAAAAGGCTCGCCGCTTGCGATGGACGGCGCCAAAGTCGTTGACGCGCTTGAGGAAAGCAAGGTCCGCGTCATTTGCGTTGGCGACATTCTTCACGCCGAAGGAAGGGCAAAAGAGCGCTGGGCCGCTTCCTTGTCCGCCTTTGAAGGCGGCGCTTGCGATTCGCCTCCGATGCGCGAGGAAATGGCGGAAGGCTTGGCCGCGCTTTTGGCCGTCATGAAAGCCAAGTATTTGTGGCCCCAAAATTTCCACTGCCTAAAGGGAAACCACGAAAACATCGCCAACGAAAAAGGCGAGGGGAATTTTCCCTTTAGGAAATTCGCCTATGAAGGGCGGATGGTTTTTGAATTTATGATGGCCGTTTACGGAAAGGAAGTTTTGGACGCGGTTTACGAATTTGAAAAAGCGCTTCCCCTTTGCGCCTGCGCCGGCAATTTTTTTGTAAGCCACGCCGAGCCGATGGATTTTTACAGCCGCGAAGAATTGGTCGCGGCCCCGCTTGACGAGAGAACGGTTTACGGCCTTACTTGGACGGCCAACGACGAGGCTCGGCTTGGCGGCGTGGATAAAATTTTAACGGCGCTTTGCAAGCCGCCTAAAGGAGTCGAGGCGCGCGCGATTGGCGGCCACCGGCCCGTTCCCGAAAATTACTTGGAGCGGCAGGGCGGCCTTTACGTTCAGATTCACAACCCAAAAAAGCAAAACATCGCGGTCGTCATGCCGGACAAGACATTCGACCCGAATGATGGTATAATGACAGTGGAGGAATAAAATGGCTGACACGCCTGACATGATTGGAAAGTACAAGATTCAAGGACAAATCGCTCAAGGCGGAATGGGCGCGATTTACAAGTCCACGCATCCAGAGCTTAAGAAGGCCGTCATAATAAAAAAGCTGATGACGCGCGGTTCCGCGATGGCCAAGGAGCGCTTTTTAAAGGAAGCCAAAATCCTTTTGGAAATGCAAAGCCCTTACATCGTCCGCTTGTTCGACTATTTTACGGAGGCGGGCGGCCGCTTTATTGTTGAGGAATTCGTTGACGGCCTTTCGCTTGACAAATTGATTCAAAAGCAAGGCTCGCTTTCTCCGCAAGTCGCTATGCTCGTAATGCAAGACTCCCTTTACGGCCTTAGGTTCGCGCACAAAAAAAGCGTCGTCCACCGCGACATAAAGCCCGGAAACATTTTGCTTTCCAAGCGCGGCGAGATTAAAGTGACAGACTTTGGAATCGCAAGCGACGATTCCGACGACAGGACCACAAAGGACGGCGTTGTTTTGGGAACGCCCAGCTACATGCCGCCGGAACAGTTCAAGAACTCTAGCGGCGTGGACCAGCGCGCCGACATTTACGCGCTTGGCGTAATGCTTTACGAAATGGTAACCGGCCAAAAGCCCTACACGGCGGAAACGCAGGAAGAAATGTACGAAAAGGCGCGAAGGGGAAGGTATGTCGATCCGCGTAAAATCAACAAAAACATTCCGCCCGAAATTTGCAAGCTTATAAAAAAGATGATGGCGCCAAAAGCCAAGCGCCGCTTTAAGAGCGTTGAGCCAATCATTAAAATCGTAAAAAAATACCTTAAGCATTACGACGCGCACGCCATCCGCGTGGAGCTGGCCAAGATGGTCATAAGCCCGCGCCAATTAAAGGAAGGCGTTTACAAAAAAAAGCGCAATGTATGGAAGGACTTTTTTGTCGCGCTCGTCTTGTGCGGCGCGGCGGCGGCCGGAGCCTGGTACTTGTGGACCGAAGGCTGGGTTCACCGCACCATTTTGCGCTCGATATACACGCCCGTAAACATGACGATAAAATTGCCGCAAACTTCCGCGCCCGCAAGCCACATAAGCGCCCGCGCGCTTTTCTTTACCAACGGAACGGAAATCAAGGAAGTGGAAGGCTCGGCGCGCGTCTTTGTCGAAGGCGCGGCCGACAAAAAAGGCTTGACTGCCGAACGGCCTGCTTCCAAATTAAAGGCCTACCACATAAAGCCGGTTTTCTTAAAACCCGGAATGTATCGCGCCAAGGTCGCCGTAGGTTCCTACGTTTGGTGGGAAAACTTTGAAGTCACCAAGGAAGAAAAGTCGATTGACATTAACTTTTCGGCGGGCGAAAGCAGGCCGATTAAATTGATTGTCTCCGCCCGCGACGGAAAGAACGGCATGGACCTTTCGGACCGCGCCAAGTGCCAGATTTTGTACAACGGCCGCTGGGTGGCGCTGGAAGACGTTCCCCGCGAAAAATTCAATTCCGCCGCCGTGTGGAAATTCAAGGTCAGCCTTGACGGCTACGAGGACGAGATTTTCTCGCTTTTGATTGACTGGTACCAGGACACGGTCATGATTCGCGCGGAGTTGTTTTTGAAAAAGTGATGTGAAAAAGGGGCTTGACAAAACTACTTCTTTAGAAGTATAAAATAATTGTGTCAAAGCTCCTTTTGTATCATGGTTCAGAAAAGATAATCTCAAAACCTGTTTTTGGCGCGGGCAAAGCCTACAATGATTACGGCCGCGGTTTTTATTGCACGCAGAATATTGAGCTTGCAAAAGAATGGGCATGCCCTACAAACAATGACGGTTTTTCAAACTGCTATGAATTAAAAACAGAAGGCTTGCGTGTTTTGGATTTGCAGGCTAAGGAATTTTGTACGCTTCATTGGCTTGCGATTCTTGTAGCTAATCGCCGTTTTGATATGGATACTGCGATTATGAGACAAGGCGCGCATTACTTAAAAAACAATTTTCTTTTGGACATATCTCAATTCGACATTATAAAAGGCTATAGGGCGGACGATTCGTATTTTTCTTTTGCCCAAGCGTTTTTGTCAAATCAAATTTCTTACGCAATGCTTCAAAACGCCATGAAGCTTGGAAAACTTGGAGAGCAGGTTGTTCTTAAAAGCGAACGCTCTTTTGAAAAAATAAAATTCAAAAATTATGAGATTGCGCAAGGAAATAAGTATTGCGCCTTGCGTTTGGGACGCATGGAAAAAGCTCGGGCGGATTATAAAAAGCTGTTGGAAGATTCTGATATTTCAGGTTTATATATTCGTGACATGATTTTGCAGGAGGTGAAAAAAGATGATTCGCGCTTACGATAAATTTTATCTTTCTAATGTTATGAAAAACATGGGGTTTGCGGTTGATTTTGCGGTGAACGGTTGCGGGCTTTCCGCTGATTCTTTTTATGATTTTTTTATCGCCTCAAAAGTTGCAAAAGCCATAGAGGAGGGGTCTCCGCTTTTTGTTTGCGGTTGTTCGGGAACGGAATTGGCCTTGGCGATTTTTGATAGGGTTGGCTTTAGCGCAGACAAAAAAACTTTTGTTCGGTTTGAGCGTTCGCCGGAATATTGGGCGGGATGGATTATGGCCTACTACCAATGGGAGACAAATCGTTCTTTTGCAAAAATACGCGAATTTGTTCCGTTTTCTCAAGTGGTGAATATGTATCATCCCCTCCACGAAGCTCCGCAAGAAAAATTTTTGGATGTGATGAACGACTTGATAGAAAGAAAAAAAGTAAAAAAAGAGACGAATTTACAGCGTTTGCGAAAACTGCGCGGACTTACTCAAAAATATTTGGCTGAGTTGTCGGGCGTCAATTTGCGAACTTTGCAACAATACGAAATCGGCGCAAAAGACATAAATCGCGCCAGCGGAGAAACAATCAATTCCTTGGCCTTGGCTTTGCATTGCAATTTTTATGATGTGATGGAAATAAACATGTTTGAGTAAGCGAAAAAAAATCGTTGATGCCTATGCGCCGAAGGCGCAAATGTCAATAATTTCTTTTTAAGCAACAACGCGAAAGCGTTGACAAATTTTGAAGGATGGCGGAAACAGCTTAATTGTAAAGTCGATGAAGGTTGTGGAATAGGAACGGTATGTCGCTTCACTAATTTTGCATTAGGAATGGATTCAACTGCCCGCTCGCGCGGGCTGGCAATCAAGGCGCGCTACGCTACGTGCCGTTTTGCTAGTTGAAATTTATTCAACTGCGCTCTTGCGAGCGCGGGCAATCAAGGCCTTGACTCGTTCCTTTTGAGGCGCGATTAATATTATCGCGCCTCAATAGTCGCTATCAGTTTGCCAAAGCGCTGTCAAGCTGCTTTGAAATCGCTTCCTTGTCCAGATGCGTTCCGATGATGCAAAGCTTTACCATGCGGTCGCCAAGCTTTTCGTCCCAGTTCTTTTTCATCTCCGGGTCTTGGGCAAGAATCGCTTCTTGCTCGGCCTTGGGAGCGGTTGCAAGCCACTGGCCGGAAATGCCGGCGACGATTTGGCGGCCGGTCGTTTCCAAAACGTAAATCATGTCAGGCTCGTCGTTAAACCACATTATGCCCTTTGAGCGGATGATGTTCTTGGGCCAAGCGCTGGCAACCTTGTCCAGCTTTTGGCGGTCAAAGGGAATGCGGCGGTAGTAGATGAAGCTTCCGATTCCGTATTCGTCGTCGTCGCTTCCTGAATCTCCTTCGTGCTTGTGCTCGTGGTGGTGATGATGCTCGTGGCCTTCGTGGTCATGGTCATGCTCGTCATCGACATGGTCGTGGTGGTGATGCTCATGCTCGTCGTGATCGTCGTCATCATCGTCGTCGTGGTGATGGTGGCCGCGGGCTTCGTCTTCGTCATAGCCTTCGGCGTCGGCCTTGTTAAGCTCGGCAACCCAGCCCGCGCTTTCGTAAACTTTTTCAAAGTCAAATTCGTTTGTTCCCAAAATTTGCGAAAGGTCAACGGCGCACTTTGTCGTCTCGATAACGCGCGCGTTTGGCTGCAATTTTTTTACGACGGCACGGATTTTCTTGAGTTGTTCCTCGTTGACCAAATCGACCTTGTTGATGACAAGCGTGTTGCAGAACTCGATTTGCTGGACCAAAAGGGACTCGATGTCCTCTTCTTCCATGTCCTTTTTGAGGAGCGCGTTTCCTTCGTCAAACTCGGTGGAAAGGCGCATCGCGTCCACGACGCTGACCAAGTTGTCGATGTAGCCCGAGTCGATTTGCTCGATGGCCGACGCGATTGGCATTGGCTCGCAAACGCCAGAGGCTTCAATCAAGATGTAGTCGAATTTTCCTGTCTTGATTAGGCCTTCGATTTGCTGGACAAGGTCTGTCTTTAGCGTGCAGCAAATGCAGCCGTTTGTAAGCGGAACCAAGCTTGAGCTGTCGGTGATGTTGGCCTCTTTTGAAATGAGGGAAGCGTCAACGTTGACTTCGCCGATGTCGTTTACGATTACGGCAACCTTGTAGCCTTTTTGGTTGTTTAGAATGTAGTTGAGGAGCGTTGTCTTTCCCGCTCCCAAGTAACCCGCCAAAAGCGTGATTGGTGTTTTTTTCGCCATTTTTTATCTCCGTTTGTAATTAGTTTATTTTGCCGCTGGCTCTTTTTGTATGTGAAGCTTTGCCTGGTCAGGAACGGTGTCGTAGAACCACTTGGCGTCTTCCATGCTAAGGCGCACGCAGCCGTGGCTCGCGGGCTGTCCCAATTTTTCGGCTTCCTCTGGAATGATGTTTCCGGCCGCGTCAATCGGAACGGAATGGAAAAGATACACGCCGCCGATAAAGCCTACCCACCAGCGCGCGCCTTCGCCAAAGCGCTTTGAGAAGAACGAAGTTCCGCGCTTTTGGCCGCTTTCGTTTATGATGTAGTCGCCAAGCGGCGTGTCGTTGTCGCCGTCAATCAGGCCGGTGGAGCAAACCATCTTTTTGACCAGCTCGCCTTTTTTGTAGACATAAGTTCTTTGCTCGTCAATGCTGACGATTACGTTCCAGTCGGGGCCGTAGCCCGCCGGGCTTGCGAAAACGTCCGCCGCGAAAAGGCTTGCGGCCAAAAGCAGCGTGACAAGAGTGAATGCGAAATGTTTTTTCATACTATTAAATAATATAGCGAAAAAATGCGGGAACGGCAAGACGCTTTTGTTGACAGGCCGAACTTTGTCGGGTATAATATTTTGGCTTAAGAAAGAAAGTTTTATGGTAAAAAAGTTATGTTCAAGAAAACCTATACTCTTGTCTGGGGGGGGGCGGCTCGTGTTTCGCTCTCTTCTAGCGGCGCTTTTTCTTTTTTCCGCCCTGGCATTCTTCGCTTGTTCCGGCATGGCGGGCGAGGCTCCGCTTGTTCCGCAAAATTCTTCTAATCCTTCCAAAGTTCCCGCAAAAAAAGTCACGTTTAGAGGAACGCTTGCAAGCGCGAGCGCGGTTCCGCAAAAGGCCCTTTCATTTTTTACGGACGCGAATTTTTTATCTTGCGGCCAAGAGGCAGACGGCGTTTTAAAGTCCGCCGCGCCGGACGCGGGCGACATGACAAAATACGAATTTTTTGCCACGGCCACAAGCCAATCCGGACTTGTTGAAAACGGCGAGTTTGGAGACACGCCCGCGACCGCGCGCTTGTTTACCATCTCGCTTGCGATGGGCGAAAAGTGGACGGTAACTTGCGGCTTGCGCGAGGCTGCCACAAAAATTCCGATGATGACGGATTCCTGCGGCTTTGAGCCTAAGAAAGAAGAGCAGGTCTTTAACCATGTTTTTACGCTCGTTCCATGCAAGGAGGGAAGCGGAAGCGTCGCGCTTGAGATGACAGTTCCTGCGACGATAATAGGCGCGACTGTGGAATGTTCCGATCCGCGATGGGAGGAGGCAAGTCCTGAGGCAAGCGTTGTCGGAACAACGCTCGGGATAAACGTCGCTTCAATCCAAAGCGGCTATTACGACGTCTACATCCGCCTTTACAATTCTGACGGCGTTTTGTCCTTCGGCTTTTGGGAAGGAATCAATGTCTTTGACGGCGCGACGACAAACTATTGGCTTTCGTCTGGCGGAACCGACGGCGCGATGGTGTCGGGCGGCGCTCTTGAGGTTGGCGAGGCCGCGCTTTCGGCTTTTTCTAGAACGCTTTTTTACGTGGGCGACACTGGCATTTCCGGCGCCAAGGGCAAGAGCGACTCAAACGACGGAAACCCTTACTCTCCCTTTAAAACTTTGAACAAGGCCGTGGCGGTGATAAAGTCGACGGGCGCCGCCGGCAAGGATTATAAAATTTACGTTTCGGGAACCGTGGAAGGCTGCGCGGACCTTTCTTCTGATTTGGATGGAAAGGCGCGCTCGATAACGATTGAAGGCTTGGGCGCTCTTGGAACGGACTCAAAGCCCGCCGCCGCGCTTGACGCAAAACAAGGCGGACGCGCCCTTAAGATAGAAACAAGGGTTCCTGTGACCTTGAAAAATTTGCGCGTGACAGGCGGCTTGCACGAAAGCGATTTTTCGTCGGCGGGCGGCGCGGGAATTTACCTTGGCGGCTCGGCCGATTTGACTTTGGCAGGCGACGTCGTTGTGGAGCATAACCACGCCATATGGTACGCCGGAGGAATTTTTGCAAGCGGCGGCGCTTCGCTAAAAATAAAGGGCGCCGTCACCGTTTACGGGAACACCTACGGAGCCGCCGCTTCGCCCGCCGCCTCAAACCTTTATCTTTCCAGCGGCGCGAAAATCCAAATACTGGGCGCTCTAAAAACAACGGACGCGTCGGGCGAGCGCAAGGCCAAAATCGGAGTGTCAAGCGACGACGTTCCGACGCATG
Source organism: uncultured Spirochaetaceae bacterium (assembly GCA_902799665.1). Classification (GTDB taxonomy): domain Bacteria; phylum Spirochaetota; class Spirochaetia; order Treponematales; family Treponemataceae; genus Treponema_D. The sequence goes on along the minus strand of CADCBK010000023.1, from coordinate 13,147 downwards.
CCGCGCCGGTTGAATTTTCCCAAGGCTTTGGCGCAAGCAACGCGGGAATAGCGGCTACAGAATATTTTTACGGCGACAAATACGGCGTGGCGGCTGCCGCGTCTGGCGAAGCGGCTCTTTGCGTTAGCGGCGGAAGCGCGTCATTGGAAGACCTTTACGACGACATAACGATAACGGTTGACAAAAGCGCTTTGCCCAAGGACTTTGCGCAAAAGAAGTTCACCTTCAGCTCCAACGCAAGCGACGTTTCTTACACATTCAGCGTGACATACCACGGCGAAACGCTCCCACAAAGTTATTACACGACTGGAACTGACAGCGTGACCTTGCTTGACGTTCCCGTAGGCAGCTACACGATTTGCGTTGCGGCCGTTTGCGGCGGAAAGACTTACGGAGGAGAATTTGAAGTGAAGATTGTCGGTTATGCCGATGTTGAAAAAGCGATTTCTGAAATTCAGAGCCTTGCGGGAACTTCGGGAACGGTGGCTGTTGAAGGCTCGATTACTAGCGATAACGTTTCTTCCATTGTGTCCGCCATAAAAGCCGCCTACGAGTCTTCACACGACACAAGAATAAAGCTTGACATGTCACAAACAGTCGGAATTGCCGTATTGCCGTCATTCCAGAATTGCGACGGCCTTTGCGAGCTGCTTTTGCCGGAAGGAATCACGACGCTTGGCAGTTTTTGGGATTGCAGCCATCTTGAAAATTTATATATCCCTTCAACAGTGACAAGCGTAAACGGCGACTACTTCATGTATGCTCCGACAAACATTGTCGTGGCTGAAAACAGCCCGTATTTTAAGAACAGCGGAAACGCGCTGTATTCAAAAGACGGAAAAACTCTTGTCATGTATTCCAACAAAAATGAGGTAGACAGCTCTTTCTCTGTTCCTGCGGAAGTTGAAGTTATCGGAGCCAACGCGTTTGCAAATTCTAAAATCAAGACGATAACTTTTGAATCGAATGTCACGATGAAAAAAATAGAGCAAAATGCCTTTGACAGGGCGAGTAACCTTGTTTCAATCGATTTGCCTGACAGCGTTACAGAATTGGGACGGAACCTTTTCGTATATTGCAACAAGATGCAAAGCGTGGAACTTCCAGCAAGCTTGAAAAAAATCCCATCAGGATTTTTAAATTATGGTCCGCCTCAGGTCACTAGCATAGTGATACCTGACGGAGTTACTGAGATTGGAGAAAGCGCTTTCTGGGAAGCCAAAAAACTTGAAACCATAACCATCCCTGTTTCTGTTGTGAAAATTTGCGCCAAGGCTTTTTATTGCTCCTCATATGGAATAGGGACTGTGAACTACAAAGGCTCCAGCGCGCAAAAAGACGCCATTGTAATAGAAAACTCTGACGGCAAGAATGACAAAATTGTCAACGCCGCTTGGAATTGCGATTATGTTGGAGATTGACGCTGTGACGGAGAGCGCTTGATGAAACGAAGCATTATTTTTCTTTTGACATTCGCCATTTTCTCTTTTGTTTTTGCCTCTTGCTCCGACTTGGCGCGCGACGCAAGCGCGGGCGGCCTTGGACTTACCGGCAGCGGCGGAAATTCCGGCGGCTCTGGTGGAACGGCGGCCGCGCAAAAATACGCTTCGGTCGCGGGAACAGCATTCGCAAGCGGCGCCTTTCCGGAGGAGCTTGCCGCCGCTTTGAATAAGATTCCCGCGTCAAGCGCGGGAATGACAAACAGCCCGGCAATTTCCAAGTCGGCCTTTCCGCAGATGGCCGGCGCGGACTTGCAAGGATTCGCGTATAAATTTACTGCGGTCAAAGTCGGCGACGAGTCGGTTTATTACGAGGCGGCGCAGGACGACATATCGGTTTCCGCCGAAGGGCTTGTTTCTTTTGGCGTGAACATTCCTGTTCTTGATGCGGCGGTCCAATACAAAATAGTATGTGAGGCCTATTTGGACGCGGAGAAGACAAAGCCTGTCCTTAAAGGCGAAAGCCAAAAGTTTGAGATTGGCCGCGAAAGCCAAACGGCCAGCGCAAGCGTTCCGCTTGGCGCGATTCAAGAAAGCGGATGTATGGGAAGCGTTGAACTTTTGGTCGCGCTGGAAAGCGGCGCGGAATCTGCAATTGATTCAGCCACTATGACGATTAGCGGCCTTTCTTCCATTGCGGGCGTTCTTTCCGGCTCCGAGTATAAATTTTCATCCGACGCCAACGCCGTTCCGTGCGGCGCGCGTTCCGCGCGGTTCAGCTTTAAAAAAGGAAGCCAGGAAGTCTACGCTTTTACGCAAATTGTGAACGTTTATCAAAACCTTGAGACCAAGACATGGGTTCAAAATGGCGCGGAGCCGTATTTTAACACCACGGTCGGCGCGGACGGAAAAAAGACCACGGCTTGCCGCTTGACTTCCGCCCTTCTTGAAAGCTGGACGCTGACCGATTTTTTTGTGGACCCGTCGCGCTCTTCAGACCCCACAAAGCCAAACTACACAAGTCAAAGCGGAACATTCATCAACCCCTGCCTGACCTTTGACGGCGCGCTTTCAAAGCTTGTTGACAAAAACAAGGATTACACGATTTTTATTAACGGAACTTTGATAGGAGCGCAGGCTGTTCCCTCTACGCTAAAAAGTGACGGAAGCGGCGAGACTAACGCCAGGTCTCTTACAATAAGCGGCAAGAATTCCGACCCTGTCGTCGACATTTTGAGTGGCGGCTTTACGCAATCCCACAAAGGAACCACGCTGACGATTGCAACTGCAGTGCCAATTACAATAAAGAACATCACGATTACCGGCGGCTATGCCCAAACTAATGGTGGCGGAATCGCCATAAAGGGAACAAGTACAGTAACGCCCAGCGTGACGCTTTCTGACGGCGCGATGGTTGTGGGAAACGCGGCGGCAACAAGCGGCGGCGGCGTGTATGTTGAAAAAGCCTATCTTTACATGAACGGAACAGCCAAAGTTGGCGGAACGGATTCCGGCCAAGGAAACTCTGCGCAAAACGGCGGCGGCGTTTATGTGAACGCAGGCTTTTTGCGTCTTGGAAAAAAATCCGAGTCGGCGGCGGCGGAACTTTCCGGCGGAATTTACGGAAACACGGCGACAAAAGAGGGCGGCGGAATAAGCGTGAATGGTTCCGGCTACAATGTCGTCAACATTGAAATGCTAAGCGGAAACATATCAAGCAACAAAGTTGACGGCGGAACTTCAGGCGGCGGCGGCGTTTATTTGTACTGCACTGTCTTTGACTTGAAGGGCGGCTTGATTGAAAGCAATTCGATAGAAAATCCAGGCGCTTCAACTTGCGGCGGCGCGATAAACATCAACACTGTGGCCACGCTACAAATTGGCGGAAGCGTTTCAATTCCTTACGGCGGCTCGCTGCATAAAAACGACATCGCGCAAAAAAGTTCCAATACGATTGAGCTTTCTTCGGCGTTGGACTCAGACTTTGCCGCGACTGTGGTGGCAAATGCTTTTGCGCTTGATTCGGAAGTCCTTAGCGGTACGGAAGAGCTTCTTGCTTCCGAATGCTTTAAATTTAATGTGTTCCAGCCTGAGGAAGCGTCGCAATTTCTTTTTGTCGGCATGCAAGGAAAGCTCAGGACCTTGATTTCATTCCCCAATGGAACTAAGGATGGAACCGAAACAAATGAAGACGACGGCCTGTCTTACGATGTGTACAAATACAGTTACATCAATTACGACAATCTAAGCATGAGCGTTGTCAACCCCTATGCGGCGCTTGGTTACACAATTCAAGCCAAGGTTGACGGCGAGTTCCCGGAAGATTTGACCAAGCTTGAGGACGGCTTCCATACAGTTTACGCAAAGATTGAAAAGGCAGGAAAGCCGACGATAGAGGACACAGTCCGGGTTTGTGTAAAAATAAAGACGGTAGGGCTCACTTTGTATAAAGGAGAAATTAATCCTGGCTATGGTAAATATAAGGGCAGAGTTGCTATAAATGGCGGAGAAGTCAGGTCATGGAGCAGCTGGACAGGTTGGAGTGATCCTACTTTTAATACAAACAATTGGAGTTTTACTGTTGACGCAAAAGATTATAAGTTTTTGTGCCAAACAACGGGCTCTTATGGAAGAAACGGTTCAACCGGCAATAATCCAATTAGGGACGCTTACAGGCAATGTACGCTTGCGGAAATAAGAAATAACGACGGACAAGGAAAGGCTTATATCAACATATATAGCGGAACTTACCCCGACCCCAGCGGTCATGCTAACAACTATCTGACGCTGCAGCTTTGGTTCTATCTTACAGATTAATGCGGCGTTCTGCGAACGATTCTACAGGAATTTCCAATAGCGCGGAAATTTCTTCCGCAGTGTATTTGCCGTTGTCTAGGTAAGCGCTATGTGTTAGCGCCGCTTCCATGCGATTGACTTTACAATAAAAAATGGAAAGGTTGCGGCGCAAGGAGCGGGTATTAACATTTATATCGATGATTCAGAAAAAGGCGGCGACATAACAATCGGAAAAGACATGATCATTGAAAATAATGATTCCCAAACTTCGCCTGGTGGCGGAATCGCGCTGTATGATGTCGGAATCAACACTACAAAACTAAAAATTACCGAAAACGCAATCATTCAAAATAATACTTCATGCAATACTGTAAATGCCGGCGGTGGAATATATTTAAGCAAGGCGCGCTTGTTTATAAGCGGTTCCGCAAAAATTATAAATAATAAAGCTGGTGATGACGATCATTTGACTTCTCCTGGCGGCGGAATTTACTGCGGGGCAACCGCAACAGATGTCGGCTCCGTAAACATCGGTTATTTTGATGAAGGAGAGATTGACCCCAACTGCTCGTTGACAATCAGCGGCAACAGCGCTAAAGGCGACGGCAGGGGCATTTACATGAAAGGCGGAACATTAAATATTGCGGGTCGCACTATCCAGTCAAATACCGCGGGCGGCAAAGGAAGCGCCATATATTTTGGTTCATCAGGAAGCTTTAATGTGACAAGCAGGGCTTATATATATGGCGGTTCTTCTAAAGAACATGACGTTTGCCTTGCTTCCGGCAAGAAAATTACGCTTGGTCATATTGAGACAACTCCGGGCTGGAATAATGCCGCCGCGATTTCTTTGGAGTCATACTCGGACGGCGCTCAGGTGTTTGAAGCCGCCGAAGGCGTTACGCTAAAAAGTGAAATTACCTGGTTTGGGGTCAATCCCGAGACCCTTGGCGACGGAACAAAAAAGGACTGGTTCCTCCGTATGGATGGCAAAATATATGAAAAGGCGGGAAGCAAGAGCTCGCCGTCGGCGGTTGGCGACATTGTCTTTGAGGATGGCTCCGCCGAAGCCTACTCGGCAGACCTTTCACTGACGAACATTCTTAAAAATAAAGCGAAAGATGTAATCGTAAAAATTGACGGCGGTTCTAAAATCGCTGTCTCTAAAACCAGAGTAACATATAAGTACTGGGCAACAAATTCTGCAAATCGAGACAAGGTTGCAGGATTGGTATGCACTCCGGGCGGCAGCGTAGGAAGCTATTCATTCTCTGGAACAACAAATGGAAGCAATTGCCTTAATGTGATGAAGGCGTTTGACTCAAGTTATAGTTCGTCTAAATATCCTGCTTTTGGCGCGGCTTGCAATGATTCTTATTACTTGCCTTCGATTGCAGAACTTTACTGGATGTGGCAAAATAGGGACACTGTAAATAATGCTCTTCAAAAAATTGGCACGCCTACCACTAACGAAGTATTATGGTCTTGTTCACAGAAATCTGATCTTGACTATTATGCGTGGTATTTTGATATGGGTACATGTGAATGTGGGAATGAAAAAAAGTGGCTTAAACAATGCAATGTAAGAGCTTTCCGCCGTTATTGACGCAGGTGGCTTGACAAGCGCGGCGCGCTTACCCGCGGTGGATTTTTCGACTCCATTTTTGGCTTGCCGTAGAGCCGTTATTTATATATAATGTTTCAAAACCGTCCGCGCTCAAACTGGTACAATAGTTCGGCATTATCCCTAGAAAAATGTTGTGTTTTCTTAAAAATATCCCTAGAAAAGTGTGAAAAACCTATATAATTATCCCTAGAAAAATGTAAAAATCACTTGATTTATCCCTGGAAAAGTGTTATAATGGGCTCGTGAAGCGTTTTCTCTACAAACAACTTCAAAAATGGAAGAATTCTCCGGATAGGAAGCCCCTTATTCTTGAAGGCGCGAGGCAGGTTGGTAAAACTTGGCTTTTGGACGAATTTGGAAAGGGCGAATACAAGCATTACATAAAAATCAACTGCGACAACAATCCTGACGTCGCGGGACTTTTTGCGGATTACGACATAAAGCGAATTTTGCGCGTTGTTTCCGCCGTTGGAAAAAAGCCTGCGCTGCCCGGCGAGACCCTCATTTTTTTTGACGAAATTCAGGAACTTCCCAAGGCTCTTGGAGCGTTAAAATACTTTTCGGAAGACGCTCCGCAAATTCATGTGGCGGCGGCCGGTTCGTTGCTTGGAATAAAGTATCACCAAGGGGAATCCTTTCCTGTTGGAAAGGTGGATGCGCTGCGACTTTTTCCGCTCAGCTTCAACGAATTTTTGCTTGCAATCGGAGAAAGCCAAAAAGAAGAAATTTTGTCGTCGCTTTTATGGAATGACATAAAATCCTTGAGACTTTCTTTTATCGAATTGCTTAGGCAGTATTATTTTACAGGCGGAATGCCAGCGTGCGTTAAGGAATACGCAAAAAGCGGAGACGTTCTCAAAGTTCGCGCGATTCAAAAGTCGATTTTGCATGACTATGACGACGACATCGCAAAACACGCGCCAAAATCCGATGTCGCTAAAATCAGAATTGTTTGGAATTCAATTCCGTCGCAACTGGCAAAAGAAAACAAAAAATTTGTTTACGGCGCGATTAGAAAAGGCGCCCGCGCTTCGGAATTTGAAAACGCCATTCAGTGGCTTTGCGACGCGGGAATTGTCCAAAAAGTTCCTAGAATTTCAAAAATCGCCATGCCTGTAAAATTCTACGAAGACTTTTCCGCGTTCAAGCTTTTTATGAACGACTGCGGGCTTTTTGGCGCTCTTTCCGACACGCCTATAAAAGACATTCTTTTGGGAAGCAAGGTTTTTGAGGAATACAAGGGCGCCTTTACGGAACAGTATGTCGAGCAGCAAATTGTGTCAGGGGGAAATTCTTCGCTCTATTATTACACAAACGAAAATTCCACTTCCGAGATTGATTTTGTCATGCAGTTCAAAGACTCACTTTTGCCCATAGAAGTCAAGGCGGAAGAAAACCTTCGCGCGCGCAGCCTCAAGGCTGTTTTGGACAAAGACCAAAGTTTGCGCGGCCTTAGAATTTCCATGTCGGACTACAGGCAGGACGCGCGCTTTGACAATCTTCCCCTGTACGCTACGGCAAGTTATTTTTCTCAATAACGCCCTGTCATTGCCCGGCTCGACCGGGCAATCTTTTCCCGTACATCAAAATCGTCGCGCCAGAGGTCAACATCGCGCCTTGACAAAAACGCGGCCACCGCTTCATAATTTTTCGCGGAATGAACAAAACTGTAAGAAAATTCTTGCCCCTAATATTGACGGCGCTCGCCTTGGTCGGCCTGCCGGCGGCGCTTTCTTTTCTTTCAAATTTTAGCTGGCAAAGCGAGCCTGTTTGGACTTACATTGAGTTTGGCTCGTGGCCGCAGACGCGCGCCGCCGCGTCCTTTAAGACAAAATAAACGTGGCCGCTGGAGCTAGGCCTGTAATTTGAAATTTCCGCTTCAAGAATGATTTCCGGGAAACGAGTCTTCGACAAGATCTTTGATAAGGTTTGTAAGCTGGGTTAAAGAAAACGCTTATGTGGCTATAGAGGTTGACGGAGAAGCGCCTGAGACTGCTGAAATTCAGATTTCAGAAACGGAGACAGAAACAATAAACATTCTTGGCGACGGCTATCATACTGTCACAGTTACGCTTACAAATTACGCGAGCGAGCCTATCGTCATTGAAAAGCGGATGTATGTAAGGATAAAGCCGATAAAACTCAACTACCGAAATAACAAATGGGGACAATTAGGAAATCAATGGGTCTGCATGTCTGGCTTTCAGGCTGGCACAGGACGCATGGATATTCGTGGAAGAGTTGAGCTTCACAGTTCGCAATGGGCTTCGGAAGACTCAACCATTTTTGAATACCAGGGTTCAAATTATGAGATTTCTATTGAACAATGGTATCAACTTGACTGGGATTCGACAGGAAGATACTGGGAAACAACTCTTTATTCAAAGGATGACTATGTTTGGATATGGTTCAATCTTTGGAGAAACGCATCCACAGGCATGGGCGATCATACTTGTACAGGCAGAACGCTTGCTCAAATGAAAAAAGCCGTGGTCGCTAAATGCGGAAGCGGTACACAGGATAATCTTCTACAGTGCTGGACTTGCTGGAGCGGAAACCAAACGAACGGCGGTGGCCAAACTGCGGCGGTTATGGTCAATTTCAACGTAGAGGAGCAGGATTAGTTAGCCCGCGAACGCGGACTATGCAGGGCGTTTTTGTCAACTTTGATGTTACAGAATAGCCTTAGTTTTGACTTGCCGTAAGGCGCGCGGTGGCGGTTGTCCGCGAGGGTATTATTCTTTCGACTAATTGGAGGTTGGAGAAAACGCTATGAAAATATCGTCAAATTCGTGGCGCTTTCCGCTAAACTAAATTCTGGCCTTGACAACTCCGCGATTTGACGATATATTATAAACAGTCAACAGTAAGTCGTGGATTGGCGCCGTTGTCTAGGTAAGCGCTATGTGTTAGCGCCGCTTCCATGCGATTGACTTTACAATCCCTCTTTTTGAGGGATTTTTTTTTGCGGAGAGTTCATGCATCTTTATATTGACGAGTCTGGTTCGATAAACAATAAGTTGAACAAGCCTTTTGTGATTGCAATTGTAAACGCGCTTAATCCCAAGAAATTGAATTCCGTTTATAAGCGTTTTGTAAAGTCGAGAATTAAAGATCTTAAAGACCTTGATAAAGAATTGCTTAATCCAACTTGACGAACGGAACGAACGGACGGAAGCGAAGTTTTTCTTGGAAACATACCTTAACACTGAGCTTTGTCTTAACAACATAACAGAAAATCATTTTTCCGTTCGCTATTTAAATTCTGTCGCAAATCCGTTTATTCAAATCGCGGACGTTTTCGCAAACCTCTATTATTCCCATCTTAATACAAATGGATATGACGCTGAAATGAAAAAACTCTTGGAACGGAATATTTTAAAGGGCGATTTTGTATTTCCTAGACGAGATGTTTGAGCCGCTCTTTAATTCTGTTCCCGCATCTTAAAGTATTTGCTAGAGCATTATATGTCTGTTTTTAAAGCAGAGTTTATAGGAATTCAGCATCCATTTCACTTTTTAATTGATGAAGAAAATGCAAAAAAGATAACGGAGGTTTACACTTATGAATGGACTGATGACAAAATATAAGGAAAGCCTTTTAAAAACTCCAAAACCAGTTCCCTTTAGCGCAATAAAAGGCGCGATGGATTACAGAGGCCTTTTAGCGTATGCGAAATCCCAAGGCAAAAAAAAATTCAGAACTTGCGCAAGAAGAGAAAATGAAGTTTTATAGCGAATAAAAAATTTGCTGCTGGTGAGCCGTATCCGTCGCCGCCCTGCCCTTGGCAGCGTCTGAAAGACGCGGTGGCCCCGCCGCAAAAAAGCTGGCCGCGTTTTGTTTCAATCCGACATTTAATCCGACATGTCAGTACATCTTCGCCAAAGGGACCAAAGCGAAGCCTTTGGCGTTTTTGACGACATAATCCGTAAAGCCTGAAAGCGAAAACAAGATTGCCTTTAAGTTTGGAGCGGAAAGGCAATTTGTTTTTTCTTGAAAAATCTCAAGGTCTTCTTTGCCAAACTTTTCGGACTTAAATTTGCATTCGCCGGCCAAAACATATTTTTTGCCGTCCATGCCAAGCAAGTCTATTTCAACGGATTTAACTTCTTTTCCAACTTTTACGGAATTTTGGTATTCAACAATGTCCGTGACAAAGCAGGGAATTTTTTTTGAGCCAACGTTTGCCAAAATGTATTCCTTTGCCATTTTTTCAAAGACGCTCCCCATAAATTCATGCAAGTTTTGCTTTACCTTTTGCTTGTAATAAATTTTGCCTTTTCCGCTGTTTATAAGGCTCGCTCCAGGAGCGACATAGCGAAAATAAAAATTTATCATTGAGTCCACGATGACGTAATAAGGCTTTGGCGTTTCGCGGCGCTCGACTATTTCCGCGGAGATAAGGTTTTTTAGGCAAAAGCTTATGTCTGACATTCCTGTGGCGGACTGAATTTCATTGTATTTTGTCTTTCCTTTTGCAATCGCGTCTATTATGGAATTGTATGCGACAGGATTTGATTTTTCGCTTGTGACGAGCGTTTTGATTTGCTCTTCCGAAAAGAACGCGTTTCTTGAAAAAAACAGCGCCTCTATGTTTTGGTCAAGCGACAAGCCTCTGTCAAACTGTTCCAAATATTTTGCGATGCCGCCGGTAAGCCCGTAGACAATGGCTTTTTCTTCCGCGTTGTAATTTGGAACAAAGCGCGCCGTGTCCTTGTAATCGAAGGGCTTGATTTTAAACTCAATGTTTGCCCTGCCGTGGAGCGGGGCGGAAGAGCCAAGCACGTCGTCTGTCATAAAAGAAACTAGGGAGCCAAGCAAAATAAAGTAAAGGTTTGTCTTTTTCCATTTATGGTCAATGTATTTTTGAAGCAGGGAATTCATGTACGGACAAGATTTTGCAAGATACGGATATTCGTCAATTACAAAAACAATCCGTTGGTTCGCCGCTTCGTCCGCGATAAAGTCAAAGATTGAATCAAAGGAGTCAAAATTAATTTTTCCGCTAAGATTTGGAGCCAGGCTTTCAAGAACGTCGTTTCCCATTCTAAACAATAGTTCTGGCTCTGTCATCTCCGTGCTTATAAATGACACGGACTTACACTTGTTATTTTGGATGAATCTATTTACTAGCGTTGTTTTTCCAATCCGCCTGCGTCCAAAAAGAACGGCCATCTGGAAGCCCTTTTTGTTGTAAAGTTTTTGGAGCGCGTCCAGTTCGTTTTCTCGTCCTATAAAACTGCCCATAATTACAATCCTATTTTTTTTGTACCGGTAAAAACACTAGAGTGAACTCCACTAGAGTCAACTCTAGTGGAGTTCACTCTAGTAATATTAAATCATAAAAGACAGTTTGTCAACATAGAATCCAAAAACACGAGCGGCCCCGGCAGCGTCTGAAGGATTGCCAGTCCGCGTGAGCGGACAGTTGAATGAATTTCCATAAGCAAAACGGAGCAAAGCGACGTACGCGGTGGCCCCGCTCGAAACAGCAATTATGTTTTTTCTAACAACAATACGAGCGGCCTATTCCGCAAAATACGTCTTCATCAAGCCCTTGCCCTTTACCTCAACGTCTTCGCTTGCGCCGTAGTAGACGGCCGCCTTTGTCTGCTCGTAGGTGGCTTCCGAAACGTGGATTGTCATAGGCTTTCCGGTGCTTTCCATCCGGCTGGCCACGTTGACGGTGTCGCCCCAAATGTCGTAGATGAACTTTGACTTTCCGATTACGCCGGCCACCAAGTTTCCGGTGTTGATGCCCAGACGGATTTGAACTTGGATATGCGAGGCGGCGTTAAAATCAACTACGTCCTTTATCAAGCCCTGCGCGAATTTCACCATCTTAAGTGCGCCGCCGTTGTCGGCTTCTTCGGTTAGGCCTGTGGCGGCCATGTAGGCGTCGCCGATTGTCTTGATTTTTTCTATGCCCTCGCGCTTGGCCCGTTCGTCAAACTTTGTTATCATCGCGTTGAGCATTCCAACAACTTCGTCGGCGCTCATTCCGCCGCTCATCTTGGTAAAGCCGACGATGTCGGTGAACAAGACCGTCGCGTTGGGGAATTTTTTGGCTATCGTGCGGTCTGGGTGTTCGGTAAGCTCGGCCGCCACTTCCTGGGGAAGAATGTTCAGCAAAAGCTTTTCGGCCTTTTCGTTCGCTATTTTAAGGTCGCGCGTTCGTTCCGCCACTTTTTGCTCCAGCTGAATTTGGTAGCGCTTCATCGCGCGCCACTTTAGCCAAATCACAAGCGCGACGATTCCTACGATGACAAGTCCTATCAAAGCCCAGAACCAAGCCAACTGCCAAATGTAGGGCTGCTTTACGATGACTATCGGGTCGGACGCCTCGCTTTTTATTTCGTCGCCGTTCAGGCTTTGCGCGCTAAAGGCGTAAGTGCCCGGCTTTAAGTTTGTGTAGGAGGCCGTTCTTAGCGCGGACCATTCGGTGTAGTCTTTTTCAAAGCCGTTCAGCTTGTAGCGGAATTTGATTTGTTCCGAAGAGATGAAGCTTAGTCCCGTGAACTTTACGCTAAAGCGCTTTGTCGAAGGGGCAAGGACGATTGTCTTTCCCGTGTAGTCAAAGGTGTTGTTGTCAATCGAATATTCCTGGACCTCGACTTTTGGCGCGTGCATGTTCTTTCCGCTTTTTACGGGGTCGTAAATCGCAAAGCCGTCAATCAAGGTGAACCAAAGCCTGCCCGCGGAATCCTTCATCGAAAACGAAGTCGCCGTGACGCCGCCTGTGACAAGGCCGTCGGAAGCGCTGTAGCTTGTCGTGTTAAGCCTTTCCTTTTTGCCGGCGGCGACGTCGTCCAAGTCGGCTTTGGGAACCGAAATGATTCCGCGGTTTGTGGTCATCCAAACCGTTTTGGTGTAGTCGGCCAAAAGCTGGAATACGCCGTCGGTCATAAGGCCGCTTGCGGAATTCAAGTTTTGGAAAGAGTCGCTTTCCTCGATGTATTTTGAAACGCCGGTGCCGGTTGTAATCCAAAACTCGCCGTCGCCAAGCTCGGTGAACATGAAAATCACGTTCCCCGACAAGCCCGACTCGGTGCTGTAGTGGCGGACGATTTGCCTGTCTTCCAAAACGTAAACGCCGCCTCCGTCCGTTCCAACCCAGACGCGGCCCATTTTGTCTTCGTGAATCGCCATGATGAATTCGTTTGAAAAGCCGTTGTCGCGCGTGATGTTGCTGATTTTCAATGTGTCGCGGTCAACGATGCTTAGTCCTTGCGTCGTTCCGATGCAGGAGTCGCCGTTTAAAAGCTTTACGGCCGCGCGGCACTT
>CADCBK010000022.1 GCA_902799665.1 uncultured Spirochaetaceae bacterium | reverse complement strand
CAAGAGCGACGACTTTTGTCACCGGGTTTACTGACACCCGCCTGATAAAAATGTGCGCGTTGCTTCCGTCGCTCAACTCTTGGTCAACGATGACAGGCTCGGAGCTTTCGCTGCACTTTCGGATCACTTCAAAGAATAGCGCGTTTCGCCTGCGGTTTGTTTCGTTGATGTAAATTATTTTTCCGATCGCGCTGCCCTCGGCCGCCATGCGCCTGAAATTCTTTTTTACAAATTCCTTGTAGGACTTGTTGCCGCGAACGATTTTGATTTCGCTTTTTGTCGCTTCAAATATGACCATCGGAGGCGTGTTGAAAACGTTCTTGTAGATTTCATCGCTTGAGTTTGTTATGGACGAAATGTTGTAAAGGTTTATGCTTCCGATTTTCGCGTAGTATTCGGATTCGTCCGGGTTTTCAAAGCCGATTTGGACGCCTTTTTTGTAGCGCTCGAATATTTCCTCCGAGGGAATCGGCTTGCAGTAATAGTAGCCTTGCAGCTTTACGCAGCCGATTTCTTTTAGGAACTCGACTTGCTCCTCAGCCTCTACGCCCTCGCAAACTGTTTCCAAGCCAAGCTCGGCGGCGATTTTTATCAGGCCGCTCAGCATGACTTTGCACTTTTCGCTCCGCTCAAACTCGCGCATGAACTTCATGTCGAATTTTATCAAGTCAAAGGGAACGTCGTGCAAGACTTCAAGCGAAGAGTATCCTGAGCCAAAGTCGTCAAGCCAAACTTTAAAGCCCAAATCCTTAAAGCGCTTGATTTGGCTTTTCATGTAGTCAAAGTCGCCGCCCAAAATGCTTTCGGTTATTTCTATCGTTATTTTGTCCAGCGGAATCGACGACTTTTGGACGCGCTGGTAAATTTCCTGCACGATGTCGCAAGAGTCAAAGTCCGAGCGCGAAAGGTTCACTGAAACCGGAGCCAAGTATAGGCCGGCCTTTTTTTGCTCTTCCAATTTTTTTAGAATCTCTTCCAGCATGAACAAGTCCAGCTTGTAGATTAGGCCGGAGTCTTCCAAAATCGGAATGAAGTCGACCGGGCTTAAAAAGCCCTTTGTCGGATCAATCCAGCGGGCCAGCGCCTCTTCGTCGCAAACCTTGCCGTTGGCGGCTCGGACAATCGGCTGGTAGTAAACCTTTATCCATTTTTCGGCGATGGCGCGGTCAATGTTTTCTATTATGTATTGGCGCTTTTCTGCCTCGACCAGCATCGATTTTTCAAACCAAGTGAAGTTTGAGACAAAGGCGCCCTTGCCAGAGTCGCAAGCCATTTTGGCGCGGTCGCAGGCGAAGCTGGCTCCGCAAACCTCAATGTTCTTGGAATAAATGCCCGCCCGCACCGGAAGCGACCTTCCGCCGTTGATTTGCTCGCAGTCGGAAAAAAATTGCCAAAGGCGCTTTTCCAAGTCCTTGTCGTTGGTGTAGACGCAAAAGCGGTCCATGCCAAAACGGCTGCAGCAATCGTTTGAAAAAGTTTGCGCCAAAAGGCGGGCAAAGGCGTGGATCAGCTTGTCGCCTTCGGCGTATCCGAACTTGGCGTTAAAGCGCCTCATTCCGCTCATGTCAAAAAAGAGCATGATCGGCGTTTCGCCGGCTTCCAAGCTTTTTGGATAAAAGTTTGTGTCGCACATGTAAAAAAAGTGGCTGATTGTCGGAAAGCCCGTAAGGTAGTCGTATTGCAAAAGGCGTTCCTGCGTGTTGGCCCTTAAAAGGTTGGAGTAGGCCGCCGCCAAAAAGTCTCCCTTTTGCTCGCCTTCCTTCTGGTATTCGCCTTCGTCTGAAAACCAAACCACCGCCAGCCTTGCGTCTCCTTTTTGAACGTGCGTTCCGCGGGAGTGAAGGATCTTGTACCTTCCGCCGATTCTTGTGCGGTAGACGATGTTGTAGGGCTGGTCTGTCGTGGCAAAGATGTGGGCCGCGTTCTCCAGCATCGCAAGGTCGTCCGGGTGGCAGCCGTAATACAAGTCTTTGCTTATGATTTTTATCGCGGCCTCGCGGTCGGGAATTTCAAAAAGGTCCAAAAAGCCGTCCGAAATGGCCAGCGTGACGATTCGCTTGTCTATGTACTGGTATATGGCCAAGGGAACGCAAGCGCGCTCCAAAAGGGAAAGCTCCTCTTTGTCATATTGGTACTTTTTCATTCTCTCTCCGACTTTTTTGCCTAGACTTATGATTTTACACCCGTTTTTTTGATTTGTCAAATTTTCTTGCTTTTTTGCTGAAAAAGCGCTAGAATAGAATTATATAAAGAGAGGTGATTTATGGACAAAAAAATGTCAAAGTGCATCGAACTGATGCGCCTTTTAGTCAGCGATATACAGGGCGCGCCCTTTGTCGGCGACGAATTTTCCACCGAATTGTACTCGATTTGGTATGAGCACGCCCAGCGCGACGCAGTAAACGCCTTTGAATACCTGGACGAAAACTTCACCAACCGCGAAGAAATCATCAAAGCCATCGACAGTCTCTTAAAGTGATTGTCAATCCGCGATAAAAAAAATCTCATCTTTTTGGACTTTTCCGCCGATAATTAAAAAAGAAGAATAGGCTCATTGTCAAAAAATGGGCCTAAAAGGCGGTAAAATGTCCGTTTCAAAAAAGGCTTTAAAAAGCAATTGTTACAAACTCAAGGGTTCTCTAAAAAAATGCGGATTTGACCGCTGGCGCTATTCGTTTAACGGAATCAACGCGGCTTCCGGCGAGGAGCGCATGTTCTATATAGAGCTTATGGCCGAAAACCCAGCCGTAAGCTTTGAACGGACGATTCTTCCGCAGGCGGAGGGAACTCCAAAAATCGACGCCGACAACTTGCAGGCCGCGCTTGCCGGAAACCTTGACGCGCCTTCTTCCGCCGGCCAAAAGGCCATTCCCAGCTTCGCTTGCGTCAGGGCGGGCGTTTTTGGAAGCCGCCCCAAGCAATTGAACCGCTTTTTCGCCAACAGCGAATTAAACGCCAAGAAAAAAGGCTTTGAGATAAAGGCGGGCGGCTGCGCGTTTGGAGACAACGAGCTGCGCGGCGTGATGGCAATAACAGAAGTCGAAGCCCGCTCTTTTACGGAGTGGGGAAGCTCATCCGGCCGCATGGAATGGAATTTAAAGTACGAGCGCGACTTTGACGCCCCCGAAACTTTCAGCAAGGACGGAATGCACTGGCTGGCAGGCGGCCTTACCGCGCGCTTTTCCGGCATGGTTACGCTTGACGGACAGGAATACGCGGTGTCGCCCGACCATTCTTTTGGCTATGTCGAAAAGACGTGGGGGCCGGCGCTTCCGCTTCCATTTATGCATGTTTCCTCAAGCCGCCTTACAAGCATTTTCACTGGAAAGGTGATGAAGGATTCAGGCTTCGCGCTTGGAGGCGACTACGACGGCCGCCTTGTGGCTCTGGCGAAATTTGAGAATGAATTTTACGGCTTTGGCCCCCAGCAAAAAATCAAGAAGTACACGGCCCACTGGTCTTGCGTCCGCTCGCCCCTAAACGACGGAAACGAGGAGCTGCATTGGTCGGCCAGCGTCAATTGCAAAAAATACATTCTTGACGTTGACGTTTTTTGTCCGGCGGCCGAAATGCTGGTCAAAGATTATTGGCTTCCCGACGGCGCCTTGCTAAAGGTTTTGTGCGGAGGAAGCGGCTTTGGCGAAATACGCCTTTACAAGCAGATAAAGAAGTCTCTGGAATTGATTCAGCACGCGAAAATTTTGGGCGCTGAATGCGATTACGGTCAAAAGGACACAGACTCGGAAGGTTAGCGATGGCGGAACGGAGAAGAGCGCGAAAATTCATTTTTCTCTTTGCCGCCATTTGGCTTTTTGGCGCCCTTTCCGCGTCCGCCCAGGAAATAGACTTGTCCGATTCAAAGAATAAGCCTGAGTCCGCGGAGCAAGCGGACGCGCCCGTTGAGTCGGAATACAATCCGTCGGATCCGCAGGCCTCGGCGTCAGTCCTAGGCGCGGCTCCAAGCCTAAAGACTCCAAGCCCCGTTCTGGGCCTTTGCTGGAGCAACAACAACGGCTACTTCGCGCTTACGGAGCAGAACGCGATTTTCATACGCGACGGCTTTGACAGCCGCTTGGTCCACACAATCGGCTACGACGGCGCAGTAAGCCTTCAGTTCGCTTGGGACGTCGTCACGCAAAGCGACATGTTCATGGCCTTGAGCGCCGGCGGAAAATTCAGCGTTTGGAATTTCAACGACCTTCCCAAGCAAATCGCGATTTCCGGCGAGATTGAGCCGTCTTATTCAGTGCAGCTTTCAGAGGACCGCCGCGTCACCGCGAGCGCCTTTAGCCATTCGGGAAACCACATGGCCGTTGCCTTTGACGACGGAACGGTCAACATGTCAATCGTCTTGCACTACACGCAGAAAATCTCGGACAAGAATTTGGCGGGCCACTTGGGCAACGTCTTTAGCCTGGACTTTAGCCGCAACGACGGCTTTTTGGCCAGCGGCGGCCTTGACGACAAGATTTTCATTTGGAACGCCACCGACGGAAGCAAGGTCAACTCTATGCCTTTCTATAGCGGCAGCGGCGCCGGCGTCTTGTTCACCGCCGACTCTTCCGCCGTCATATCACTGGAGCGGCCTGACTTGATAAGCGTCCGAAAATTTGACGGAAGCAGAATCCGTACAATCGTTCCCAACGGAAAAAGCGCCAGGGCCCTTAAGCTTACTTCCAGCGGAAAATACCTGACGGTCCTTACCGCCAAGGACAACATAGAATTCTACGACTTGGAAACAGGCAAGTACATCGGCTACGTTCCGCCCTTTAACCAAACCACGCTGACAAGCTTTGCCTTTAACCGCGACGACAGCGTCCTTCTTACAGGCCACGCCGACGGTTCGGTCTACAAGCTGCGCTTGGAGAAAGTCTTCCTAAAGCCCGGCCAAAAGCCGCCCAGAATGCGCATGATTCAAGCCGACGAAGTCGTTGTGAAGGGAAGCGCCTTTACGGACAGGATTCCGGGAAGCAAGGATAGGATGGACATATTCCCGCAAGAGAATAGCGTTTTAGTTGGCCTTAGCGGACGCGGTTGTCCAAATCCTTATACATGGGAAGTTGAGTTAAAGTCAGAAGCGCGCTTTGTGATAAAGAACACGCCAATCTTTGTTGGCGGCGGTCTAGATGTGGGGGTTGGATTTCCTGCGGGAAATTTTCCATTTAAATACACGATAGGAAATTCATTCGTTAGTCCGCCATATTTGATAAGTTTTACTTTTTCCGCGCCTATTGGCGTTCAAGTAAAATTGGGTAAAAAAGCTCCGCGATTAATAGCGGAGCTTTATCCCGCTTATAGGATTGAAAAACTAGCTCAAACAGGAGCCGGAAAAGTCGCCGCGTCCAAATGGTTTCACGCGTTTGTGAGCGGTGTTTCTGTCGGCTTGGGGTGGAAATACTTTGAATTTGGAGGTGGAGCGGAGTACGACACAGTGCTTGGATTCAATCCAAAGTTTTATGCTTTGGGTAGAATTCCCATCAGATTTTCGGGCAGAAAGAAAAACGCTGCCGCGGACAATAAGGAGGACAAAAAGTGAAGGCCTTGACAAAAGGCGCTTTGGTCTTTGTCCTTTGCGCCGCGTCTGTATGCGCTTCATGTTCGAATGTAGATTCAATGATAAATGATTACAACAGTCAGTTTACACCTGTCAAAAAGGATGTGGACGCTCCGGTTCCGGCCGTCGGCGACCCAGACTTTATTGCCAGCGAAATGCTTACTTTGTATTACCACATGAATTCGGATGATTATTTGACAATTGTGGGGCCGCCTGGAGCGGTCACTTACAAGTGGACAGTCCAATATATTATGGACAAGGAGGATAAAGAAGCCGCAGAGCAGGCTGGAGAGGAAGTTAAATACGAGGAGGACGAGGTTGGAAGCGCTCGGATTCTAAACCTTACAATGAAGTCAAGCGAGCAGTTTGTTGCATACCATTCATATGCTTTGCGACTTTATGTTACTGACTCCAACAGAGTTGAATACAGCGATGTGGCGTATCTAACGATTAACCACATTTTGCCGTATTAAAAATTGGGATAATCCGCGCAAGCGGAAAAAAATTATAAGCCATAAGGAGGCTATATGAAAGCAAAAAAAGCTTTGGGAATGGCGCTGGCTCTTGCCTCTGCGCTATTCTTTGTTGCCTGTTCCAACATGGGATCAGGCAGCGTTGACAACGGAGCGGCGTATGTTTACAACACCGACCGAACGCTCAACATTACAGTTGATGGCGTTGACTTGTCTGATGGTTCTGGAACAGCGGTCTATGACCCTCTGGTTCAGATGACTGTTTTGCCTGAAGAGACATACAGCTTGGATCCTCTCAACACCACATTGACATTGGTTCTTAAGGCCATAAGCAACGGAAAGGCTGAAAAGTATTATGTCTTGAGCGGCGGTCTAGTGGATACACCCGCTACTGGACAGACGCAATTTAGTCTTACATTGCCGGCGGCTAGCTACGACTTCTGGCTTTACGCCTACAAGACAGCTGACATCACGGCGCAGTCGGTGCCTGTGACAGATCCAAACACGGCGGGAAAGAACATCGTTGACGCGAGCGAAATAAACGGTGGAACAAAAATAAGCACCGTTTATTGGGCGCATGGCGCTCAGGATCTTACAAATGGCACTAGTTCGACCATTAGCTTTACTCTTAGCCCCGTGGACCTAAAGGGAAACGGAACAATCAATGTTGGCGGCGCGTTTGTTGATCCTAACGGAATTGTGGCTGGAATCAAAATTGGCATTTACAACATCTTTACAAACGAAATTGTAAAGGGCGGAAATCCGGCTCAGGATTTGTTGAAGTCGTATGCTTATACAAAGAAGCGCTCAACCATTGCCGCCCCAAATTATTTTGGAGGCACGGAAGCCCCTGTTGGCGCTGACATTGCGAATGTTGACCCGGGCGATCACAGCAAACATATCGTTCCGGAAGGACAAGCCGCCAGTTTTACAGCTCCCGCGGGCTCTTATAGAATCGGCGTTACTTTTTACTCTGACACAGGCTACACAAAGGAAGTCGGCTACTGGTCTGACATCGTAATCGTTGAGCCTACAAACAAGTCAAACTGTCTTGACATTGTATTCCAGGGAATCAATACAAGGCCTGCCGCTCCTACAGCTTTGACCGCTTCTCTTGTTAAAGATTCTTACAAGAAGAACGGACAGGTTAATGGAAAGTATGATGTTATCCTAGAGTGGGAAGACAATGCTTCAAACGAAAAGGGCTATTTGGTTCGCGTAACTCCGTATACAATTAACTTTGGCTCAGGCACTGAAACACCTGGCGCACCTGTGATTTTGGGCTTTGCCGCAAGCGCTTCCGATGTTGAAGGAAATGTTGTCAAGGCGCTTCTTGATCCTACTTTGGGATACTTTACTCAAACAACAACTGCGTCTACGAACTTGCTCCTTTCTCAGTGCGAAAGCGTAACCTTGACGCTTGATACCGGATACCTTTATGACTTTGAGGTTGTAGCTTACAACGCCATCGGATACTCTGAATATGTTCCCGATTATGGTGGAACGCCAGACACAGCCAACGCCTTGAAAGACAACTTCAGCGCGACAAGCTCAGATCCCAATTACTATGACAAGTTCTTGCAGCCTGTAAAAGGCATCTGGACTCCGCGACGCATTACAGGTACGGACGAAAGCGGCGCGAGCGGAAAGGACTATTCTTCTGACGACATTACGAAATTTGTTTCAGACAAGATGCTTTATAAGCAAGCCGCTCCTGAAGCCGCTGCTCCGGCCGCCTATACTGACGTTGACACAAGCGCTGTTACGGAGCCTGTTGCAGGAACCGCTTATTATGTTTCTACAGACGGAAAGAACACGTATAAGAGAACCTACTTGACAAAGTGGGAAACCCCTGTTCCTCCGGCCACCATTGACTACGCTACACTCACCCCCGGCACCGGAACGCCTTACATCTCTTATCATGTAAACTTGTATACCATTGAGTACAACCTCAAGGGTGGAAAGCTTTACCAAGAAAGCAAGGTTAAGGACGGAAACCACTACGCTTTCTTCCGTTATGGCAACGACAATCCGTCTTTGAATACATTTGGCCCTGTTGTGACTGACACGATGAACGGAGCGGACTTCTTGACCAACCCGATCACCGCTACAGGCAGCGGAGCTCCGACGCCGACAAGCAAGGGAACGACTGCCACCGAACCGTTCATCCTAAAGTGGAACACTTCTAACACCGCTTACTCTAACTGGTTCTCTTGGTACAGAGAAAGCCAGACTATGGATGGAACGACAGTTTACTACAATAATCCCAAGGTGTTTGCGGACATTTTGGAATTCAACGCTGGAGCGTATGGAAACCAAACAATCTATGCCTCTTACGCTGGAAATGAAAGCCCGCTTACGATTATCGTTGACATCAATTCCGCCAGCGCAGGCACGAATAACATTCTAAACACATTCATTACAGCCGAAGCTGTCGCTAGTGACAGCGTGAATAGCGGAACAACGCTTGAGCTTGACACAAATAATCCTGCGAACACGCCGACTTCTGTAAACACTACAACATTGCCGTATATTTACCTCAAGCTTGACACAAGCACAGTGGCTTATACTGGAGTAAGATACTACATCAATAGAGTGCAGCAGAGCAATGTCACAGCGAGCGGTTGCTATGTTGACATTACGGATCCCGCCCTTGGAGACAGCATCCAAGTAATCATCTTGGGTTGGTTCCAGGGCCAGTGCTACAGCAAGTCATTTACTGTCAACCTCGAGCAGTAAATGTTGTTTAGTCCAGCCAGCGCGGTTGGGCTAATGTTTAAGATTGGCTGAAAAGCCAAAGACCGCCCATCGTTTGATTGGGCGGCCTTGTTTTTGCATGCGATAAATTTGCCGAATGATGTTATTGAAGCCGTTACTTGGCCCGCATCCGCTCCATCGGCTACAACTACGCCGGCAACTCGGACTATTGCTATTTGGACTTCTCCGGCGGCACCGGCAAAGATGGGTATGAGGCATTTGAAACAACCGCGCGATATATTAAAGTTGGCAATTAACGGCTAGGCTTGCGTGGAGGCGGCGAGTTTTTCCGCCAGTTCCTGCACTTGGTCTAGGGGCAGGCCTTGCGCTTGCGCGATTTCTTCCGGAGAAAGTTTGTTCATTTTTAGCAGATTTATAGAGGCTTCAATGGCTTTCTGCTTGGCGCCTTCGGCTAGGCCTTCTTCGCGGCCAATGGCGATGCCGGCTTCCTTTCCGTCGTCGAAATCATAAGCTCTTTGTCGTTCCCAAGTCATAAATTGCATTTTGTTCTCCACGCTTCGCTTTGCGTCAACCACATAGCTTTTAAGGCTGTCGGTATAGCTGTCGGACGCTTGGTTTGAAATCAAGAATTCAAAGAACGCCTTGACTTCCGCATCTTTGCTCATTATAGCGCATATTGGCGCGATAAAAAAGTGCTTCCATGTCCTGTCGCCCAATTTTGTTTTACCGTCCTCTATACAAACATTTTGGAAAGTGTTGACTGGCAAGCTGTTGGCAAAGATGTCATCCATGCAGATGAAAATCACGTGGCTGTCCGGAAGGTCCTTGTACTTTTGCTTGGGCTTTAGGGTGTCAACGTCCATAATCCCCTGATAGTAGCGGGCGCGCTCGGGCAATTCCTTGGTATTGGTCATTTGCATTTCCACGTCAAACACCCTGCCTGTATCCTTTACATAAACGTCAAGCCTGACGCTTTTTGAGTATGGGTCAACGGCTATCGTTTCTTCCGAGCTCATCTTAATATCTTTGATTTTGACGCCCAAAAGCATTTCGATCAGGCGCTGGCAAGCGTCTGGATGAGCGCGCATGACCTTGTAAAAGATGAAGTTGTTGGACAACGTCGCGCGCTTCCATTCTTGCTCTATGGCGAGCGTAATTTCGTCTGCCGTGCCCTTGTTGTTGCTTTCTTTTTGTTCTTCCATAGTGGAACTCCTGGTTTGAAATTTTTGCGAAAAAAAATCCGCCACTATAGAGATAGAGTTTTTTTTGGATTTTTTATAAAATTTTCGCTAGTTTTTTTCTAAGAAATGAAATTTTTGGGGATGGCGCGCTATACATTTGTGTTTTTTGGATAGGAACAAAATCCGCGCCTGTTCATTTCTATAGTTCCCTCAAAAATTTGCCGAATTCCTTCTTTTTTGTTACCTTTAAAGGTATGGATCAAGACAAAATGACAATAAAGGCGATGGACGCGCTGCAAGAGGCTTCTAGCGTCGCGCGGCAAAACGACCACGCCGAAATCACAAACGAACATATTCTGGTCGCTCTTTTGGAGCAAAAGGACGGAATCATCGCTCCCTTGGTGGAACGGATTGGCATGGACGCGGGCGCTTTGGCAGGCCAGGCGCGCCGCCTTTTGGACGGCCTTCCGCGCGTGTCGGGCGCCGCAAACCTTACGCTTTCGCAGGCCGCGCAACGGACGCTTGCCAAGGCCGAGGGCGAGATGTCCTCTCTTGGCGACGACTACCTTTCAACCGAGCATCTTCTTTTGGCGATGACCGAAAATTCCGACAAGGCCGCGGAACTTTTAAAGGCCAGCGGTATAAACCGGCAGTCCATTATGAACGCGCTAAAAGCTTTGCGAGGATCTAGCAAGGTGGACTCAAACGACCCCGAAAGCTCAATGCGCTCGCTTGAAAAATATTGTACCGACCTTACAAGCCTTGCCCGCCAGGACAAGATTGACCCTGTGAGCGGCCGCGACGAAGAAATCAGGCGCGTGATGCAAGTATTGTGCCGCCGAACAAAGAACAACCCGGTCTTGATCGGCGAGCCCGGCGTCGGAAAAACCGCCGTCGTAGAAGGACTTGCGCGCCGCGTGGCTAGCGGAGACGTTCCCGAAAGCTTAAAAGGCAAGCGCCTGCTTTCTTTGGACATGGGCGCCTTGGTCGCCGGAGCCAAGTACAAGGGCGAGTTTGAGGAGCGCCTTAAGGCCGTCATCAACGAAGTAAAGAAAGCCGACGGAAAAATAATTTTGTTCATCGACGAGCTTCACACAATTGTCGGAGCGGGAGGCGGCGGCGACGGTTCCACCAACGCGGCGAACCTTTTAAAGCCCGCCTTGGCGCGCGGTGAATTGCGCGCGATAGGAGCTACGACGCTTGACGAATACCGCAAGTACATAGAAAAAGACCCCGCGTTGGAACGAAGGTTCCAGCAAGTATATTGCGCCGAGCCCAGCGTGGAGGACACAATCGCGATTTTGCGAGGATTGCGCGAAAAGTACGAAATCCACCACGGCGTCCGCATTGAAGACGAGGCGCTTGTAAGCGCGGCGATTCTTTCAAACCGCTACATAACGAACCGCTTTTTGCCCGACAAGGCGATTGACTTGGTTGACGAAGCCGCGAGCCGCCTAAAGATGGAAATAGAAAGCCAGCCGACAGAACTTGACCAAATCGAGCGAAAAATCCTGCAGCTTCAAATCGAGCGGCAGTCGCTTAGCAAGGAAGACGACGCGGCCAGTTTGGAGCGCCTTGCCAAGCTTGAAAAAGAGTTGGCAGAAATTTCAAGCAAGCGCGACGCGATGAAATTGCAGTGGCAAAACGAAAAGACGCAAATCGGAAAGTCGCGCGAGCTAAAGGAAAAGTTGGAGGCCGCGCGCTTTGACGAGGAAAAATACACGCGGGCGGGCAATTTGGAAAAAGCCGCCGAGCTTAAGTATTCAATAATTCCGGCCTTGGAAAAAGACCTTAAGTCCGCCGAAGAAAAGGACAAGCAAAAAGGCTCGGAGCAAAACGCCTCGCTCTTGCGCCAAGAAGTGACGGAAGAAGACATCGCTCGCGTCGTTTCTTCTTGGACCGGCATTCCGCTTTCAAAAATGATGAGCTCCGAAAAGGAAAAGTATTTGCAGCTGGAAGGCGAGCTTCACAAGCGCGTCGTCGGCCAAGACCAGGCCGTGCAGGTTGTGAGCGACGCGATTCGCCGTAACCGCAGCGGCCTAAGCGACCCCAACAAGCCGCTCGGCTCTTTCTTGTTCATCGGCCCCACCGGCGTCGGAAAAACCGAGCTTGCAAAAACGCTCGCGGACTTTTTGTTCAACGATGAAAAATCCTTGACCCGCATCGACATGAGCGAATACATGGAAAAGTTTTCCGTCAGCCGCTTGATTGGAGCGCCGCCGGGATACGTGGGCTACGACGAAGGCGGCCAGTTGACCGAAGCTGTCCGCCGCCGTCCCTACAGCGTCGTCCTCTTTGACGAAATCGAAAAGGCTCATCCCGACGTCTTTAACGTTTTGCTTCAAGTGCTTGACGACGGCCGCTTGACCGACGGACAAGGCCGCCTTGTTGACTTTAAGAACACGATCATCATAATGACAAGCAATCTTGGAAGCGAGCTTATTTTGGAAGCCGACACTGACGAAAAGTTAAAGGCTGCCCGCCCGCAAATCGACGCGCTTTTAAAGGCTTCTTTTAAGCCGGAGTTCCTAAACCGCATCGACGAAACTGTGATGTTCGCTCGCCTTGACAAGTCTTGCATCGCTGGAATCGTCCAGAACCAGCTGGCTCGCGTTGCCAAGCGCTTGGAGGACAGGCGCATAAAGCTTTGCTTTGACCAAAGCGCGGTGGACTTCCTTTCCGAAAAGGGCTACGACCCGGCCTTTGGAGCGCGTCCCGTAAAGCGCGCGATCCAAACTTACGTCGAAAATCCGCTTGCAAAGGAAATCCTTTCAGGCAAGTTTGCCGAAGGAACGGAAATAAAGGCCGCCGCTTCCGGCGACGCGCTAACCTTTAGCCAAGCGTAAATCGCAGGCAAGCCTAAAAAGCGCCGCGCTTGTCATTGCCCGGCTTGACCGGGCAATCTTTTACAGCAGCTCAACTGTGTAAGACGGTTCTGTCGCAAGGCCAGGAACTCGCGACAAATGCTTTAGCGCTTCGTCAAGTTCCTGGTCCAGTTTCCAAGGCGCGTTAATGACTAGGATTCCGCTTCCGTAAAGGCGCGGCGCGTTAGACATACTGGGCTCGGTTGCCAAACCAAGAGCGTTGGACATACCCGCCGCGGCGGCCTTTGCGGCGGCGTTTTCTTTTAGCGTCATTTCTATGTGGTTCTGCGGCGCGTCAACGCAAAACTCCGCGCGCAAAATGTTTGTGTTGGCGTTCTGGATTTTTGCCGCGGCTATTATCGATTCAATCATCTTTTCTATTTCCGCCGCCCGGTGGGCCAGGAGCGGATACCAAACCATTATTATTCCCGCGCTCCATTTTTTGTGAACCGCGATCACGGTCTTTTTTACGGCCTCGTAGTCCGAGGCTTCTTCGTAGCTGGGGTCGATCAAGACGGCGCCGCGCTTTATTTTTGGAGGCGTTTGGGCGATTAAGGTTTTTAGGCCGTCGGCTTTTAGGATTTGCGTGTGGGGCGCTTTTTTTGTCTTTGAACCAGTGTTGGTCGCAAGACTAGAATTGGGGGCGGCCCATTCTTGGTCAGGAACGAAAGCGTTGTTGAGCCCAAGATTCGCGGCGCAATTTTCCTTTAGCGCCTCAAACTCAGCTGGGTGCAGCTCGCAAATTGTGTGGGCGTCGCCCGGCCGCAAAAAGGCGCGCTCGATTAAGGGCGAGCCTGGGTACAAGTCGCGCGCAAGATACGGGCGGACAAAGGCCAGGTAGTCCGCAAGCGCGGCCGGAAGAGCGCCGCCGCTTTTTAGGCTTGCGTCCGTTTCTTGTTGGCCGCCCCCATCAAGGTCTTGCAAAGCCTTTTGGTCCGCGCCGCTTCTTAGGCTTGAACCAGTATCGGTCGCAAGGCCTGAATTGGGGCCGCCCCCGTTAAGGTCTTGCGAGACCTCTTGGTCTTGCGCCGCCTCTTTTTCCGCGTACTCGGCCAGCGCCAAAACTCCGCGCGCGGCCTCGCCGGTTTTGCGGGCTTTTTCGCCTTGCGTGGAATACAAGCCGCTTCCGGCGTGGGTGTCAAAAAAAGTGTAGGGCGCTTCTTTTCTGTTCAGCTTTTTTAAAAGCTGGATAAGCGCGGCGTGCTTAAGGATGTCGGCGTGGTTTCCCGCGTGAAAGGCGTGCAAGTAGCTTAGCATTATTGCGCGGGAGCGATTTTGTCAATCGCGTCCAATTCCTCTTTTGTAAACGCGGCGCTTTGGGCGGCCTGGACGTTGTCCAAGATTTGCTCTGGTTTTGACGCTCCGATGATGACGCTAGCGATGTCGCCGTCGCGCAAAACCCAAGCCAGCGCCATTTGCGCCAAAGTTTGGCCGCGCGTTTTTGCGATGTCGTTAAGCGCCTTGATTTGCGCCATTCGTTCCGCCGTCAAATTTTTTTCGGTCAAAAAGCGGCCGTCGGTTTTGATGCGGCTGTCTTTTGGAATGCCGTTAAGGTAGCGGTCGGTCAAAAGTCCTTGCGCGAGCGGGCTAAAGCAAACCAAGCCGATTCCCTCTTTGGCCGCCTTTTTCTTTAGGCCGCTTTTTTCGATGGAACGGTTGAAAATCGAATATTGAATTTGGTTTACGATAAAAGGACAATGCAAGTCGTTCAAAATTTTCGCCGCCTTCAATGTCGTCGGCAAGTCGTAGTTGGAGATTCCCGCGTACAAGGCCTTGCCTGACTTTACCGCCTGGTCAAGCGCTCCCATAGTTTCTTCAAGAGGCGTGTCGGGGTCCATTCTGTGGTGGTAAAAAATGTCAAAGTATTCAAGGCTTGTTCTGGCAAGGCTTTGGTCAAGGCTTGAAAGCAAGTACTTTCGCGAGCCGCCGTCGCCGTAAGGTCCGGGCCACATTCCGTAGCCGGCTTTTGTCGTAATGATCATTTGGTCGCGGTAGGAGGCAAAGTCGCTTTTCAAAACCTTTCCGAAATTTTCTTCGGCGGCTCCTCCGGGCGGGCCGTAATTGTTGGCGATGTCAAAGCAAGTGATTCCGTTGTCAAAAGCCGCTCGGCACATCGCGCGAACGTTTTCGATTTTGGCGCTTTCTCCAAAGTTGTGCCAAAGGCCCAGAGACACGCGCGGCATTTTCAGGCCGCTCTTTCCGCAATTTGCGTAGGCCATCTTTTGGTAGCGGTCTTCCGCCGCCTGATAACTTTTTTTCATTCCGTTCCTCCTATAACAATTCGTCGATTTCAGAAAGCCAGAGCGCGCAGCTTGCGTCGCTGGGCATTCTCCAGTCGCCGCGCGGCGAAAGGGATACCGTTCCAACTTTGGCTCCATCGGGCATGCACGAGCGCTTGAACTGCTGGGAGAAAAACCTGGAGTAAAATGTTTTGAGCCACTTTTTTATTTCGGCCTTTGAAAAGCGCGGCGAATTTTGGTCTTGCGAACGGTTGTCGTCGCCGGCTTTTTGGTCTTGCAAACTATTATAGTCCGCAAAGGCTTTTTTTGCCAAAAAGTAAATTTTTGCCGGGGCGAATCCGTAGCGAACGACGTTGTACAAGAAAAAGTCGTGCAATTCGTAAGGGCCCACAAGCTCTTCGGTTTTTTGCGAGATGTTTCCGTTTGTCGGTGGAAGAAGTTCCGGGCTTACGGGCGTGTTCAAAACGTCCAAAAGCGCTTCCTTGAATTTTGGGCTTTGCGCGCTTTCCGCTTCCCACTCCACCAAGTGGCGCACCAAAGTTTTTGGAATCGAAGCGTTCACTCCGTACATCGACATGTGGTCGCCGTTGTAAGTGCACCAGCCCAAGGCCAGCTCCGAAAGGTCGCCTGTTCCGATTACGATTCCGCCGTTTTTGTTTGAAAGGTCCATCAATATTTGCGTGCGCTCGCGCGCCTGCGAGTTTTCGTAGGTAACGTCGTGAACGCCCTCGTCCTGCCCGATGTCCAAAAAATGCTGGCGAACCGCGGCGGCTATAGAAACTTCCTTTAACGAAACGCCCGCTTCCTTTGCAAGCGAAAGCGCGTTTTGGTAAGTCCGGTCTGTCGTTCCAAAGCCCGGCATCGTAACCGCCAAGATTCCCTTGCGGTCCAGCTTGCAAAGGTCAAAGGCTCGGCAAGTCACAAGCAAGGCCAGGGTAGAGTCCAAGCCGCCGCTTAGACCGATGACGGCGCTCTTTGCCTTTATGTGGCGCAAGCGCTTGGCAAGGCCTTGCGCTTGGAGGGTGATGACTTCTTTGCAGCGTTCGTCGCGCTTTTCGTTGTCCGACGGAACAAAGGGCCGCGCGTTTACGCTTCTGTAAAAGATTGGCGTCTTGTCGTAGTCAAGCTCTTTTAGGCTGACGGGAATTTCCAGATAGCAGCCCTTGTTTTGCTCCGCGGCTTGCGCATGTCCAAAAGTCGTCGTCTTTGAGCGCTCGGCTTCCAAAAGGCTTAGGTCGATGTCGGCGTAAATTATTTCTTTTTGGAAGAGCGCGCTCTGCGCCAAAAGCTTTCCGTTTTCAGAAATCAAGTTGTGGCCGGCAAAGACCATGTCCTGGCTTGACTCGTCTTGGCTTGCGTCCGCGTAAATGTAGGAGCAAAAAAGGCGGGCGGAGGTCGCGTTCGCCAAAAGGCGGCGGTATTCGGCTTTTCCGATTATTTCGTTTGAGGCCGAAAGGTTCGCTATGATGTTGGCCCCGTTCAAGGCGTGGCGGGTGGAGGGCGGGTTTGGCGCCCACAAGTCTTCGCAAATCTCAAAGGCGATTTTGGCCGGGGAGTTTTCCGGGCAAATCATTATGTTCGTTCCAAAGGGGACGGCCGGATTTTTTTCAGACAAATAAAGGCTTTCTACAACTTCCGTCGCGGGAGCGGGACAAAATTGGCGGCGCTCGTAAAACTCGGCGTAGTTGGGGATAAAGGATTTTGGAACCAGCGCCAAGATTTTTCCCTTGAACAAAATCGCCGCCGCGTTGTAAATCGCTCCGTCCTTTTTTACCGGAAGGCCTACGGCTATGACCGCCTTAAGGCCGCTGGTTTCTTTTGCGATTCTTTCACATTCCCTTGCGGCCGCCTTTAAAAGAGCGTCTTGAAAGAACAAGTCTCCGCAAGTGTAGCCGGTGACGCAAAGTTCCGGGAATACGACAAGACTTGCGTCCTTAGCCTCGGCTTGGTTCGCCGCGGTGATGATGCGCTCAGAATTATAGGCGGGGTCCGCCACTTTTAGGTCAACGCTGGCAGCCGCCGCGCGAAAGTATCCATAGTTCATAAGAATCATTCTATCATATTGAAAAGAATCATTCAATCTGATAAAATGCCGTTACTATGACTTTATACGAAGATTTAAAATGGCGTGGTTTGATTAAGGATGTCGCCGGAGAGGAAAGCGACTTGCAAAAAGTTTTGGACGGAAAGCCCTTTGCCTTTTATTGGGGAACCGATCCCACCGCGGACAGCCTTCATCTAGGCCATTATTCTTCTTTGTGCATGGCAAAGCGCTTGGCCAACGCGGGCCATCACCCTGTTCTTTTGTGCGGAGGAGCGACCGGCCGCATCGGAGACCCGCGCCCCACAGCCGAGCGCGAAATCATCAGCGAAGAAGCCGTCAACGCCAACATAAACGGAATCCGCTCTCAAATCCAGTCGCTCGTTCCCGGAGCGGAATTGGTCGACAACTACGACTGGTGGAAGGGCCGCTCCTTTTTGGACACCCTGCGCGACATCGGAAAATACGTCAGCCTTAACTATATGTTGGACAAAGACATCATCCGCCGCCGCTTGGAGACGGGAATCACCTTTGCCGAATTCTCCTACATGCTTTTGCAAGGCTTTGACTTTGTTCACTTGTTCCAAGACAAGAACTGCATTATGCAAGTCGCCGGAAGCGACCAGTGGGGCAACATCACCACAGGCGTAGACCTTATCCGAAAAATGCTCGACAAGCAGGCCTACGCCTTTACGATGCCCTTGATTTTGGACGCCAGCGGAAAAAAGTTCGGCAAGAGCGAAGGAAACGCGCTTTGGCTTGACAAGACAAAGACCAGCGCCTACCAGATTTACCAGCACCTTTACAATTCCGACGACACAAAAGTTGTCGAATACCTTAAGGTCTTCACCTTCCTTCCGCGCGAAAAAATCGAAGAAATCGCCGCCCAGCAAAAGGCCGCTCCAGAGACTCGCATTGCCCAAAAGACTTTGGCCTACGAAGTCGTAAAGGACATTCACGGGGTTGAAGAAGCGGACAAGGCGGTGAGCGGAGCCAAAGCCGCCTTTAGCGGAGAAGGCAACAAGGACGACATGCCGACGGTCCAGCTTGAAAAGTCTTTGATCCAAAACGGAATCGGCGCGATAGACTTGTTCTTTGCCGCAAAAATCGGCGGCGCCTCAAAGGGCGACATTCGCCGCTTGATCCAGCAGGGCGGAGCGGCAATCAACGCCAAAACTTTTGACGACGTAAAGCGCGTTGTAGGCGAGGCGGACTTGGACAAGGACGGCGAGCTAGTCTTGCGCGCCGGAAAGAAAAAGTTCGTCCGCGTCGTTTTCAAGTAAGAACGGTCAAGGCTTTTAGCGCAGCTGCCTACCGTTCCTATTTTCCAAACCAAGATAGAATTGTCTTAAAGAGCCAAACAAAGAAGGCGACCAGCGCGTCCCAAAGGCGGCGCAGCGGGCTTGGATTTCTAAGACGCGCGAGCCTCTTGTAGCCTTCCAAAAGCTCTTCGTCGGTGAATTCCTTTCGCTGGTTGTTTTCCTCCAACTCCATTTCAAGCTGGCTTAGCGGAGTCAAGTTGTCGATTATGTTTGCGTTTATGCTGGTCCAGCCAATCGCCTTGGCGGCTTCCAAGCGGCGCTCGCCCGCGATCAGCTGGTATTTTGAGTTTAGCGTTATCGGGTTCAAAAGGCCGTAGCGGCGCAGGCTGTCCTTAAGGTTTTCAAGGTTTCCCAAGTCTTTTCGGACGCGATTTTTTACTTTGATGTCCTTTATGCTGACTAACATCAATCACTCCATCAAGGAATTTCCGTTTTCAAAATTAACTTCTTCCTCGTCGCGGCTTTCGCTGTTTTCAATTATTGAATCCAAGTCCAAGCCAGTCGACAAGTCCGAGTCGTCGATAAAGTCGTCCATCGTAAATCCTGTTTGGTACATCGCGTCTTGCAGCATGTCCTCGGCCCGTTTCTCTGAGTTCGCGCTGCCCACTCCGTGAATGTCGCAAATCTCTTTTGGAACGTTGTCAGCCATGAACCATAGCGCGATTTGGCTGCAGCCTTCGGCGCAAAGCTTTCCTGTTTCGGCGCAAACGTTGATTTTAACGACAGTTCCTTCTTCGGGCTGCGGCCAATCCTTGTAGGGAAGCCCCTTGTGGATGACTTTCATAAAGTCGCCCCATGGAGGGCCGGCCAAAGAGGCGCCTGTGCCCGACATGCCCATAGAATTTCCAGGCGTGTCAAAGCCAAACCAGAAGGCCGCTGTGTAGTAGGGCGTGTAGCCGATGGCCCACGCGTCGCCCCAGTTTTGCGTCGTTCCTGTTTTTCCGGCCACAGGCATTTGGAATTCTTGGCCGGTCTTTTTGTCAACGTAAACAAACTTTGAGCCCATCGGGTCGCCTGTGGACGGCTCAATAAGGCTTGACCTGTTTTGCGATCCAAAGCGAAGCGTTCCAACCGTGGGGCCGTGCTCCATTATTTTTGTCATCACAAAAGAGTTTTGCGGCGTGATTACTTGCGTCGGGTTCTTCATGTTTTTGTGAATGTCGCGCTCTATGTTAAGGATTATGTTTCCGTTTCTGTCCTCTACGGTGCGAATCGCTGTAGGCGTGATGGCCTTTCCGCCGTTTGCGAAAATCGCGTAGGCTCGCGCCATTTCGATCGGGCGCACTGACACCGTTCCCAAGCCGATCGGGAAGCCGGGAATGAAGGCGCGGCTGGGCAATTCTTTTTGCGGAATTCCAAGCAAGGCCACGGCTCTGTCGATGGCGGCGTCAAAGCCGACTTTTTCCAAAATCTTAAGGGCCGGAATGTTCAAGGAAAGCGCCAATGCTCTCCAAAGCAAGACGTTTCCTCGCCAGGCGCCGCCGTAGTTGTTGGGAAGGTAGCTGCTTCCGTCCTTGGACTTGAACTCGTAGGGCGCGTCAAGAATCGCCGTGGCCGCGTTAAAGTCGGGTGTGTCCATCGCCGCGCTAAAGTAAAGGGGCTTGAACGAAGAGCCGGGTTGGACGCGCGCCTGGCTTGCGCGGATGAATTGGTTTGACTGGTCAAACTTGCTTCCGCCTATAAGCGCCGTGATGTAGCCTGTGTCGTTCTCCAGGTTCACCATCGTTCCTTCGATTGTGTGAGCCTTGGCTTTTTCTTGCGTCAAGCGGTTGGCCTTGTTGATGATTCCCACCTTAAGGTTGTCGATGCCGAACATAAGGCTTGCGATGTCGACCAAGGGATTTATCTTTGTCTGGAATTCTTTTGTGGCCGAAGACTGGACAAGCTGCTTTGACATCTTGAGGCCCTTTAGATTGAACATCAAGGTTATCAATTCGCTCATCGGAATGTATGTGCTAAAGGCGCCCTTTTGCTTTACGGCCATTTGCGCCTTGTAGTTGGCGTTTGCGTTGGCGATTTGCTTTTCCATCAAAAGCTGCGCGGTCTGCAAATGCAAGATGTTTCCCGTCGTGTTCACCGTAAGGCCGCTTGAGTAAATGTCGGCGTCTCCGTAAATCATTTCGCTCAGCTCGCGGCGAACGTATTCGCTGAACCAAGGCGCCTTGTCGTCGCGCATAAAGAAGGCCGATGTGTCGGTGCGCGAAAAGTCAAAGTTAAGCCAGTAGTTGTCAAAGGACTCTTCGGCCTCTTTTTGCGTGATGTAGCCTTCGCTGACCATCGCGCGCAAAACGTCCTTTTGCCTGTCCATCGCGCGGTTGGGGTGCTCAAAGGGGTTGTAAAAGGCCGGGTTTGAAAGCTGGATTACAAGAATCGCGGACTCGGCCGGGGTGATGCTGCGGGCGTCGTGGCCAAAGTAATACTTGCTGGCCGCGTTGACGCCGTAAGTTCCTCCGCCAAAGTAAACGCGGTTTAAGTACAATTCAAGTATTTCGTTTTTGGAATAGCGGCGCTCCATCTGGATGGCCCACCACAATTCCTTTAGCTTTCGCAAAATCGACATTTCCTTTCTGTCGCAGTAAAGGGTTCCCGCGATTTGCTGGGTCAGCGTGGAGCCTCCGCCAAGCGAGCTTCTTGTCAAAACGCCTACGACGGCGCGGAAAATCGCGCGGGCGCTAAAGCCCTTGTGCTCGTAAAAGATGCGGTCCTCGCGGGTCAAAAGCGAGTCCTTCATGTGCTGGGGAATTTCTATCAAGCTGATGATTTCGCGCCGCTCTTCCGAAGTGAACTCTGTGATGAGCTCGCCGTTTATGTCCAGAATTTTGGTCGGAAGCGCCGTCGTGAACTCGGTGAAGTTTTCCGTGTTCACGGTGTCGGCCGTGCGCGCCAAGCCAAGGCCAAGCAAGGCTCCCGTCACAAGGGCGGCCGCCATCATGAGCGAACAAAGTACTTTTGTAGAGGTCTTAATCAGCAACATATATCTTTTCTATTATATAGAAGAACTGTTCGCTCGTCAATTGCCGCCGTTTTTAGTGTATTTCGCAAGTCCGCCCTGCTTGAGGATCGCGCGGCTTCGCTCCGACAAGTCGTTCACTGCAAGAATCGTCTTTCCGTTCGCTTCGATTTTGAACTCGCAGCCCGTGTCCAGCGCTTCCTCGATGTTCGACAAAACAAGCGTGTCGCCCATCTTAATCGCGTCGTAGTCGGCGGGATCCTTGAAGTTTAGCGGAATGATTCCGTAGTTGATAAGGTTGGCCTTGTGGATGCGCGCAAAGCTCTTTGTAAGGATCGCGCGGACGCCCAAATACATAGGTCCTAGCGCGGCGTGCTCGCGGCTTGATCCTTGGCCGTAGTTCTCTCCGCCTACAACAATGCAGTCGGCGAAATTAGCCTTTTCGGCGCGCTCGTAGAATTCCGGGTCCAGGCGGGTAAGCGTGAACTTGCTGATTTCGGGAATGTTCGAGCGCAAGGGAAGCATCTTGGCTCCGGCCGGCATGATGTCGTCGGTCGAAACGTTGTCGCCGGCCTTTAGCGCCACAGGAAGCGTCAGGCTTGGCTTGTATTCGCGGCAAGCGGGGCAGGGCTTGATGTTGGGGCCGCGCAAAATTTCAACTTTGGCCGATTCGCTTTCAGAAAGCGGGGCGATGACCATTCCTCGGTCCTGCGCGGCTTCCAAAACGTCGGCACTTGAAAGGCGGCTGTCGCCTCCGTCCAAAAGGCTTTGGCGGACTCCGGTCTTGTAGGCCGCGTCCTCGTAGTCCAAGCCTTCGGCGCTCGTGAAGACGCCGTTAATGGCGCTTGCCGCGGCGGTTTCCGGGCTTACCAAGTATACGTTTGCGTCGGCGGTGCCGCTGCGTCCCTTAAAGTTTCGGTTAAAGGTGCGCAAGGTCACGCCTTGGCTGTTGGGCGCGAAGCCCTGGCCGATGCAGGGGCCGCAAGCCGATTCCAAAATTCTAAAGCCGGCCTTTATAAGGTCGCCAAGGATTCCGGCTTTTTCGGCCATCATCAAAGTGGCGCGGCTTCCGGGCGCGATTCCGGCTTCCACGCCGGGCGCGATTGTCTTTCCCTTTACGATGGCGGCCACGCTTTCCAAGTCGTCAAGCGAAGAGTTGGTGCAAGAGCCAATCACCACTTGCGTGACCGGCTGGCCCTTGAGGCTCTGGATTGAATTGATTACGTCCGGGTTGTGGGGGCAGGCGGCGAGCGGATGCAAGTCGTCCAAGTTTATTTCTATAATCTTGTCGTAAGAGGCTCCCTCGTCGGCCTTAAGCTCCTTCCAAGAAGAGCCGCGTCCCATTGATTCCAAGAATTTTTTTGTCTTTTGGTCGCTGGGGAATACTGAAGTCGTCGCGCCCAATTCCGCTCCCATGTTGGTGATTGTCGCGCGCTGGGGAACTGTAAGAGTCTCCACGCCGGGACCAAAGTATTCGTAAATGGCGAGCGTTCCGCCCTTTACTGTCTCGCGGCGAAGGACTTCCAAAATGATGTCCTTGGCTCCGACGCCTTTTTTTAATGTTCCGGTCAATTTAACGCCAAAGATTTTTGGCATGGCAAGGTGGAAGGCGCCGCCTCCCATCGCGACGGCAACGTCAAGGCCGCCCGCGCCAATCGCTATCATTCCGATTCCGCCGCCTGTCGGCGTGTGGCTGTCAGAGCCCAGCAAGGTTTTTCCGGGCGCGCCAAAGCATTCCAAGTGAACCTGGTGGCAAATGCCGTTTCCGGGCCGGCTAAAGTAAAGGCCGTATTTGGCCGCCACGCTTTGAAGGTAGCGGTGGTCGTCCATGTTCTTAAAGTCTGTCTGCAGCGTGTTGTGGTCAACGTAAGAGACCGAAAGCTCTGTCTTTACGCGCGGGATTCCGATTGTCTCAAACTGAAGGTATGTCATCGTGCCGGTCGCGTCCTGGGTCAGCGTCTGGTCGATTTTTATCGCGATGTCCTTTCCGCGCTCAATCGGCTCTCCTTTTGTGAATTTTGTTTCCTTGCAAGCTTCGGGAACGATGTGTTCCTGCAAAATCTTTTCCGCCAATGTAAGAGCCATAGAGAGCCTCCAAAAATTTTTGGAAACAATTATAGTAAATTTGATGGAAGAATTCAAGGCGCTTGTTTCGGGCTTGTTTTTTCCTGGCTTTCGGTATATAATGGAAAATTGTGGGAGCGAAATTTTTTGTAAAAAAATCGGCCTCTTTTTGCCTTTGCGCGGCCTTGTTCGCGCTGGCCTTTGCCATGTCTTCCTGCAGGGGAAAAAAGGAAAAAGTCCTTGAGGAATACACTCCGCTTTCCAAGGCCGCCCAAGACCTTAGCGTTTCCGCCAACTGGGCCTATGAGATGGAGGCCGACCGCCTCTCAAAAAAAATCGATTCCTTTGACGCGATTTCAAGGAGCGTTCCGCTTTCGCCGCTTTCGATGGCGGCCTTGGACGGCGGGCAAGCGATGAGGGGCGTCTACCCGGACTTGCAGGGCTTTGAAAACCTTGACACGTCGGGCTTGCAGGGCGAGCTTTTGGAAACGGTCCGCGCTTTTTGCCAGGCTTTCATTGACTACACTAATAGCGTTCCCGAAGAAGGGCAGGAAAAGTCGTCAGCCAAGGTTGACGAGCTTTTCTATCCCAAAACCCTGTTTTCGCTCTCGCTTTTTTTGGCCGACAGCAAGGACGCTGGCGCCTTTGACTCATTTGTTGTCGGCCGCCCCTTCATCGGCGAGGATTTGATAGAGATTCCCGCGCGCTTTTCGGGAAAAAATGAATTTTTGTTTTGCAAGCTTTATCCTGTCCAGCAAAAGGACGCTTGGAAAATCCAGCAGATAGAAATTTACAAAAGGGAGGCAAAAGATGGAAACGGCAAAACTGACCGGAATTGAGCGGGAGCTTGTCCTTCAATATTTGATTGACGGAAACGTTCCTGTAACTGTCACTCCAATAGAAGACGAAGCTGTGGCTGACGGCGAGCAAGTCAAGCCCGCCACGGCGGCGCTTTTTCCAATCGCGATAAAGGCCGAGCAGCTTAAAGTTTTGGAGCAAGGCATCATTCTTTTGACCAACCCGCCGCAAAACGTCCAGAACTTCATCGACAAAAAGGCTAGGGTGGAATTTTACTTTAACCGCTTGGGCCTTTACTTTGAGACTACAATCAAGCGGATAAAGGCTGGGCTCGCGCTTGTGATTCCGTCGTCGATAAGCAGAATCCAAGAGGCCGCCGCCAGCGCCAGGCCAACTGACATTTCGGCGCGCCTGTATTTTTCGGTCAACCAAAAGACCGACGTTCAGATAGAATGCGTTCCGGCGCAAGGCTACCAGCTTTTTTCAAAGCCGGTTTGGAAGGACATCGACGAGGCGGCGCAGGCGAAGGCCAAGGAATACCTAGAGGGCTTTATCGTCCACGCGCGGCAAAAGGGCGTTGCCGGAAGCGGCGTCCAGTTGATTCCTGTAGTCCGCTATTTGGCCGAAAAGGTTTCTAGAATCGAAAGCGTTCAAGGCCGCAAAGAGCCGCTTGAAATATTGTTCATCAACCACGAGCGCATTGTCTTTGGCCAAAAAGCCGGCAACGCCGACTTGCAGGACGGAACGGAATACGCGCTCGAAATGTCGTTCCCGCTTCCGCGGCCATTGACTGAGCGGAAAATTTTCGCAACTTGCCGCGTAGAGTCAAACTATTTTGACGAAGAAAAAGAATTCGCCTGCGTCGTCTGCCGTTACACTTCGCTTCAAGAGGAAGACGTCCGATTTTTGTACGAGAAGGGAACCGGCGAAAAATTTATTTAAGGTTGGACGGAATCAGTTTTCTCTTTTTCGCGCTGGCGTTTGACCGTTTTGTTGTTCCCAAGCAAAATTCCAAGCGGCTTTAGGAACGAAACGTTTTCGCAAATGATTTTTATCAAGACCAAGAAGGGGACCGCCAAAATCATTCCGATAAAGCCCCATACCCAGCCCCAAACGCTCAAGGACACCAAGATCAAGAAGGGCGATATGTCAAGGTTTCCGCCTTCAACGCGCGGCTCCACTATGTTTCCCAAAAGCATGTTGGACAAAACCATGAGCAAGGCTGTCGCGATTACCGGCGGAACTTGCGGGAAGAATTGAAGGATTGCGAAAAAGACCGTTATTAAAAATGAAATCACGCTTCCAAAAGTAGGAATGAAGTTCAGCAAAAAGGCCAAGAAAGCCCAGACGACCGCAAAGTCAAGCCCTATGATTGAAAGGCCCGCAAAGACCGCAAGGCCTGTGGCAAGCGAAATCGCGAATTTTATGGAAAGATACCTGGTCGTGTCCACGATGACTTTCGTGATTACGCTCTTTACGCGGTGGCGCATTTTTCCTTCAAAGGCCAGCGAAATCTTTTTTTCAAATGAGCCGGCTTCCACAAGAAGAAAAGTGTACATCATGAAAATCAAGAAAATGTTTTTTGTCAATGACAGGGCCGTGTTTGAGACAGAGAGCGCCGCGCTTTGCAAATATTGGCGCACGTTCAACTGGCTTAGAAGGTTTTCGATTAAAGTCTTTCCGTCGTCGTAGCTTATGTTAAGCTTTGAGGCGGCGTACTTGTAAAGAGTCAAAAGCCTGTTTTCGTAGCGGGGGTAGGCGCTTATGATTGAAGCGGCGCTGGCTTGCAAGAGGCGCGCTATGGCTCCTATCAATAGAATAAAGGCGATCAATGAGAAAAGAATTCCGACGCCCCACGGAAGGCGCGCCTTCTTGGTGGTCGACTTCTTCTCGGCCTTAGTCAGTTCTTTAAGAACTGCCTCGGCAAAAACTCTCTCGCGCTTTGGCTCGATTTTGTCGAAGCCACAGATTGGGCGCAAAACTTCAGGGATTGTGATTGAGCCGTCCTCGTTTTGGTAGTTCTCGACAATCGCGAGCATCGCGCGTCCAACGGCGATGGCCGTTCCGTTGAGCATGTGGACGTACTTGTTCTTTCCGTCGTCGTCCTTGTAGCGCACGTTCAGGCGGCGGCTTTGGTAGTCCGTGCAGTTGGAGGTGGAAGTCACCTCGCCGTATTCGCCTCCGTTTCGGCCGGGCATCCAGGCTTCCAAGTCCCACTTGCGGTAGGCCGGCGCGCCAAGGTCTCCGGTGCATGTGTCAACGACGTGGAAGGGGAGGCCCAATCCTGTAAAGATTTCCTCTTCGATAAGGCGCAATTTTTCGTGCAATTCGTCGCTCTGTTCGGGAACGCAGTAAACAAACATTTCCACTTTGTCAAACTGGTGGACGCGGTAAAGGCCCTTGCTGAACTGGCCTGCCGCTCCGGCTTCGCGCCTAAAGCAGTGCGATAGTCCGCAGTACATGAGCGGCAATTTTGACTTGTCCAAAATTTCTTCGGAATGGTAGCCGCCCAAAGTGATTTCGGCGGTGGCGACCAAGCAAGTTCCTTCTTCCTCGATGCAGTAAACGTTTGACTCGTTTCCGCGCGGATTAAAGCCGATGCCTTGAAGGATTTCCTGGCGGGCGACGTCCGGCGTGATGAAGGGAGTGAAGCCGTGCTTTCGCAAAAGGTTAAGCGTGTACATAATCAAGGCTTGCTCCAAGAAGACCGCCTCGTTCTTTAGGTAATAGAATTTTTGGCCTGAAACTTTCGTTCCGCGCTCAAAGTCGATCAAGTCCAGCTCTTCCATAAGCTGAACGTGGTCGCGCGGCTCAAAGTCAAACTTGCGCGGAGTTCCAACCTTCTTTACCTCAAGGTTTTCGGTGTCCAGCTTTCCGATTGGAACGGCGGGATTGCACATGTTGGGAATCTTCCGCGCGGCCTCTTCAAGCTCCGGCTCGATTTTCTCAAGGTCGGCTTCGACAGCCGCGATCTCTTCCTTGATTTTCTTTCCTTCGTCAATAAGCTTTTGACGCGCGTCCGGCTCCATCTTGCCTTTCATCGCGGCGGCGTTTTGGTTTCGCTGCTGCTGCAAGTCCTGGCGCTTTGTGACGAGCGCGGTTCTTTTGTCGTAAAGCTCGACGACGATGTCAGCGTCGGCGGTCATATTGCGGTTTTTGATGTTCTCTTTTACCGCGTCCAAGTTTTCTTTGATGAATTTGTAGTCCAACATATTTTATTCCTCTTGCTCTTTTGTGTTTATTTCAATTCGTAGTTGCAGCAAACTGTCACCGTAACGACATTGTCGCCCGCGTTGATTTGCGTCGCCGCTTCGTTGGCGGAATCATACATCGCGGCCTTTAATCTAACCGCGCCCGCCGCCGGGCTTCCCTGCTCTTGTATTGAGATGATTTTTCCCAATTCGGCGCCGGCGGTCTTTGCCATAAGGTTCGCGGCTTCGGCGGCGTTCTTGATTGCAAGCGTGCGGGCTTCGCGCAAGGCGTCCTCTGTTTTTGTCGAGGCGAATTGAATCGATGAAAATTCATTGGCTCCGTTTTTCACCGCAACGTCAATCGCGTTTCCCGCCTTGCGCGGGTCATGGGTTACGATTTGGATTGAGTTTGAGACGCGGTAGTCGCCGCGGTACTGGACGCCATTCCTGTTTGAAATGTCCTGCCAAATCCTGTAGTTTTGCGTCGTGATTGAATCGTCGGAAAAGCCCGCCTCAACCAATGCCGCCCGTACTTTTGACACCGACTCGGCGTTTAGCCTGGCCGCTTCAATCACGGAGCGGTTGTTTGTGACCACGGCGACGTCGATTGTGGCTATGTCGCTTTTAACGCTTGCCGAGCCTGTTCCTGTTACGGAAATCCACCGCGCTTCCTTCTTGTTGTCTTCTGCCCTTACATAGCAGGATGAAAGACTTGTGAAAGCGGCTGTCGCTAGAGCTATGGCCGCCAAGCGGGCGGCGAGCTTTTTTGAAAAAATTTTTTCCATGCAAAACCTTCTTATCTTATGTCAATATAAAATCTTTTTAAGTAAATCGAGCGCTCGTTGGCCTTGCGCCAATAATCGCTTTGCGGCCAATTCTTAATCAGCGTGTCGTAGGCGCCGATCGCGCTCTTGATGTTCCTGACTTCGGACTTGGCTTCCAAAATCAAGCCTTCCAAGTTGCTCAACACCCAAGATTCTAGAAACATAGGGATACGTAATAAGAGGGAATATGACATTCATCATACCCCTCACTATATTCAGCACC
>CADCBK010000021.1:63019-72300 GCA_902799665.1 uncultured Spirochaetaceae bacterium | reverse complement strand
CGAATCCAAGTCCGAATCCTGAGTGCGGAACCGTTCCGAACTTGCGGAGCTTTAGGTACCAATCGTAAATCGTCTCGTCCATTCCGCGCCTCTTGATTTCGGCCAAAAGCTTGTCGTAGTTTTCCTCGCGCTCGCTTCCGCCGTTAAGCTCTCCGATTCCGGGAACCAAAACGTCGCAGGCCTTTACGGTTTTTCCGTCGTCGTTTTGCTTCATGTAGAAGGACTTGATTTCCTTTGGATAGTTGTAAACCATCACCGGCTTTTTGAAAATTTGTTCGGTCAAATAGCGCTCGTGCTCGGTGGCGATGTCGCAGCCCCAATACGGATTGAACTCAAACTTGTCGGCGTGCTTTTCCAATTCCTTAATCGCGTCGGTGTAAGTGATGCGCTCAAACTTTGAGTTGACAACGTGCTCCAGCTGCGCGATGAGGCCGGGCTGGATTCTCTTGTCAAAGAATTCCAAGTCTTCGCGACACTTTGTAAGAGCCCAATTCAAAAGGTACTTTACAAAGTCTTCCTGCAAGTCCATGTCGTCGTCAAGGTCGTAAAAGGCCATCTCGGGCTCGATCATCCAGAACTCGGCCAAGTGGCGCGGAGTGTTTGAATTTTCGGCGCGGAAGGTTGGGCCGAATGTGTAGACGCGGCTAAGCGCGGTGGCCAAGGTTTCCGCCTCAAGCTGACCGCTAACGGTTAGGCTGGCCTTCTTTCCAAAGAAGTCTTTTGAGTAGTCGACGATTTTGTGGGCGTCCTCGACTTTCATTCCGCCCGCGCCGGCCTTTACGCCAAGCTCGGCGATTTTTTCAAGCGAAAGGGTTGTCACCTGGAACATCTCGCCCGCGCCTTCGCAGTCGGAGCAAGTGATTTCCGGCGCGTTGATGTAGACAAAGCCGCGCTCTTGGAAGAAGGAGTGGACGGCAAAGGCCATTTGGTTTCGCACGCGGAATACGGCGCCGAATGTGTTCGTTCGGGCGCGGAGGTACGCGTTGTCGCGGAGGTATTCCATCGACATTTTGTTTTTTTGCAAGGGGTATTCTTCGGGCGGACACTCGCCCAAAACCTCAAGTTTTTCCAGCGTCACTTCCACCGCTTGGCCCGAAGCGGGCGAGGGAACCAAGATTCCCTGCGCGCGAACTGACGCTCCGGTGTTAAGCTTTTTGAGGGATTCTTCTATATTAGACGCGTCCGCGTTGGCGGAAGGGTTTGAGCGGTCAAAGGTAAGCTGGATGTTTGCGAAGCAGCTTCCGTCGTTCACCTGGACAAAAACCAAATTCTTTGAGTCGCGAACCGTGCGGACCCAACCGCAAACCGTAACCGCGCGCTGGTCCGGCGCGCTTGTGAGCAAGTCTTTAATCAAAACTGGAACCATATTTTTCCTCTTATATATATGAAAAGTCAATAATACTACAAACGGCGCGGAATTTCAAGGGGAGGTCCGCTCGTACTTTCTAAAGCAAGACCTTAATCGTTGTTTACGTCGCTTCGCTCCGTTTTGCTTATGGAATCTTATTTAAGCATCCGCTTGCGCGGATTGGCAATCGAGCGGTTTCACCGTGTCCTTTGGACGCTGCGGGCTGTGTTCGTGTTTAGGCCGCTTAAAATTTCAAGGATTCGGCAAGGCGGATTATGGCCATGCGGTTTTCGCCGCTCATTTTTTCCAAGGCTTCTATCAGATTTGCGTATTTGTCGTGCAACTGAATTTTTTTTGCGTCGTTTGTCAGCCTGTGTTCTGAATTTTTCTGCAAGGCGGCCGCCTCCTCGCCTAAAAGTTGCTCAAGCGGAACTTGCAGGAATTTTGAAATTTTCAACCCCTTGTCAACTGAAGGCAGGCTTTCTTTTCTGTTTTTTCCGTTTGTGATTGTGGAGTAGGGAATTCCTGTCGCGAATGCCAATTCCTTAAAAGAAATTCCTTTGCTGTCCATTATGAATTCAACATTCTTCCAAAAAGGGCTCATGGCTTTAAGTTTACCATAAAGAGTTTTTTTGATAAAAAAATTTGACTTAATTGAGTAATAATGCTACAATTGAGTAATATTAACTTTTTTGAGTTTTCCATCGGAAGGAGGAATTATGAAAAATTACAAATTGGCTTCAATTATTATGCTTGCGTTTTTGTTTTGCTCTCATTTGAATGCCGCGAAAATTGCAAAAGAGACCCCGTCTTCTAAGAACGCGAAAAACGCCCAAACTGTTCAAGAAAACGTTTTAAAAAGAAAGGTAGCCATCGCTCGATTTTCAAACGAAACTACTTATGCAAAGGGAGCTTTTTACGACAAAGAAAACGATCCCCTTGGAAAGCAGACTGTCGACATTCTTTCGGCAAAACTTGCTGCCAGCGGTAAATTTATTTTGTTGGAAAGAAGCGACCTTGACGCTATAAACGCTGAACAAAGCATCGCAGGACTGAACGTTCAAAAAATCGGAGCGGACTATCTTATCATCGGAAGTCTCACAAAATATGGCCGCAAGAACACTGGCGAGACAGGACTTGTTTCTCGCACAAAGAGACAAACTGTTGAGGCCGGCGTTTCCATTCGATTGGTTGATGTTTCCACTGGACAAATCATTTATTCAGAGGAAGCGAACGGAACTGCGGAAACGCAGACAAAGACAACCTTGGGCATGGGCGGTCAGGCCGGATTTGACGCGACATTGAGCGATAAAGCGATTGACGCCGCAATCAGCCAATTGGTTGAAAACATTGTCAACAACTGTATGGACAGACCTTGGAAAAGTTACTTTTTGTCTGTCGATGAAGATTCCGTCATAATCTCTGGCGGAAAAAGCCAGGGCGTAAAAGTCGGAGACGTTTTTGATGTTTTGTCTCGCGGAAAAAAAGTAAAAAATCCGCAAACTGGAATGATGATAGAGCTTCCTGGAAAGTCAATTGGAACTGTTACAGTGGTTATGACTGGGGGAGACGATCCTGTAAACGAATGGTCTTTAGTTGATTTAGATGCAAAGATTGATAAAAACAATCTTATGGCTTACATAATCCAGGAGAAGGAGTAAGAGATTTATGAAGAAGAATTTTTTTAGAACAATTTTTACGGCTTTCATGATTTGCGCGGGCATTTTGCTTTTTGCAACTTCATTTGTTTCATGCATGAGCGCTACATCGGTGAGCCATGGACTTGAAAATGTCGCTTATCTTGAAATTATGGGCGACACAAG
Organism: uncultured Spirochaetaceae bacterium; assembly: GCA_902799665.1. Lineage (GTDB taxonomy): Bacteria > Spirochaetota > Spirochaetia > Treponematales > Treponemataceae > Treponema_D. The sequence goes on along the minus strand of CADCBK010000021.1, from coordinate 69,129 downwards.
CAAGTATCAGACTGTAACCTCTACAAAATCAGGCGGAACGGAGTTTTTGCACCGAGTTCAGGTTGTGATTGACGGAGACGAGCCTTTTGACGCTGACGTCAATTCCATTAAAAACAGGGCTGTCGAGAACAAGTATGCTTATAAGATTGCTACTGGCTCGCACGACATTGAGGTTTTCTTTGAAGGAAATCTTGTCGCCAGGACAAAGATTTTCACTTCCGCTAATCAAACGAAAATCATATCTTTGCCTTAAAGATGTGTCGGAGGTTTTATGAATAAGTTTTTATTTTTCTTTGCGATTCTTATTCCTTTGCTGTTTGTAGGTTGCGCGTCAAACTACAAGTCCCTGTATAATTGGGATGCTTATTCCACGCAAACATACAAATATGTTAAGGGTGGAAACGAGGAAGACACTGAAAAACTTTTTGAAGTTTACCAAAAGGTTATTGACGGACAAGATGGAACGATACGCGGAACAATCCCTCCCGGAGTTTGCGCGGATTACGGCTATCTTTTGATAAAGGCTGGAAGGGTTGAAGAAGGAAAAGCTTTGTTAAGAAAAGAAATGGAGCTTTATCCTGAAAGCGCCCAGTTTATGAACGGTATAATCAGAAAGGTTGAGAGGTGACTATGAAAAATAAAAACTCAATTATTGCGGCTATTGCCGTGTTCCTTTGTCTTTCGCTAATATCATGCGCCTCGCAATCTGCTGGAAAAAACATGGACAGATGGCCAGAGTTTTACACCGAAAATCCGCCGGCCTCCGTTCTTGTCATGCCGCCAATAAATCTTACTAATAATGTTGACGCAAAAGATTATTTTTACTACACTCTTCAGACTGCTGTGGCGAACAGGGGATACTATTCTTTTCCGCCGCTTCTTTCCTATGAAGTTCTTCAGCAAGAAAGCGCGTATGATTCAGAGCTTTTCTTGGAGTCTGACATAGCCGCGTTTAGACGGACATTTGGCGCTGATCTGCTTTTGTTCACCAAGATAACAAATTGGAAAAAGCATCCTGTCGGCGGAAAGGTTGACGTTGAGATTGAATATATAATTCGTTCGACAACAACGGGGAACACTGTTTATTCGCGAAAGATGAACTGCGTGTGCGACACGTCGGTTAAGAGCGGACTTTCAAGGAGCGGCGGCATATTCGCGATTGTGGGCGTGTTGGTTGACGCTATTGGCACTGCGGTTAAAACTGCCGCGACGGATTACACAATTGTCGCTCGCGGCTGCAACCAATTTGGAATTGACGTTCCGGCTGGAAAATATAGTCCGTATTTTGGAAAGGATTATGACACGGCTTCCGGAGCGAATCCCGGAAACATAATGATTCAAACTCAGTATGTTACCGACAACGCTTTTTTCACTCCCGCCACTCTTGACGCATTGTCTCAAAAACAGGCCGCGCCCGCGATGGCTGGAGCTGTATCCTCAAAGCCGCCTGCAACCGTTTCATCGTCTAGCTCTCAGCCTTCAACTCCTGCGGCGACGGCGAATGATAATCCCGTTGCGGGCAATGGCGCGGCTAATTCTGGCGTTGCTGTAGTCCCTGGCGCGAAAGTTACCCTTACAGTTCGCGGAGTGTCTTCTGTGGATAAAATTCTTTTTACAGGAGATTTTGTTGAGGGCGATAATTATAAGAAAGGCGTGCTTGGAAAAAAGGTTGACGATAAAACAAGAAGCGTAGTCGTGACGGTTCCGCCCAGCGGACATTTTAGTTGGAGAACGGTTCACCTTCTCGGCGCTAGCTCTAAGACTGGCGTGATAACATTTTCTAACCGCCAATGGAGCGATTTTGGATGGGAGAATGTTAAATATCACACTGACCAAGAGCTTGAGATTTCTTCTCCGAAATTTGAGAGATAAAAAGTGATTCCTGCAAAAGGCGTCTCGCAAAAAGCGGGACGCCTTTTTTGTTATAAGCGCGGCTTGAACCGCTCGCGCCGTTTAACACAAGACCAAAATCGTTTTTTCGAGCGGCTTTCGCGCAAGCGCGGCTTGATTGTTTTTCCTTCGCGCGTTATAATGCAATCATTCTTTGGAAAGATGTCTGAGTTGGTTTAAGGTACGCCCTTGGAAGGGGCGCGTGGTGGAAACACCACCGGGGGTTCGAATCCCCCTCTTTCCGATATTGGTTGTTCGCGGAAGGCGAATCCCCCTCTTTCCGATATTGTTTTTGCGCGAAAGGCGATTCCCCTCTTTCCGTAAAGTGTTTGCAAGCCTAAAAAAGCCGCGCGAGCGTATGAAAAAAGTTCTTGTCTTTTTATTTTGTTTTTTCCTTGCGATTTTTTTTGGAGCGGTTGGAATCAACCTTTACGTTCTTAATTACGCAAAGCCTTACATTTACAGCCAGCTTTCCGACTTGCCCCAGCGTTCCGTCGTGATAATACCCGGAGCGAAAGTTTACAAGGACAGCGTCTCGCATGTCGTCCGCGACAGAATCGACGCCGGCGTTTCTTGCGTAAAGGCAGGAAAGGCGCCCAAGTATTTAATCTCCGGCGACCACGGAAGAAGGGAATACGACGAGGTCAACCAAATGCGCCTTTGCATCCAAAATGTTTACGGCGTTGACAAAAGCCTTGTCTTTTTGGACCACGCCGGCTTTTCCACCTACGAGACTATGTACCGCGCGCGCGACGTGTTTTGCGTAAAGGACGCGATTGTCGTGACCCAAAAATTCCACGCCGCCCGTTGCGTTTACATCGCGCGGAAGCTGGGCCTTGACCTTGTGGCCTACGAGGCGCCGGAATTGGCCGCCTACAGCGAGGCGACGCGTTCTGGTTGGGGCTTCCGCGAGGCCTTGGCGCGGGTAAAGAATTTCTTTTTGGTCGCCTTTAAGGCAAAGCCGACTTATCTTGGGGAACGAATTCCGATAAGCGGCGGCGCGGAAAAAACTTGGGACCAATTATAGTGGAGGAAAACATGTTTTTATCAATTCTGCTTTTTCCGGAATGGATAATCGTTCCTGCCTTTGGAATAGGCTTTGTTTACGGAATCTATCTTGTCGCAAAAGCCTTTAACTTTAAGAGGGCCGGCAACTTGCTTGAAGTTGACGGAACATTGACGCAATTCAATTCGACCCGCCTCAATTTTATTGCCGTGATAAACCGATATGAATACGAATATTATGTGGACGGAAATAAATTCCAAGGAAAAGAATCCGAGTCCTTTTTGTTCAAGCAGCGGCGGCCTTCGACAATGCCGACGCAAGTTAAAGTGACTTGCGTAAAAAACAAGCCGCATCTTTCACGCTTGAACTTTATCAACCACGAGCGCTGTGTTTTAAAAGGAGTCGCGGCTGTTCTTGTTTGCGCGCTTGCGATTTTCTTTTACGCTTTCGCAAAGTTTTATTTTTAAGCGCGGGCTAAAGCGAGCGCAGGCGGCCTGAAGCGCGCAAGCTGGCGGCTTGGCGCGTAAGGCGAATCCCCCTCTTCCGCGCTTAAAAGTAAAAGATTTCCTCAAACTTTTTGTCCAAGGCCACGCAGAGAATGAGCGCGAGCTTTGCGGTGGGGCAGAACTGGCCGGTTTCTATAGAACTGATTGTGTTGCGCGAAACGCCGACCATTTCGGCCAGGGCGCTTTGCGACAATTTTTTTTCTTGGCGAATTTCCTTAAGACGGTTTTGCAGCGCAAGGTCTTCGTTCATGCCTCGTTCCCCAAAAAGCGGCCGCTCAATTCAAAAATGTATGCGATGATTAGCGCCGCTAAAATCGCAAGGTATCCGAGCGCCACAAAAAGTTCGTGCAGTTTTTTCATCTTGAAAAATTTCACAAAGAAGGCCACGCTCAACATTCCAAAAAATACAATCCAAACTTGCGCGCTGACCTTGCGCGTCAAAATCCAGCTTATAGCGCTTACAAGGGCGCACAAGCCAAAAGAGGCCAAGTACGCGACTTTTGCCGCCGTCTTTTGAACTTCCAAATCCTCAATGTCGCGGCCTGCGTTTTCTCCGCGGCTTTTTTGCAAAATCTCTTCTTTAGTCATTTGTTCCTCTCTTGTTAGTGATTTTATACTGCAACGCGCCTGTTTTGCAAGCGGCGACGCATTCTCCGCACAAAATGCATTCGGCTGAATTTATTTCTCCGCGCCGGGCCAAGGCGGGAACGTCAAGCGCCATCGGGCAAATTTTTTGGCAGCTCTTGCAGCCGGCGCAAGTTTGCGGCTTTGACTTAATTTTTACTTGCGGAAGGCGGAGAAGGCGGCCAAACTTGTAGCCAAAAATCATGAAGGGCGCCATCCAGCAAATGTAATGGCAGTTGGCTCTTTTTCCGTGAACAATCGCCGGAATCAAAAATAAAATCACGATTCCGTAGTAGATTATGTAGCAGTAAATGTTTGAAACAGAGATTCCGCGCTCCGTCATAAAAAAAGGCTGGATTGTGTAATCGCCCTTTCCAAAAACGTGGCAGACGGCGACCCCGCTAATCCAAACAATCCATATTCCGTATTTTAAATAGTTCCGCCAGCCCTGCTTTGGCGCCTTGGGAGAAAAGTCGGAAAAGCATTCGGACATTCCTCCCGTCGGGCAAAACCAGCCGCACCAAAGACGGCCAAAGAAAAGGCCAAAGACGAACATCAGCGTAAAGACGATGAAGCTTCCGTTGATGACATGCCGCGCCGCCGCCATGATTATGAGGTAGGGCGAAAAATACCAAATCGTAATTGGGAACAAAAGCATCGCGATTGTAAGCGTGAATTTTCTGAGTCGTCGCAAAGCCATTTTCTCCTCCTAAAAATAGTAGCTCAAGTAAGGCGTCGCGCAAAGGCGGCGCGTGGAAAAATTTTTGTCCTTGGAAAAATCCGAAATGTCGACGAGGACGGAAAGGCCGATTCTAAAGCCGTTTTCTTTGCTAAAGGCGTATTCGGCGCCGCACTCAAGCCCCGCGGCGAAAATGTCGCCTGAGTCAAATCTCTTTTGGCCGCTTGTCCAGCCCCCGTTTGATTCGGAAACGCCTCCAAGCTTAAAGCTGAAGTTTGGCCCCGCGAAAATGGCGAAGCGGCCCGGGATGCTTTCGATTCCGGCAAACGTGAGTTTTAAAAGCAGGGGAAGGTCAACTGTCATAAAGGAGACTTTTGTCTTTCCCTTTTGGTCTGTAAATGAAAAGCCGTTGTTGTGGTGGAACAAGGCTTTTAATTGCAAGGCCGTTACTTGGTTGAAATTCCATTCCGCGGCCGCGCCGGCTCTAAAAGTCGGGATAAAGTCAAAGTCGGACTCAAGCCCGCCGGCTTTTACAAAGGCTGTGTTGATTCCGGCTCCGCCCTCGATTCCAAAAGAAAATTTTTTGGCTGGCAAGGGCAAGGCCAAAAGCGCAAGGAAAACAAGCGCCAAGGATTTTTTCATAATTCTTCCTCCGTTACACTTGCCAAGTAAACTTGGCATACGCGGCTAGAATAGCATTGCCAAGTAAACTTGTCAATAGGCGCGGTTGAAATTTTGCGCGGCTTTTTATAGAATTGGCTTATGCGACTTATTTTTATCCGCCACGGCGACCCCGACTACGAGCATGATTCCCTTACAAAGCAGGGCTTTAAGGAAGCCAAGCTTTTGGCCAAGCGCGTGGCCAAATGGAATGTCACGGACTTTTACGTTTCGCCCCTGGGCCGCGCGCAGGCCACGGCGAAAGCTTCGCTTGACTTGATTGGAAGAAAGGCCAAGACGCTCGACTGGCTGCGCGAGTTTTACGTTCCGGTTGTTGACCCGGTAGACGGCCACAAGCGCATTCCCTGGGACTTGATGCCGTCGTATTATTTTTCCGAAAAAAAATTTTTGGACAGGGAAAAGTGGCTTGACACAAAGCTTATGAAGACAGGCCCCGTCGCCAAAAACTACAAGGAAGTTTGCGAAGGGCTGGACGCGCTTTTGGCCAAGTACCATTTTAAGCGCGACGGCTTTTTGTACAAGACCGACGGCAAAATCGCCAACCCCAACTTTGACCAAAAGACCTTTGTTCCCAACTACCACCTTTTGCCCAACAAGGACGAATACGACGAGCGGACAATCGTTTGCTTTTGCCACTTGGGCGTCATGTTCGCCGCGATAAGCCATTTGGTCGGCTGCTCGCCGCTAGTTTTGTGGCAGGGCTTTTACGTCGCGCCGACTTCGA
>CADCBK010000021.1:11341-62927 GCA_902799665.1 uncultured Spirochaetaceae bacterium | reverse complement strand
AGCCAGCGGATTTCTTCAAGCGGCTACTACGCGCCTGTTTTGCAGGAATTGTGAGCGCGCGCCCGCCGCAAGCGCCAATGATTGCTTCTGTCAGTAATTACCTCTTGACAAAAACGCGCAAATTCATATTATATTTTGCCCAAAAATTAAAAAAAAATCGCTCTTTTTATTGACTAAAGTCAGCCAATCGTTATAATGAAATTCACGCTATGTCGGACGAAATTTTGCAGGCATACAGTTTGATAAGGAGCGGCAATCCGGCCAAGGCCAAGCTTTTGCTCAACGGCGCCCTTGTTTACGAACTGGAAAACCAGGAGATTCTCTTTGCGATTGACTGCTGCAATTTTTGGATTGACGTGGTTGAGCGCTGCGGGGGCATTAAGGATGCCTTTGAGCGCGGCGAAACTTACTGCAACGAATGGAAGAATTTCCTGGTCTTCCTTAAGCGCGAAAAGAAAACTTTTGACAGGACTCTTTTCGCGGTCAAGACGGGAGTCTTTTCGTTGGCCTTGGCCTGCTACAACGAGCTTGCGGGCGAAAGGGATCCAGCCCAAAAGGCTGAGGTTTTGCGAAAGACCGGCCTTTGCTACAAAAAACTGGGCTCTTACGAAACCGCCCGCAATTGCTTGGCGGACGCGAATTCCGTCAAGCCCGAGACTGCCGCGATTATCGCCGAGCTGGCCGATTGCTACGCCTTGTGCGCCGAGGAAAGGCACGCTAAGGTCTTGTTTAGGGAAGCCTTTTATGTGGATCCGCAAAAGATTGATCCCGCTTTCTTGGACTCGGAGCTGATCAACTGCTTGATGCGGAACGTTCAAGACAGAGGCTACAGCGGAGCCGCCTTGATGGAATGGATTCCTGTCTATGGACAGCTTTACGGCGTTTTCACTGTAAAGAGAAAGCTTCGCCCGACAGAAATAGCCAGGCTTAAGCAGGAGATTTACGCCAAGGAAAACGAGATAAAGGATCCGTCGTGCCAGACGGAGCTTTTGACGCCGCGCTTGATAAACCTTTATTTTTGGCTCGTAGACTACTATCTTTCGACCAATGAGGATGTAAGCAAGGTTAACGAAATAGTCACAAGAATAAAAATTCTTGATACGGAAATATATGAACTTTATGTCAAATGACAATAGGAGAATCACATGGCTGAAGATTTGTTGAAGGAAGCGCAGGATTTGCTCAAGGAAGAATCGTGGACAAGAGCCGCGATAAGCAACATCACTCAAAACGATATCCAAAAGCTTGAAAAGTATGTCGACCGCGCGGTCCAGGAAGGAAAGGTTCTGGAGGTCCGCGAGCTTTGCGACGAGCACCTGGCGCGCTCAAAGGACAGCATAACCGCGCTCTACATTTCGGGAATGCTTGCCTTGCTGCAAAAGACTTTGGACAATTCCGCCTTGGTCAGCCTTGTGGACATTCTTAACAAGAACAAAAAAGAGGCGATTGTCGAATATATTTGCGCCTACATCTTGGAAAAGGACGAGAACAACAAGTTCGCCTTGCGCGCCTTGGCCGACCGCTATCGCGAGGACAAGAACGAGAAGATGTGGGATTTGTACGAAAAAATCGTGAAGATTGACTTTGAGGAAGCCGACATGGCGAAGGCCTTGGCCGAGCATTACGAAGAGGCCGGCGACGCTGACAACGCGATGAGCTTTTACAAAAAGGCCCTGCACCGTTATGTAGGCATAAAGAACATTTCCGCGGTTAAGGAAGTTTGGTCAAAGTTGGTCGCCTTGATTCCGCAGGAAATCGACTTCTTCCTTTCCGTTCAAAGAAAGGTGGCCAAGTCTATCAGCGAAGAGAAGTCCGCGCTTTTGATGCAGGAGCTTTACTCATGGTACAAGGACCAGAAAAAGTGGGAGACCGCCATTGGCATCCTCAAGCTGATTTTGCAGATTGACAACAAGGACTCATGGGCCCGCCGCGAAATCGTCGAATGCTACAAGGGCATGTACGCTGACCGCGCCAACCTTGACGAGTACATCGCTTCCAGCGACCTTACCCAGAATTTCCGCAACGTCTTTGAGGCCATCAACGACTTTGAAAAGCACATCGCCTTTGACGTCAAGAGTTTTGTTTTCCACCGCACTTGGGGCGTTGGAAAAATCGTCAAGTCAAAGAACGACAACCTTACAATCAACTTTGGAAAAAAGCGCGGCGTTCACGAAATGTCGCTGAAGATGGCGGTCAACGCCTTGACACCCCTTAAGAACGACCACATCTGGGTTCTTAAGGCCACAAAGACCCGCGAAGAGCTTTCTAAAATGGTCAAGGAAGACAAGGCCGGAACCTTGAAGACAATCATCAAGAGCTTTGGAAATTCCTGCGACTTCAAGCGCATCAAGGCCGAGCTTGTTCCGTCAATCTTGGAGCAAAAGGAATGGACCAGCTGGAACAACGCCGCGAAAAAGATTTTGGAGAGCGACTCGACCTTCGGCGTGAATCCAAACGACATCAGCCAGTATGTTGTCCGCGACCATGAGATTTCAAGCGAGGAAAAATACAACAACGAGTTCAAGGCTCAAAAGCTTTTCTTTGCCCGCATAGACATCATCATGAAGTTTGTTGAAGACGAGTCGACCGACAAGGACAGCGACCTCTTCAGCGACATGTACCAGTATTTCACAGGTTACATAAAGACTATCAGCAAGGTTACGACTCAAGTCGTCGCGGCCTACTTGACGGTCCAGAGAATCGGCGAGAGAATCCCGTCGCGCGCCTATCAGTGCAAGTACACGTTCGCCCAGATTTACGCCGACTTGGACAATCCCCGCCTTGTTTACGAAGAGCTTAAGGACACAAAGAACACAAAGCTTAAGGAAGACTTCTTGAAGAACGTCAAGCTTTTGCCGGATTGGCAGGACCAGTACCTTATCTTGTTCCCGACTGTTCTAAAGAAGGAAATGCTTAGCGATGTGGTCGCCAACGGCGGCGCCGACAAGCTTAAGGCTTTTGTTGTCAAATGCTTTGACGACTACAAGGATTACCGCGCTGCGATTTTGTTCTTCTTTGAAAACTGCCAGGACGAGGCTTGGTTCAAGGAAAGCGGCGTTTCTTACGAAAAGCAGCTTATCGCCTTGTTGAACGTCATCGAGCTTTGCTTCCGCGAAATCAACAACCACGTGAACACGACGGAAAACAAAAAGATTCAAAAACAGGCCGAGAGCCTTTTGTTCACAAGCAACGCTTTGTCCAACTACATGTTCTCAAACGACGACGAGAGCACAGTCACAAAGATGTACACCTTGGTTGACGACATAAGCGACTTGGATCCAAAAATCAAGACCACGCTCCGCAACAAGATTTTGGAAAAGTATCCCGACTACAAGTTCCGCACGTCGGAGGAAAAGTCCTCCACTCCAAAGGGAATGCTTGTCACAGCGGCCAAGTTGGAGGAAAAGCAGGCCCTTGCCGAGCAAATCCAGAAAGTGGACATTCCGGCCAACGCCAAGGAAATCAGCGAAGCGCGCGCGCAGGGCGACTTGAAGGAAAACGCCGAATACAAGGCTGCCAAGGAGCACCAGCACTACCTCAACGTCACGCTCGCGAAGCTGCAGGGCGAGCTTAACCGCGCTGTCGTCTTTGATCCGACAACAGCCTCTACGGCCGTCGTTTCCTTTGGCACAAGAGTCACTCTCCTTAACAAGGACACAAACCAAAACGAGACCTATACGATTCTTGGACCGTGGGAATCGGATCCGGACAAGGGAATCATCTCCTACATGTCTCCTCGCGGAAACGCCTTGTTGGACAAAAAGCCGGAAGAGGAATTCTCCTTTAAGATTAACGAGACTTTGTACAACTACAAAGTCGTTCAAATCGAAATAGCGAAGTAAAATCATGGAAGACGCGGAAAGACAAAAATTGGAAGCTCAAAAAAAAGGCTTTGAATCAAACCGCTATTTGTGCGGAGCCCTCTGCGTCTTCCTGGTTTACGTGACATTCAAAGACTTTAAGACAAATCCCGGAAGCCCGCTTTTTTACGCCGTCATGGGCCTTTTGTTTTTGGCGGCGGCGGGCTTGGCCGTCCGGGACACTATTCTAATCCTAAAAATCAAGCGCGAGCTGCAAAAGGGCGGAGACTGACTTTGGCTGAAATCAAATGCCAAGAATGGACGCTAAAGGAATTGGCAAAGGGCCTTTATGTTTTTTTCGGCCCTACAAACGTTGGCGTCGCCGCCCAAAAAAAATCTTCAGGCGTTACAGAAATATATTTCATTGACGCGGGCGAGGACGAAGGCGCCGCAAAAAAGCTTTACGAGGCTTGCCAAAATCTGTTCGGAGAAATCAGCGTAAAGGCTGTCATTTGCACGCACGCGCACGCGGACCACATTGGCGGCGCCGCTTGGCTAAAGGAAAAGACGCTCTGCGAAATTTGGGCCAGTCAAGCCGAAAAGTCTTGCGCCGAAACTCCGCAAATCCAGGCGCAGTCTTTTTACGGGGCCTTTCCGCTGCCGGAATTGGACGTGCCGTACTTTCACGCGCCGCAGTGTTTTGTTGACCGAGTGATTTTCGGCGGCCAACAAATAAAATGCGGCGGCTTTGATTTTGAATTTCTTTCGCTTCCAGGCCACAGTTATGGCATGTTGGGAATTCTCGCCGCCGCTTCTGGCGGAAAGAAAGTTTTTTACGCCGGCGACGGAATTTTCGGCCGTTCCATGCTAAGGCGCTTTTGGACGCCCTTTGTGGTGGACGTAAAGTCATTCAAGGAATCGATTGAAAAAATCTCGAAAATACAGGCGGATTTTTTTGTTCCCAGCCACGGAGACGTTTACGACGAGGTTGACGAACTTGCCGAATTGAATTTGATTTCGACGATTTCAAACGAAAAGCTTATAGAGGAAATTTTAGTCCAGCCAAAGACGCACGAGGAGCTTTTAAAGGCCTTCGCCGACAAAAGCGACATCACGCTCCGCTTAAGCCAGTTCATGCTTATCGGAAGCTCCCTGCGCTCGTATTTGACCTACCTTTACAAGGAAGGCCGCGTCCGCTGGTTCTTTAACGACAATAAAATGTTTTGGCAAAAAGCCGCGGGCTAGAGCGCGGCTCAGTCGGACCAGCCGTCAGCGATGGCGATTCCGGCGCTGCAGCCCAAACGGTTGGCTCCGGCTTCGATTAAGGCGCGGGCGGTCTCGGCGTCGCGGATTCCGCCGCTGGCTTTTACGCCCATTCCGGGCCCAACGGTTTTTCGCATAAGCTGAACATGGCGGACTTGCGCTCCGTTGGGATGGGGATTGCCCGCGGCGTCTTTTGGCGTTCCAAAACCGGTTGATGTCTTTACAAAGTCCGCGCCGGCTTTTTTGGCTGCAAGGCAGGCGCCCTCAATTTCTTGGTCAGTCAAATAGCAAGTTTCAACGATAACCTTTACAAGCGCCTTTTTTTCTTTTTGGGCGGCGGCTTCCTTTACAGCCTGGACAACGGCCGCGATGTCTTCCTGGACAAGGTCAAAGCGGCCTTCTTTTGCCGCTCCGATATTAATCACCATGTCGATTTCGCCGGCGCCGTCAAGGACGGCCTCTTTTGCGGAAAAGGCCTTGGCCTTGCTTGTTTCCGCTCCCAAAGGAAAGCCGATTACTGTGCAAACGGCGGCGCCGCTGCCTTGCAATTCCTTTGCGGCAAGCGAAACCCAGACGGGGTTCACGCAAACAGAGGCAAAGCCGTAGCTTTTGGCTTCGCCGCAAAGCTTTAGAATTTGCGCCTTTGTCGCTGTCGCGGCCAAAAGCGTGTGGTCAATCATTTTTGAAACTTCTTCCTTGGTCATGGCTTGGATTATACCGCGCTTTGATTTTTTTTGCAAACGCGCTTTTTTGATTCTAATAATTTTCTTCAATTTTAATAAATTTCTTGACAAAATTAAATAATGTGTTATAATTTAACTGTTGAAGTAAAAAAAACATTGGAAAAGTATATGGCCTTAAATTTTAAAGACGTTGTGGAAGAGAAGCAAATTCCTGACGGATTTATAAAAGTTACCGACAGACCCATTCAAGGGCTTTCGTCCGAACAAAAGGCAATCCTCAACAGGCGTGGGAACGTTTTTTTTAACAACGGGGACATCGAAAGCGCTAGGCGCGTTTTTTTGACAACCGGATATTCCGACGGATTGATCCGGGTTGGCGATGAATACGCCAAAAAAAAGCAAACGCTTAAGGCGCTTAAAATGTATACACTTGCTCATAATACCAGCAAGGTCGGGCCGATTTACGAGAAAATCGCCGCGACAATTGGAAGTCTATTAAAAGACGATCAAAATAATGGCGGTCAGTAGCCAAGCGCCTTGGGCGTTGAAGCTGTTCCACAGGAGTTAAAAAATTGAGCGACATCGGACAGAATTCTTTTGAGGAGTATCCGGAGATTAAAATCGACGGAAAGAACAATGAAATCGCGGAGCTTTCAAAGCGCGGTTACCAGCTTTTAAAAGAAGGCGAGATAGACCAAGCCAAAGCCGAGTTCAAAAAAATCCTTGAGATTGAAAACAACAACAACTACGCGCTTGTAGGACTTGGCGACAGCGAAAGAAAGCTTAACCACTTTAACGACGCGATTGACTATTACACAAAGTGCCTTTCATTTTATCCCGGAAACAACTACGCGCTTTTTGGCTTGGCCGACTGCTACAAGACCCTGAACCAGTTCCACAAGGCGATTGACATTTGGGAACAGTACTTGGTCCACGACGACAGAAACATCACTGTCCTTACGCGCGTGGCCGACGCTTATAGAAAAATCCGCGACTTTAAGAAGAGCAAGCAGCTTTACCTTAAGGTTTTGGACATGGAAGAGAACAACCCCTACGCCTTGATTGGTTTGGGCCACTTGCACTATGACTTTAAGGAATACACCGACGCGCTTTTTTACTGGACAAGAATGCTTGAGCTTAACGAAAGCCAGGTTGACATCCGCGTTCTTACCAGCATCGGAAACTGCCACCGCAAGCTAAAGAGCTTTGAAAAAGGCGTTCCGTTTTTTGAAAGGGCGCTTAGCCTTGACCCCAAAAACTTTTACGCGCTTTTCGGCCTTGCCGACTGCTACCGCGGAATGAACCAACAGTTCCGCTCAATCGAGTATTGGAACAAGATTTTGGACATGGATCCAAACAACAAGGTCATCCTTACCCGCGCCGGCGACGCTTACCGCAATTCCGGCGACTACAAGACCGCCGAGATGTACTACAACAAGGCGATGAACATCGACTTTGACATTTACGCCGCGCTTGGCTTGGCCCTTATTTGCAAGGGCGAGGGCCGCTACGAAGAAAGCGCCGAGCGTCTTAGCGCCTTGATAAAGAACGATCCAAAAAATTACCGCCTTTACATCGACTTGGCCGACAGCTACTCAAAGATGAACCAAAAGAAAAAGGCTGTTGAAACGCTTGAGTCTTTCCAAAAGTTTGGCATTAGAAGCCAAGCGATTAACGACACTTTGGACCGCCTTAAGAAGAGCGTTTGACAAGGCGAAAGTTTTCGATGGAAAAAATCGCTTTGGCCGGACTTTTGCCGGACGAAATTTCCTCTCAACTGAACCTTGCGCCCGCCTTTAGGGGAAAGCAAATCTTTAAATGGATTTCTCTTGGAACGGAATCGTTTGACGCTATGACAAACCTTTCCAAGGACTTGCGCTCGTCGCTGGAAGAAAAGGCCGTCTTGCGCTCCTCTTGCGTGAGCCAGGTTTTTAGAGACTCCGACGGAACTGTAAAGCTTCAGATAAAAACTTTTGACGGCCTTTTAATTGAAACGGTTTTGCTCACCGACATCGAAGGCCGGAAGACCGCCTGCGTCTCCTGCCAGGCCGGCTGCGCGATGGCTTGCGCTTTTTGCCAGACAGGACACTTGGGCTTTGCCCGCAATTTGACCGCGGCCGAAATCGTCGAGCAGTTTTTGTTTTTGGAAAAGGAATGCGGCGAGCTTCAAAACATTGTCTTTATGGGAATGGGCGAGCCGATGCTTAACCTTGAATCGATAAGAAAAGCGATCGCCGTTTTGACAAACAAAGAAGGCCGCGCGCTTGGAACAAAAAGAATAACGCTTTCCACTTGCGGAATAATAAAAGGCATTTACGACCTGGCCGACAACGGCCCAAAGATTCGCCTGGCTCTAAGCCTTACGACCGCCGACCCGGACTTGCGCGCGGCCCTTATGCCGGTCACAAAGACAAACCCCTTGCCGGAAGTCCGAAAGGCGATTGACTACTACGCGAAAAAATCAGGCCGCCGCGTGACGCTTGAAGCCGCTCTTTTGGCCGGCCAAAACACCGGGCCCGACAGCGCCCGCCGCATGATAGAATTTGCGCGCGGCATTGACGTGAACATAAACCTTATTCCTTGGAATCCGATAGAAAGCCTGCCCTTTAAGGAGCCTACGCAAAAAGAGTGCGAGGATTTTGTAAAAGAGTTGGAGGCCGCTGGCCTTAACGTGACGCTTCGCCGCCGCCGCGGGGCCGGCATCAAGGGCGCTTGCGGACAGCTGGGCAGCGCAAAGTTTTCAAAAGAATAAAAATCGCTTGCAAAACAAAAAAGTTTCGCAAGGCCAAAAAGCGCGGAACAGAAATCGTTCGCAAGGCCTTAACGCCGGCGGCGCTAGTTAAAGGCCGCGCAAACTTCCTTTATCGCGTCCAAAAGTGCCTGCATTCCCGCCTGCGTGGTTTTTGGGCCAAAGCTAAAGCGGACTGACGTTTCCCTTTGCGCCGCCGGAACTCCCATCGCTTCCAATATCGGCCGCGAGGCTTTTTTGGACGAGCAGGCGCTTCCGGTGGAAACGCAAATGCCTTTCGCGTCAAGCGCGCGCAGCATCACCTGGCCCGGAATCTTATTAAAGCTTGCCTGAACGACCCAGGGCGAAAAGTTTTCCTGACTAAGAAGGCCGCGCGCTTTTGGGATTATCTCGCAGCCTTTTATTGAAAGCAAGCCCTTTATGAAAGAGGCAGTCCATTCTTTTTGTTCCTCAAAGCGCGCGGCGCTTTTGGCCTTGCCGCCGTTTTTTGCTTCGGCGACAGGCGCGGAAATCGCGTGGCGCTCAAGGCATTTGGCAAAGGCGATGGCGCCAAAAAGGTTTTCGGTTCCGCTGCGAACGCCTCCTTCTTGCCCGCCGCCGCGCAAAAATATTTCCTCTTCCTTTTTTAAGTAAAGAATGCCGATGCCGCGCGGGCCGCAAATTTTATGGGCGCTAAAGGCCGCCGAGTCAATGCCGGGCTCGTTTAGAAAATCGATCGGGACTTTTCCAAGGGCTTGGACGCAGTCAACGTGAAAGCGCGGCTTTCGCTTGCCTTTATAGGCTTCCTCCAGCGCGGCGGCGATTTTTTGGATTGGCTGGATGGCGCCGGTTTCGTTGTTGACCGCCATGACGGACACGAAAAGGGTCTTTGCGTCAACCGTTTGCAAAACCGCTTCTGGCGTGACAAAGCCGTTTTTGTCGGACGGAATCAAGCGGCATTCGATTCCGACTTTCTTTAATTCTTCGGCCATTTCGCGCAAGGCCGGGTGCTCGATTGAGCTTACGGCGACGTTTCCTTTTTCGGGCCGGTTGAGTATGGCGAGCAGGGGAATGTGGTCGCTTTCGGTTCCGCCGGAAGTGAATATAATTTGCTTGGCCCCGACGCCCAAAACGGCCGCGCAGTCCGAGCGCGCTTTTTCCAACGCGGCGCGGGCTTCTTTTCCTGCCGCATGGACGCTTGAAGGGTTGGCCCAAGACTCAAGGGATTCCTTTAGCGCGGCCTCCAAAATGTCTTGGTCTGGAATGGCCGTCGCGGCCCAGTCAAAGTAAAGTTCTGGATTTACAGGCATTTTAAGATATCCTTGTCGGAGACTTCCGTTATCACAGTTTCGCAAAGGCCGCTTTGCAAAATAACGCGGATTTTGCTGGAGGAATTCTTTTTGTCGCGCTTCATCGCGCAAAGGATTTTTTTCGCGCCGTCTTTGGGGCAAAAGCATTTTGGGGCGGCGGCTGTTTCCCAGCCAAAGTATTCTAGAAGCTCAAAGACTTCTTCTTTGTATTCTTTTGAACAAAGGCCAAGCTTTTGGCTAAGGCAAAGCGCGCGGCCTATTCCCCAAGCGACGGCGTCGCCGTGCGCGATTTTTCCAAGGCCGGCGCAAGTTTCAAGCGCGTGTCCAAAGGTGTGGCCCAGGTTCAATTGCATTCTAATGTTTTTTTCGGTCATGTCTTTTTGAACGACGCGGGCCTTTGCCTTTGCGCATGCCTGAATCATTTTAAATACAAATTCTCGGTCGCGATTTTTGACAAGCTCGCGCTTTTTGGAAATTTCGGAAAACATTTTCTTGTCATAAAGAAGGGCGGTCTTAAAGGCTTCGGCAAAGCCCGAGCGGTATTCGCGCTCGTTAAGGCTTTGGACAAAGTCCGGGTAAACGTAAAGCGCGCGGGCGGGGTAGAAGGCCCCGATCATGTTCTTGTAGTCGTCAAAGTCGCAGCCGGTCTTTCCGCCCATCGCGGCGTCAACCATGGCGAGCAGGCTTGTCGGAACAAATTCGCAAATGGCGCCGCGCTTGTAGAGCGAGGCTGCGAAGGCTGTCATGTCGGTAAGAACGCCGCCGCCTATCGCGCAAAAAACGTCTTTTCTGGTAAAGGAACGGTCCAAAGCGGCCTCCACGATTTGGAGGACTGTCTTTATGGTCTTGCGCTTTTCTCCGGCCTGGACGATTATTAGCGCGTTTCCTTTGGCCGCGCCTGAGCCGTCGTAAACTCCGGGCTTGATTTTTGCGGCGCCGAAGAGCGCGACGAAATTTTTAAGGCAGGGAAGGGCGGCCACGTTTGTGTCAATCGTAAAGAGGCGTCTGCCGCTCGTATTGACGGACGCAAGACCACAATTGCTTTTTCGAGCGGTTTCGCCGCGTCCGTTGGACGCTTCGGTTTTGGCTTGCGGACAGTTGCCGCTCGTGTTGTCATTGGCGGCCGTTCCGCTTGAAAAGAAAAGCTTTTTTAAGTCGATTTTGTCTTGGATAAAATGAATCTCGCTTTTTGGCGTCGCGATGTATTGCTTTTGGTAATTTATAGAAAAGACGTTTTCTTGCATAAAGCCATATTATCGCATTTTACGCGCTTTTGCTAGTGGGACATGTCGCTCTTTGCCCTGGCGGCGGAGCGCCCTATTCAAGCGTCCCTCTTTTTGTTAGAATAAAAGGCGAAACCAGGAGGACGCATGAAAAAGAAAATAAAGCTTTCGCGCGCTTTTTGTCATGCAAATGGCCTTGCTCTTTGCATAACCCTTTGCGTTTCTTTATTTTTCGCCTGTTCCTACAGCGACAATCCAGTTACAAACATTTATTCCGACGCCACCCAGGAAGAAAGCCTGAACTTTGTTTCCGAGTCGCTTCCTATTCTGGCTCCAAAGGAGCGGCTTACAGGCTCGATGAGCGCCCGCTTTTACAACGGCAATTCTTATGTTCCCTATGTGGGCCTTAGGTATTATCTTTCGGTTTACATGAAATATTCTGTCGTTTCGGAGTCATATTCAAAGGGCGACTACCGTTACGTCATACGAGACTCGGACGCAGGCGGAAAAAGATATGTCATCGTCGTCAACAAAGACTCAGACACGATTTTCATGCCGACCTTCGGCGACTTTCAAAGCATGGACCCAAGCGAAGTTGTCGGCTTCATTAAGCTCGTTAAAAGCTGCGCCGGCGAAAAGTCCAAGACATTTGACCTTGCCAAATACGGCTTTTGCGCGTATGGCGGAATAGATGACGTTTACATTCCCCTCTGCGTCCTTTCAAACGTTTTTTCAATGATGAACTATGAGCGCTACTTTTACAACGGCCAGGCCGTTTACTTTACCGGAACGGACGAAGATTATTACGACAAAGATTCAGGCTATGTGTCCTTTTACAAAAGCCCCTGGTACACGGATTCCGCGGGCAATTTAAAGGAACGGCCAAAGGAACTGATTTCGCTTTCATACAATCTTTTGCGCCTTATCCACGACAGCCTCTACGGGCGGCCGGGCTATTACGGCTTTGCCGACGACGGAAGCGGATGTCCTGTAAAGGAAAAAGTCGCCGCGACCGACCCTCTTGACTTTGAGCAAATGCTTGCGCAAAACGCGCTCGACATTCGTTCTCTCCTTCTTTCTTCCTCCTACATTGATTACATCGCTGGGCTTGACATGCTTTATGACAGGGTGTACGGAGACGCGCACTCGTCTTTTACCGCCAAGCAGGATTATGTTTCGTCGGACTATATCGAGGCAAAATACGGACCTGAAAATTTGTTCAGCAAAAAAAACGCTTTGCTAATGACGCGCATGCAAAGCTATCCGAAGGTTAGGAACGAAAAGAAAAAAGGCGCCGCTTCCGGCGCAAGCTACATAGGAAAGTCCTCCTCCGATCCTAACGCGCCGCCCGCCTTTGAGGTCATCGACTCAAACAAGACCGCGATAATCCGCTTTGACAAATTTGAATATAAAGAAGACTTTTGGAAAAGCTATTACGCTTCTCCCCAATCAGGAAGCCCCAACCCTGATACTTCCGCAGGCGGCATTAGCATTCCTAACGACACTGTGGGAATTTTTTACAAGTCCTTTTACGCGCTTGAAAACGATTCCTCTTATAAAAATTCCGTTAAGAACGTTGTCATAGACCTTTCTTGCAACCCCGGCGGAGACACAGCCGCGCTTCATTACGCCTTGTGTTTTTTGCTTGACCCAAAGAACGCCGCCACCCTTTATTATGACTTTTTTACTGGCGGAAAGAAGGTTGAGACAGGGCCAGCTGACATAAACTTGGACGGAAAGATAGACGACAAAGACAAAAAAAAGAACTACAACTTTGTCGTCCTTACAAGCAACGTGACATTTTCGTGCGGAAACTCTTTTGCGAACACTTGCTGGGACAACGGCATAAAAATCGCTGGAATCAGAAGCGTGGGCGGAAGCTGCGTCGTCCGCTATGCCTGCACTGCGGACGGCTTTCCCTTCCAATATTCCGGCTGCATGCGCGAGTCGCACAAGGCGGACTGGAGCAACAGCGAAGACGGCGCGCCTGTCGAAAAGGCGCTTACGCTTGACCAAATGTATGACAACACGGCCTTGGCAAATGCGGTCAACCAGCTCTTTCCGTAATACGGCAGCGTCCGTCAATACGAGCGGTCCATCGCCTCAAGCGTTTCGATTTCGGCAGCCACGCGGGTAAGTTCGCGGCTCAGGATTTTTTTGTAGTCCAGCTCCGCGTCGGCAATGCGCTTGTTCTCGTCTTCCCAATTGGTAAGGTCTTCCAAGAACAAAAAGCGGAATTTTGTTTCGCTGGCTTTTTCGGACCAGAGGCGCGCTTCCCGCCAATAGTAAAGGCCGGCCTCGTAGCAGCTTTTGGCCTTTTTTAGGTTGGCCAAATATTCGTCTTTCCAGGGAGCGTCGTAAAAGCAAATCGCCCTCTTGTCGTAGACGCGGGCCAGGCGCATGTGCTGCTCAATCAATTTTAGGTTTAGGTGCATTTGGAAAAGGTTTCTGTATTTTTCCCATTCCTCTTTAGTCTGAATCTTTGCCCTGGCGTAAAGGGGGTTGGCGAAGTCGGCGCGGACGGCCTGCTCCAGCCAGTAAATGTTTTCCATGCAGTCGTCGGGATACTGCTGGTAGTGGACGTGGTAAAGCTTGTAAAAGTCCTCTTTGTACTTGCACATGTACGAAAAGGCCGGCAGGCAAAAAAAGGCCGCCGCGACGAGCGCGAGAGCGAGGACAAAAATTTTTTTCGCGAACTTTTTCACGAATTTATTATCGGAAGAATTTCCTTCCAGATTAAATCTGAAATTTTTTCTTTGGGAAGGGTGGCGTCAAGCTCTACGATTCTCATGCCGCTGTTTTCTAGTTTTTTGTATCGGTCGATTATCGCGCGGTAGCGCGAAGCGGTGTCGCTAAGGAACTTTTCGTTTTCGTATATCTCTTTCGCCTCCCCGCGCTTTTCTACGCGTTCAAGGGATTTTTTTGCCGAAATGTCAAAGAAAAACAAAAGTTGGGGCAGCGGAAAGGGGCTGTTGAGCGTTTTGGGCAAATCCTCGCCGCAAGTCACGCCCTGGTAGGCCAGGTTGGAAAATAGGTATCTGTCCGATACGACTGTCAAGCCGTTTTTAGTTTGGTCAACAATTCCGCCTTGTCCCCAAAGGTGTTCCGCCCTGTCCGCGGCAAAGAGGTAGGCCGCCGTCTGCGCGGAGACTTTTTCCTTTCCGGCCAAAATCTGGCGCAAGAATTTTCCTGTCGGCCTTTCTGTCGGCTCGGCGGTGAAGGCGATTTTTTTGCCCGAGTCACGTTCCGCCAAAAGCCGCATTTGGGTTGAAGTGCCCGCTCCGTCTATTCCTTCAAAAACTACAAAATTGTTAAGTATCATAGTAGAAAACCTCAAAATTTTGGCCAAAAGAGCCGATAATATATAAGGTATACCATAATGCAAAATTTTGCAATGTCACGCCGTATTATTTGGCGCGCAGGGGGCTTCGTGTCTAGATGAAGTTCAAGCAGCGTTACATAAAAATCGGCGTTTGCGTATTGTTTTTCCTTTCTCTTCTTGTGGCCGTAAACAGGTTCTTACAGCCTCTTTATGTCCGAATAGGAACGCAAATCCAAAAAACAGTTGACTCTTATCGAACAAGCCTCAAGGAAAACGCCGGCCTTTTGATTTCGTACAAATCTTTGTCCCCGTCAATATTGTCCGGCGTCAGCGTCAACGGAATTTCCGTCGTCGACTCCAAAAGCGGCTTGGAAGTGGCTTCTGTCGGCCGCCTTTATTTGGACTACTCTTTGCGCGACATTTTGAACGGCCGGCCGGATTCCTTCATCGAAGGGCTTTTGCTGCGCGACGTTGAGATAAAAATTCTTTCGGGGGAAAACGATTTTTGGCTTTCGCAAATTCTTGAAAAAAGAAAGGCAAGCCAAAGCGCCGGCTTGGAGCAAAAGGCCTACAGCGAGCGCTTCAAGGAATTGCTTGAGAAGATGGACCTTCAGAACGCCAGAATAAATCTTGGCTCTGACCTGCGCGTTTACCGTTTGCGCTTTGTCTTTAAGTCGGGCGCGCAAACTTTTGAGGCGGCAGTGTCAAAGGCGACTGTCGGCGCGAGGGGGCAAAACAAGATTGACGCGAATTTTTCGGGTGCGTTTGACTTTTTTTCGGGCGAAGAAAAATTTTCAGGCGCGCTTGATTTTTCCGCATTGATACCGCGCGGCGTTGAGGGAAGCTCCGCCGTATTGCGCTTTTCAAACCTTTCCGCGCTTAATTACCGCGCGCGATTCATAGGCTTTTTGGCAGAATACAGGGCGCAAAAACTAAGCTTTAAAATGCTTCCAAGCGCGCGAAACATTTACGCGGAAGCCAGCGTTGACTTTAACAGCGCGGATTGCGAAGCCAAGCTTTTTGCCGACGGATTCAACATGTCGAACTTTCTCCAAACCAGCAACAGCGACAAAATCACCAAGGGCTTGTTCGAGATGAATTTTTCTTTGAACGCGTCGGCAAAATACAATTACAGGAGCGGCGATTTTGGATACGCGTCAAGCGGCGACATTTTTGTTCCTGGCATTGTAATTCCGTCCAGCGCCTTTCAAAGCGACACAATCGTTTCTTATTCGCTTTCAGGCGACGAAAAGAAAATTTCAATTCCGTATTTCAAGACGTCGGGCGAGCGCTACAACATAAGCTTTGAAGGCGCCTTTGACTTTGTGGCCAAGCGGCCTAGCGGAACTTTTGGCGTCGAGTCTTTTACGCTTCCAAACGGCGGCGTGATTTCGACTGAGGTTTTCATTGAAGACTACAAGAACGGCTTTATGTGCTTCGCGCCGCAAGTCTTCTTTGGCGAAAACGTTTTTACCGCCGCGCAGTTCACGATGCTTAGCGCCGAGGATTCGTGGAACTGGACTTTTGAAGTCTCTGACTATTCGCATAGCGACGAGCCCGGCGTAGTCTCTGTTTTTGGAAGCTACTCTCCTGAAAGCAAGGCGGCCCAAGCGTCGCTTTCGTTTGGCGGAATCTATTTAGACAGCATCGTAAAGACTTCGGCTTTCTTTGCGGAGGAAAGCATGAAGCCGCTTTTGATGGCCGCTTCCGACGCGGTAAAGTCTTATGTTTTCTCATGCGACACATTCGCTTCCGGAGTAGGCAAGGAATTTTCGTTTAGCGTTCCTTACGCGATTTTGGCCAACACCAGCCGCGACGACCAAATGCTGATTCTAGAGGCGGATGGAAACGAGCAGACATTCCAATTGTCGCGCCTTGAATTTATTTTTGGCGGCCAAAAGCTTTTGATGGACGGCCTTGTCGAAAAGCTTGAAGGCTCGTCGAACCGTTTGTTGAACGGCCGCTTGGAGTTGAACGGCATTCCGTACACTTTCTCTGGCTTGGCCAACAAGGGCTGGATAGAAATCAATTCGGAATACGGAATGCGCTTTACGTTAAGGACCGACACAAGCGGCCAAGTGGCCAAGCTTGACGGCTCGTTTGAAGCGACAGGATTTCCTGTAAAGATAAACAACAACACATTCTCGTTCACCACCGACTCAAGTTTTTCATATTCAATCGACAAGGGCCTTAGAGCGTTGATTCCGTATTTTGACGGCCGCTTGCTGGAAGGAACCAGTTCGCTTGAGCCCGTCGTTACGTTCGCGGCTGACATTGACCAAGGCGGCGCGTATTTTGACAGCGTTACCTATTCCGACAGGGTTTCGACACTGAACGGAAGCGGCTCGTTTATCTACCGTTTTGACGGAAATCTTTTTGAAAGCGCCGACTTTAGCTTTGATTTGTCCAATTCGCTAAGCGAAGAGAAAATCTCGCTTGAAGGAAACGTTGTCAACTCGCTAAAGACTCCGCTTACTGTCGGCTCGCTTTTCTCAGGAGCCTTCTTGAAGAATCTTTTGATAACGACCGGGCTTAAGATTGTGTCGCTAAGGTCGGAGCGCTTTTTCGCCGGCTCTCAGGAAACTGACACCGTCAACGCCAACATTGTCGCGCAGGGAATGGCTGGAAATCCCTTTGTGTCAATCGACATACCAAGCGCCGTCATGACAATTCAAGGAAAGCCTTTAAGCTTGTCCGCCCAGGCGATTGTGGAAGACAGAGTGTTCTCGATTCAACGGGCGGTGGCCGACTGGGGCGACAGCAGGTTCACAAAAATCTTGGCGACATTTGACCAAAAAACTTGGGACGGCGAGTTGACGTTTGACTTGAAGACCGATTTGTTTGGCAGCCCTGTTTCCGCCAACGCAAGGGCGAAAATTCAGGCTTTAAGCGAAGTGGGCGATGAAGGCCCCGATTCATTTAACATTGAATTTGACGCTGTGGAAAAAAAGCTGGACAAGAAGAGAAGCAAAAGCTATCACTTGGGCTTGATGAAAATTCAAAAGCAAATGATTGTTTCTTCCAGCGCCAACATAGGGCTAAGCGGAACTATAAGCGATTTTAGGGACTTGGATTTGGAAATAAAGAATTCGATTCCGTTCAACATGAAAATACAGGGAAGCGTCGCAAAAGACGATTTGAACGTTTCCGTGTCCGACATTCAGATAAACGGCCGCGAGCTTGTGGAGTCGCTTGGCGTTGAAGTCGCGAAAATCTACAAGGGAATCGCGACAGGCGGCTTTGTGTTGACTGGCTCGCTTTCGGACCCAAAATTTTACGGACAGATTGACATTCCCGACGCTGAATTCAACTTTCCGAATTTCTTTAAGAAACGCGCCTACTCGCAATTGATTTCAATGACGCTTGACGGCTCTCAATTCTACACAGAGCCTACCCGCTGCGATTTGCAGAACCAGCCGCTTGACGTTACGGTCAGCATTCAAATGGACCGCTTTGCGTTGGAAAGCCTTGAGGTGAGGGTTCAAACGATAGGGAACGATTATGTTCCGCTGAACTTGAACCTTTCTGAAATGCACATAAAGGGCGACTTCCTTGCGGACCTTGCCATCGTTTTGGAAAACGACACGCTGGGCGTTTCGGGCGAGCTTACGGCCAAAAACGCCAACGCGGAATTTGGCGCGACAAGGTTGAACGAAATCATTTCAGGATTCGCGCCCGCGGACGACAATGACGACGACGACGGCCTTCCGGTTGACGTTGACTTGAGAATTAGGTCGGCGCAGCGCGTTCAGATTTCCTACTCAACTTTCTTGCGCGCCGTCGTCGTTCCCGGAACCGAAATCGACGTTTCATACTCAAGCGACGACAAGCGGCTGCTTTTGGACGGCGACGTTCCGATTAGAAGCGGCGAAATCGTGTTCATGAATTCCAGCTTCTACATCAAGGAAGGCGAAATACACTTTAAGAACACCGACGAAAGCTTTGACCCCAGCGTCTCGGTTTTGGCGGAATGCAAGACGCGCGACGAAAACAGCGAGCCTGTGACTATAACCTTGCAAGTGGACAAGCAGCGCCTTAGCCAGCTGAAGCCGCGCTTAAGCTCAAGCCCTGCCAGGTCGGAGCGCGAAATAATGGAAATTTTGGGCGGCCTAATAACGTCAAATTCCAACAACGCGGCGTATTTGGCGCTGGCGACAGGCGATTACGCCCTTCAATCAGTTTTGATAAGAAGATTGGAAAACGCATTGCGTGATTTCTTTAAATTTGATATATTCTCTGTAAGGACAATGGTAGTCCAAAACGCCGTTAAGCAGAGCGTAAACCGAAATTCTTCCGGCTCGGACAATTTAGCCGGTAACTATTTGGACGGTACAACTGTTTATATTGGTAAATACTTTGGCGAAGCGTTATTTGCGGACGCGATGTTAAGGCTGAACTACGATAAAAACCGCATTGGAAACGGCTATACGTATGACGGCATTTCATTTAGGCCTGAATTGGGATTTGAATTGGCATCTCCTTTCGCTAAGATTAGGTGGAGCGTGTCGCCCGATTTGGAAAGCATTCTTAACATGAAAATTGTTGAGAACACCGCGCTAACTTTGTCATGGAAATTTAGTTTTTAAAAAAAATTGGA
Organism: uncultured Spirochaetaceae bacterium; assembly: GCA_902799665.1. Classification (GTDB taxonomy): domain Bacteria; phylum Spirochaetota; class Spirochaetia; order Treponematales; family Treponemataceae; genus Treponema_D. The sequence goes on along the minus strand of CADCBK010000021.1, from coordinate 44,001 downwards.
GTTTAAATTATGCGCTCGCAGTTAAAAAAATTTGTTGTTCTTCTATTTATATTCTGCGCCTTTTCGTCTTTTTCCTTTTCCCAAGAGGCTGACGATTGGTATGTGGACAAGACAATCACAAAAATAACTTTCAAGGGCTTAAAGAGCGTAAGGCAGTCTGACCTTTCGGGTATGACGTCCAGCTACATCGGACAAAAATTCAACGACTGCTTTTATGACTTGCTCAACCGCTTGGAGGCCTTGAACTATTTTGACGACATTGTTCCAGGCGCTACCCATGACTCCGGGGACGGCGTTATTCTTGTGTTGACTGTTGTGGAAAAGCCTGTCGTCTCGTCCATAAAATTCAGGGGGAACAAAAAGGTAAGGAACCCTCCGTTAAAGGACGCCATGTCTCTTAAGGTGGGAAACGTTTATTCTGAGTCCGAGGCTTTGATGGACGAGCGCGCCATCAGGGACGTCTACCTTGAAAAAGGCTTTTCTTCCGCGCGCGTTTCGCACTTTTATGAAGAGACTCCGTCCGGCATCGCGGTCACTTTTGTGATCAACGAGGGAAATTCAATTTCCCTTGTCGGAGTGAACTTTGAGGGCAACAGCGCCTTCTCTTCAAAAAAACTAAAGAAGCAGACAAAGCTAAAAAAAGCGGGCGTGTTCTCCAAGGGCGCCTTCCAAGAAAGCCAGCTGGAAGTTGACCGCCAGTTGATTTCAAAGTATTACATGGACCGCGGCTACTTGGACTTTCATATCGTTGACGTCACTCGCGACATCACCCACAACGACAAAAAAGACCGCGACGAAATGGTCATCACTTATTACTTGTATGAAGGCGCCGTTTACACTTTTGACGGCTTGACTTTTTATGGAAACAAGGTCTTTTCCACCGAGCGCTTGAATTCCCTTGTTACGATAAAAAAGGGAGACATATTCAACCAAACTAAATTTCAGGAATCGGTTGCCGGCGTAAGCGACCTTTACTATGAAAACGGCTACACCGAGAACTCCTTCCAGCCTTTGGAAAACCGCGACAGCGCCGAACGCAAGGTGTCATATGTCCTTAACATCACCGAGCGCGACAGAAGCCATGTAGAGAAAATTATCGTCAGAGGAAACGAAAAGACAAAGGATTATGTAATCACGAGGGAAGTTCCGATTGACACCGGCGACGTCTTCTCAAAGGCAAAAATCGCCAGCGGACTTCGCAACTTGATGAACTTGCAGTATTTCTCAAATGTCGTTCCCACTGTGGAGCCTGGAAGCGACGCCAACTTGGTTGACTTGATTTTCACGGTGGAAGAGCAGCACACAAACTCAGTTGAATTTGGCGTCACCTTTACCGGCGTTACAAACCCCGAAGACTTGCCGTTTTCGATTTTCGCAAAGTGGTCCAACTCAAACCTCTTTGGTTTGGGAAAGACTGTTTCTGTAAGCACGACGTTGGCCACAACCGAGCAATCGGTGTCGCTTGGCTATTCCCAGCGCTGGCTTTGGGACCTTCCGATTGAATGGAGCGAAAGCCTTTCGTTCTCGCACGCCAAAGCGAAAGTCTTGCGAATGTATTGGACCAATTCCGGCATTACCGACAAGAAGAATTATTACATGGAATACGAGCGCTGGCAATTGGACTTTGACCACTCATTGGCCTACCGTTGGATGCCAAAATGGGCCATCCTTACTTTGGCGGGCGGTTTGACCAACGCGCTCAGCAACTACATTTACGACAACAGCCTTTACACGCCGCTTGACATTGGAATCAGCCGCTTCGCCAACAACTGGGGCTTTTCAAATTCAATTTGGGCAAAATGGTCTATGGACGGCCGCGACATCAACTACGACCCTTCAAAGGGTTGGTTCTTCAGCCAGCGCCTTGCCTGGTACGGCTTGCTCCCCATCGAGACGGACTTTTACTTAAGGAGCGACACAAAGCTTGAAGGCTACGCCACTTTGGTGGACATTCCCGTAAGCGAAAAGTGGAACTTTAAGTTGGTTTTCGCGGCTTTGACGACGGTGTCGTTCCAAGCTCCGGCGCCCGGCTCGGCTGTAAGCGAGACCAGAAAGCTTTACATTGACGGAATGTTCAACGGCCGCGGCTGGTCGAATATTTACAACACGGTCAAGGGCAAGGCCATGTTCAGCCAAAACTTGGAGATTCGCTTTCCTGTCGTTCCAAGAATGCTCGCCATTGACGGCTTCTTTGACGCCGCGCTCATCCAAAAGGATTTGGGCTCGATGCTTACGGCCGCCAGCCTGAATGACTTTTACTTTAGCTTTGGGCCTGACATAAGAATTTTGATGCCGCAGTTCCCGCTTAGAATTTTGCTGGCCAACTGCTTCACCATCAGGGACGGCGTGTTCAAGTGGGGCGACACTTGGAAGTTTGTCCTTTCGTTCAACCTTGTCAACAAGTGATTTTTTTGATATAATTGGCGGCAAAATTAAAAACAGATTTGCCGCGCGCATTTAGGAGTTTTACATGAAAAAGACTATAGCATTCGCACTTTCCATTTTTGCGGCCGGAGCCTTGTTCGCCCAGCAGCATATCACAAATTTCGGCGTGGTTGACACTACAAAGGTTTACGAGCAATTCTTTAGAAATTCTTCCGCGGTTAAATCCTACGAAGAAAAGCGCGCCGCGTTTCAGGAAGAGATAAGCCGCCGCGCGGACGAAATACGCGACTTGCAGACAAAGCTGCAGGAAGCGCAGGACTTGGGAATGGACGCCGACGTAAAGCGCTACCAAGATTCCATCAAGATAAAGTCTTCAAGCCTTAAGACTTACACTCAGCAAAAAAACACAGAGCTTAACAACATAAAGAACAACCTTTCCAACAACAACGAGTTCTACAAAAACCTCAACCGCACCATAAAAAAAGTGGCCGAAAACGAAGGCCTGTCGATGGTCATCAACTTGCAGCAAAGCAACTCGATTTTGTGGTACAGCCCCGCCGTTGACATCACTGACAAAGTGATTGAGTCTTTGGAACAGCAGTAATGGCCGAAATGACTCCTTTAATGGAGCAATACAACAAGCTAAAAAACGAGCATAAAGACGAAATACTTTTGTTTCGCCTCGGAGATTTTTATGAAATGTTCGACAGCGACGCAAAAGAAGTTTCGCGCCTTATAAACCTTACCCTTACGCATAGGGGCGACGCGCCAATGTGCGGCATTCCCTATCACGCCGCCAAAGTCTACATAGCGCGTCTTTTGCGCCTTGGAAAAAAGCTTGCCATCGCCGAGCAGATTGGCGAAATCAGTCCTGGCGGCGGCTTGACCGAACGCAAGGTCGTTGAGGTAATCACTCCTGGAACTGTCGTTGACGACGACTACCTTGACCGGGGCAGCAACAACTTTTTGGCGGCGCTCTCGGTTAGCAAGGGAAGGGCGGGCTTTGCCTTTGTCGATGTAAGCACGTCGGAATTTTTGGCGACCTCTTGGCCCGCCTCGAAGATGGCCGAAAATTTTTCAAAGGAATTGGACCGCGCCAGCCCTAAGGAGCTCTTGCTTCCCCAGTCCTTGCGGGACAACAATGACATTAAGACAGCTCTTGGAACGGCGCAAAACATTTTGGTGTCGTATTATCCGGACTGGCATTTTTCCTGCGAAAGCTCTTTTTCAAGGTTGACGCGGCAGTTCAAGACAAAGAATTTGTCTTCTTTTTCGCTTGACGAAAACAGCGCCGAAGTCGCTCCCGCGGGCTTTTTGCTGGACTACCTTGACAAGACAACAAACGCCGAGCTTTCGCACATAGCGGGAATTAAGGTCTACCATGACACAGACTATGTCTTGATGGACGACTCCTCAAGGCGCAATTTGGAAATTCTGCAAAACATGCGCGACGGCTCTTCAAAGTGCACGCTGCTTGAATGCGTGAATTACACCTTGACGGCGATGGGAAACCGCGCCGTCCGCCAGTGGCTTTCGTTTCCGTTGGTGGACATAAAGAAAATCGCCGCGCGGCAAAACCATGTCAAAATGTTTTTTGACGACGAAGGCCTTTTGGCTTTTTGCCGCGACCGCCTTTCGCAAATTCTTGACATAGAGCGCTTGGCCGGCCGCGTCGCCATGCAAAAGGCGCACGCAAAGGATTTGGTCGCGCTTGCCGAAAGCCTAAAGTCTTGGCTTGAAATTCAAGCGGCCTTGACTCCGCATGATTTTGGGCTTTTTGACGAGGACGGCGCCCGCTTTATAATCGATTTGATTGGACGGGCGATTTGCGACGATCCTGCAACTTCGCTTACTGAAGGAAGGATAATCCGGGCGGGCTATTCAAAGGAACTGGATCATTTTAAGGAAGTTCACGACAACTTCAATAAAATTTTGGACGAATATTTGGCCCAGGAAATCCAGCAGACGGGAATCCAAAACTTAAAGATAAAGCACAACGCGCTCGCCGGCTATTTTATAGAAGTCACCCGCGGAAAAGTTGACAAGGTTCCAAGCCATTTTATCATAAGGCGCGCCCTTACAAACGCCGACCGCTACACCACCGAAAGGCTGCAGGAATTGGAGCGCGAGTTGAACGGAGCCAGCGCGAGCATAATGGAAACGGAAAAAGCCTTGTTCCTTGAAACGCGGTCAAAGATTGAGCCATATGTCTCTTATTTGATGAATGTCGCGCGTTCGATTGCCTACATAGACGTTTCGGCCTCATTTGCGCATGCGGCAAAGCTTGGCCGTTGGGTTATGCCGGTGATTGACGAAAGCTTGGATTTTGAAATAAAGGCTGGCCGCCATCCTGTCGTTGAGTCGCGCTTGCCGTCCGGAGAATTTGTTCCAAACGACATAGAAATCGTCGCTAAAGGGCGTCCTTCGTTTTTGCTGATTACAGGCCCCAACATGGCCGGCAAGTCCACGTATTTGCGGCAAAGCGCCTTGATAGCCTTGCTCGCGCAGACAGGAAGCTTTGTTCCGGCAAGCGCCGCCAAAATCGGTTTTGTAGACAAAATATTTTGCCGCGTTGGAGCCAGCGACAATCTCGCGCGCGGCGAGTCGACGTTTTTGGTTGAGATGTCCGAAACCGCCCGAATCTTGCGCGGAGCCAGCGAGCGAAGCCTTGTGATTATGGACGAAGTCGGACGCGGCACTTCGACCGAAGACGGGCTTTCAATCGCTTGGGCTGTAAGCGAGCATTTGTTGAACAACATTGGCTGCCGCGCGCTTTTCGCCACCCACTATCACGAGCTTACCCGCATGGAACATTCTTCTATGCGCCTTCTTTGCATGGATGTAAAGGAAACCGACGGCTCGGTTGTTTTTATGCGAAAGATAAAGGAAGGCGCGAGCGAAAATTCCTACGGCATTCACGTCGCGCGGTTGGCTGGCATTCCGCAAAGCGTCATCGACCGAGCCAGCCAAATATTAAGGCGCTTGCAGGCTTTGGCTTCGGAAAAGCCTCTTTTGTCGGAAAACGTTCCAGCGCCGCAAGAGATGGAACAAGCGCTTGGGCAAAACGCGGCCAACGCGCCAGGCCTTTTTAGCGACGAGGAAATTGTTCTTGACGAGATATTAAGCGCCGACGTGGACAACCTTACGCCGATGTCCGCTCTCCAATTGATTAGCCGCTGGAAAAAATCATTGAGCGGCCGCTAGTTTTGGCCTGGAACAAAATCGGCTGTTCGCGCGAGCTTGGCCGCAAGCGCGAATGTTTTGTTAGTAAAACATTATGTGAGTTTTCGCGAAGCGGAAACTCATTGAGCGGACGGAGCGTCAGCGACGTTCCGCTCTGCCTCGCTGGCCCTAAAGTATTGGGGGCCGTCGTAGTCGGCGAGCGGCGAAAGGCCTTTGGAAATTTTTTCTTCCGCCAGCGCGAACAAGCTTTCAACGCTAACCAAGCGGCCGCGGGAGACCGTGATTTTTTTATCGACGAACGCTTGGCTTTCTTTGCAAGAGGCGGCAAAGGTTTTTGCCTCAAGGCCGCAGACAAGGATTTTGTCCGCCGCCGCTTTTTGGGCGTCAGAAAGATTTTCGTCCGCGCAAAGGCCGTCCAAAGCCTCTTGGGTTTTTTCTTCAAGGACGCGCAAGTCCCAGTCGTCGCAGGGAATGATTTCCCTTCCGTTAAAAAAAGCCTTTGCGTAAAATTTTTCTTTATGCGCGTCGATTATCGGAAGAACGATTCCGTCAAAGTCAAGGTAGGGCCATGCCTGCGCGTCCAAACTGTTTATCGCGTAAAGGGGAATGCCCGCGCCGCCCTTCAAGCCGCCAAAAAGCTCGATGGCCTTTAGCGCGGCAAAGCCCAATCGAAGGCCTGTGAATGAGCCAGGGCCTTCCGCAAGAACCGTGTAGTCCAAGTCTTTTGGCTCAAGCTCCACTTGCTTTAGAATGTAGTCTATCGCAGGCAAAAGCTTTTCGCTTTGCCTCATGCCGATGTCCAATACAAGGCTTGCCAAGTTGTCGTCGTTTTTTGCCGCGATTTGTATGCAAGAAATTGATGTGTCAAGCGCCAGCGCTTTCATTTTTCCTCCCCAAAATTCTCGTAGGGCCAGTTTTCAATTTTGATGTCGCGGGCGTTTTGGTCGCTTTCGCAGACGCCAAGCCTTACGATTATCGTCTTTTTGGGAAGCTCTTCCATGATTTTTTCGCTCCATTCAATAAGGCAAACTCCGTCGCCGTAAATCATGTCTTCCGCTCCCAAATTGGCAAAGTCGTCCGCGCCTTGCAAGCGGTATACGTCAAAGTGATAAAGGGGAATCCTTCCTTCGTATTCCGAAATCAAGCAGAATGTGGGGCTGGTGATTGTGTCCTTTACGCCCAAAGAAAGCGCGATTCCTTTTGTGATTGTTGTCTTTCCGGCCGCCAAGGGGCCTTGAAGCGCCACGACGTCTCCTTTTTTTAGGAAAGAGCCCAAGCGCTTTCCCAGCTCCAAGGTTTCGTCCGCGTTATTCGTGTGGAATGTCATATGGGCAGGGTTCCAGCGTTGTCGTTTTCGTTTATGTATTCCTTAAGCGCTTTTACAATCGGAAGAGCCGGATAGTTGGGCTGGGACACCAATTCGACGTCTATGATTTTGTCGCCAAGGGGTCCAGTCTCTATGCTGAATTCGATGTTAGAGTCAACGATTTCTGTAGGCAATTTCAAATTGGCCGTTGCCCTGTAGCGCCTTATGTAATAAATCGCTCCCGGCTCCCGCACAACGTTTTTAAGCGCAAGTACTGTCATATTCTCCGTTTATGTCCAAGCATTATAGCGCGTTTTCACTTAAAAATCAAGCCTTTAGTAATTGTAGACAAAGGCGAAAATTTCGTTCCTGTCTTTGTCCTCGATTTCAATAAAGGAAATGTGAAGCGAAAAGATGTTTGTCTCGTTGTTCTTTTGGGCGCTGACAATCAATCCGTACGCTTCAAATTCGCCCCTTTCGGGGAGGGTGATTTTTACCCACAATTTTTGGTCGCGCTTTATCGGCAAATTCGTCTTTATCATGCAGCCGCCGGCGCTGACGTCGGCCAAAGTTCCTTCGTACTTGTTTTCTTTTGGGCTGTATGTTACTTCGCCCCTCTTTCCGGTCTTTTCTTCCACCGCGCTAAAGAGGCACTTGTTTCCGACATTCGCCCTTCTAAATTGGCGGCGGTTTTGCATGCTGACCGCGTTGGNACATACAATACGCTTTGCTTTGTCATGTATGTCATCACGATTTTGTCCAAGGGCTTTGGGCAGAATTCCGTTCCCTCCAAATTTTTGGGAACCTCAAGGCTTATGCTGTCCTGGTCGTTCTTAAGGACCTTGAACGAATAAAAGCGGCCGCCGCTTGCGGGCAGCGTCAGGGTTTCGCCTTCGGGAATGTTGTGGCTTGAAGGAATGCTGCGCTTCATGCGCTCGATTCTTTCCAAGCGGCTCTTAAGCTTGAAAACCTCATGGATTTCGGCTTCGGCGCCCTTTTGCTTTAGCCTGCTGACTTCCTGCCGCAAAAGCCCGTCCAAATACTCGGCGTCGCTCCAAAAATAGTAAATGTTCTTTGCCTTGTATCTTATGCAAATGTTAAAAAGCAGCAGGGCCTCTTGGCGGGTCAATGAAATTTTTTTTGCCAAGGCTTGAATGTCTTTTAGCGTAGTGGGCCTGTTTTTTTGCGCCTCGATGTATTCGGGCGACTCCTTTCTTTTTTGAAGTATTTTCCAAAGAAGCCAAAGGAGGAACAAAATTCCTATTCCAATCAAGGCGCCCGCCATGACTGTGTAGGGGAGAGCTGTCTGTCTTGCCGCTAAGGGCGATCCTGTCGCTGTGTCCATGAAGGCTCCTTATATGTTCTTCACCGCGTCCGCCAAGGCCGTTAGGCGGGGGCTTATTTCATATTCGGCCAAGTCGCCGAGCGTGACTGTGTCGCCGCTTGAAAGCGCGCCGTTCAAGTCGTTGAAGACCGGCATAAAGTCTTCAAAGAAGGCGCTTAAATTCTTTCCGTCTATTTTTATCGCCGCGAACCTCTCGGGGAACAAAGTTGAAAGCGCGATGATGTGGCAAAAGTTGTCGACCACGTCGGCGAGGCGAGCGATGGACGCCCTTGCCTTGGAGTCGCCCCCGCTTTGCAGCTGCGCGGGAATCTGCGTCAAAAGCTCCACCGTGTCCTTGATGTCTCCGGCCGCGTTCTTAAATGCGTCGGCGACGGCGTCTTCGGAAACAACTGTAAGGTCGATCCTGCTTGCGCTTTCTATCGGCTGGCCGGCCGCCTTGTCAAAGTCTTGGGCTTCGATTTGCTTTCCGTCGATCTTTATTCCGACAGTCGCGCATTTGTTTTGCGCCGCGGTTTGCTCAAATGAGCGCAAGACGTCGCCGACTGTTTTTTCGTCTTCCAATGTTATGTCAAGCTTTTGTTCGTTCAAATAAATTTCCATTTTTCATTCCCCTTTAGTTGTTGTTTCGCTGGTTTTGCCTTGTGAAGTTTGTGATGCCCTCTTGCTGGCGCTCCAGCGAATTAAGGGTTCCTTCCATTTGTCCGTATTTGGCGCGAAGCTCGGCTTCCTTGTCGTCAAGCTGCCGCTCAAGCTTTGTTATCTTTTTTTGCGTGGAGTCTATTTGCCTGTTGAGGATGCTGTCCTTGTTGGCCAGAATTCCGCCAGTCTGAACGTAGCTTGTAAGCTGCTTGTCCATAAGATAGCCGATTCCTGAGTCAACGATTAAGTCGCCGTCAGAATCGTAGCCAAAGATTTTCTTTATGTCGTCAAGGTTGTTCTTTAAATTTTCGTCCAGCTTTTTTTCGTCAATCTCAAGGTAGCCGCGCATCTTTCCGGGATTGTAGCCCGAATAGTTTGTGGCGTTTGTCGAGATTCCGATTTGGTTAAGCATCGTGATTTCGGCGCCTTCCGAAAATTTATACTGGGTCGAAATGATTCTTTGCATCGAGCCCTTGGCGCTGGACAAGCTGAAGTCGTTGAAGAAAAGGCCCAGCTTTTTTTGATAGTCTTCCTTTTCGTCGTTGGTAAGGTAGTCCAGCTCCTGGATTATTTCCGGCTTGTTTTGGCTTAGGATGTTTATCTCGGCGACAATCTGGTTGTATTTTCCGACAAACTGAATCAAGGCGTCCTTCGCGCTTTCGGTGTCGGGCTTGATTGAAATCGTCGCGGTCTTTTCCGTTTTTTCGGCGACGTGCAAGGTGACGCCCGGAACCACGTCGTCAATGTCGTTTTGCGGCCTTGTGATCGTTATTCCCTCGTATTTTATGACGGCGTCGCCGGCTTCGCTTATCGCGTGGACGGCTTCGTAGCCCAAGTCCTTCTTTGCGTCAAAGGCTGTCATCGCGCTCACTTCAAGTTCTACGCCGGTGTTGCGGTTTCTTATTGAAAGCGCGGCGATTCCCGGAAACTGCTTTAGGTCAAGGCCGATTTTGGCTTCCTGGCCTTTGCCGCTTTCCGAATCGAATTCCCAAACGGCGGCGGGAACTTCGATTTCGCTTTCGGTTCCGTCGGCCAAGAGCGCGTAAAGGACGGAGTCGCTTCGTATTTCCCGCAATTCCTCTTTGGGGGCTTGGGGCGTTTCGATGCCGGTTTCGCTGGGCTTGTTTTCCAGCGTGATTCCGCCAAAGCTTATGCTGCCCGCGCCGGGAATGTCAGGCTCTCCGGCTCCTTGGTTTATCGCTGCCGTTATGTCGCCTGTCTTTCTTGCCTTTATCGTGAACTCGACGCGCGAATTTTCGTTGGCCCTGACCGCCTCTGGAATTTTTATCACTCCGCCGCCGCGGGGGCCCACCAAAAGGCCGGCCTTGACCGCCTTTATGTTTGACGGAGAAAGTTCGGGCATTCCCTCTTGTTCGGCCTGGGAAATGGAGTCCGAGGCGGGGGAGGACAATTCGCCGGCCCTGTTTCCAAAGACTGTGTTTTTGGAGGAGGTTTTTCTAACCATCTCTTTTTTTAGGGCGTAGTCCAAGGCGGCGTCTTCAAAGACCAAACGGTTTTCGGCGCCGGTTTTCAGCGATTCGATTAACAGGGCCTTTTGCCCCTTGTTGACTCCGATTAACGAAGCCTTTATGGTGTTCGCGCCGCGCTTGTTCAAGGACGTGATGAAGTCCTCGACTTTTCCGCCGCGCCATTTGTACGAGATTGTTTTGTCGCCTGTTTTATAAGTGTAGGTTCCTTCCGGAACTTCTTCGCCTTTCGCGATTTCCTTGCTTAAAAAGCGGTCGCATGTGGCCGGCGTGACCACGTCGACTTTAAATGAGTCAAAAGCCGCGTCCCGCCCGGCGTCGGCTGTTATTGCGTATTCATCTGTTGAAGAGGCTAGTTTGCTGTTGAAAGGGTTGTCATACGAGTAAAGTGTTTTAACGCTATCTCGCAGCGAGGACATTTTTTGATTGACATCGCGCCAGGCGCTTTGCTGTGTCTTGTAAGTTTCGAGCGTATCCGGCTCCCTTGTAAGCGGGATGCGTTCTACTTTCATTAGACCTTCTACGAGATCATTGGTTTTATACTTGTCGCTGACACCCGGTATGCCGATTCCTGCCATATAACCCCGATGATGATCCCATGTCGAGTTTTTAAATCATTTGGTCAAACAAAAGACCCATGGTCTTTCGCATGTTGATTTTTATCCTCTGCATGTCCTCGGACGGTATTTCCTTAAGCACTTTGTTGGTGCTGGGGTCAACCACCCTGATTATAACGCTGTTCAACTCTTTGTTGACAGAGAATTGAAGCCTGCGTCCCATCACTTGATCCGACAGCTGTTGGAGCTGCTGGACGTCAGCTTTGGTCTGGGCCATGTTCGCTTCAATGCTTTGAACGACGCTGGCGCCGTCCGCTATATTGAGCGTTTGTTCTACACTTCCTGTACCTGCGTTGATAGGAACGGAATTGTAGCGCGTTTGGCCATCCATTGCCAAAGACTGCCCTATGCTACTGATCGTATTCATAGGCGTTCCTCCTGAAAAATTAGGAAGAGGGAAGGGGCGCGCCTTCCCTTTTCCACGCTTTCGTCAAAAAGATGACATCCAGAAATCTCTTTAACGGCTGCGATTTTGACTATCTCAACAATCCAAGAACATTCTGAGACTGTGAGTTGGCCTGAGCGAGCATAGCGGTTCCAGACTGTGTGAGAATCTGGTTCTTTGTATACTCAACCATTTCAGAAGCCATGTCGGTGTCGCGGATGCGGCTCTCGGCGGCCTGAAGGTTTTCGGCAGCAACCTGAACTCCGTTAGAGGCCATCTCAAAGCGGTTCTGGTAAGCGCCCAAATCCGCGCGCTGCTTGGAAACAGCTGTAAGCGCGGCGTCCACTGTACCAATCGCCATGTTGGCGCTGTCAGGAGTAGCGATGCTAACCTGCTCGTCTGTGCCCTGTGTTCCCTTGAGTCCAAGGGCCTGGGCTGTCATTGTGCCAATGTATACTCTCGCGTTCTGGTCCATGTTGGCGCCAATCTGGAACTGCATGACTCTGTCAGAGTTGGCCGCGAAGCCGCCTGTAAGAATGTTCATGCCGTTGAATTGAGCCTGGCTAGCAATGCGATCCACTTCAGAAACAAGCTGAGAAACCTCTACCTGAATCTGCATGCGGTCTTCGTCGGAATAGATTCCGTTGGCAGACTGCACTGAAAGCTCGCGAATGCGCTGAAGGATGTCTGTAGTCTCCTGCAAGTATCCTTCTGTAGCCTGAATGAATGAAACACCATTCTGGATGTTTCTGTTAGCCTGGTTCAAGCCGCGGACTTGGCTGCGCATCTTTTCAGATACGGCCAATCCTGACGCGTCGTCGCCGGCGCGGTTGATCTTTTCGCCAGAGCTAAGTTTTTCAATGTTGCCCATGATGGCGTCATTTGACATGCCAAGTGTGCGATCAGCATACAAAGCGCTCATGTTGTGGTTAATAATCATGTTAAGCCCTCCATGTGTTAAACTGCTCCACTTCTTGCAGAGCGTCCTGTCCGCGCGAGCGATGCCGGTTTATGCGCCCCCGACACGTTTCAACCTCATTGCGGAAGGAAGAAACGCTTGGCAAAGCCTTCGCTTCGCAAAGCCCTTCTTTCTTCCGCCGCAGGCAGCCACGGCTGGCTTGTGTATGTCAAAGATCAAAGCGCGGTTGAAAACGCGCCTATAGTTACTGCAATTTTAGAACGATTTTGCCGATTTGTCAAGGCTTTTCGCCGTTCGGCCTTTCGCAAAAAAAGGGGAGGGCAAGGAAAACTTTAGGCTTCCCTGTCCGTCCCCTCCTTATTGTCTTAGCCTAGTCAAGCTGGTCTAGCGCAAGAGCGACAAGACGTTCTGGCTCTGGGTGTTCGCCTGGGCGAGCATCGCAGTTCCGGCCTGCTGGAGGACTGAGTTCTTGGTGAACTCAACCATCTGGGCGGCCATGTCGGTGTCGCGGATGCGGCTCTCGGAAGCCTGCAAGTTCTCAGCGCCGATGTCGAGGCCGCGAACGGCGTACTCCATGCGGTTCTGGTAGGCGCCAAGGTCGGCGCGCTGCTTGTTGATTCTCTTGAGCGCTTCGTCGATAACTCCGATGGCGTGGTTGGCGTCATCCGGAGCGGCCAAGTTGATCTTGTCGCCAGTTCCGATTTCGCGGACTCCAAGGGCCTCGGCTGTCATCGTTCCGATGAAAACCTGCATTCTCTGGTCCATGTTGGCGCCGATGTGGAACCACATAGATCCTGTCACAGTGTTCTCTCCCATGGGCTGGGCAAAGCGGCCTGTGAGCATGTTCATGCCGTTGAATTGGGCGGCAGAAGCGATGCGGTCAACTTCAGAAACAAGGGCGCTTACCTCAACCTGAATCTGCATGCGGTCTTCGTCGGAATAGATTCCGTTAGAGGCCTGTACCGCGAGTTCGCGGATGCGCTGCATGATGTCGGTTGTTTCCTGCAAGTATCCTTCTGTTGTCTGGATAAAGCTGATGCCGTTCTGGGCGTTCTCTGAGGCCTGGTTCAAGCCGCGGATCTGGGCGCGCATTTTTTCAGAAACAGCAAGTCCTGAAGCGTCGTCGCCGGCGCGGTTGATTCTTTCGCCTGAAGAGAGTTTTTCCATGTCTTTGGAGAGACCAAGACCCGTTACGCCGAGCTGACGATTGGCGTACATAGCTGACATGTTGTGGTTGATAACCATAGATTTCCTCCTTGGAAATATGTCGATGAGCAAAATCCTTTTTGCTCCAAAAGTATAAAAATGCGCTTCAGCATAACAAGGCTACATCCACGCAGTTTTATACTGATTCGTCTGAAGTCGGTTCCGTCCGGAACTTTATCCTTCATAACTCTTCACATTAATTTTCGGCCCGCGCCGCGAAAAACTTTAGCGAAATTTTTAAAAAAAATGAAAAAAAATTAAAATTAACAGAAAAGGCGGGGCCCAGCGACGAAAAAAGCGCCTTAGGTGCCCCCCGTCGTTCGCTAGCGGCTTTACGCCTTCGGCCAAGCCGCGTCGCTGACGGGGCCCCACCAAGGCTTTTTTTCTGCGTCCCGCCCCATGTTTTGCCTTAATTATTGTAAATTTTCTAAAAAAGTTAAAAAAACGCGCCTTCCTCGTTTTTTTTCGTCTTTTCGGTTAATTTACAGCGTTTTTATTACTTGTAGAATCGCCCTTGTCGCTTTGCCGCGGTGGGAAATCGCGTTTTTTTGGTCGGCGCTAAGTTCCGCAACAGTCTTTTGGAACTGGGGAAGGTAGATTATCGGGTCGTAGCCAAAGCCGCCGGAGCCGCGCGCGTCCTCAATGCGGTCTATTACGCTTCCTTCCATTGTTTCTTGGGCGATGAAAAAGCGGCTGGGGTTGATTAAAAGGACCATCGAGCAGGAATAGTGGCAGCTGCGCGGCCCGTTTTGGTACAAAAAGCCGTTTTGGGGAACGCCGCCAGATAGTGCGGCCGTCGTTTGTTCTATTAAATATCGGTTTTGCTCTTCCTGGCTGATTTTGCTTCCGTCGGGCTTTCCCTTCATAAAGTCCGGCCCCGCGTAGCGCGCCGACCAAACGCCGGGCGCTCCGTCCAAGGCGTCCACGCAAATGCCCGAGTCGTCGGCCATGACAAGGGGGGGCGTTTTTTCAAGTGAGCGCGCCTTATGCCACAAGTCCAGGGCCTTTATCATCGAATTTTGGTAAAAATCCGTTCCCGTTTCCTCTGGGTCAAAGTCGATTCCCATTTCCTTTGGAATGACAACCTCAAAGTCTGGCAAAACCTGGCTGATTTCGCGCTTTTTGTTCAAATTTCCTGTGGCAAGATAAATTTTCATGGGCGCAATGATAGCGCAAAGCGCGGCCTTGAATCAAGACGGCGCTTGTTTTTTCATTACAAGGCGTTACATTCAATTACTTTTTGTAATGAAAAATGGGGCAGTTCGCGCGAAAACATAGCGTTTTTGGCCTTTTTTTGGGAAAAATTCCCATTTTATTGCTGTTTTGGACTTGGCGCGTTCCTTGCATATTTCACTCAAATAAATCAACGCGCGAGAGGTTAAAAAGTGGTTGAACAAATTAACTTGGACGAGATTCCGCAAATGTTGGAAAACGGAAGCCTCACGATTAAGGACGCTGTCATGAGAGTTTTGGGAGCGCTTTACACAAATCCATGCCGCTTTAATTTGCATGACATGGACGAGGAGGAGCGAAGCGATTTTTTGCTGGATTCGCTTGAAAGGTTTCAAAGGCTCCTTTGCCGTTATGACAAAAAGCAGGGGCCTCTTGGAGCCTTTATCTTTTATTCGCTTCCGGGAATTCGAAAGACATGGACAAAAAGAAGAAAGGAGGAGGATATGAGCAAAAAAGCGGTAAGGAGAAATTTGAAGAACATTTACAAGGACGATTTGGAGGACAACGAAATTTCCTGGGAAATAAAGGAGAGCGACGGCCTTAAAGTCAAGGACTCGGCCGGGGAAAATTTGGAGGAGCCGCTTTTGTTCAAGAGAGTTTTTGGCCGCCGTTCGAGCCTTTTGGAGACAAAGGATTTTTTTTACAAAAGAAGGGCGGCTTTTATTTTGGCGCTTAAGTCGGCCTGGTACATCGATGAAGAAAGCGTCGGAAAGCTTAGCGGCTATTGCGGTTTTTCAAAGGAATGCGTGTTTAAGGCGATACGAAAGGTCAGGAAAGGCCTTGAGCCCCGCCAAAAGCAAAGGGCGGAGTTGGAGTTAAGAAGGGACAAGGCCTGGCTTTTTGTCTGCAAGTACAGGGAAATGCTCGCTAACGCCGATCCCGAAAGCGAAAGGTATAAGACGCTGAAAAGGAAGCTGGACTATCAATTGAATTCTTGGAAAAACAAGACCAAGATTTTGCAAAGCTGTCAAATGACATTGGCCCCTAAAAACAAAGATCTTGCGAAGATGTTCAAGATTGAGCCTTACAAAGTCAGCGTGCTGTTGAAGTACGCCAAGCAAATGGCGGCGTCTGGCGAAACCTTGTTCTAGCGGTATCCTTGACAGAAGGCGCGGATTTCCATTATATTGGAACAATTAGACTTGATCTAAAAGGACAGGTACTATGACAGTTCTAGACTTTCCCGCCTTCAAAAAAGAGGGCAAAAAAATCTCAATGATTACGTGCTACGACGCGGCCTTCGCCAAAATCGTAGGGGCTTCAAACGTTGACTGCATTCTTATCGGCGACTCATGCTCGATGGTCATGCACGGAAAGCCGACGACGGTTTGCGGAACTATGCAAATGATGGTGGACCACACGGCCGCCGTCCGCGCCGGAACCGACAAATTCATCGTCGGCGACATGCCCTTTTTGGCAACGAGAAAATCCTTGGCCGACACGGTTGAGAACGCTGGCCGCTTGCTCGCAGCCGGCGCCAACGCCGTTAAGATTGAGCGAATCGACACGCAGGCCGACACGATAAAGTATTTGGTCGACTCAGGAATCCCGGTAATGGCGCACCTTGGGCTTACCCCGCAGTTTTTCAACGCGATGGGCGGCCACAAAAAGCAGGGAAAGACTGACAGCGAGGCCGAGCGCATTTACAACGAGGCGCTTTTGGCCGAAAAGTGCGGCTGCTTTGCCATCGTCTTGGAATGCATTCCCGACGACTTGGCTGGCCGAATAACACATGCCGTTTCAATTCCTACTATTGGAATAGGAAGCGGCCGTGACTGCGACGGCCAGGTTTTGGTTTTGCAGGACGCTTTGGGAATGACGCAAGGCGCGCCCAAGTTCGCCCATAAGTTTATGGACGGCTGGAACTTGATTCTTGGCGCGCTCAACGACTACGACAAATATACGAAGGAAAACTAAGCGGCGAGATAAAACGGTTGCAAAACGAAAAATGAACGGCGCCGCATAAGCGGCAACATTCGCGCTCGCAAGCAGGTTCGCGCGAACAGCCGTATTATTGGAGGACTAATAAAATGAAAATCATACGAACGGTAAAAGAATTTAAAGAGGAGCGCGCCAAAATCGGCGCCGATAAATCTGTCGGCTTTGTTCCGACTATGGGCGGCTTGCACGAAGGCCATATGTCGCTGGTCCAAAAATGCCGCGAGAACAACGACGTTACGGTGGTGAGCGTTTACCTTAACCCGACGCAGTTCAACGACAAGAACGACCTGAACACTTACCCGGCAAACTTTGACGACGACAAGGCTTTGCTCGAAAAGAACGGCTGCGACATCTTACTTTGGCGAAAAGGACTTCCAGCAATATGTTCTTTTGCGCGAAATGATAAAGGCTTTTTTCATGGACATAAACATCGTTCCGTGTCCGATCGTCCGCCAGGAGGACGGCCTTGCGATAAGTTCCCGCAACAGAAAGCTTAGCGCGGAAGGATTGAAAAAGGCTCCAATGCTGCATAAAATTTTGGTGGAAAAGTCGAGCATTGCGGAAAAGGAAAAGGCGCTTGCAGAGGCTGGCTTTACGGTTGACTATGTTACCGAATACGACGGCCGCTTGTACGCGGCGGCCTTTTTGGAAGGCGTGAGGTTGATCGACAATGTCTAAGATTTTATTGTGCGTGACAGGCTCGATTTCCTGCTACAAGGCCGCCGAGCTTCTAAGCCTTTTAGTGAAAAACGGAAACGAAGTCAAGATCGTGGCCACCGAGGACGCCTTGCGTTTTGTCGGAAAGGCCACCTTTGAGGGCCTTTCCAAAAACAAGCTTTACACCGACATGTGGACCAACGAAGGCGAGCCCATCGCGCACATAACGCTAAGCCAAAAATGGGCCGACGCGATTATGGTTTATCCGGCAAGCGCCGACACAATCAACAAGCTGGCCGCCGGAATCGCCGACAATCTTTTGGGCGCGCTTTTCTTGGCCAACAATTTTCAAAAGCCTTTTGTAATCTCGCCCGCGATGAACTCCAACATGTTCCTGCACCCGGCCACGCAAAAGTCCTTGCAAACGCTAAAGGATTGGGGAGCCAAAATTTTGGAGCCGGCCCAAGGACACTTGGCTTGCGGAGACGCGGGCGTCGGCCGCCTGCCCGAACCCGCCGAGGCCTTTGAATTTTTAAAGGGAATTTTGGGAACGAAATGAAGTCCGCTCTTTGTGACAAAAAATCGTTGCAAGACAAAAAAACGCGCCGCGCGCCCTTTCGGGTTTTAATAACAGGCGGCGGCTGCGTTGAGAAAATCGACAACGTTCGCGCCATCACAAATTTTTCTAGCGGAAAAACGGCTCTTTTAATCGCGCGCGTTTTAAAGGCCCTAAATCCCGCCGCCGCGGTCACCTACTTGATGTCCGAGCGCGCGGTCCAGCCAAAAATCGCCGGGGCTTTTGGCAAGGCCAAGACTTTCGGCAAAGCGGAGGCTTCTGGCAAGGCGAAAAACGCAGGGGCCGCCGCCCGCGACTCTGTCCATAACTTTAAATCTTGCTCCGACTTGCAAAAGCTTTTGCGCGCGGAGCTTTCGGCCAGCAAATACGACTTGCTTTTCCACGCGGCGGCGGTAAGCGATTACAGCGTTCAAAGCCTTGCGGTTGACGGAAAAGAATTTAAGCCAGGAAAAATCGCCAAGATTAGCGGCGCGGACGAAGTTTTGGTAAAATTGAAAAAGAATCCAAAGCTTTTGTCGCAAATTCCCGCCTTGGCAAAAAAGAAAAACAAGGGCGCNGTGGTCGTGGGCTTTAAGCTTACTTCAAACGCTAGCTTGCCTGAGCGCGAGGCCGCCGTTCAAAAATTGTTCGCCGCAAAAAATCCGCCGGACTTTGTGATTTCAAATGACCTTAGCGAAATCACGCCCAAAAGCCATCCTTGCGTTTTATGGCGCAAGGGCGAGGCGATCGCGCGCGGACAAATTCAAACTATTGTAAGGAAAATCTATGCTTTTAACAGTTGACGTTGGAAACACTACGATTCAGTGCGGCCTTTTTGAGGGCGAAAAATTGGCGCTGCAGTTCCGCCGCTCCACAAACCCAAGGCTAAGCTCCGACGAGCTGGGCTTGTTTTTCCGCGACGTTTTGGCGCTGAACAATTTTGACTACAAGGCTGTCGAGCGCATCGCCTGCTGTTCGGTCGTTCCGGCGATAAACCACTCGCTTTCAAACTGCTTCAGGAAATATTTTTTTAAGGAAGCGCTCTTCATTCAGGCGGGAATAAAAACCGGCCTAAAAATAAAATACGCCAACCCGCGCGAAATCGGAGCCGACAGAATCGCGGGCGCCATCGGCGCCGTTCACGCGGCGGCGTCTTCCGGCGGGGCGAAAAATCTGATTGTAGTTGACATGGGAACGGCCACTACCGTTGACGTGATTACAAAAAACAACGAGTACTTGGGAGGCGCGATTTTGCCCGGCGCCGCGATGAGCGTTCACGCCCTAAGCGAAGGAACCGCGCAGCTCCCGAGCGTTGAAGTCGTCCAGCCCAAAAACGTTTGCGGCTCGTCAACGATAGAGGCGATCCAGTCGGGCGTTTTTTACGGCCAGGCCGGCGCCGTACGCGAGCTTGTTTCCAAAATGGAAGAAAGCGTTTTTGGAGGGGAGAGGGCCTTTGTGATTGGAACGGGCGGATTTAGCCGTTCCTTTGAAAGCGCGGGCCTTTTTGACTTGGTCTTGCCGGACTTGGTCTTGCAGGGCCTTAAGGTCGCGCTGGACATGAACAAATAGCGGTCCGCTCGTGCTTTTGTAGGTAAGACAAAAATAGTAAGTTCGAGCGGTTTAACCGCGTCCTTTGGACGCTGCCATTATTCTTGGAGGATAAATTATGCAAATTACAGTCTTAAAGTCAAAGATTCACCGCGCCACAGTGACCGACGCCAACTTGGAATACGTGGGCTCAATCACAATCGACAAGGCCCTTCTAAAAAAAGCCGGAATGCATCCTTGGGAAAAGGTTGACGTGCTCAACGTCAACAACGGCGAGCGCCTTACGACCTACATCATGCCCGGAAAAAAAGGCGAGATTTGCCTTAACGGAGCGGCCGCGCGAAAGGCCGCCGTCGGCGACAAAGTCATAATCGTGACTTACACGCAAATCGAGGAAGCCGACGCCGACGGCTGGAAGCCCAACATCGTCATCGTTGACGAAAAGAACGCGCCGCTTCAAGGTTAGCCGCCGCTATTTTCGCGCGAAAATAATCTTTGACAAGCGCCTTAAGCCGTGTTAAAATAATTATTGGACTTTATCAATATTTTTTTACGCGGCCGCCCGCCTGCCTTGGGCGAAAACATATAATTGAAGCTGTCTTTGTTCATGTTGCGTAAGAACATAAAAGGAACTTGGAGGTTCTTATGTCGGAGACGGCTAAAAAAACTAGGGGCGCCGGACTTTTCTTTAAAATTTTCATCGGCTACATAATTTCGGTTTTGATCATCGCTTTTTTGACGGTGTCCGTCATTGTAAGCTCTTCGGAATTCATCAAGCGCTCGCATGGGGCCGAAAATGAAATCGTTCCCAACACGCTTAAGGCCAAGGAATTGCAGCTGCATGTAATCCAAGTGCAGCAGTGGCTGACTGACATTTCGGCTACGCGCGCGGCTCCCGGCTACGACGACGGCTACGACGAGGCGGCGGAACACGCTTCGGCCTTTGCCGAAAAGGTGAACGAGTTCAAGAGCTTTTACCAGGCGCGCGGAGATTCCGCCACAGTAAGCGAGCTTGACGCGCTTCAGTCCGACTTTGACGCCTATTACGACATGGGAAGGCAAATGGCCGCGGCCTACATTGAGTTTGGCCCTGACAAGGGAAACGAGTTTATGGAAAAATTCGACCCCTTCGCCGAAGCTATTACAGAAAAAGTGGACGGCTTTGTTGACAAGCAAACCGCGCTTTTGACCGAGACCACCAGCGTGATTAGAGAGCGCGCCGACATGCTTCGCATTGTGACTTTTCTTGTAAGCTCGGTCGCCGCCGCCCTTTTGCTTGCAGTCGGCTTTGTCCTTTCCCGCGCGACTGTAGGCCCGATCAAAAAATTCACCGCGATTCTAAAAGACATTTCCGAAGGCGAGGGCGACTTGACCCGCCGCATAGAAATAAATTCAAAGGACGAAATAGGCGACATGGCGCTTTACTTCAACAGCACCTTTGAAAAAATCCGCGAGTTGGTTTCCATCGTCCAAAGCCAGTCCGACAAGTTAAGCGAAGTTGGAGTGAACCTTTCTTCCAACATGACCGAGACCGCCTCGGCCATAAACCAAATCACGGCCAACATCCAAAGCATAAAGGGCCAGACCATCAACCAAGCGGCCAGCGTGACCGAAACCGGCAGCACGATGGAGCATATTTCAGTTGGAATCGACAAGCTTAACCAATTGATTGGCGACCAAGCGAAGAACATTTCGGAGTCTTCCGACTCAATCGGAAGCTTGATACAAAGCATTGACGAAGTTGCCGAGACGCTGGCCAAAAACGGAGAAAACATCAAGAAGCTTTCCGATAATTCCGAGTCCGGCAAAGACGCGCTTGACAAAATCACCGCGGCCATCGCCGAAGTTTCAAAGGAATCTGAAAGCCTTATGGAAATAAGCGAGGTGATAAACGCCATCGCCAACGAAACAAACTTGCTGGCCATGAACGCGGCGATCGAGGCCGCCCACGCCGGCGACAGCGGAAAAGGCTTTGCGGTTGTCGCGGACGAAGTTAGAAAGCTTGCCGAAGGTTCAGCCTCGCAGACAAAAACAATCGAAAGCGCGCTCAAAAAAATCACCGAGTCCATCACAGCGGTCTTCACGCTTTCGGACGAGGTCGTTGAAAAATTCAACTCAATCGCGCAGGACGTCGCCGTCGTCGCAAGGCAGGAGGAAGACATTCGCGTCAGCATGGAGGCGCAGTCCCAAAGCGGAAGCCGCGCCCGCAAGTCAATCGCGGAACTCAACGACATCACAAAAAAGGTCAAGGAAAGTTCCTCTGAAATGTTTGAAGGAAGCCAGCAGGTCGCGTCCGAGGCGCGCAACATGACCGCGATCACCGAAGAAATAAATTGCGGCATGGGCGAGATGGCCGCCGGGGCCGACCAAATTACAGAAGCTGTTTCCGCCGTCAATTCCCTTGTAATTGAAAACAAGGAAAGCATCGGCGCCCTCTTGGACGAAGTCAAGCGCTTCAAGGTGTAACGGCAATTGAATTTCTTTTGCTTTCTTGCTATAATTTAGCCGCTTGGAGCGCCGATTTTCGCGTCCGGGCGGCTTTAGTTTTTTAAAAAGGAAAACCTATGTTAACACTTAAATTTGGCGGAACTTCGATGGGAAACGCCCGTCGCATTCTTGACTCAACGGACATCGTAATCGAACAGCAGCAAAGAGAGCGCGTAAGCGTAATCGTTTCGGCTGTCGCCGGCGTTTCAAATAAATTGCAGGAAAGCATTGACGGCTCTATCCGCGGCGAAAATCCCGAACGCTTTGTAAAGGACTTGCGCTCTGTTCACCAGGACATTTGCCGCGAGCTCCAGTCCAAGCTTCCCGGCTTTGACAGCGACGCGGTGATGAAAAGCCTTGAGGACAAGTTTGTCGAATTGCAAAACCTTTTGACAGCCGTCGTCGCTTTTGGCGAATGCACCGATACAGCCCACTGCCGCATTATGGGCATGGGCGAATTGCTTTGCGTTCCGATTGTCGAAGCGGTTCTCCTTGCAAAAAAGCAAAGCGTAATCGTCCTCAATTCCAGAAAATTCATCATGGCCACCGGAAACCAAAAAGAGGCCAGCGCCGACTACGCAAAGACGGCGGAGCTTTTGCGCCCCTACTGCGACGGCGAATACAAGTCGCAGACAAGAATCATTTTGATGCCAGGCTTTGTCTGCTCATGGATTCCCAGCGAGGGAGCGGAGCCAATCCCAGGCCTTTTGGGAAGGAACGGTTCGGACTTTAGCGCGGCGATTGTCGGCGCCTGCATGGGGTCAAAGAAAGTCCAGTTCTGGACAGACGTTGACGGCATTTACACAGCCGACCCCCGCATCGTAAAGGACGCGATTTTGGTCGACGACATGACATACGAAGAGGCGATGGAGCTTGCCTTCTTTGGCTCTAAAGTTCTCCACCCAAAAACTTTGGCGCCTCTCGCCGCCAAGGGAATCGAAGCTTGGAGCCTCAACTCGCTCAACAAAAGCGCGCGCGGAACTAGAATCGGAAAAGGCCCCTTTGAAAGCGCAAAGGAAGGCGCGAATTTTGTCCGCGGCATCTCTTGCCTTAAAAAGACTTCGATTATTTCCGTAAGCGGAAGCGGAATGCGCGACAGGCCTGGAATCGCGGGCCGCATTTTTGACGCGGTTTCCCGCGCGGGCATTTCCGTTCTTCTTATCACCCAGTCTTCTTCTGAATACACAATCAGTTTTTGCGTCCGAGACGAATCGGCAGGCCGCGCGAAGGAAGCTATCGCAAACGAGTTTGACTTGGAAATCCAAGACGGCGTGATCAATCCCGTAGAAATTTATTCCAACTGCGCGATTGTTTCAATCGTCGGAGACGGAATGAAAAAGCAGCTTGGCGTGGCCAGCCGCTTCTTTGACTCTCTTGCCAACGCAGGAGTCAGCATCCTTGCCATCGCGCAAGGTTCCAGCGAACGGTCAATCAGCGCCGTAATCGACGGAGAGATGGGCGACATCGCGGTCCGCATGGCCCACAACTTTTTCTTCCACACGGCGCAGTCGATCCAGGTCTTTGCCTTTGGAGCGGGAAACATCGGCGGCACTTTGCTTGACCAAATCGGCGAGCAGCAGGAAAGCCTCCTCGCGCAAGGCATCGACATCAAGGTCATGGCGATCTCAACGGTTGACGGCCTTATGATTGACGAAAACGGAATCGACCTTAAGACTTGGCGCGAGACGACAAAGAAAATGCCGCTAAAGACAAGCGTTGACGAAATCCTAAAGTTCGTCCGAGAGAAAAAGCCGCTCAACCCTGTCTTTGTAGACTGCACCGCAAGCTACGACTTGCCCGAGCGCTACCTTGACATTTTGGAAGCGGGAATGTCCATCGCGACTCCCAACAAGCGCGCCAACTCGATGACGATGGACTTTTACAAAAAGCTTAGAAAGACGGCCAACAAAAAGCGCCGCCGCTTCTTGTACGAGACCAACGTTGGCGCGGGCCTTCCAATCATCGACACGCTGCAAAACCTTTTCCGCTCGGGCGACAAGCTTACCCGCTTTATGGGAATCATGTCAGGCTCCCTTTCTTACATCTTTGGCCGCTTGGACGAGGGCGTTCCCTTTAGCCAGGCCGTTCTTGAAGCCAAGGAAAAGCGCTACACCGAGCCAGACCCCCGCGACGACCTCAACGGAATGGACGTGGCCAGAAAGGGCCTTATCATCGCGCGCGAAGCCGGCTACGACATCGAGCTTAGCGATGTTCAAGTCCTCAAGGTTTTCCCCGAAGACTTTGACACGTCAGGCTCTACGGAGGAGTTCCTAAAGCGCCTTCCGCAAGTTGATGACTACTTTAAGAAAAAGATTGACGCGCTCAAAAAAGACAACAAGGTTTTGCGCATGGGCGCCACAGTCCAGGACGGAAAGTGTACCGTCGGAATGTTTGAGGTAGGCCCCGAAGATCCCCTTTACGCGATAAAGGGCGGCGAGAACGCCTTTGTCTTCTACACGGCGCGCTACCAGCCGATTCCCCTTACGGTCCGAGGCTACGGAGCCGGAGCGGGAGTCACGGCCGCCGGCGTCTTTGGCGACATTTTGCGCACTGTAAGCTTCAACACTGAGAGATAATATGGTAATTGTATTAAAGAGCGGGATTTCCGCGGAAGAAAAAAAGGCTCTTGCCAAATTTTTGGGAAGCCAAAATTTCAAGACCAACGAAATCGCGGGCGAAGAAAAGACAATCATCGCCGCCGTGGGCCGCCTTAAAATGGACCCGCGCGAAGTCGAGGTTTTGCCCGGCGTTGAGCGCGTCATTCCTATTTCAAAGCCATACAAAATGGCAAGCCGCGAATTCAAGCCCGAAAATTCCGTTGTCGAAATTCCTTCGCCCAGCGGCCAGTTGATTCGCGTCGGCGGCCAACGGATTGTCGCGATGGCCGGCCCCTGCGCGGTCGAAAGCCGCGAGCAAATGATGTCAATCGCCAAGCGCGTCGCCGAAAGCGGAGCGACGATTCTCCGCGGCGGAGCCTACAAGCCGCGCACCAGCCCTTATTCATTCCAAGGCTTGGGAGAGGAGGGCTGCAAGATATTAAAGGAGGCCGGCGACAAGTACGGCTTGCCTGTAGTGACTGAATGCGTGGCCGCCGAATACATTCCGGCGATGCAAAAGGCCGGAATAGACTGCTACCAAGTGGGCGCCCGCAACATGCAAAACTTTGAGATGCTCAAGCGTCTTGGAAAAATAAGCAAGCCCGTAATCCTAAAGCGCGGCCTTAGCGCCACGATAGAAGAATGGCTCATGAGCGCCGAATACCTTTTGTCAAGCGGCTGCGAGAACGTAATCCTTTGCGAGCGCGGAATCCGAACCTACGAACGCGCCACCCGCAACACTTTGGACCTTAGCGCCGTTCCGATTTTAAGAAGCTTGACCCATCTTCCGATAATCGTGGATCCCAGCCACGCGCTTGGAATCCGCGACAAGGTAAGCCCGATGGCCTTTGCCTCAATCGCGGCTGGCGCTGACGGCATTATCGTGGAAGTTCATTGCAATCCCGACAAGGCCCTAAGCGACGGCCCGCAGTCCCTTTACCCCGAACAGTTCGACAAGCTTATGCGCGACATCGACGCCTTGGCTCCGATTGTCGGAAGGGAAGTGGCCCACTTGCGCCGCGACGAGGCTCCCGTAAAAATTTCGAGCGGCAAAAAATCCGCCAAGGCCGCCGCAAAAAAAGTTTCAGCAAAAAAAATCACTGTGGCCTTTTGCGGAAAGCGCGGCGCCTACGCCGAGCAGGCGATTACCCGCCACTTTGACGACCAGGCAACGGCGCTTCCCGTCGATTCATTCCGCGAAATTTTCCAAAGCGTCTTGGACGGCCGCGCCGACTACGGCATGGTTCCGATTGAAAATTCTTTGGCCGGAAGCGTATACGAAAACTACGACAACCTTGCGGCCTTTGAGGACATCAGCATTGTCTCTAGCGTGACCTTGCGAATTCAGCACGCGCTTTTAGGAGCGAAGGGCGCGGCGCTTTCCGACATAAAATCTGTTTACTCGCATCCGCAGGGCTTTGCCCAGTGCTCCAAGTTTTTGGCGGAACATTCCGGCTGGAACAAGATTGACGCGGCCTCAACCGCCAGCGCTGCCAATTTTGTTTCCGAAAAGAACTCAAAGGCAAACGCCGCGATCGCGAGCGCTGTCAACGCCAAGTACTACAAGCTTTGTGTGATTGAAGACTCAATCGAAGACGACCCAAAAAATTACACGCGCTTTTTTGTCATCGCGGCCAACCATTTTGTCGCGCGCAAAAAGGGCGACTTGGCGGCCTCGCTGGCATTCCGCGCGCAAAAGGCGGAGGGAGTCAAGCCCAACGCGGTTTCATTTGTGTTCAGTACAAAAAACGAGCCGGGAAGCCTTTACAGATGCCTTGGCGTTTTTGACAAGAACAAGTTGAACCTTACCAGGTTGGAGTCGCGGCCTGTTCACGGAGAGACTTGGAAGTACAACTTTTACGCGGACGCGGAGCTTAGCCCCGACGAGCGCAACGTTGAATATGTAAGCGGCGTTTTGGAAGCGCTTGAAAAAGAGGCGCAGGGCGTCCGCTTGCTTGGAGTGTACAACGCGGAGACACGCTAAATAGCGGCAAAAAAATCGATGGCAAGCCTAAAAATATAGGATTGCCGCATAAGCCGCAACATCCGCGCTTGTTAACAAACGCGCGCGGACAGCGGTGTTGATAGGAGGTTATAGATATGCAAAAATTCGTTCTTTCTGTTTTGGTGGAAAACCACGCGGGCGTTCTTAGCCGCGTTTCGGGCTTGTTCAGCCGCCGCGGCTACAACATCGACAGCCTTACCGTTTGTGAGACAAGCGACAAGGCGATTTCGCGCATGACGATTGTAGTCATGGGCGACGAGCGCATCCTTGACCAAATCGAAAAGCAGCTTTCAAAATTGGTCGAAGTCATTTCGATCGAGCGCTGCGACGCGGACACTTGCCAGCGCGAAACCGCCTTGATTAAAGTCAAGGCCGACGGAAGCAAGCGCGAGACAATCGTAAGCACTTGCGAAATCTTCCGCGCCCACATCGTTGACGTAGGCGCCGAAAGCGTCATCGTCGAAGCGTCCGGAAGCGAGACAAAAATCGACAGCCTTATCCGCTTGCTTGAGCCCTTTGGCATTTTGGAATACGCCAAGACAGGCCTCATTGCGATGGCCAGAGGCGGGGCTGTGCTAAAATAAATTTTTCAAAAAGGCTCTTGACGCTTGCCGCGATTTTTGCTAATATAGTTCCACCATGCCGGAGTGATGGAATGGTAGACATGACAGACTCAAAATCTGTTGCGGGCGACTGCGTAAGAGTTCAAGTCTCTTCTCCGGTATCACAAATCCCTTGCCAACGGCAGGGGATTTTTTTTTGCCGTCGCTGGGACCCGCCCTGTTTTGCGGCGTGTTTTTTTTGTTATAGACATTCAGTCACATTTCGCGCTAGAATAACGCGTTATGAGTAAATATATTCTGGTAACTAGCGGAGTTTGTTCAAGCCTTGGAAAGGGAGTGGCGTCTTCCACAATCGGAAGCCTTTTGGAATGCCACGGCCTCAAAGTCGCGATGATAAAATGCGACCCTTACGTAAACGTTGACGCGGGCAACATCAGCCCCTACCAGCACGGAGAGGTTTACGTGACCGAAGACGGAGCGGAAACCGACTTGGACCTTGGAAATTTTTCCCGCTTTACCAGCGTAAACCTTACCAGCGACAACTGCATCACAATCGGAAAGGTTTACGAGCAAGTCATAAAGAACGAGCGCGCGGGCCGCTACAACGGACGCACGGTTCAAGTCATTCCCCACATCACTGACGAAATCAAGCGCCGCATTTTGAGCGTCGGAGCGCAAAGCGGAGCGGACGTAGTCATCGTAGAAATCGGCGGAACGGTAGGCGACATCGAATCGATTCCTTACCTGGAAACCGCCCGCCAGCTTGTCCACGAGCTTGGAAAGGGAAACTCAATCGCGATTCACTTGGCCCTTGTTCCGGTAATCACAGGCGGCGAGCTTAAGTCAAAGCCCGTGCAGCATTCGGTAAAGCAATTGCAGGAAGCCGGAATCCAGCCCGACGTTCTTTTGTGCCGCTGCGAAGTTCCGATCGACAAGTCGCTAAAGAAAAAGCTTGCCTTGTTCTGCAACGTTTCCGAAAGCGCTGTCTTTACAAGCGCCGACGTAGAAAAATCGATTTACGAGCTTCCGGTCCTCTTCCACAAGCAGGGCTTGGACGCGGAGATTCTTAAAAAACTAAAACTCAGCGACTTAAAGTGCAACATAAAGCCTTGGACCCAGTTCCTCGCAAAACTCAATTCCCCGGAAAAGAAAGTCACGATCGGCCTTATCGGAAAGCGCGACTACCTTGACGACTGCATCAAAAGCGTAAAGGAATCCCTCTTCCACGCCGCGGTCACTTCTTGCAACGCCGAGCTTGAGATAAAGAAAATCGACGCCGAAGGCCTTGAGCGAAGCCGCGACGCAAAGACCGCCCTTAGCGGCGTTGACGGAATCGTGATTCCCGGCAACATGGGAAACCGAGGCTTTTTGGGCCTCTTGGCCGCCGTTCGCTACGCGCGCGAAAACAAAATTCCGTATTTGGGAATCGACTTGGGAATGCAGCTTATGGCCATCGAGGCGGGCAGGAACCTAGCAAAGTGGGAAGACGCGGACTCAACCGAGTTCATCCAAAACACGACGCACCCAATCGTAAGCCTCCCCGAAGAGCAGGCCGGACTATCCGCTTCCGGCCTTATGAAGCTTGGCGCCAGCGAAGTCAAAATCGTAAAGGGCTCAAAGCTCAATTCCATCTATAAAAAAACGTCCGTCCTTGAGCGCCACCGCAACAAGCATTCGGTTGACCGCCGCTACAAGGAAACCTTAGAGTCGTTTGGCTTGACGGTTACGGCCACAAGCGCCGCCGACGGCCAAATCGAGGCCTTTGAATGGGCCGACCATCCTTGGGGAATCGGCGTCCAGTACCACCCGGAATTCGTTTCGCGCCCGGTAAAGCCGCATCCCCTTTTTACCGCCTTCATTCAAGCGGCGCTAGAGAAATAGGGCTTTTTTGCCGATAATTTAAAGATGAAACCTTTTCGGCTTTTTACAGGAATCATTCTCGCCGTTGCCGCCGCCTCGTGCAGCGTGAATTACGACAACATTTACGACACAGAGGGAACTGTTCCTGAGCTTATGCTCGATGAGGCCGTTTTTAAGAGAGTCAAGGACAGCAAGGTTAGTTCCGAGATTCAAAGCAAGCGGCTAGAGGAATTCAAGGACAGCGGAACTGTTCTTGCCCAGGACATTCAGTTTGAAAGCAGGAACGACGAAGGGGACGTCAACTCCTTTGGCTCGGCCGGCCTTATGAAAGCCGACACAAACAAGGAAATATACGAATTTTACAATGGAATACACATTGAGGCGCCCGACCGCGGCGTCGTCATAGACGGCGACAGCCTGCGCTGGAACGGAAAGACGGAACAGCTTTCAGGCGAAAAAGAGAAGAGCGTCACGATAAAAAAGGACGGCGTGACCTTAAGCGGAAGCGGCTTTTCGGCCAGCGCCGTAAGCGAATCCTTCAGCTTCGCTTCCAATGTCGGCGGCGTTTACGTTGACAAAAAGGAAGAGGAAAGCGACGGCGCTAAAGACGAGGCCGCCCAAGAATGAAAAAAACGCCACTTTTAGCGCTTTTTCTTTTTTTCTCCGCTTTTTTGTTCGCCGAGGAAATTTCCTTTAAGGCCGACGCGATGAGCGGCCGCGCTGGCTCCAAGGAAGACACGACCCGCTTGTCCGGCAACGCGCAAGTTCTCACCGAAACGATAGAAATCCACGCGGACTCGATTGAGCTTAGCGGAAAGGAATTCCGCTATGTTTCCGCCGAAGGCAGCATAAAAGGCTCCTACAAGGAGTCCAACTTGGAATTTGAATGCTCCGAGCTGAAATACGACCGCGAATCCAAGATTGTCTCGCTTTCGGGCGACGTAAAGCTTGTTGACAAGGACAACGAAGTCACCGCCGGCGCCCAAATGATAGAATACAATTCCAACACGGACATAGCGGTCTTGCAGATAGAGGTGAAGCTGGAGCAAAAGAAAAACGTCTGCACCTCGGCCTACGCGGTCTATCGCAAAAAAGAGCAAATGCTGGAGCTTAACGGAAGCGCCAAGGTTGTCCAAGACGACGATTCCTTCGCGGCCCAGTCGATAACGTTCAACATGGACACAGAGGAAATCACGATGGACGGAAACGTCCACGGCTCCGTGACCGACGACGGAACAAAAAAGCCCAAAGACGAAGGAGAAGGCGATGAGCGACCAAACGAATCAGAATGAATCCAATGTTCAAGCGCCGGCCCATGCAGCCGCGCCTAGCTTTGCCCTTCAATCTACCCATACGCTGAGAGTCTCCAGCCTTTACAAGTCCTTTGGAAAAAAGCAAGTCGTAAAGGGCGTGGATTTTTCCGTTCAAACCGGAGAAGTTTTGGGGCTTTTGGGGCCTAACGGAGCCGGAAAGACAACTTCCTTCTATATGATAGTCGGTTTTTATCCCCCTACAAGCGGCGAAATATTCCTTGACGAAGAGCGCATCACGCCCCTGCCCATGTACAGGCGCGCCCAAATGGGAATTTCATACCTTCCGCAGGAACCGTCGGTCTTTAGAAAGCTTACGGTGGAAGACAACATTTGGGCCATTTTGGAAACCCGCGTGGATTTGGACAAAAAGCAAAAAAAGGCGCTTTTGGAGGAATTTTTGGAGGAATTCGCGATAACAAGAATCCGCCGCCAGTACGCCTACACCCTTAGCGGAGGAGAGCGGCGCCGCACCGAAATCGCGCGCTCCTTGGCCATCGCGCCCAAATTCCTCCTTTTGGACGAGCCTTTCGCCGGAATCGACCCTATCGCCGTAAGCGACCTTAAAAAAATGATTCAAATCCTAAAAAAACGCGGCATCGGCATCCTAATCACCGACCACAACGTCCGCGACACCCTGGAAATCACCGACCGCGCCATCATCATCAACAACGGCGAAATCATCGCCCAGGGCCAGCGCGACGAAATCCTCCAGAACGAGCAGGCCCGCAAAGTCTACCTTGGAAGCGACTTCTCTATGTAAAAAAATATGTTGACAAAATGAACATTCTCTGTTACTATGTATAGAATAGAATTACTATAAGCAAAATAGGAGAAAAACATGAATAATCTAGTGTTATTTATCGTTCTTCCGGTTGCTGGAGTGGTTCTTGGATGGACAATTCGCTGGCTGTATGCCAGATTTCAATTATCTGCGTCAGAACAAAAAGCTGAACGTTTAAGACAGGATGCAATTAGAGAAGCTGAAGCTCAGAAAAAAGAAATTTTGCTTAACGCAAAAGATGAACTCATTCGGGAACGAAACCAACAGGAACGGGAGAATCGCGAGAGACGCGCGGAAGTGCAGCGCTATGAGGCTCGCGTAAGCCACAAAGAGGAGTTGCTTGACCAGCGCGCCGCCCAGTACGACAAGCAGGACAAGGAATTTGTCGAAAAACTCGCTGCCTTGGAAAAGCGCGAGGGCGTTGTGCAGGCGCAAGAGGATGAGTACAGGCGCGAGTTGGAGCGCATTTCTGGCCTTACGGTCCAGGAAGCAAAAGACCTCATCATCAGGAATTTGGAAAACGAAGCCCGCCACGACGCGCAGGCCTTGCTCAACAAGGTTGAGCAGGAGTCCCAGCTTAACGCCGAGAAAAAGGCGCGCGACATTCTTGTTTCCACCATTCAAAGAATCGCCACTGAAACCACAAGCGACATCACGGTCGCCACTGTTTCCCTTCCTTCTGACGAAATGAAGGGCCGCATCATCGGCCGCGAGGGACGCAACATCCGCGCTTTGGAAACATTGACCGGCGTTGACATCATCATCGACGACACGCCCGAAGCTGTTGTAATTTCATGCTTTGACCCCGTCCGCAAGGAAATCGCCAAGGAGTCTTTGGAGCGCCTTATTTCCGACGGCCGAATCCATCCGGCCCGCATCGAGGAAATCGTTCAAAAGGTTACCCGCGAGGTTCAGAACAGAATTTACGAAGAAGGCGAAAAGGCCTTGTTTGATTTGGGCATCCACAACATGCCGACGGAAGGAGTGCGCGCCTTGGGCCGCTTGTACTTCCGCACAAGCTACGGCCAGAACGTTTTGGTCCACTCAAAGGAAGTCGCCGAAATCGCGGGCCTTTTGGCCGCCGAGTTGGGCGCCGACCGCGAGCTTGCCAAGCGCGCCGCGATTTTGCACGACATCGGCAAGGGCGCTGAAAACGACAGCGACCAGAACCACGCCGAGGTTGGCGCCGAAGCGGCGCGCAAGATGGGCGAGGCTCCCCTTGTTGTGAACGCCATTGCGGCCCACCACAACGACATTGAGCCGGGCAGCCTTGAGGCGATAATCGTTCAAATTGCCGACGCGATAAGCGCGGCCCGACCGGGAGCGCGCAAGGAAACCGTTGACAATTACGTAAACAGGCTTGAAAACCTTGAAAAGATTGCCGAAGGATTTAACGGAGTCGAAAAGGCCTACGCCATTCAGGCCGGCCGCGAGCTTCGCATTCTTGTCAACAACGAAAAGATTCCTGACGGAGACGTCAAGGAGTTGGCCCGCAAGATTGCCAAGCAAATCGAGAACGACTTGCGCTATCCAGGCCGCATAAAGCTGACCATGATTCGCGAAACCCGCATCGTGGAGTACGCTCGCTAAAAAGAAAGCCGCCCATCAGGGCGGTTTTTTTGCGTTTAAAGCGGTTTATCATAGGCT
>CADCBK010000021.1:0-11335 GCA_902799665.1 uncultured Spirochaetaceae bacterium | reverse complement strand
AGGCTGGCAATTTAAGGTAAAAAAAAGCGGGCATTACGGGGCGGGACGCAGAAAAAAAAGGACTTGGTGGGGCCCTGCCAGCGAAGCGGCTTGGCCGTAGGCAGCAAGCCGCAAGCGGATGGCGGGGGGAACCTAAGTCATTTATTTTTCGTCGCTGGGACCCGCCTATGAAGCCCGCGTTTATTTTTTTTATCAGTGGAATGCTAGTCTAAAATAAACCGCCAGCGTGTTGTCGTAATTGTTGTAGCCGGTGGGCAGGAACAAGTAGCTGGCGCCCACTATGGGAACGATGCCGCCGCCTTTTTTAAAGTCGTATTCGGCGGCCAGCCTAAAGCCGTTTCCCCACTTGGAGGCTTTGACCTTTTCGTAGTCGCCGTTCATGCCTTCCCAGTCGTGGCGGACGCCAAGCGCGTAGGCCAGGGAAAGCGAAAGGTTTCCAAGGCCGGGATAAAATTGCAGGCCGCCGAAAAATACCGGCGAGGCGTGGTTTGAGTGGCGGCCGTCCTTCCATATAAAGTCGAGCATTGTTTGAAAGCCGCCCAAAAAGTAAAGCTGGTCTGTCAGCTTTAGCGTGATGCCGGCGTCGGTGTAAAGGATGATTCTGCTGTAGCCGGACCTCATGGCTTGGCGCTCGTTGGATTTTAGGGCGCTGTCTCCATAAAATGTGTATCCGCTTCCAAGCGCGAACTGAAAGCCAAAAAACTTTCGCTCGCTTTCCGCAAAAAGCAAGGCGGAACATAGGAAGGCTGCAAAAAATAACGCGATTTTCTTCATATTTAAATTTATCGGAAAAATCGCTGGACTTTTGACCAGAATTTGATTATCTTTAAAGTATCAGCGGTAATGATAGGAGAACTAGCGGCAAAAAAAACTGCAAAAAGACTAAAATTGCAGGATTGCCGCATACGGTCGGGCGAGCCCGCCGTTTTGCAAAGTTGAAACTATTTACTTGCGCTCTTGCGAGCGCTAGGCAATGAGCCGCATTGCCAGTCCGCGAAAGCGGACAGTTGAATAAATTTCAACTAGCAAAATGGAGCGAAGCGACATAACATTCGCGCTTGCTTACGGGCTCGCGCGAACAGCGGTAATGATAGGAGAACTAATATGGCGGAAAACTGCGGACACGATTGCGGACATTGTTCCGAGGGCTCTTGCGCGGAACGAAGCGCTCCCCAAAAAATCGAACCTAACAAAGACAGCAAAATAAAGAAGGTCATCGCGATTGTAAGCGGAAAAGGCGGCGTAGGAAAGTCGCTTGTGACAAGCCTTTTGGCGTGCAAAATGCAAAAGATGGGCTACAAGTCGGCCATTTTGGACGCGGACATCACAGGCCCGTCGATTCCCGAAAGTTTTGGCGAAAGCGACCAGCGCGCCGACGTTGTTGAAGGAAAGGATTTGCTCAATCCTGTCGTCACTGCAAGCGGCATCAAGCTTATGTCGATGAACTTTTTGCTGCAAAACGAAAACGACCCCGTAATTTGGAGAGGCCCTGTCATCTCTGGCGCGGTAAAGCAGTTTTGGACCGACGTTGTTTGGAAGGACGTTGACTTTATGTTCGTGGACATGCCTCCGGGAACCGGCGACGTTCCGCTTACTGTATTCCAGTCGCTTCCGATTGACGGAATCATCGTAGTGTCTTCGCCCCAGCAGCTTGTGCGCGTGATTGTCGAAAAGGCCGTTAAGATGGCCAACATGATGAACATTCCGATTTTGGGCTTGATAGAGAACATGTCTTACGTCAAGTGCCCTGACTGCTCCAAGGAAATCTACGTTTTTGGAAAGAGCAACATTGAGGGCATAGCGAAGTCTTTTGATTTGCCGGTTTTGGCTAGAATTCCGATGCGGCCCGAAACCAGCGCCCATGTGGACGCGGGCGACATCGAAAACCTTGAAGTCCCCGAGCTTGACGAAGCCGCGCAAAAAATCAAGGCGCTATTGTAAAGCCTTAAAGCGGTCGGAGGGCTGCTCGTCAAAGTAGGAGCGGAAGGTTTCCTCCGCCGCTTGGGGAGTGGCCGCGTTGAGCATTTTCATCTTTATGTAATGGCCAAAGGCAAAGTTGTCGCAGTAGTAGGAAAAAAATCTCTGCATGCGGCTTTTAAAGAATTCCTTTGGCTGGAACTCTTGCAAAAGCGCGATGTAGTCCAAGCCCGTTTGCATTAAGTCAACGCCGCCGTTTGGCGAGCCGGAAGCGGTCGCAAGGGCGCAATCGTTGGAGGCCGCCGCGCCTTTTGCGCCAGGGCATCCGTCCGCGCGCAATTGGGCGAAAATCCAAGGCTTTTGAACCGCGGCCCGGCTAATCATAAGGCCAGCGCAGTCGGGGCAGTCGGCTAGGGCCGCGGAGGCGCTGGCTGAATCCTTTACGTTTCCGTTGTAAATTACTTCAACTCCGCGCGGCTTTAAGAGGGCGGCCAAGCGTTGCGCGTAAAAGCGGCGCGGCGGCCGGCTAAGCTTTTCCCGCTGCGTGCGCGGATGCAATACTATGCGCTCCACTCCTGAGTCACAAAGGCCTTTGCAAAAATCGTAAAATTTTTCTTCGCTAAAATTTTCCGCGCCCAAACGAATCTTTGCGCTAAGGCGAAAGGCCGGCGCGGCTTTTTCCATCGCGCGCTTTACGCCCTTTACCATCGAAAGCGTTTCTTCTTGCGGCTTTAGCATCCAGGCGATTCCCGCGCCGGAATGGACAATCTCTGGCGCCGAGCAGCCCATGTTTATGTCGATCCCGATTCCGCCAAGCGGGGCGAGGACTTCGACCGCGGCCGCCATGGAAGCGGCTTCCTTGCTTGTAAGCTGCCAAACGATTTTTTGCGGAACAGGCCCGTTCATCAAATAATATTTTTCAAAGGGGCCTTTTTGCAAAAGCGTGGGAGCGTTTATCATTTCGGTGTAGTATTCGTCCGGGCCGCCGAATTTTTCGACAAGGCGGCGGAAGGCCTCGTGGCTAAGAGTCGCCATCGGCCCCGCGATTAGTTGCGTCATGTGATTATAGTAGCATAAATAACGTTCATTTGCTATAGAAACAAAGGCGGCGCGAAGGCGCGGGGCGGCTGGCAGCAACTCTCTGTTTGCGGCGCCGCGGAAGCGGCGAAGTAAAATAGTTACAAACGCAAACAGCGAGTAGCGACGCTAGCTAGCGGTGCTGATCAGACGCAGCCGCAACTGGGAGCCGCCGTTTTTTTTTTGTGGAAAAATCAATTTAATTATGATACAATATTCGCATGGAAATAGAACTTAAGGCCCATGCGCGCGACCGCGAGGCCGTTTTGCAAAAATTGCGCGCCTTTGCCGTCTTTGACAAAAGCGTCTCAAAGGACGACCGCTACTTTAGATTGGAAAAAGACGGCGCCCCAAACGGACACATAAGCGCGCGCATCCGCCAAGAAAAAAGCTTAGGCCAAGACGGCCGCGCGCTTGAAGAAAAGATTTTTTTGACTTACAAAAAAAAGGAAAGGCGCCTTTCGTCGGGCGGCGGCGCGCTTGAGGTGAACCAAGAGTATGAGACGGCCTTGGACAACGCCAAGTGTTTGGAAGCGCTCTTTTCTGACATTGGCTTTGTTCCATATTTAACAAAGCATAAGGACGCGATCGGCTTTTACGCCGACACCCCTTGCGGAAAGGCGCATTTGGAATTGTGTTCCGTTCCGCCATTGGGAGACTTTTTGGAAATAGAGTTTGTGACTGAAGGCGATGCGGACGAAAGCCAAATCGCCGCGATGAGAAAGGAGCTTGAGGCGCTTGTCTTAAAGTGCGGCCTTGCCCTTGATGATATCGAGGAAAAGTATTATTCTGAATTATTGGAGGAAAAAAATGTTTGATCGAGCAGCTTACAAAAAAGCGGCCAAGGCTCAGCTTAAGGGCCGCTGGAAGATTCCCGTGTTGACAAGCCTTTTGATTTTCGCTTTGATTTCCATCCTTTGCTCCGCCTTGGTTGCGTTTTTTGGCGACGACATTACGGTCAACCTAAACGCCGCGGCCGGAAACTTTAGGGCGGGCGTTCACGGCGGCCCGCGCGCGACGACGGCCTCGATTTTCATCGCCTTGATTGTCGCGGCCTTTTTGCTGGCGCAAAAACGCTTGTTTCATATTATGAAAGCCGAGCCGCGGCCGGTAACGTTCGGCGACTATTTGGAAGGCCTTGGACAATGGTGGCAGGCGGTCCGCGGCTACCTTTGGAGAACCCTTTGGGTCTTCCTTTGGTCGCTTCTTTTTTGGATTCCCGGAAT
This sequence comes from uncultured Spirochaetaceae bacterium, assembly GCA_902799665.1. GTDB lineage: Bacteria > Spirochaetota > Spirochaetia > Treponematales > Treponemataceae > Treponema_D. The sequence continues at coordinate 7,115 of CADCBK010000021.1, read as the reverse complement.
CATCAAATGGTATTCTTATTCGATGATGGTTTACATCATGGCCGAATATCCTGAAATCAAGGTTTCCAAGGCCATGAAAATCAGCAAGGAATTGACCCGCGGCTACAAGGGGGACTTGTTCGTAACCGACTTGTCTTTCATTCCGCTTTTTATTTTGTGCGGTCTTACATTGGGAATCGGCTTTTTGTGGCTTATGCCTTATTACCAAGCCACCTACACAAACATTTACCACGCGCTAAAGGAAACCGCGCTTGCCTCAAAAAGAGTCTCGCCGGAAGACTTCGCGTAATCGTTTTTTAGGAGAAGAAGATGAACGAAGAAATTTCAAAGAATAAAAAGAAAGGCGGCGGCCTTTTGTTTTTGATAATCGTAATTGTCATCGCGGTTCTCGCGGCTGTGTTTGGCGCCCTAAAAGGCTTTGGCGTAATAAAAGGCGCTCCTTCCGCCTCGCGCGGAGGAAATCCAGTCAACCTCAATATGGGAAACTTTAGGCTGGGAAAAATCGGCGGCTCAAAGTATGTGGCGCGCCTTTACATTACCGGCGTGATTGAAGAGGCCAACGAGACCTACAACCAAGGCTGGCTTTTGGACACGATTGACGCTCTTGAAAACGACGACAACAATGTCGGAATCCTTTTGGTCGTGGACTCTCCCGGCGGAACGGTCTACGAAGCCGACGAAGTTTACTTGGCCTTGCGCGAGTACAGGAATTCCGGCAAGGAAGTTTGGGCCTACTTTAAGAGCATTGCCGCTTCGGGCGCCTATTACATTTCTTGCGCGGCCGACACGATTTACGCAAACCGCAACACAATCACTGGCTCCATCGGCGTAATTTTTGGGCCGACGGTGGACGCCACTGGCTTGCTCGAAAAAATCGGAGTTAAATCGACAAATTTTGTGTCAGGCAAGAACAAGGCGATGGGCAGTTACAACAATCCTTTGACCGACGAGCAAATAAACATCATGCAAAGCCTTGTGGACGAATGCTACGAGCAGTTCGCCGCCATCGTGGCGTCCGCTAGAAAAAAGTCCTTGACCGAGACAAAGGCCCTGGCGGACGGCCGCGTTTACACCGCCAACCAGGCCAAGCAAAACGGCTTGATTGACTCAATCGCTTCCCAGGAAAACGCCGAGGACAGAATGCGCGAGCGCCTTATGGCGTCGCAAGGGCTTTCAAGCGAGGAGGCCGACGCGATTGACTTTGTGGACTACGAGTATGTTTACCAAGCGCCCTTCATGCGCCGCATCTTTGAGTCTATGACCGGAGTTTCTGTAAAGCGGCTCGTCGACGAAAAGCTGGGCCGCAGCGTAAAATATCCGGCGTATTTGTTCCAATATTAAAAAGCGTCTTTTGAGACTATGGTTTTCATCATTGCGCTCAAAAGATCCAAGGGCAGGTTTTCGGCCTCGTAGCCGACCTCGTCCTTGATTCTTTTCCAATCGTCTTGGTCTAGCGCGTCGGTGTCTTCCTCGTCGTTAAGGAAGGAGTTTACGGCGGCCAGCTTTTCCAAGGCGGAATCTTCCAATTCCGGGCCGCGCGCCCATTCGTTCCTCCACCAGTCAAAAAGGGAAGTGGCCAAGCCCTTGCATTGGGCGTTTTGTCCTGTAAAAAGGCGCTCTATGTCCAAGAGGGCCGCGTTCATGTTGAAGGCCGCCGCGGAACGGTTGTTTTTTTTGATTCGCTTAAGGTCGGCTGAAAATTTTTCGCTTTTGTTCATGCCGATAATCTATCAGTTTTTTTGAAAAAAATCAATTTTTGTCGGACTTTTCTCTTGACTTTTAGCGCAAGTGAATCTACAATAATGAATATGGACTTAAGAACTGTACTTACACCAGAAACGGTGAACCTTCACTTGAAGGGAAAAACAAAAGACGACATTATCGACGAAATGCTCGACATCCTTGTTAAGGCGGGAAAGGTTACAGACAAAGCGGCCGCCCGCGACTGCGTCCTTGAGCGCGAGCGCAAGATGTCAACAGGCATGAAGCATGGAATCGCCATTCCCCACGGAAAGACTGACACCGTAAGCGATTTGGTCGCCTGCATTGGAATTTCCGACAACCCGGTAGACTTTGACTCCCTTGACCAGGACCCCTGCCGCATTTTTATTATGACGCTCTCTCCTGTAAACAAAACCGGCCCGCACCTTCAGTTCTTGGCTGAGGTGAGCCTTTTGTTCAAGAGCGCCGGAAAGCGCCAGCAGATTCTTGAAACTCAAGACAAGGCTGAAGTAATCAAGATTTTGACAGAATAGAGGGAAGGCTTACGCTGTCCTTTATACTCTCGATTCCGCCTCTGTGAAAGTTCTTTTTGCAGAGGTTGAATTTATTTTAAATGGAGTTGACGAAAATGAATGAAATTCAAGTGGCCTACAAGGACATCGTTTTGCCGGACGGTTCCGCCAATGAGGAATATTTGGCCAGCCTTAGGAATAGATTGAAGGAGTTGGAGGGGCAGGGCCAGGAAGCCATGCTCAAACCCCTTGTCGACGCCCAGGATTGCAAGGACGTTGACGCCGCGCTGGAAGTCACCGCCGCCTACAAGCATTGCGCCCGCCGCGTAAAGGATTGCGAGTGCGTAAAGGGCTTTTTCGTCCCGGAGCTTTTTTCTTCGATGGAGCGGGGCGCGGAATTGGCCGACAACTTTAAGTCCGAGCTTTTGGAAAAGCACCCGCATTACGTCTTTAGATAATGGAGATTTTGCAAAATACTCTAGTTAATGCAGAAAAATCAACAAACTGATAAAAAAGATAAAATTTTGCAAAAATTCATTAAAATTTTCAAAAAAACTCTTGCATAAAAGTTAAAAATGCGCTTTTATGTTGCGACATGACCAAAGATTATAAAGATCATTCGGAATTTTATCATACGGCTTTGCTGGCCGTTATTCTCGCGATTTTTTTCGCTGGAGCCGGAGTCGCGGCGCTGTTTTTTGCGCCCCAATCGCCGGAGCCGGCTTACTCTAACATGGTCTCTGTAATCGAGGAGCCTCTTTTGGCGGAAGAGGGCGTTTACGCCGAGGAAATCAGGTCCGGCGTCCAAAACGTCTCTTGGCTTGAAAACAAGGCCTCTTTTAGCCCCATTTATTTTGACGACAACGAAAAGGCCGGCTCCGTGGACAAGGGCCTTCAGTTTTACCGCAATCCTTCGACCCGCGCCGCCGTTGAGTGGTTTTACCTGCGCGTCACCGGAAACCGCGACGTTACGATGGCCGTTTTGGACGCCGCCAACCGCGAGGACATTCCGCTTAGCCTGGCCTTCGCGCTTTGCTACACCGAAAGCCGCTTTAACCGCTACGCCTATAACTTGAACACGAACGGTTCGATAGACAGGGGGCTCTTTCAGCTTAACGACAGAAGCTTTCCCCATTTGATGGAAAACGACTTTTTCGCGGCCGACACAAGCGCCCGCGTTGGAATGAAGCACTTGCGCTTTTGCATGAACGTCGCGGGAAACGACCTTACGGCCGTTGCCATGTATAACGCCGGCGTATCAAGGGTCAGAAACGACCAAACGCCGGCCAGCACATTGCGCTATGTTAGCCGCATAGCGAGCTATAGGGCCAATTTGCAAACTTCTTTTGAGGAAGAGGTTGCGCGTCCCTTTAGGCAGTCAAACGAGCAAATTATCCCGGCTATTGCCAGATAACGGCGCGAAAGTTTTTTCGCGTCAATAATAAACTCCTCCTTTTGTTTTTAGGCGCTTCCGTTGGAAGCGCCTTTTTTTTGTTAAAACTTTCACAATAAAGTCCGCGCGGTCGTGTTTTTGGGCTTTTACGCCTTAATTTTCCTTAAAAAACGGGCTTTTTTCTTGACAAAATTTCACATTGCATTTAGAATTAACGCTAGGTTTATGTGAAATAAATCACAATAAAAAGGAACGGGGTGATGGCGGACATGCAAAAGATTCCAGAGGCATCAAGAAGACGCTTGGCCTTGCTTTTCGCGCTTTTGTCTTCGTATGGCGGAGACAAAATCACTTCGATTCAAATTCAAAGGATGACCGGAATCGACCGCGCCCTTATACGAAAGGACATTTCGCTTGCGGGCTTTAAGGGCGGCGTTTCAAACGGCTACAAGGTCCAGGACTTGCGCGAGGCGGTTAGGGCGGCTTTGGGCCTTCCCCTTCCGGACCAAAAGCGCTTTTGCTGCATAGCCGGCTTGGGAAAGCTGGGCGCGGCCTTGATGCAATGCGGAATCTTTGACGAGTCGCCCTTTAAGATTGTGGCGGGCTTTGACAGCCGCGTGAACCGCACCGAAGTTTTGAGCGCCGACTTTCCGCTGTATCCTGCGGCCAAGATGGAGGCGGTGATTCCAGAGTCAAAGATTGACTTTGCGATTTTGGCGGTGGAGGACGACCAAGCCCAGCTGATGGCCGACCGTTTGGCGAAAAGCGGCGTAAAGGGAATCGTGAACTTTACGGGCCAGGTTTTGGAAGTTCCTGAAGGCGTCGCGGTGGAGAATGTGTCTCCGCTTTTGGCGTTGAACAACATTGTCGCGGCGCTGCAATCGAGCGCAAGCTGACGCTCGTTTGTCAGCCGCATTGGTTTGAAAAAAAATATTAATTTATAGGAGCGATTATGAGCAGAGTATGGAATTTTAGCGCGGGCCCTTCTTGCCTGCCTGAAGAAGTTTTAAAGGAATGCGCGGCCGAGATGATGGACTGCAACGGAACAGGCCAGAGCGTCATGGAAATGAGCCACCGCTCGGCGGCCTTTGAGCCCATCATTCAAGACGCTGAGGCGCGCGTCCGCAAGTTGATGAAGGTGCCTGACAATTACAAGATTTTGTTCTTGCAGGGAGGCGGCTCCACTCAGTTCGCTATGGTGGCGCAAAACCTGGGAATCCATACAGGAAAGGCCGCCTACATCCAGACCGGCGTTTGGGCCAAGAAAGCCGCCGCCGAAGCGCGCCATCTTGGAGTGCAGGTTGACGTAATCGCTTCCAGCGAAGACAGAAATTATTCATACATTCCCAAGGTGGAAAAAATCGAAGGCGACTACGACTACGCCTACATTTGCTTTAACAACACAATCATGGGAACGCATTATGAATACATTCCCGACACCGGAAAGATTCCGCTTGTGGCCGACATTTCTTCCTGCGTTTTGAGCGAGCCGCTTGACGTTTCAAAGTTCGGCCTCTTGTTCGCAGGAGCGCAAAAGAACTTGGCTCCCGCCGGAGTCACTCTTGTCATTATCCGCGAGGACTTGGTTTGCGACTTGGAAAGCTGCCGCCCGGGAACTCCGACAATGCTTTGCTACAAGACCCACGTTGAGGGCGAAAGCATGTACAACACGCCGCCTTGCTACACGATTTACGTTTTGGGAAAAGTCCTTAAATGGATTGAAGCCAACGGCGGAGCGGAAGGAATGGCCAAGCGCAACAAGGAAAAGGCCGACTTCCTTTACAACTATTTGGACAATAACGAGGGAAGCTTTTACCACGCCACGGCGCAAAAGGGCAGCCGCTCTTTGATGAACGTTCCTTTCCTTACAAAATACGCGGGAGCGGAAAACGAAAAGGAAATCAACGCCAAGTTCGTCAAGGAAGCCGAGGCCGCCGGTTTGGTCAACCTTAAGGGCCACCGCTTGGTTGGCGGAATGAGAGCCAGCATTTACAACGCGATGAGCTTGGACGGCGTGAAGGCGCTCGTTGACTTTATGAAGAGTTTTGCCAAAAATAATTAAAGCCTGGCGCGTTGTCATTGCCCGACTTGATCGGGCAATCTTTCGCGTATGCTTTAACGACAAACAATAATAGGTAGGTTTATCATGTTTAAGATTCAGACTTTGAATAAAATCAGCGCGGTGGGCTTGGAAGAGTTCCCCCGCGACAACTACGAGACGGCAAGCGGCCTTAACGACCCGGACGCGATTTTGGTCCGCTCGGCCGACATGCACACGATGGAAATTCCGGGAAGCCTCAAGGCAGTTGCCCGCGCCGGAGCCGGCGTCAACAACATTCCGATTGACTCGATGACCGACAAGGGAATCGTGGTCTTTAACACGCCCGGAGCCAACGCCAATGCCGTAAAGGAATTGGTTTTGCTTTCGCTCTTGATTTCAAGCCGTCCGGTTTTTGACGCGGCGGATTGGGTCAAGACCCTTGCCGGAAAGGGAGAGGAAATCCCGGACTTGGCGGAGAAGGGAAAGAGCCAGTTTGTTGGCCACGAACTTAAGGGAAAGAAGCTTGGCGTTATCGGACTTGGCGCGATCGGAGCCTTGGTGGCCAACGCCGCCGTAAAGCTTGGAATGGAAGTAATCGGATACGATCCCTTTATGTCAATCGCCGCCGCTTGGAGGCTTGACTCTTCAATCAAGCACGCCGAAACCTTGGACGTTCTTTTGAGCAAGGCCGACTACGTGACGATTCACATTCCGCAGACGCCCGACACAAAGGGCTTGATCAACGAAAAGACAATCAAGAACATGAAGGACGGCGTTGTCATCATCAACATCGCGCGCGGCGGCTTGGTCAACAACGACGACATTTTGGCGGCGCTCGACAGCGGAAAGGTCCGCTGCTTTGTGACCGATTTTGCCAGCGAAGAATTGTTGAACAAGAAAAATGTCATTTGCTTTCCCCACCTTGGAGCGTCAACGCCCGAAGCGGAAGACAATTGCGCCGTTATGGCCGTCAACGAGCTTCGCGAATTTTTGGAGAAGGGCAACATCACCAATTCTGTCAACTTCCCCAAGTGCGTGACTGAAAACCCGATTCCCAAAAACGGAACGCGCCTTTGCATAAGCCACAAGAACGCGCCTGGAATCGTTTCAAAGTTCACGACTGTTTTGGGCGACGCCAAGCTTAACATCGCCGGCATGATTAACCAAAACCGCGGCGACACGGCCTACAACATCATCGACATCGACGGCGTTGTTCCCGAAGAAACCCTCCGCGCCCTTGCCGGCATCGAGACGGTCACCAAAGTCCGCCCGATCTTTAATTAAGGTAAAGAGATAAGCGCAACATTTAAGGTGAACAAAAAAACGCGCGAGGGAGCGGGGCGGCTGGCGGCAACACTCATTTTGCCCCTGCCGCGTTAGCGGCAGACGTAAATAGTTTCAAGGGGCAAAATGTGTGTAGCGACGATATCTAGCGGTGCCGTCGGAC
>CADCBK010000020.1:18054-45011 GCA_902799665.1 uncultured Spirochaetaceae bacterium | reverse complement strand
CGCTACTCGCTGGATTCCTTTTTCCCACCGTCATTGTTTTCCCCGTTTTTTTGAATGACCTTAATCACGTTTATTCTGTGGCCTTCCATGTCCTGCACAATAAAATCGTAATTATTCCAAGAATGCTTTTCGTATTTTACCGGAATTTTTCCGAACATGTCAAAGACAAAGCCGCCCAAGGTGTCAAAATCCTCGACCGGGAATTCCGAGCCGATTGTTTCGTTAAGGTCGTCAAGGCTGGTCCTGGCGTCGCAAAGCCAAACGTTAGGGCCAAGAGGAATGATGTCCTCGCGCTCGTTGTCAAACTCGTCCTGAATGTCGCCAACAATCTCTTCGATAATGTCTTCCATGCAGACAATGCCGGAAATTCCGCCGTACTCGTCGACGGCCAGCGCTATGTGGACATGCCTGCGCTTGAACTCGCGCAAAAGGCTGTCTATGCGCTTGGACTCTGGAACAAAGAAGGCCTTGCGGATGATTTTGTCCAAGGCGATTTCCTCGTTCTTGCTAAAGCAGCGGATCATGTCCTTTACGTAAAGAACTCCGACAACATTGTCGATCGAGTCCGCGTAAACCGGAAAGCGCGAGTGGCCGCTCGCCGCGATTTTTTCCAAAAGCTCCTGGCCCGGAGTGTTGATGTTAATGAAGTCAACGTCGATGCGCGGAACCATGACTTCCTTTACGCTGGTTTCAGACAAATCTTCGATGCCGCGAATCATGTCCTTTTTTTCTTCGTTGAGAATCTCGCGCTTGGCTTCTTCTTCGCTGTTTTCTTTTTTATGCTTGAACAGTCCCATACAATTAAATTATTTTTTCCCCTTTAAATTTCAAAAGAACTTTTTCCTGCAACTTCAACATCTCGCATTCCGGCTCCACGCCTTTTTGGATGTGCTCCTCGCCGTGGTCGTAGCCGTTAAGGTGAAGAAGTCCGTGCAACAAAAGGCGCTTTAGCTCGGAATTTTCGTCAATGCCAAAATATTCGGCGTTCTTTTTTAGCGTGTCAACGCTTATCGCGATGTCGCCCGCCAAAGTCCAGCGGCTTCCGTCCTCGTCCACAAAAGACTCACCGTTCTCAAAAGAAAGAACATCTGTCGCCGCGTCAATGTTACGGTAATTCTTGTTCAATTCCTGAATCGTTTTGTCGCCGCAAAACAGAATCGAAGCTTCCTGTCCGTCAAATTCAAGTTCCGCCGCCACCTTTTGCAAAAAAGGCTCGACGTTCATCATCCATGCAGGCTCGTCGATTCCGTCCGCGCTGACCAAAAATCTATTTGCCATCGGACTTACCTTCGCCCTTTGATTTTTTTGAGCCCCTGCCTTCCTTTTCCTTCTCTTTTTCCTTGTCTGGAGCGTCCGGGTCTTTTTGGTCGGGATATTCAATCCTTGAATGATAGTAGCCCGCCAAAATCGAGGCGAAGCTTTCCTGAATTTTAGTCAGCTCTCCAAAAGTCAAGGCGCAGTTCTTAAGCTGGCCAGCCTGCATTTTTGCGTCTATCAAAGTGTGGATGAATTTTTCCAAGCGCGGAACGGTCGGCTTGTCCAAAGTGCGGCAGGCGGCCTCGACAGTGTCGGCAAGCATAACGACTCCGCTTTCGCGGCTTGTGGGCGGATTTCCAAAATAAGAGAAGTCCTCCGCCTTGGCGTCTGGATTTTCCTTAAGGGCCTCTTGGTAAAAGTATTGCATTACGCCGTTTCCATGATGCTCGCTAATTATGTCAATCACTTGCTTTGGAAGCCTCATTGAAAGCGCCATCTCAACGCCCTTCTTTACATGGCTTCGGATTATCGAAACGGAAAGGTTTGGATTAATCTCGTCGTGCTTGTTCTCGCCGCTTTGGTTCTCGACAAAATACTCGCTTTGCTCGATTTTTCCCATGTCGTGATAGTAGGCTCCGACGCGAGCGACAAGGGAGTTCGCCCCTATCGCCTTGCAGGCGTTTTCCGCAAGCTGGGCCACCATCAAGGAATGGTTGTAAGTGCCGCTCGCGGTCAAAAGCATTTTTCGCATTATCGGATTGTTCAAGTCGCTTAAATCGGTAAGCCTAAAGACCGAGGCTGTGTTCAAGATTTGCTCAAGCGGCGTGATAAAGCCAAGCGCGAGGATTCCGCTAAAGAAGCCGTTTATCGCTAGTCCAAAGGCGATTATGCCCGAGCCGTCAAAATTCTCGTTGAAGATAACCTTAAGCAAAAAGGCAGTCACGACATTCACCATTGCCGTAATCAAGGCAGCGAAAACCAATTGAATGCGGTTCTCAAGCTTTCGCGCGATTCTGCACGCGGCAAAGCCGGACACAAGCGCGTAAAGGAAAACAGTTATGTTGAAATTTGAGGCGTTCAAAAGCCCAAGCGCGCTTATCAAGGCAAAGAAGACCGCTTGCTTTTCGCCAAAAAGAATTACGATTAAAAAAATGAACAAAGACATTGGCATGAAAACGCAAAGCGTGAACGGAGAGCCGGAAGCGAAATTGAGCTTCCTTGTGAAAACTCCGCTTGCGAAAACCGCCAAAAAGAAAATGACGCTGACAATGGATTCCTTTAAGCGCACGGTATGGCCAATCAAGGCCTTTGAGAAAAGGAAGAACCACAAAACCGTCAAAAGCCCAAGATATATCAAGGAATCGGCAAAAGCCCTGTAGTCGATGTACTCGTGGATGTTCGCCATTTTCTCAAGCTTTCTGTAGGCCTCTTCGGTAATCACAAAGCCCTTCTTTATCACTTTCTCGCCCTTTTGGACGACGGTGGGATACTCCATCGTTCCCGGGAGGCTGCGGTCCGCGATGATTGTCCTGTCCGCGACTTGTCCGATTTCGTATTCGTCAAGGGCGAAAGAGGCTACAGTCAAGCTGCGGCTTACATTGAAGAAAGCCACAAGGGACATCGCCAAAAAAGCGATGCCGGCTGTAACCGCTCGCGGAAGCTGTTTTTTAGCCGCGATTTTAAAAGCGCTCGCGGGCTTAGCGCCAACGACTTCAGTTTTTGTTTGTGTCATTTTCATACGCCTTAACAATTTTTTTTACAAGCGGATTGCGCGAAACGTCTTGGCCTGTCATTCTCATCATTCCGATTTCAGGAACGCGGGAAAGAAGCGCCAAAGCCTGCGTAAGCCCGCTTTGAACTTTGTTCGGCAAATCGACTTGCGTCAAGTCGCCGGTTATGAACACCTTGGAACCGCTTCCCATTCTGGTCAAGAACATTTTCATTTGCTCTTGGCTTGTGTTTTGGGCTTCGTCAAGGATAAGTATTTTGTCGCAAAAAGTGCGGCCGCGCATATAGGCCAAGGGAGCGGTTTCTATTATGCGGCTTTCCAACAGGCGGGCGACAGTGTCGCGGGGAAGAATCATTTCCATCGCGTCGTAAAGGGGCCGCAAGTAGGGGGCCGTCTTTTGCTCCAAGTCGCCTGGAAGGTAGCCGAGATTTTCGCCGGCCTCCACGACCGGGCGGGTCAAGACGATTCCCCTGGCCTGCTTTGAAAGGACAAGGCGCAAGGCCTCGGCTATGGCCAGGAAGGTTTTTCCGCTTCCGGCCGGCCCTACGCAAAAGACCATGTCATGCTTTCGCATCAAGGCGATGTAGTCGGCCTGGTTTTGCGTCTTTGGATAGACCCGCCTAAGGCCTCCGGGAACTACAATGTTAATTGAATTTTGGTCCGCCCTTGCGTTTGTATTTAAAATGGAAGCGACGGCGTCCGCGGAATCCGCGGCCCCGTCCTCAATTTCGTCTATGATTCTGTCAACGATGAACTTAAACCTGCGCTGAATGTCCGGATTTTCTTCCTCGACGCAAAGCTCGTTTCCGCGGGCGTAAATCGTGGCGCCAAGGCTTTCTTCTATGAGTTTTAAGTTGCTGTCGTTTGTTCCGCACAGCTTGGTAAGAACGTCGGCGTCCGGAACAATGATTGTGCACGATGAATCCATTTTATACCTAGCCTTAAATTATAGCGCGGAAAGGGGAATTTGTCTAGTTTTAAAAAAAATCGTTTTTTTTTCTTGCTTTATTAAAAGAACGGGTTTATAATATTTCTATATTTATAGAAAAACATTTGATTTTATTAGATTTTCGGAGGAAAAAAATGTCCAACAAGGTTGACACATCTCGCGTTTTGGCCCTTATTTTGGGAGGCGGAAAGGGAACCCGCCTCTACCCGCTTACAAAAGACCGCTCAAAGCCGGCCGTTTCGTTCGGCGGAAAATACAGAATCGTAGACATTCCCCTTTCAAACTGCATTAATTCAGGCTTTAAAAAGATTTACCTTTTGACACAGTTCAACTCGGCCTCGCTCCACTTGCACATCACCAACTCCTACAATTTTGACCGCTTTTCAAAGGGCTTCGTTGAAATTTTGGCGGCGGAACAGACGCTGGAACATTCAGGCTGGTACGAGGGAACGGCGGACTCGGTCAGAAAGAACTTCGTCCACTTTAAGGCGCAGAACCCCAGCCACTACATCATTTTGTCGGGCGACCAGCTTTACCACATGGACTTGCAGGCCTTTTTCAACGCGCACGTGGCAAGCGGCGCGGACGTCACAATCGCCACGACAGCCGTAAACCGCCGCGACGCATCCGGCTTTGGCATTATGAAAATCGACGACAAAAACCGCATAACGGAATTCATGGAAAAGCCAAAGCCGGACCTTAACATCGACGACTGGAAGATTCCCGCCGCCGCCAGGAACCCCGACTTGGCGCCCGAAAAAGAGTACCTTGCCAGCATGGGCATTTACATTTTCAACGCCTCGACGATGGAAGAAGTCTTGGACAACGACAAGACCGACTTTGGAAAGGAAATCATTCCGATGGCCATAAAGAACAAGAAGATCAACTCCTACGTCTTTGACGGCTATTGGGAAGACATCGGAACAATCAGAAGCTTCTACGAGGCCACGCTTGACCTTACCAATCCAGAGCCAAAATTCAACCTCTTTGACGAGGCCCAGCCCATTTACACGCACGCGAGAAACCTTCCGCCTTGCAAAATGAACCACGCCGACATCACGGCCTCGCTCACAAGCGACGGCTGCATAATCACCGACTCAATGGTCACAAAGTCCGTAATCGGCGTGCGCTCAATCGTCGAAGCGGGAACAATTCTCAAAGGAACGATCATCATGGGAGCCGACTACTACGAGTCTAACGAAGAAAAGGAAAGCAACAAAAAGGCGGGCCTGCCCAACATCGGAATCGGAAAGCACTGCCACATTGAAAAGACGATCATCGACAAAAACGCCCGCATAGGCGAAAACTGCCAGATTAACGTTTCTGGAAAGAAATACGAGGATGGCGACCACGGAATGTTCTACAGCGCCGACGGAATCATCGTAATCCGAAAGAACGCGGTAATCCCGGCGGGAACAATCATCTAAAGGCAACAAAAAAAGCGGACGGAATTAAACTTGAAATTCCGCCCGCTTTTTGATATAGTGGGAGTATGTACACCAAATTTAAAAAGGACACTGGCCTCAAAAAGCCGCTTGCCGTCTCTTATTGGTCAAAGACAAAAATTCGCTGTCCTGTTTGCCAAAAGGACTTTCAGCGCGAAGAAATGCTTACTGGAAGCGGCCGCCTTAACGCAGGCGCCTTGACAGAAGAGCTTCACCGAGAATACATTCCCACAGCCCGCTACGGAAAGATAAACCCCTTGATTTACGCGATTGGCGCCTGCCCCAACTGCCATTCAGCCTTTTTTTGGAACGACTTCAACGAAATAAAGGACCAGGCCTCGCTTGACCGCATTTACGAAACGATGGAAGCGCGCAAAAAATTCACCAACATGATTTTTCCCTACTACAATCTTACGCGAAACCGCAACCTCTTGGACGGCGCGGCCATGTACTTTTTGGCCATATTGACTTACGACGAAGTTGACTTCGCATACCTTCCGACCATGAAGCGCGCGATTCTTAGCCTGCGCTTGGCCTGGCTTTGCAACGACCTAAACGAAGAGGTTCCAGACCATAACTTTGACATGGTGGCCAAGGTCTTTTACCAAAAGGCGATTTTCTTTTACCAGCAAGCCGTGATAAACGAGTCCAAGCGCGTCGAAAAAAGCTCGACATTGGCCAACATGGGCCCTGACACCGACAAAAACTACGGCTGGGACGGAGTCATCTACTTGTGCGGCCTTTTGGAATACAAGTACGGCCAGACAGAAGACCAGGCCTTGCGCCTAAAAAAGCTGGACGAATCAAAAATCGCCATCGCGCGCATCTTTGGCTTGGGAAAGTCCACCAAGGAAAAGCCGGGCCCGCTTTTGGAGCATTCGCGAAACCTTTACGACAACCTAAACAAAGTTTTGGGCGACGCTGACATAGCGATTGAATGACGGCGCGGCGGGCATAGATGGCCAAAAACATTCTTCTTTCCATTTCATACGACGGAACGGATTTTTGCGGCTGGCCGCGGCAGGACGAACAAAGAAGCGTCCAAGGCGAGCTTGAGACGGCGCTTGAAAAGCTTTTTGGACAAAAAATCAATTTGCAGGGATCTGGCCGCACCGATTCAGGCGTGCACGCAAAAGCGCAAGCCGCGAATTTTTTGTGTCCCGTCGATTCTATTCCAGACCAAAACATTCCAAAGGCCTTGAACAATTTTTTGCCGCGCGACGTCAGGGTCAACGAAGCCCGCGCCGTTGGCCAAGACTTTTCGGCCCGCTTTAGCGCGACAAGCCGCGTCTACCGATACTTTATTTTGCCAAAGCAAATTCCCTGCGCGGCCTCCAGCCGCTATGTTTGGCAAATCAACCACGCTCCCGACATCAAAAACCTTAACGAGATGGCGGCCGTCTTGCGCGGCGAATTGGATTGCAAGACATTCGCCGGCGCGGGCGACGCGAGCCTTTCGACAAAGCGCTACATAGACAAGGCCTTTTTCTTTGAGGAAGAGGATTCATTTGGACAAAAGAAAATCGTTTTCGAAATAGAGGCCAACGCTTTTTTGTACCGCATGGTCCGCTCTCTTACAGGAACCTTTATTGACTTTGACAAAAACAAAAAAGGCGCCGCCGACTTTAAGAAAGCGCTTATGTCTTGCGACCGTTCCAAGGCAGGCCCCACCGCTCCGCCCGACGGACTTTTTTTGTGGCAAGTGAAATTTGACGGCGTAAGGCGGCACGTTTAGCGGCAAAAACAAAGCCGCAACGCTTCGCTTGCGGACTGCATCCCGCTATAACAGGCTTACAGGATCGACGTCAACTTCAATGTAAACGCCCGCCTTTGCCCTGTAGCCGTAAATCAAGCTTGCGGCGACTCTTTGCAAGACAGCCACCGAAGGCCCCCTAAGCAATATCTGGCTTCTGTAATTTGAATTGATTTTTTCAAGGGGGCAAGCGCTTGGGCCCAATATTTCAGTTTCCTCGGCGCCGGAAAGGCGCTTTTTCTTAAACGAATCCAAGGTCTCTGACAAAATTTTATAGGCGTCGCCGGCGAAGGCCTCCGCGTCGCTTTGAACCATGCTCCTAAAAACAAGGCGCAAGAGGCGGGAATACGGCGGAAAATTCAAAAGCTTTCTTGTCGAAAGCTCCTGCTCGTAAAATTCTTTTTGCCGCGAATGGCAGGCGCAATAGACCGCGGGATTGTTTGGAGAATATGTTTGCACCAAAACTTTTCCGTCTGGAAAAAAGCGGCCGGCCCTTCCCGCCACTTGCGTTATAAGGCTAAAGGTTTTTTCCGCCGCCCTAAAGTCGGGCAAGTGAAGCGAGGTGTCGGCCAAAATCACGCCGACCAACTTTAGCGAAGGAAAGTTCAGGCCTTTGGCTATCATTTGCGTTCCAAGCAAAATGTCGTAGTCGCCTTTTTTAAAGGCCGCGATTTTTTCTTCAAGCTCGCCCTTTTTGCCAACCGAGTCCGTGTCCAAGCGCAAGGCCCTAGCGTTTGGAAATTTTGACTGGACTTCGCTTTCGATGAATTCCGTTCCAAAGCCAAAGTAACCGATGTCAACGGAACCGCATTGCGGGCAAACCCTAAAAGGCTCGACTGAGTAGGAGCAATAATGGCACACCAAGCGGTTTTGCTTTTTGTGGTAAGTCATTGGAACGGAGCAATTCTTGCACTTCATCTCAAAGCCGCATGAAGCGCATCTAAAGATATGGTTAAAGCCGCGCCGGTTCAAGAACAAAATAGTTTGCCGCTTTTCTTTTAGCGCGGCCCGAATTTCTTCCTCTAGCGCGGGCGAAATCGAGCCGTCCATTTTTTGCCGCGCCAAATCAACCGCGGCGATAATAGGCATTTTTCCGCCGGAAAGCCTTTTTGTAAGGCGATGAACGATGAACTGGCCGTCACTCATCGCTTTCCACGCCTCGACGCTGGGAGTCGCGCTTCCCATCACCAAGGGAATCCGCAATTTTGAAGCGCGGCGCATGGCGACTTGCCTGGCGTGGTAGCGGGGCGAGTTTCCGGACTTGTATGAAGAGTCATGCTCCTCGTCAATTATAATCAAGCCCAAATCAGGAATCGGAGCGAAGACCGCGCTTCTAGCCCCAATGACCACCCTAGCCTCTTTTTGGACAATCCGCTTCCATTCGCCAAGCTTTTGCGCGGAAGTGAGCGCGGAATGCAAAATAGCCGCGGTTGGCCCAAAGCGGCGCGTTACGGCGCTTACAACTTGAGGCGTAAGGCCAATTTCGGGAACCAAATACAAAACGCCCCGGCCCTTTTCCAAAATTTTTTCCGCCGCGCTCAAAAACACTTCGGTCTTTCCGCTTCCTGTCGAGCCGTAAAGATAATGGTAAAGGCGCGCTTCCTTGCCGGACGCCTTTTCGCCATCCACAATCGCTTTGACTGCCTTGGCCTGCTCGTCCGAAAGCTCGTTTTTTCCCTCAAAGGAATCAGCGTCAACAGACGAAAGAAAACCCGCCTCGCCGCCTTTCTTGGCGTCAGGAATCATAGAGCGCAAAACTTCCCCGATCGGACACAAATAAAAATCGCTTATCCAGCGGCCCAAGTCCAAGAGCTCGCTGGACAGCAAGGGGCTTTCGTCCAAAACCCTAAGTATTTTTCTTATTTTCCGCGCGTCAAAAGAAAGGTCTTCGGGAAGCGTGTCAAAGACATCCGTAATGATTCCAATCATTCTTTTGTTGCCGAACATGACTTCCGCGCGGCTTCCGACGCGAGCCTCAAATGAATCAACTTTGCGCGCTCTTTTTTGGGGAATCAAATCCTTTTGGGCTTTTTCCTCTTGCGCGACCCGCTTTCCAGCCTCAACATTGGCATAGGTAAAGGTTTGGTTTGCGGGAACATTCAACGCGATTTGCAAATACTTCATTTGTCGTAGTCCGGACAAATCTCAAGCAATTTTTGTTTAAAAGCCTTTAGGTCTTCCCACGCGGGCCGCTTTAACGATTCGTCTCTAAGCAGCGCGCTGGGATGGTAGGTTGCCATAAAGGGAATGCCTTTAAAGTCAACGAACTGGCCGCGCATTTTGTTAATGCCAATCGAAGTGTCCAATAAATTTTGCAAAGCTACGCGGCCCATGGCCAAAATCATCTTGGGCTTAAGGACATGTATTTGCGCGTCTAAAAAAGAGCGGCAGGCCTGGCTTTCTTCCGGAGATGGATCCCGGTTCATCGGCGGGCGGCATTTTACGATATTGGCTATGTAGCAGTTTTTTTGGCGGCTTAAATTTATCGCGGAAAGCATTTTGTCCAAAAGCTGGCCGGCCTTTCCGACAAAGGGCCGTCCCTGCTCGTCCTCATCGGCGCCGGGTCCCTCGCCAACGACAAGGACAAGCGGATTTTCGACGCCTTCGCCGGGAACAACGTTTCTTCTAGTCTTTGAAAGGCCGCATCGAGCGCAAGAGATTATTTTTTTGTTTACGGAATCAATTGTCGCGCCGGCGCTTTCAATGACAAAAGGCTGCCCTTGAACTGGATCTGGATTTTGAGCATACGACGGAGCGGCTTGCGCTTGCGGCTGCGCGACTGGCCTTTCAATGTCGTCAGCAAATTGCGGATCAACAGAAAATTCCTTGGCCGTGTATCCAAGAAGAGCGCCCGAACTTTTTTTTAGAATTTGATAAAGCGTTTCCTTTTGCTCGGCCTTCATTTTTTTGCCCCCAGCGAAGCGGCGGCTTTTAGCGCCCTTAATTTATTGGGATAAACGGTAATCGCCGAAGCTGGAAGCCAGCCGTTATCAAAGCGGTACCAAGCTTCGCCGCCGTTTTCTTCGCTCGCCAAAGCGCTCGCCAAAATCGGAAAGAGTTCCCCTTGCTTGCAATAATCGGTGGCCTCGGCGTCCCAAGAAAGCTCCTCTCTAAAAGCCGCGTAAGGCTCTATGACTACAGCCCAGCGCACGTCAGGGGCAAGCGCCAAGGGGTCGGAATTGTCAAGGACAATTTCCGAAGCCTCGCTCCTCTTGCAGGAAGAAAGAGCGAAGAAAAAAAGAGAAAATAAAAAGAACAACGGCAAAAAGCTTTTAGCTGCTTTCATAATTTTTCTCAACGTATTTTTTCACTTCCGGCAAAATTTTCAAGTCCGAGTCAACAAAATTTTCAGTCGGAATATTGTCAAAGCCCACCCACTTATATTCAGTGTGCTCTGTCAAAGCGAAAGGCTTTTCCAAGCCGTCGTTGCAAAAAAAGACCTCATAAGCGCGCAATTCAGACGCCTTTCCTTTATGCTCAAATTGCGTTGTGGCGATTCGCTCGCCGACCAAGACGTTCTCGCCAAATTCCTCCAACATCTCGCGGGCTATCGCGTCTCGGTCGCTTTCATTGCCATCAACCTTTCCGCCCGGCAATTCCCAACGGCCGCCCATGTCGCCCACTTGAGCGCGGCGGGCAATCAAAACTTTATTCCGCGTCTCAATGGTTTTTCCAAGAATCACGCAGGCGACTGAACTTTTCATAGCAAAGGAACTCCGGGCAAAATAAAGTGAACGATTCCAACAAGCATCGAGCCAATTCCTATGTAAAGCCTGTTTGAGGAAAAGGCGTTTTCCAAAAAGTCCGGCATCACGAAGGAATCGCTTTTTTCCTCAAAATAGCCAAGCAAAACGCCCGCTCCAGCGAAAAGGCAAGCGAAAGAAGGAAGCAAATCGCCTATGACGGAAATTCCATTATACGGAACGAAGAAAATCACAAAGCCAGTGACAAAACACAAGGCTCCGCACACAAGCCTGAAAAGCTCGTTTGAAAAAAGCGACTCACCCGCCAAGCTTTCCTGGATTTTTTCAAAAGCCGGAATGGATTTCCTTTCCGCCGTTTCTCCAAAGGAATCGTCGCTAAAACTTTCACCCTGAGAATAAATCAAAATCAAGCCGCACAAAACGCTCAATATGACTGACAAGCAATAAAACTGCGCCATAACTCACCCTGCCTTTTTTTTATTCGCGCCGCGCGACATTTGAAGTCAAATCAACTTTTTGGCCTAAAATGTCAACGACAGCGTCGACTTTCATTATATCATAATCTGAACTGTTTGTCCTTATAAAAAAAGCCTTTTTTTCGATTTCCGCGGATTTTTGAATTTTGTCCAAAGTTTGTCCGTCAACGTCCACAAAGGAAAAAGTCGCCAAAATTTTCTCGCGGTCTTTAATATATCGCTCTATCGGAAAATTTTTGTCAGCCAAACTTTTCTTTAGCGGATGAATTTTTATCTGGGCGTAAACGCTTTCATCGTATTTAAAGGCGCTTAGCTCAAGCTCAAAGCCGGAAGCGGTCGCTATGTTGGGCCTGTTTCCAAAAATTTTCACGATTAAAAGAACGGCAAAACAAAGAGCGACTGTAAAAAGCATAAAGCGGTTGAACTTTGTGGCGACCAAAACCTTAAAAAGGCCCTTGGTTGGATTAAGCCTTCCGGCATAATAGTCCTGAACGATTTTTGGCGCGTTTTTTATCCTTTCTTGGCGGTTGTAGCGAAAGACAAGGTTTTCTTCCGCGTCTTGCTCCGGACTTTTGCTTTCCGGAATGTTGTCGTAAAAAGCCATGTCCCCTCCTCGCCAAAATCACTGGTCAACCAAAGCGTCGGTTCTCCACCAAACAACCTTCGCCTTGTCGCGTTCAGCCAAAAGCGCGCTGACGATGCCCGTGTCGCTCAAGGAATAAGAGCTGTAGACAACGCTGGACGCGTCAAAGTTCAACTGCCTTCTAACAACGCGGCCCGACTCCAAGTTTATCATTTGAACCATGCAGCCGGATTCAAGCGCGATAGAAAAGAAAAGCCAGCCGTTCTTTGTGGCGCCGACCATGTCGTAAGGCAGCTTGTACACTTGCTTTGAAAAGCCGTCTGAAATCGTCTCTTCGTAAGGGGGAATTTCCATTCCGCTTCCAAAAGAGCCTTTTTTTAAGTCATATGGAAAGACCACGCTTACAGGGTCCGAAATTCCGTTCTGAGCCTTGCTAGAAACGTCAATCGAAGTTTCGTAGTAATCAGCCTTTACGAACAAGCGGTCGGACGCGGGATCCGGAATCACGTTCTCTATTTCGGCGTATTTTGTGACGCCCATCTTGGCCTCTCCGTATTCGGGCGCGTCGGAATACTTTATCAAGGTCTCCGACAAGGGAAAGCCTTGCGGATTGTATCTAAAAACCTGAAAGCCTTCGTTCACGACGCAGACGACCACAAGGCAGTCGTCTTGGGTTACATAAATGTTCCGGATAAAGGGAAATGGCGTTCCGCCCACGCCCTGCTGGCCAATGTAGTCGACAAAAGAATTTGAGTTAAAGCGCAAGACGACCTGCAAAAGAATCTTGTTGTCGCCGGTCTCCTGCCTTTCCTTGGGAAGCGTTTCGGCGACGTAAATGTACTTGCTTGAGTCCAAGGCCAAAAGCGACGGCGCGTTAAAAGGATAGTCAACGGTTTTTCTTGTGCTGACGTTTTTTGAAGAGCCCTGCCTTGAGTCAGAGTTGTCAAAAAGCGGCGTCGGGTTTGTTTCAGGATTATGGTAAAGGGTCAACAAGTCGCCGTAGGAGTTCAGCTCCAAAATTTTTTGCGACTCTCCGTTTGAAATGTAGAAAAAACCGTCGCGCATGGCGATGGAGGTTTTTATCGCGCCGGTTGCGTTAAGGCCGCCGGCAAGGTTCAACTGCTCCTCAAAGGAACCATACTTAAGCGAAAACAACTCTTGTCTTTTTACGCTCGCCACGCTTCCGGCTTTTTTGCAAGAAAAAAAGCAGACGGAAAAAACGGCCAAAAGCGAAGCGGCAAAAAGCCTATTCATTCCGGCCATGGCACTGCTTGTATTTCTTTCCGCTTCCGCAAGGACATGGATCGTTGCGGCCAACTTTTGGAATCGTCCTTCGAACGGTAACAGAGGCGCCTTGCCTGCTCTTTTGCATGGCTCCTCCGGCCGCCTGCCTTCTTGCAGCGTCTCCGTCAAAGGCGCCTGGCCTAGCGGCGGGAGCGGCTCCAAAGTTTTGGCCGGTCTCGTCGTGGCGGGCGTTAAGCTGGCTCATGCGGGCCGCCTCTTGCTGCCTTTGGCGCTCGGCCAAGGCTTCGGGGCTAAGCTGGATTCGGACCTTGAACAAGCGGGAAATTATCGTCTGCCTGATTGAGTCAAGCGCGTCGTAGAAAATGTTAAAGCCGTCAATCTTGTATTCGGTCAAAGGATTCTTGCTGCTGTAAGTTCTAAGGCTTACGGCCTCGCGCAAAGCCTCCAAGGCTTCCAACTGGTCAAGCCACTTTTTGTCGATGACTTGAATGTATTGGTAGCGGATGAACATGTTGAGGTTTTCTTTTCCGACAAGAGTTTCCTTTTGCGTGATGTCGTTTTGCAGCTCGCTTTCGATGGCCTCGATGGTCAAGCGCTCGGGCGGAAGCTGCAGGCCAAAGACGCTCTTTACCTGCTCGCCGATTTCCTTTTCGTTGCCCTTGCGGCCGTACTGCGCGAACAAGTCCGTCAAGAAATCCTTGGCGTTGTTAAAGACGCGGCCGCTCAAATCGTTGTCGGCCAATATCGCGTCGCGCTGCTCGTAAATCACAGAGCGCTGCTCGTTAAGAACGTCATCGTAGTCAAGAAGGTGCTTACGGATTTCAAAGTTGCGCTCCTCAACCTTATGCTGGGCGCGCTCTACGGCCTTGTTAAGCATCGGATGGTCAATCGGCTCGCCGGGCTGCATTCCGATGCGGGTCATTATGTTCTTCATTCGCTCGCCGCCGAACAAGCGCATAAGGTCGTCGTCCATTGATATGTAGAACTTGGAGCGGCCCGGGTCTCCCTGGCGTCCGGAGCGGCCGCGAAGCTGGTTGTCGATGCGGCGGCTTTCATGGCGCTCTGAGCCGATGACGTAAAGGCCGCCAAGATTTCTAACTTCTTCGTAGTCTTTTTTCCACTGCTCTTTTTCTATCGCAAGAGCGGCCTCGTACTGTTCCTTTGTGGCTTCCGTTCCGGCTCTCTTTCTGGCGCGCATCTCCGGGTTTCCGCCAAGCTTGATGTCGGTTCCGCGGCCGGCCATGTTGGTGGCGATCGTCACCGCTCCCTTGGCGCCGGCTTCGGCGATGATCGCGGCTTCGCGGGCGTGGTTCTTTGCGTTCAAAACCTCGTGGCGAATTCCTTTTTTTGTAAGGAGAGCGCTAAGGCGCTCAGACTTTTCGACCGAAATAGTTCCGACCAAAACCGGCTGGCCTTTTTCGCGGGCGGCTTGAATCTCTTTGCAAATCGCCTCCCACTTGTCGCTTTCGTTAAGGTAAACCTCGTCGTTTTCGTCCTTGCGCGCGACGGGTCTGTTTGTGGGAATCGCGACGACGTCGAGCTTGTAGATTTTGTTGAACTCTATCGCTTCGGTGGCCGCGGTTCCGGTCATGCCCGAAAGCTTTGCATACATTCTAAAGAAGTTTTGGAACGTGATTGTCGCCATCGTGCGGTTTCGCTGGGCGATTCTAAGATGCTCTTTGGCCTCGATAGCTTGGTGCAAGCCGTCGCCGTAGCGCCTTCCTTCCAAAACGCGGCCGGTGAATTCGTCGACAATCATTACCTGGCCGTCTTTCACAAGATAGTCGACTTCGGCTTTGTAAAGCTTGTGCGCGCGGAGGGCTTGGGTAAAGTAATGGACAAACTCAAAGTTCTCCGAGTCAAACACCGTCGTCCCGGCCGGAATCAAGTTGTGTTGGTGCAAAATCGCGTCGATGTGGTTCATGCCCTTGTCGGTGAAAGAAACGCGCTTGCTCTTTTCGTCAAGCGTGTAGTCGCCCGGAAGCGCGGCGCGCTCCTCCGGAGTCATTTGGACTTCGTCGGGATAGTCGCCGGTCTTGGGGTCTTTGGGAACTTCGGTAAGCTCCTTAATGTACTTGTCTACTTCGTGATACTTGTAAGTGTCGTCCTCGCCGGCTCCGCTGATGATAAGCGGAGTCCTCGCTTCGTCAATCAAGATTGAGTCGATTTCGTCGACAACGCAAAAGTTAAAGCCGCGCTGAACCTTGTTTGAAAGGTCCACGACCATATTGTCGCGAAGGTAGTCAAAGCCGAACTCGTTGTTGGTTCCGTAAGTGATGTCGCAAGCGTAGGCCGCGCGGCGGGCGTCGTTGTCCATGTTGGAAAGAATCGTTCCGACAGTCTGGCCAAGCAAGCCGTAAACCGGGCGCATCCAAGCGGCGTCGCGCTCGGCAAGGTAGTCGTTGACCGTGACGATGTGGACGCCCTTTCCGCTTAGAGAGTTAAGGTAGACGGCGGCGACGCACATCAAGGTCTTTCCTTCGCCGGTTTTCATTTCGGTGATTCGGCCTGAGTGAAGGACCAAGGCGCCCATAAGCTGAACGTCGTAGGGGCGCTCGCCCAAAACGCGCTTGGCCGCCTCGCGCGCCAAGGCAAAGGCGTCGACCAAAATGTCGTCCAGCGTCTTGCCCGCGGCAAGCTGCTCCTTGAATATTTTTGTTTGCTTTGCAAAGTCTTCGTCTTTAAGAGAGGCCGCCCATTCCTCGCGGGCGTTGATTTGGTCCACAATCGGGCGCAGTTTTTTTACTTCGCGGTCGTTGGCCGAGCCAAAAATCGCGGTCAAAATTTTGTCAATAATCATAATTGGATTATTCTATCATAGACCGCGCTTTTGTTCAACTAGCGCAAGAAGCCTCCGCTCGTGTTTATTATAGGCAAAACAATAAACTTAATTTCGAGCGGTCCTTCCGCGTCTTTCAGACGCTGCCTTATCGCAAGAAACCGATGCGGCCCTTGGGCCAAAAGCGGAATTCCGTTGTGCCCAAAATTTTGTCTTGGCTTACGAATTGCGGCTCCATATTGGTGTAGTAGTAGACCGAGTATTCGTCAAAGGGCGTAAGCGGCTCCATGCGTTCCTCATAACTATGCCTCATGTCCAGGGAATTGAAGCGGTTGTCGCCCATCATAAAGCAGCAGCCGTCAGGAATGTAGCGGGCCTCGCCATCCGGGCCGTTGGCCGGAAAAACCGGCATGTTTCTTCTGTCCAAATAATTTATGTAGCTTTGCAAAAGCTGGGCGCGGTCCCAAAGGCCCCTGATCTCCGCGTCGTCAACAAGGCTTGAATACGGAAGTCCGCTTTGGATTAGCTGGGCGTTCCTCAAAACGAATTTTCCGACGCAAAGTTTTAGCATAAGGTTCAGCCTAAAGTTTGAGTCCGAATACAAGTCGCCGCCGTAAAGGCCGTCCTTAACTTGAGGCGCGGCGGTTTTTGTCCAGTCCGTCATAAAGGCGTGGAACCATTCAACGCCGTCCTGCCCCGCCGCCAGCAGTTTTGTCGTCAAAGAATAGTTGTCGCGGAGCAAGTTGTACTCAAAAAGCTCGCTGTCCGAAAGCAAGTCTTTTTTGGCCTTGCCCAGCTTGTCGCCGCGAGCCAAGCGCCAAAAGTCCCAAGCCAGGCGTTCGCATTCTTTTTGGACGGCGCTTATGTCCATCGAGTCGCGCTCTTTTTCAAGGGCCAGCATTTCTTCGTAGCCTTCTTGGCTTATTGGGAACTCTTGGATAAGGCGCTTTAGCTCAGGGCTTTTTTCGTTAAGGTTGTAGTTGGCCCACTTTGCGTCCTCGGCGACGGGTTGGAATTGCGGACTGTCCTTTGTCCTGGAATAAAGGATTCCGTTCACCATCATAAGCTGCTCGCCCGGAAGGCCCACAAGGCGCTTTACCAAGGGGTCGGCCTTGACTTGTCCGTTTTTGTCTACGTTCAAATTCACCGTGGTGAACGTAAGCATGTAAACAAGCTCGGACACAACAGACTTGACTTCTTCCTTTCTTCCGCCTGCGTAATGGGGATTTCGGAACACGACTATGTCGCCCCTCTTGTATTTTTTGAATGTCGGAAGCCCGACTTTTGTCAGGGGGAACTTTGGCCCGCTTGTGATTTTTGAAACCATCAAGCGGTCGCGGATCAAAAGCTCCGACACCATCGATTCCGACGGAATCTTGTAAAACTGAAAGAAGAAAATCTGGAAAAGCAAAACCATAAAGACCGCCTGCACCAAGGCGTCGGCCCAATCCAAAATTTCAAAGGCCAGCCAAGATCCGCCCTTGCGCTTTTTGGGCTTGGAAAATTCCAGCCAGCCCGGCGCGATTTTCTTTAGGCGTTTGTCGGAAATCAAGCGCAAGGCCGCCAAAGAAAAGGCGAAGGACAAGAGCCAAAAGCAAACTGAAACCACGTCAAAGGCGAACGACGTTCCATTCTCTCCTGAACGGCGGATGATGAAAGAGACCAAGTGCGCGAAGGGCTGGTACTGCAAAAGCTTTTTCGCCGCGTTGAAGTTGCCGCGCGAAGCGTTTTTTAAGAGGCCAAAATAAATTTGATGAAAAAGAGCCGCGTTAAAAGCAAGCGCGATCGGAAAGGCAAAGGCCGCGACGTCAAGTCCAAAATATATGTTAGCGACTGAAAAAAGCGCGGCGAAAATCGCGTCAAGCAAAAAAAATGTTTTTAAAAGCTTCATGGCAAAATACTATAGCAGAAAAAGGCATTTCAGTCTATAATGCTATTATGGCGGAATACCTAGACACAAAAGAAGGGCTGTCGTTTTTGGACGGCGACAAAGAATTGTATAAAATGCTGCTTGACGCTTATGCAAACGAAAGCAAGTTTGACCCAAACGCGCTAAAGGACTTTATTAAAAAGAAGGAATTTGAGGCGGCGGCGAAAATCGTCCACAAGACAAAAGGGGCTTCCTACCAAATCGGCGCGGCAAAATTGGGCTGCCAGGCGCAAGCGCTAGAAGACATTTTGCGCTCAAAGGTCCAGCCCGACGCAAGCCAAAGAAGCCCGGAAGAGATGGCCGCCCTTGCCCAAGACTTTTGCGACGCTTACCAAAAATGCCTTGAAGAAGCCGAAGCCGCCGCAAGCGAACTGCAATGAAGCCCAAGAAGCGCCGCCTGTCCCTGTCACGCGCCAAAAACCGTGCGAAAGTTTTTCTCAACCTCCGCGGAAAAATCAATGAACGAAGGCCGAGCCTCAAAGGGGCTTCCGGCCGCGCGGATTTCAAAGGCCGTCTGGTAAACGTCGGCGATCTCGGCCGGGCTTGTGGCCTTCTCTCCCTTTAGCGTTTGGTAGGGAGCGTCGGTCTCAAAAAGCAGGCGGTCCAAGGGAAGAGCGCGTACGCATAGAATCGCTTTTTTGGCTCCGTTCATAAGCGGCTTTCCAAAAGAAAAATAGGCGTTTATGCCCTTGGACAAAAGCGAGCGCGCGTCCATAAGGGTTCCAGCAAACGAATGGAAAACGACGGCCGGAACTTTTTTTAAGGCGGCCGCGCTTTCAAAAATTTCTTGCATTGCCTTTCGCGCGTGGACAATCGCGGGAACTTTATGGCGCGCGGCCGCTTCCAATTGCGCGGCGAAGGCCTTTTCTTGCGCGGCGCGGTTGGCCGAAAATTCTTGGGTAAAAAAATCAAGCCCGCACTCGCCCACCGCCGCGATTCGCCTTTCTTGCAAAAGGCCTTCCAAAAATTCAAGGCGGAGGGCAAAATCGCGCTCGTCCGAAAAAGGCGCTTGCGGATGCAGGCCAAAGGATTGCAGGACGCGCGGCGAAGAAGGCTGGGCGCAAGGCGAAAGGCGCGCGGAACTATTGTCATTCTGCCGCTTCGCGGCATTATGGCAAGGAAACAATTCACTTGTCCGCTCTCGCGGACTGTCATTGCCGGGCGCGGGAATGACAGAGGCGTTCAACTGTCGGACGCGCTCCTCTTGCGCCAAAAATTCTTCGGGCGAATGCGCGGCGGTCACGCCCAGGCCTCTTGGCAGAGAACGCGTTCCCAATGCCTCTTCTGACGGAATCAAATGAAAGTGGGCGTCGCAAAAAATCACTAAACTATTTCCTCCCATTACCGACAATTATAGTATTAGAACTTGCGCTTGGCAAGTTTAAATTGCTTTCATTTAAAATTGATAGGAGGAAATTATGGGAACCTATACATTGAAAAGCATTGGAAACGCAAACGACTACATGACAATAGTTCGCGAGGTTGAAGACGGCTATGTCGTCCGCATCGTCCGCGACCAAGACGGCTACAACGAAGTGAAGACTGACTACATCTCAAAGTCTCTTTTTGAAAGCTGCGTCCGCACCGGCTACCTTACAAAGGTTGAACAGGCCGACGCAATCAGCGCGTAAGCTCAAATCCATTGGCCGCGGCAATCTCCGTCGCGGCCTTAACTTTTTCTTCAACGCTTCCCTCTAGCGGAAGCCAATTAATCTTAACGCCCTTCTTTTCCATTCCCCTAAACCAAGTTTTCTGCCGCTTTGCGAACTGGCAAATGGCCGTGCATAATAGGTCGCGCATTTCTTTTTGGCTGGAATATTTCCCTTGCAAGAATTCCGAGACAAAACGGTACTCAAGGCCAAGCTTTTCCAAGCGCTCCCAAGAGGCGCCCGCTTTATGCAAGCGCTCAACTTCCTCTATCATTCCTTCTTGCAAGCGCTCGTCAAGGCGGCGGGCGATGTTGGCGCGCAAACGCTCGCGGGGCAATGTCGTTCCCAAAACAAGCGGGCGGATGTCGGGGCGCGGAGGCAAGGATTTTTTAAACGCCTCGCATTCGGGGCTTTGAATAAAGGTCTCAATCTCAATCGCCTTGACGACGCGCTCCCTTTCCAAAAGATCGCGGGGAACGTGAATCGAGCCGCCTTTAAGGTCGATCAAAATTTTTCCAAGCTCTTCAAGCGACTTGTCCGCGAGCGAGGCGCGAAGCTCCTTGTTCTCTGGAACAGGAACCAAGTCGTAGCCGCGGACGACCGCGTCGACGTACATTCCGCTTCCGCCGACAACAAGCGGAACGAGGCCGCGCCCCTGCATCTCCAAAAAGCAATTGTAAAAATCCTTTTGGTACAAAAAGACCGAGTACTCTTGGCTTAAGTCGGCCACGTCAATCAAATGGTAGGGAACCTTAACGCCGTCAAGAACGTAGTCGGCCAAGTCCTTTCCGCTTCCGATGTCCAAGCCCTTGTAGACTTGCCGGCTGTCGGCGGAAATTATTTCCGTTCCAAGCGCGCGGGCAAGGCGGACTCCGATCGCGGTCTTACCGACGGCGGTGGGGCCAAGGAGAACGACGCAGTTGTAGGTCGGCCCTTTTGGGGCTTGCGGAAATTTTTCGTTTGCGGCGTTTTGGGCTTGCGAAACTTTTTCGTTCACGGTCGCTCCAAAATCATTGAACCTTGCAGATCGCGCGCTTAAGGTATTCGCTTTTTGGGTAGCCCAGCAAGACCGGATGGTCGGGAGCCGCTCCGCCCTTGGACAAAATCTGGACGCGCCTGTGGCTGTCCGCCGCCGCCGAAGCGAGCATCGAATAAAAATTGGTTTCGTCAAAAAAGTGCGAGCAAGAGCATGTTACAAGAATGCCGCCCTTGTTAAGAATCCTCATCGCGCGCAAGTTTATTTCCTTGTAGCCGCCATACGCCTTCTTTATCATCTTTGCGCTCTTTGTGAAGGCCGGCGGGTCAAGGATTATGACGTCAAACTTTTTTCCTTCGGCCTCGTATTGCTTTAGCGCGTCAAAGACGTCGACGCAAAGGGCCGAAACGACTTTCTCCGCGCCGTTAAGCTTGATGTTCGCGTTGATAAGGTCTACCGCGTCCTCGGAAATGTCCGCGCAAACGACGCTCTTGGCTCCGGCCATAAAGGCGTTGAGGCCAAAGGCCCCTGTGTGGCTGAATGCGTCAAAGACATTCTTTCCGCGGCAGTACTTCCAGATTTCCTTGCGGTTGAATTTTTGGTCAAGGAAGTAGCCGGTCTTTTGCCCCTTTGCCAAGTCGACTTGAATGCGAACGGAATTTTCGACAATCGTTATAGTGGCGGAACCGTCGCTTCCCTTAGGCGCCTTTATCCAGCCGCTCTTTAACTCCAAGCCCTCCTTTAGGCGGACGTCGGCGTCGCTCCTCTCGTAAATGGCAAAGGGCTCGCAAACTTTCTCGAGCGCGGAGATTATTTCCTTCCTAAAAACCTCGCACGAAAGCGACAAGAACTGGACCAGCAAATAAACCTTTCCTCCCTCGGCCACGTAGCGCTCGCAAATGAAGCCCGGCAAAAAGTCCGCCTCGCCAAAGACAAGCCTAAAGGAGTCGCCCGCGTCAAAGTGCATTTTGCGCAAGTTCATCGCGTCAAAAATCTTTTTATAAATGTATTCGCTTTTGTCGGCGTCGATTTCCTCGGCCTTCTCCGTTCCCAAAAGGCGGACTGTGATTTTTGAGGAGCGGTTGAAAATTCCGCTCGCCAAAAAGGCGCCTGCGTTTGTGTAAAGCTCGACAAGCTCTCCGTCCTTTACAGGAAAGCTCTCGCCTGCCTTGCCTTCTTCTTTGGGAACGAACTGGCATTCCTTCCATTCGTTTCCTTCAAAATATTTTACGCGGCCAAGCTCGTTGTCAAAGGCCCACAAAAAGCCGCCCTTAATTTCTTTCTCTTCGTTCTTCTTTAAAAACACTCGCGGAAAATTCATGCGACTAGAATAGATGTTTTAAGACAAAAAATCAAGAAGAAAAAACGCCTTAAGAAAGTTTCGCCGCGCCCTGGCGGAGAATTTTAATATCGCCGTCCAAGAGCGAGACGAGCGTGCTGGGAAGCGCGTTTCTCTTGTCGCCGTCGCGGACAAAAAGAGCCGCGGACTTTCCAAAGGCGGCTAAAATCCCGTCCTCGGTCTCCAAAACCGCCTGGCCGCTATAGTTTACGCTGGTGGAATAGATCGGGCCGCCGCAAAGGCTTATGACCTGCCTTAGCCATTCGTCGCCGGGGCAGCGAAAGGCGGTGGCTTCCCTTCCCGTAAGCGCGGCGTACCAAGCGTTGTTCTTTACCAAAATAGTCAGGGGTCCGGGCCATTTTTCAAGCAAGGCGCTTGGAATTTCCTGGCCAGCGTATTTAAATATGTCTTGGGGTCTTGCAATCAGCTCAATCAAGGGCTTTGAGGAAGGGCTTTTTTTGATTTTATCTATACTGATGTCAAGGTCGGTTTTTTTTCCGCCGGCAATCGCCAAACCGCTAAAGCCGTAAACGGTGTCAGTGGGCAAAATGACTATTTTTTTTTCAAGAAGAATTTTGGCGGCCGCTTCCGCGCTGCCAGGCTCAGATTTGAGCGACGTCATAGACCGGGATCCCCTCTATAGTTTCAAAGCGCTTCTTTTTTGAAAGAGACTTCACTCCGTATGAAACGTCGAACAAGAATATGGCGAAGGCCAGCAAAAGGCCCACGACAAGGCCGGCGCCCTTGCAGAACCATTCGCTGACATACGCGACAGGGACGCTTTTCAGGACGCTTCCGGTCTCATACACAAGGCTCTTGGCGCTTCCAAGCCCTTTGATTTTTACAAGCTTCTCTCCGGGAAAGACATAGTCCAGCTTTCTGGCGTAGGCCGCTATCACATCGGCGTCGTCCCTAATCGCAGTCTTTTCCAAGTTAAGGTCGTCGTTGATATTTTGAATTTCTTGCGTTCTCGCGCTAATGACTTTTTTTTGCGCCTCAAGCTGCTTTTGGGCCCAGACGCCGTTCTGTCCCCAAAAGAACGAAAGAAGGGCGTATGCGAGCGTTCCGGCAAGCAGAGCGGGCAAATATTTTCCAGTTTTCATTATGCATTTATTATCGGAAAAAAAAGTTATTTTCTTATTGGAATTTTTTGAAATATGCGCTATAATTATAACAATTTATGAAACGCGGCGAAACGCGCTTTTATATAAGAAAAATGCGCGCGTTTAAGCAAATGACGCCGATAATATAATGTAAAGTTTTTTATAGGGGAATAAAACATGAGCGACTCAAAGGAACTCGACAAATACGGCGTGTGGGTGAAAAACTCGCCAAAAGACATAAAGGGAGAAGACTTCGAAATGCCTGAAAACGCAATCGACGACATTGACTTGCCGTCAGACGACGACATGTTCAACGACATTGAATTTCCGATGACCGCGGAAGACTTGCCAAAGGAAGGAACCGCAAAGGAAGACGCTAAAGCGCAAGAGCAAACGGAAATCTCGGACCTTGACATCGACATTGACATTCCAGAGGCAAGCGAAGAGGCTCCGGACGTTGAGGACGAAAACTCCGACACAACGCTTAGCCCTGACGAGCTCATGAACATAACCGGCGGCATGGAAGGCGCGGAAGACGAAAACGCCGACACGACGCTAAGCCCCGACGAGCTTATGAACATAACGGAAAACCAGGAAATCCCCACCGAGGAAGCCGCGCCCGACGACGGCTTGGACGAATTCAACATCGACGACCTAGACATAACAAAAGAGCCGTCCGCCGAAGAGCCCGCCCCCGAAGCGGCCGCGGAAAGCGCGACGGAAGAAATCAGCCTTGACGACATTCCCGACGGAGAGGTTGACCTTGACGACTTTATGAGCGACTCGCCGTCAAGCGCTCCTTCCAGCGCCGACTCGACTCCCGACGGAGACGTCGACCTTAGCGCCTTCATGGACGGCGACGACGGAGAGGTTGACTTGGGAGCCTTTATGGACGACGCGGGCCCAAGCAAGAGCGAACCAAAGCCCGAGGAAATTCAAGACGAAAAATCGCTTGACATAGACGTCAGCTTTGACGACAGCGCGGCCGAAATCGCGACTGAAGACAACACTGTTGAAGCGGATGAAAGCCCCGCCGCAAAAGAAGCGGCCCCCAAGGCGGACGACGCGATGTTCGCGGAATTTGACGAGGGAGCCGCCATCAAGAAGGCGCCAAGCGCCGCCCCTGCCGGCGACACGGAGGAAATCGACCTTAGCGACTTTGGCTTTGACGACGACGACTCCAACATTGGAATGACAAACGGCCCTGACAGCGCGGCCGCCCCCGAAAAGGAAGTGGTCAACTACGACATGAAGGTCAGCGCCGACGACGACTCCAAGACGCCCAGCGTGCAAGACGTGCTTTCGGGCAACGTGGACAGCGCGGCGGAAAGCGACGAGGAAAGCGCGGCCGCGGAAAGCTCAGCAGACTCAGCGGCGGCAGCCAGCCCGGAGATTAGCCAGAAAGGCCAGGAAATTCTCTCTCAAATCATGAGCGAGCTTTCAAGCCTAAAGGACGAAATAAGAAACCTAAAGACAGACTTCGCGGATTTAAAGGACCGCCCTTCCCCTGCGGCCGGAACTGCCTCTATTCCCGCCGCGGAAACGACTGAAGTTAAAGAGGATGACACGGGCTTCTTTGGAGCCGACGACGGCGACGACACAATCGCCTTGAGCGGCAACGAGCTGACAAACATTTTGAGCAGCGCCGAATTCTCTACCGAAGACGCCGGCGAAAGCGAAGAACCCGAAGAAAGCGCTTTTATCGTTGACAACGAAAACATGGAAGAGCCGACCATCGACACGACTGAAATCACGCCGGAAGACTTGGCCGGAACCACCGACGAGTTTGGCGAGGAAAACGTTCTTCCCGAAGAAATCAGCGTGCCAAAAATCGACGACGACATAACGGTAGAGTCATCCAACAGCGACTTGATGGATTCTGTCGTCAACACGGACGAAATCCAGGAAGAGCCGATTGTAGAAGAGCCGCTTGTGGAAGAGCCGCTTGTGGAAGAAACGCTCAACGGCGAAGCGATTGACGAAATCATGCAGGACGACCTTTCCATCGCAGACTCTCTTGACGAAGAAAAGATTGACTACATGAAGCAGGACGTCGAGGACGACAGCATAGTGAACGTTGACGACATCGTAAAGGAAAACGTTTCGCTGCAAAGCGGCGAGGACGACGTCTCAATCTCTGTCGGCGACGACATAAACGCGGCGTTTGACGAAGCCGACGCAACGGAGTCGGAAATCGCCGACACGGCGCTGGCCGAAAAGGACGCTTACGAAAACTCTGTGTCTGACATCATGAAGGAAAACATTTCCTTGCAGGAAGACGAGGACAACGTTTCAGTTTCTGTCGGCGACGACATCAACACAGCCTTTGAGGAAGCTGACCAGACGGAATCCGCCATCACCGACTCAGCCCTTGCGGAAAAAGACGCGTACGAAAATTCAAAGTCAATGGAAGAGGAATTCTCGCTTGACATCGGAAACGAAAACGAAGAGCCCGTTCCAGAAACCTTGGACGAAAGCCTCTTGCGCGACTCATCTGAAAGCGAGAGCGCGATTGACGAAACGGCAATCGACGAGTCAATCTTTGACGACGAAGGCGAAAGTTCCGTAGACATTTCGGCAGAAGAAACTGTCGCTGAAACAAGCGCGGCCGCAAGCGCGGCGGAAAAGACCGCGGCCGACCAGTCCGAAAAAACTGTAATCACGAAAGACTTGAAGTCAGAAATCGTTTCAGTTCTTTCATATATGGATCAATTGCTCGAAAACCTTCCCGAAGAAAAAATAACGGAATTTGCCAAGTCAGAGCATTTTGTAACTTACAAAAAACTTTTTGACGAGCTTGGTCTTTCGTAAAAAATGGGATTGCTTAGCGTCGCGCGCGGCATGCAGTCAGGCCTCCTGGCAAAAGCCGAAAGCGCTTCAGTTTTAACATTTCAGCAATGGGCAAAGCAAAACGGCTTTGAGCGCTGCGGCGTTTTCCGCTCAAGGAACGGATTGATGCTGCTTGAATGCGCCTACGGCGTGGACGCTCAAAGCGTTTTCCGCTCAATCTCAACGCAAGACTTTTGGAACGGCTCTGTCCATTCCGACACTTGGGTAACGATTGACCGGGAAAGCCCAAACTTCACGGCATTCACGCAATTCCTAGGGCCCGAAGCCCGCGAAAAGACAAGGGCGTTCAGGATTCTGAAAATCAACGACGGGCAGGAATTGATTGTATTCTTTCAATACTCCTACACGCCAGCCGGCTTTTTAAATGCAAAGGAAAATTTTAAGCAGGAACTGCTGGAAGTCACAAGATGCCACAAGCAAAGCCTTTTGGCGGAACCGACCAGCGAATTGGTTGATGCGCTTTCCAAAAAAGGATGCGTCCGCCTTTTTTTGATTTCAACAAAAAGAGCGCTGGAAGACTGCAGTTCCAAAATCGAAGTTTGCGAAAGCACCCTTCTTAAAATGCTTGTCAACACAGTGTTCGAGGAACTTTTCTACAAGACAAAAAAACTCTTCTCTTCTCCGGCCTTGATTTACTCCATTGACCCCGACGAAATAAAGGTGGCCTCAATTGTCAACTCCGAAACAGAAGACGAAATCTTAAAGGAACAGCTTTCCATTGAATACGCCGACCTAATCGGAAACGAAGCCGCGAATAAAATCATAATCCTTACAGCCGGCTACTCAAACGACAACGAAGAAATATTAGACTATCTTTTAAGAGGCTGATTTTGGCCCTTGAATTCTTTCTTGCTAAAAACTCCATGAAAAGCGCAAGGGCCAATGGCGTCGCGCTTCATTCCGCATACAATCCGGAAGTAGAAGGCCAGCGTTTCGCGCAAAGCCTTAAGCTTGACTTTAATCCAAAATTCATCGTAATTATGGAAGGCGCCTTAAGCTATTGCGCTCCTTTCATAAAAAAAATCTACAACGGCGCGAAAGTTGGCTGCGTAAGATTTAGCCCAGCCTTTTCCGAAAGCGACAAGGAATGGGACTTTGTCCTTTGCCTTAACAACAATGGAGCGGACGGCTTTGAAGGCCGGCCCCTTTCAAGCAGGCTCTTTGACCTTATGGGAGAGGAAGGCTTGTTT
>CADCBK010000020.1:16288-17991 GCA_902799665.1 uncultured Spirochaetaceae bacterium | reverse complement strand
TAGAAAAGGCAAAGGCGGTTTTGGCGACAAGAGAGCATTTTGGAAAGCGCTGGCTTAAAAACAAAGTCGCTTTTTTTAGCCGCATTCAAAAAACACTTTGGCTAAAAAAAACAAGCGTCCCCGTCCTGATATGCGCGTCAGGCCCAAGCCTTGAGGGAGCTCTTGAGTCAATAAAAAAAGTCCGAGAAAAAATTTTTGTCTGCGCGCTTTCCTCGGCCATAAGCGTATTGGAACGCTTTGACATTCGGCCGGACTTGGCCCTTAGCGCGGACGGCGGCTGGTGGGCAAAAAAACACTTGTATCCGTTAAAGGCGTCTTTTTCGGCCATACCGCTAGCCATCGAAACGGAAAGCGCCTGCCCCAGCTTCGCGCTGGAAAAGAGCGAAATCCTTCCGCTTTGCTACGACGACGACACAGTCGGAAAAAAACTTTACGACGCGCTTGGCGTAAAATGCCTTGCAGCAAGAAGAAACGGCACTGTAAGCGGAAGCGCCTTGGAGCTTTTTTTGACCTTAACATCAGGCGAGATTTACTTTGCAGGCCTTGACTTGTCGCCGTCAAAAAGCAAGTCGCACGCAAGCCCCAACATTTTGGAAAGAGAAAGGGAAGCCATGGACTACAGGCTAAGGACAAAAGCCACAAGGCAAGCCGCGGCGGCCCTCCCCTCCGAAAGCCTGAAAATCTATGAAGATTGGTTCAAGTCATTCGACCTAAAGGGAAGAAAGGTTTTCAGAATAAAGGGAGAAAAAAAATTCTCAAATTCTCTTGGACAAATTCAGGACATAAGCGCCGAGGATTTTGCGGAACGCTGTAAAAAAGAAAAGAGTTTTAACGCCAGCGACTTATTCGAGCGGCAAAAAGATTTGCCTTGCAACGAAGAAAGGCGGCGCCTTGTAAAAAAAATCATTTTGGATTGGAGCGCCACAGAAAACTTTTATCAAGAGCTTTTTCCCGCGGACTCAATCTTGTTAAAAAGAGCCGCCAGCAAGGAAGATGCGGATGAAAGAAAAAAGGCGCTTGAAGGGAAAAAAGCGAAAACGCTGGCCAAGCTTTTTGGAGGCAAGGAATGAGCGCCGTTTACAAGGAAACCGTCGTGGCAAAGACGGGCCTAAAAGTTCCGGTTTACGCTTCGGGAAAAGCGGCTCAATCAAAGTACGATCCAGAGCGCGAAGCCCTTTCTTTTGGCCAGGAAACCGATGGCGCCGCCTTCGCGGTAATAATCGGAGTGGCCGGCGGCTACCAGATAAAGTCATTCTTGAACAAAAATCCTGGATGCAAAATATTAGCGATTGAAAACACGACTGAAGACCTAGACTTCTTGAAAAAAAACATTCCCTGCGTCGCCGGGCTTTATCAAAACAAAAGCGTCATTTTTCGCGCCGCGGAAGAGGAAGGCGGCATTGAAAGCGCCTTGCTCCAAAATTATTTTCCCGCCCACCACGGCGCCTTGACAATACTTTCTTTGCGCTCGTGGGTTCAAGAAACGCAGGACGGCCATCACAAAATCGCGCAAAGGATTCAAAGCGCGCTAAAGGAAATAAGCGCTGATTACTCGACGCAGGCGCACTTTGGGCGGCTTTGGACAAAAAACATTTTTTGCAACCTAATGGCGCTAAAAAAAATGCAGGAAAGCGAACAGAATGAAATTCAATTTGACAAAAGCGTTTTGCGAAAAACCGCCGCCGTAATAGCCGCAGGCCCAA
>CADCBK010000020.1:0-16210 GCA_902799665.1 uncultured Spirochaetaceae bacterium | reverse complement strand
AAATATTTTGTCATAGCGACCGACACAGCGCTTAAAATTTTCAGCAGAAAAAAGATTAAAGTCGACGCCGTGGTTTCGATAGACGCGCAGCATTTAAGCGCCGATCATTTTAACGGCGCCGCGATTGAGGACGCAATTTTCGTATTGGACCTTGCCGGGAATCCATCCATCGCAAAATTCGCGCTTCAAAAAAAAGCCAAGGCGCTTTTCGCGGATTCTGGGCACCCCTTGGTTTCGTTTGCGGGAAACTTTTGCAAGCGCTCCTTTTTAAAATTAAATTCAGGCGGAGGAACAGTCGCCGTTTGCGCCGTTGATTTCGCAAGAAAAATCGGTTTTAAGAAAATCAAAATTTTCGGCGCGGACTTTGGCTATTCGCAGGGAAAAGCGTACGCAAAAGGAAGCTACTTGGACGATTTGTATGGCGCGGCGCAAGACAAAACGCAAAACGCCGAGACAAGCTTTTGCCGGCTTATGTTCAGAACAGAGCTTGAAAAAAACGCGCGGGGCTTTTTACAAAGCCCTACCCTGCGGCGCTACCAAAAATCGATGGAAACTTTTTTGGGCGATTGGAAATGGAAAGACTTCATATACGAATGGGAGGACAAGGCCTCGCCAGAGATTGAGGCAAGCTTTTGCAACGGCATGGATTTTCCAGCGCTTAGCAAGGCCATAGAAGGCGTCGCGCAAAAAATCGAGCAAGAAGAAGACCTTACGGCAAACGAGGCCTTGATCCTTCCCGAAATGGCCTATTGGCGCAAAAAACTTGAAAATCTAGGGCAAAATAAAATTTCAACAAAAGAGATAAAAAAACTTGCGCTCAAAAGCATTATATTGTATAATAAATTGATATGAAAAAGAGGGGAATTTCAATCGCGACGTTCGCCATCGCGGGCGTCTTTATCGCAACCGCAATTGTTTTTTCAATTTGCGTTTATTCAGACTACAATTCCGGCCTAAAAGCCGCTGGAACGAAATTTGAAAAGCTTTCATCCCGCACGGCGGAAGCAAGCGAGATTTATCCAAGCGGCTCCAAGGAATTCATAAACCTATTCAACTCGGCCGTGGGCGCGCCGGAAATCTACGAGTCCATAAACCTCAAAGTCAACGGAAAAGACGTTTATGTTTATCCAATGGAGGAAAGCCGCTCCGCGTCAGCGTTCGTAAAAACTTTCAGCACGCGAATCGTTGGCGGAGACGGAGCCGACATCCGTCTTGACGCGAACATTCACACAGTTTCCTCGTCAATAATTTATTACCGGGCCAAAATCGCTTTTATCGTAATTTTGGCAGGAACCCTGCTCGCTTGCATTTTGCTTCTCACCTTGTATTTGGGCGAGTCCGTTCAGGAAAGCGATGGCGACGTTGACTTTAAGAAGACAGATGTCAAGGACGAATTTGGCGAATCGCTTTTTGACGAGGAAGCGCAAGCGACCGAAGAAGACGCTTCCGGCAATTACAAGGCTGAGGACTGCAAGGCCGAAGAAGAAAAGATTGAGGAAGAAAAGTCCGACATTCAGGCCGAAGAGAAGCAGGAAGAAAAAGCGGAAAAAGTCGACTACAATCCCTTGGAAAACGCCTACGAAGATCAAAAGGCGCAAGCAAAAAACGACGAGGAACGCGCTTCAAGCCAAGCCGCTAGCGATAACGGCGGCGCGCAAGAAAGCCAGCCGACAGTTTCGCCTGGCTCAGAGCAAGGACTTTTCTCTCCAGCGAGCGGCTTTGGCTGGGAATCATACTTGCCTACCCGTTTGGAATCCGAGCTTGTGCGCGCCGCTTCAAGCGAACAGGACTTGGCGCTTGCCATAATCAAGGTTCCGGGAATGACAAAAGAATCGGACTACTACGGAAACATATGCCAAGTTTTGCAAAACTTCTTCCAATACAAAGACTTCATCTTTGAATACGGAGAGGATGGATTTGCGGCCATCATGCAGCACTCTGACATCGACACGGCCATGCAAAACGCCGAAGTCCTTCATACAGACATCGCAAGCGCCCTTCAATCAACAGGACAAAGCGCAAAACCCTTGATTGGAATATCAAGCCGCTCGCTGCGCCTTATTTCCGCCGAGCGCCTAAAGAACGAGGCGGAGCAAGCCTTGGTTCACGCATCTGACGATCCCAACAGCCCGATCATCGCCTTTAGAGTCAATCCTGAAAAATACAGAAAATTCATAGGCGGCCAGGAAGACGACCAAGAGGCGGCTGCGGAAGAATAAGGCGCCGTTATTTTTCGGCGTCCTCTTTAGGATTAAGTTCTGGCTGTTCAAGCTCGGCGGGAATGTTTCCTTTGCTTTCATCTGAAGGCGGATTCAAGGCCTCGTTGATTTTTTCCTCAAGGGACTTTATCTTTTCTTCGTCAGGAAATTTTTCCTTTATGACGGCAAGCTGCTCGGCCGCTTCCTTGTACTTTTCCAAAGTAACCAGGACAATCGTGTAGTTGACCAAAACCTCCGCTGAATTTGGATTCGTGGAAATCAGCTCCAAGTAAAGGCGCTCAGAGCGCTCAAATTCGTTTGACATTGCGTAAATATAGGCCAAGCTTTCCTTTGCGCTTACATTGTCCTTGTCCCGCCTTATGATTTCCTCATAAACCGGCGCCGCCTTTTGCCAATCCTTCGCCAAAGCGTAAGAGCGCGCCGCCTTAAAATACGAAGCGTTATAAATGTCCTTGTTTGAAGAAGCCTTTATGTAATACTCCGCCGCTTTTGCGTAGTTCTTTATCTTAAAGTATTCTTCAGCGATATTATAATATTCGATGAAGATATTGTTCACAGCGACTTTTTTTGAGCCGGGAATAATGAACCTTGTGGTCTTGCATGAGGATGAGCAAAAAAGAAGAATGGCCGCAGCCATTGCGGCGGCGGCGTTTTTTTTACAGGCGGCGCTTCTTGGCATTAGGCTTTGTCCAAAACCATAGACTCAATTTCGGCAAGCTGCGAGTTGTACAAGCCGTTGATGGTGCTTCCGTAATTGGCGATAAGGCGAATGATGTTGCGGGGGTTTTCTTTCTTGTCGCAGCCGTTCAAGCGGTCGCCGGCGTCGCCCAAGCCCGGCATGATGTAAGCCTTTTCGTTGAGCGCGGGATCCATCCACAAGGTGTAGCAAACGCAATTTTCAAGCGCGCGGCTAATTCTAAGGGCGCCTTTAAATGCCGAGATTACATTGAAGAACTTTATTGAGCGCGGCTTTACGCCTTGGCTTTGAAGGTATTTTACGACTGTAACAAGCGAGCCGCCGGTCGCGTTCATCGGGTCGGCGAAAATCAAGTCCTTTCCGTCCAGCTGCTCAAGGTTAAAGAAGGACTTCTTTAAGTCCAAAATGTACTGCATGTCGTTTTCTTGCTTGGTGTCGTCGCGGTTGATTTTAAAAAGCGCGAACGGCGTGACGTATCCGTTTGATGAATACTCTTCGATTTCCTTTGACATGATGATGCTAGGAAGCAAGGCGCCGCGCAACATCACGCACATGACGGAATTGGAAATTTCCGAGTCAATGTCAGGAATCTTGTGGACAGCGTAGTTCTGCACAGGATTGGTGACCGGAGTTGAAGTAACGATGTAGTTCTTTTTGTCCGAGTGCGGGCCTGTGTAAGCCAAGCGGAAAAGCATTTCGTAAGCGCGCTGGGTGTAGTAGACAAACTCGTGGTTTCCTGTCTTGATGTTGCGCAGCTTAGAGATTACGTGGCTTGCCTCGGCGTGGCTTCCCTCCTCCGTTTCAAAAGAAAAGACTTTGATTGAAGGATGCTTTTTAAGGATGTCCTGCATCACGTGGCCCATCTTGTCAAACTGCTCAATCGTCTTGGCTTGGTCAAGGGGAACGAAAGACTTCATCGTCTCCTCGTACATGGCGGCCAAGTTTTTAAGGTCGGTCTGGTCCTGCTCCGTAAGATAGCCGTCAAGGTCTTCCGCCTTTAGAATTATTTTGTCGTTTGCCATAATTGTCTCCTTTTTATTTGCCGCTAGCGTATTCCCAACATGTTCTGCATTTGGCTCAAAGAAACCTGAATGCCAGTCACAGAAAGGTGATGGTCGTCAACCATCGTCACCTTTGAGTCCGTCATCAAAAGCGCCACCTTTAGGAAGGCGACGGCTTTGGCGATAAGGTTGTCCTTGGAAAATTCCATGTTCAAGTCAACCGAATACTTTCCCGAGGCTAGCTTTGTAAACTCGCCTTCGATAAAGTTCAACTGGAAGATTGAAGAAGAAAGCGCGGTTCCCAAAAGGTTTGTGATGAACGAAAGCGGCCTGTTCATGTAAAGGCGGACAGTGTTTGCGCTTGAGTCTCCGACAAACTTGTAGGCTTCGCTGGACTTCCATTCAGCCGCGTTGGAGTTGGCTGAGCCTGAGTTCAAAATGTCGGAAAGAATTTGCGAGTTGGCCTCGCTGTCGTATTTTTTTAGCTGCGGCGTTACGTCGCTTGCGATTAAAATCAAGTCGCTTCCTGGATTGCAAAGCTGCATGCCTGACTTCTTTTCTGTATAAACCTGATACAAGCCCGCCGTGTTCACGTTTTGTATTTTCTTTGTAAAATACTCTGTTGAAGAAAGCGCGAGCTTAGAGGCCGTGGACACCGTTCCGTCGCAAGCGATTTGAACGCGGTTTTTGTCGGAAGCCGAGCCCAAGCCGATGTAAACGCGGTCGATGCTGTCTGTGACGTTCTTGATGTACTTGTCAGAAACGTCAGAGCCAATCATCTTTTTTAGAAGGCTGTTGGTCAATTCGCTGTGAACATGAACGGGAACGCTCATGTAAACCAAAGCGTCGGAATCAAGCGTGTCAAAGGCCTTTACCTTTACGCTAGACCCCATAACCGACGCGCAAGAGCCAAGCGTCGCGGCGCCGAAAACGGCCAAAAAAGCGGCGGCAAGCGCCAAAACAAAACTGTTAGTTCTTTTCAATTTTCACTCTCCATTTTTTATCGTCGGCTTCAATCACAACGCCGCCGTCAACATCCGTCCACTCGGCGCTCGCGGCCAAGGTTTCGCCGGCCACAAAGTCCGCGAACATTGTCCACGCGTCCTTTAGCTCGTCGTCGCCAAAGACGCTAAGCTTAATGCGGTCGGTAACGCTAAGGCCGGATTCCTTGCGGAGGTTTTGGATTCCGCGAACCAAGTCGCGCGCCCAGCCTTCCTTCTTAAGCTCGTCGGTGATGTTTGTCTCAAGGCCCACGGTAAGGGTGCCGTCGTTGACAACCTTAAGGCCTTCCTTTTCTATTCGCTCGACGATGATTTTTTCTTCGGTCAAGTCGACGCTCTTTCCCTCAACGTCAAGAGAAAGTTTTGAGCCGTCCAAGATTGACTGGATTTCCTCCTGGCCAAGCGCGGCGATTTTTGTCGCGGCAAGCTTCATCAAGGGGCCCAATTCTTTTCCAAGAACTTTAAAGTTGGCCTTGGCCTTGTATTCTACAAGCTCGTCCTCGCGGTCGTGGAAAACGACTTTCTTTACGTTAAGCTCTTCGCGAATCGCGTCTTCCATCTCGGCCAAGACTTTCTTTTCTTCGGCGTTGCGCGTCACAAGGGCGACGGCGGCCAAGGGCTGGCGGTTCTTTATGTTGAACTGGTTTCGCAAGCTGTGGCCCATAGACACGGCCTTTTGAACTGTGGCCATCTTGAACTCAAGCGCCTCGTCATGCCAAGCCTCGTTGTACTTAGGCCAGTCGCTAAGGTGAACGCTTTCGGCGTCGCCCGAAACCTTTAGGTTCTGCCAAATCTGCTCGGCGATAAAGGGAACAAAGGGAGCGCTGACTTGCGCGAACGTCTTAAGCGCCAAGTACAAGGCCTCGTAGGCTTCCGCCTTGTCGGAATCGTTTTCGCTCTTCCAAAAGCGGCGGCGGCTTCGGCGGATGTACCAGTTGTTGAGCTGGTCGATGAAGGCCACAATCGGGTCAATCGCTCCGCTAAGGTCGTAGTCGTCAAGCGCCTCGCTCACGTTCTTTACCAAAGACTGGGTCACGCTCAAAATCCAGCGGTCAAGCGGATTTTGCGGCAAGGATTTTTCGAACAGCTTTCCGTTGGGCTGAATTTTGTCGATGTTGGCGTATGTCACAAAGAACGAGTAGCTGTTCCAAAGCGGAATCAAGATCGACTTAAGGACTTCCTTTACTCCGTCGTCGGAATAGCGAAGGTCGTCGGCCTTCACGACCGCCGAGTGCATAAGGAACAAGCGCAAGGCGTCCGCTCCAAACATGTTTATCGCTTCTACAGGGTCGGTGTAGTTTTTGAGCGACTTGGACATCTTGCGGCCGTCGGAGGCAAGAACCAAGCCGTTTACGATGCAGTTCTTGAAGGCGGGCTTGTCAAAAAGCTCGGCGGCCAAAACGGTGAGCGTGTAGAACCAGCCGCGCGTTTGGTCAAGGCCTTCGCTGATGAAGTCGGCCGGGAAATGCTTTTCAAAAAATTCCTTGTTCTCAAAGGGATAGTGAAGCTGCGCGTAAGGCATGCTGCCCGACTCAAACCAGCAGTCAAAGACTTCCGGAATGCGCTTCATCTTGCCGCCGCATGAGCAAGGGATTTCAATTTTGTCGACAAACTGCTTGTGCAAGTCGTCTGGGTAAATTCCGCTAAGTTCCTTTAGCTCTTGGCGGCTTCCGACGCAGACAGTCTTTGAGCAGTCGGGGCACTTCCAAATCGGAATCGGGTTTCCCCAATAGCGGTTTCGGCTAACGGCCCAGTCGCGAGCGCCTTCAAGCCATTTGCCAAAGCGGCCTTCCTTTATGTGGCCCGGCTGCCATTTGATTTGGCTGTTGGCCTTTAAAAGCTTGTCGTTCTTTCCGGCAACCTTCACGAACCAGCTTCCGATTCCGCGGTAAATCAGCGGAGAGCCGCATCTCCAGCAGTGCGGGTATTGGTGCTTTATTTGGTCGCGCTTTACAAGCTTGCCCTCTTTCTTGAGGCGGTCCATGATGTCCTTGTCGGCTTCCTTTACAAAGCGGCCTTGGTAGTCAGGGACTTCCTTTGTGAATTTGCATTCGGCGTCAATCGG
Source organism: uncultured Spirochaetaceae bacterium (assembly GCA_902799665.1). Lineage (GTDB taxonomy): Bacteria > Spirochaetota > Spirochaetia > Treponematales > Treponemataceae > Treponema_D. Next base: position 9,227 of record CADCBK010000020.1, on the reverse strand, counting down.
CTCCATGAAAGGAATCTGCGCCTTTGCGTCTTTTCCGGCGTTTTCCTTTTTAAAGACTTGGCTGTCGTCTTCGCCAAAGGAAGGAGCCAAGTGGACGATGCCGGTTCCGTCTTCGGTTGAAACGTAATCGGCGTTAAAGAGCCTAAAGGCGCCGTCAGAGCCGTCTTCGTTTTTGGAAAGCTTTTCAAAGTAAGGAAAGAGCGGCTCGTACTTGGCGCCGACAAAATCCTTTCCCTTTTTCTTGTAGACAACCTCGTATTCGGCGGCGTCCTTGTAATAGGCGCCAAGGCGGCTTTCGGCCAAGATGTAATGGTCGCCTGAATCCTTGTCCAAGATTTTAACGTAGTCGATGTCCGGGCCCATCGCCAAGCCTTGGTTAGAAGGCAGCGTCCACGGAGTTGTCGTCCAGGCCAAAAAGTATGTCTTTCCGTCAGCCATGCTTGGGTCGTCAATTCCCTTTGGCGCGGCCGTAATCTTAAAGCGAATCGTAATCGCCGGGTCTTGGACTTCCTTGTAGCCCTGCGCCAATTCGTGGCTTGAAAGAACCGTTGAACAGCGCGGGCAGTAAGGAAGAATGTACTTTCCTTCGTAAATCAAGCCCTTGTCCCAAAGGCTTTTTGCCACCCACCAAATCGACTCCATGTAGTCTGGGTTCATCGTCTTGTAGTCGCGGTCAAAGTCAACCCAGCGGCCCATGCGGGTGATGGTCTTTCTCCATTCGCCCGTGTATTTAAGGACAGAAGCGCGGCACTTTTCGTTGAAGTTGGCCACGCCGTATTCTTCGATTTCGTGCTTGGAGTTGATGCCAAGCTCTTTTTCTATCAAGTTTTCCACCGGAAGGCCGTGGCAGTCCCAGCCAAAGCGGCGGTCTACGCGCTTTCCGCGCATAGTCTGGTATCGGGGAATGATGTCTTTTATCGTTGAAGGAATGAAGTGGCCAAAGTGAGGAAGGCCTGTGGCAAAGGGCGGTCCGTCGTAAAAAATGAACTCTTCCGCGCCCTCGCGCTGGGAGATGGACTTTTTAAAGATGTCGTTGTCGCTCCAGTATTTTAAGATTTCTTCTTCCTGCTTGGGAAATTCCGCTTTGGGATCTACCGGCTTATACAAAACAAAGCTCCTTTAATTGAATATATCTTAACTATTCTAGCGCATTTACAAAAAATCCGCAAGCGACGCGTTGCGACTTGCGCGGCAATCTTTCAAATTTTATTCTAGCAGGAAATAAAATTTGCCGCTAATTTGTCGATAATAAAATGACGGAGTTTAAAATGAAAATTGCAAAAATATCGCTGGCATTCCTTGCGCTCGCCCTTATGGCGGCCTCATCTTTTGCTAAAAACGCGCGCTTTGACGGAACAAACTACAGCATTAGCCTTGACTACAACGACAGCGTGGCGCCGGGCGACCCCGTTTTTATAAGGATGCGCTTTGAAAACGTAAAGGCAAAGAAAAAGTCCTTTTCGCCCGCCGCCAGGGCCGAACTAAAAGTCGAGGACAAAGTTATCGGCTCAAGCGACTTTTACGCGATTTCAAAAAAGGGCTCGCTTGAATACATGACAGGACTGGCAATCTCAAGCTGGGCAAAAAGCGGCGAATGGAAAATCTCAGTTCTTTACACTGCCGGCGACGAGGGCGAAAAGTCCTTTGCCCTGCCCCTTTTTGTCCAAGAAAAAGAATTTGAAAGCGGCGTGATTACGCTGAACCAAACGATGAACAAAATCTCAAAAGACACAAGCCCTGAAAAAGTCGCTCAGTCAAAGAAGCTGAACGACATAATCAATTCAATAAACAAGGACGACGTCTACAACCTAAAGCGCTTCATCGCTCCGGTAAAGTCCACCCGCCGCACGACAGCCTTTGCCGAGCGCATAATCTACAAGTACCCGGGCGGAAAGGAAAGCACGACGACCCACGCCGGAATCGACTACGGAATTCCCACGGGAACGGAAATCGTCGCGCCGTCATCGGGCAAAGTAATGCTTGCCGAAAACCGCATCGCGACCGGATGGACTGTCATAATAGAGCACCTTCCGGGCCTTTACTCGATGTACTACCATTTAAGCCAGCTAAAAGTCAAGGAAGGCCAAAACGTCCAGCAGGGCGACTTGTTGGGGCTAAGCGGCGCGACAGGCTTTGCCACAGGCCCCCACTTGCACTGGGAAGTCAGGCTTAACTCTGTCATCGTAAACCCCGACTATTTTATCGAAAACGATTGGTCATTTAACGAGCCTTAAAAACTCATCTTCGTCAATAATCTGTATTCCAAACTTAGCGGCTTTGGCGTTTTTGCCCGAGCCGCTATTTTTATCGTTTGTGACTAGATATGACAAGTCTTTTGTGACAGAGCTTTTGGCCGAGCCGCCCTTCTCTTTTACCAAGGCTTCCGCGTCGGCCCTCTTCATCGTCTTTAGCTCGCCGGTAAAGCAAAATGAAAGGCCTGCCAAGGCGCCGGATTTTTTTTCCTTTATCGTGATCGCGCCGCTTTTGGCCAAAGAGCGCATTTCGGCGGCGTTCTCGGCCAAGCCTTGCGCGAAGGCGGCGGCGGTGATTTGGGCAAATCCGTAAACTTTTTCAAATTCCTCCGGCGTGGCGGACAAAAGCTTTTCAAGGCTGTCAAAGCCGCCTTCAATAACCTTCTCCACCATTTGCTCGCCGATTCCCTCAATGTCAAAGCCGGCAATAAATTGTGCAAGGCTAAGGCTGGAATGCGCCTTTATCGACGCGACGACGTTCTTGGCGCCCAAGGAGTCCTTTTCTTTTTCTATGCTTTCTTGATTTAAAAAGTAAGGCGTAAGCGCCGCATCGTCCAAAGAGTAAATGTCAGAAATCGAGCGCAGCTTTTTGTCGTTAAAAAGCGCGTTTACAAGAGAGTCGCCCAAGTCGCGTATGTCGGAACATTCTATCCACTTAAAGATCTGGTGCAAGACGCGCTTGGGGCAAGCCTTGTTGGGACAGTAAAGGCGGCTTGGCGTGTCCAAAAGCTCCGCGCCGCAAACCGAGCATTTTTTTGGAAAGACAATCGGCTTGCAGTTTTTGGCGTCGTCTTCATGCGCGACAAGGCCCACGATTTTTGGAATGATTTCTCCGCGCTTTACGACAACGACGTGGCTTCCGATTTGGACGCCAAGCTTTCTTAGCGTGTCGGGGTTTGCAAGGCTCGCGCGCTGGACTGTAGTTCCGGCAAGCTGAACCGCGTCAAAAATCGCGACAGGCGTGTAAGTCGCGCCGTTTTCGCTCCACTCAACATCGCGCACGACGCTTACCGCCTCTTCAAGCGAAAACTTAAAGGCAATCTGCCTGTCGGGGCGCGCGCGGCTTGCGTCGTCAAGGTTTATAGCGCGCTCCTTTATTACAAGGCCGTCGATGTCATATTCAAGGCCGGGCCGCTTTTCCATGACGGCGGCGCGGTAGTCGATGACTTCCTCCGGGCTTTTGCATATCTTAAGCGGAACGGATTCAAAGCCGTTTTGGACAAGCCAAGCGATTTTTTCTTCTTCGTCCTTAAAGGGATTCGCGCCGCCGTCAGTCGCAAGCGCGTCGTAAGTTATAAGGCAAAGGAACTCCGATTTTTCGCCGTCCTTACGCTTCATAAGGCCGTTGGCGGCGTTTCGGCAATTGGCCTTGTCGGAAAAATATTTTTTGTGGACGCTGTGGGTCATGATGACCTCTCCGCGAACGCCGCCGGTAAAGTCGGGCGACTTTTCCAAGACGTTTAAAACGCCCTTCATTTTTTTTGCGTTTGCCGTTATGTCGTCGCCGACAGAGCCGTCGCCGCGGGTCACAGCGCGGACAAGGCGGCCCTTTTGGTACTGCAACTCCAAAGAGGCTCCGTCCAACTTGTATTCCACCAAGTATTCTGGGTAGACGTGTTTTGCCGCCCAAGCCAAAAACTGCTCTGGGTCGGCGGCCTTTTCCTGGCTTCCCATCGGCATCACGTGCGCGGCCTTTTCAAAGTTTCCCGAATCGGCGCCGACTTTTTTTAGGATTGGATTGTTTGGATCAAGGGCCTTTAGCTCGTCCCAAAGCTTGTCAAATTCGGCGTCCTCGATTTCGGCCTCGCCGTTGTAGTAGGAGTCCTGGTATTTTTTTAGTCTATGCGGGCGCTTTCAAACAAGTCGGCCATTTTTCCCCCCTGACTCCGCCGCTAATTTTTTACAAAAAAGAGCTCGCGAATTTCGCGGCCGGCCTCAAGCCCCTTTCGCTCAAACTTTGTCATGGGCCGCCATTCTTGGTGGGGAGCGAAATCCTCGTATTTGTTTTTAAGGCCTTCTGTCGCCTTTAGTTCTTCAAGCGCTTCTTGGGCGTACTCTTCCCAGTCGGTGCACATGTAAAGGTAGCCGCCCGAGCGTAATTTTCTTTGCAGCATATTTGTGTTGGGCCTTCTCATAAGGCGCCTCTTGTGGTGCTTTTTCTTTGGCCAGGGGTCAGGAAAAAAGACATGAAAGCCGTCCACCGAATTGTCGCCGATCATTTTTTCAAGAACGTCAAGCGCGTCATGCTCGATAATGTAAAGGTTCTTTAAGTCGTTCGCGCGTATTTCGCTCAAGACGCGGCCCACGCCGGGCTTGTGGACTTCTATTCCCAAATAATTTATGTTGGGATTTTCCTTTGCGATTTGAATCGTCGCCGCGCCCATTCCAAAGCCGATTTCAACGATTATCGGATTTGTGTTTCCAAAAACATCAACCAAGTTGACGGAGGATTCTTGAAAAGGAACGCAATAAATGTGGGCCAAATCCTTATAGGCCTTTTCTTGGGCGCTTGTCATCCGGCCCGCCCTCATTACATAGGTTTTGATTGTTCGGTAAAAAGAATTGCCGGCGTCGCTTTCAGCTTCCACACCGGCGTCACGCATATCTTCATTCGACTGCATCAGGCTTTTCTCCCTCTTTGGCTTCCTTAAATTTCTTTGGAAAAAAACAAAGCGCGTTGCCATTCGCGATTGTGTTTCTATAATATGACGAATCTTTTACGTCCTTAAAAATCGACTCGTCATTAAGCCAAGAGCTTTTTGACGAATCAAAATAAAGCAGTTCGTTGCTTTCCGAATAGACCGCGATTCTTTTTTGCGGAGCGGGCAAAAGGCCTTCAACCTTGTCGACAGTGGCATCCAGCAAGGCTGCGTTGAACGTGATTGAAAAAGAAGCGGTGTCTTTTTTTCCTGCGGCGTCAACGCACTCAATTTGATAGTTTCCCAAAGGAAAAAGAGGCCTTTCCTTCGCGTCAACAAGCGGCGGCTCCAAGCGAGGCCAGCCAGCCCACTGGTTTTCGCCGGCCATAAAGACAATCGGGGAATCCACGTTCCATGTGTAGGGGCCGGATTTTACTGAAAAAGACTCAAGCCTTCTGACATTGGAGGAAATTTCCACAAAAACGCTAAGGCGCTCGGTTGGCAAGCTTTGCTCGTCTTCCCAATCAAGAATTAAATTCGCCTGCGCCGAAGCGGCGTCTACCGCGTCGTCGGAACAAGAGCAAAGCGGCAAAGAAAAAAAAGCGGCCAGCGAAAAGAAAACAGCAAAGAAAAAATTGTCGGCAGGCGGTGGCTTTTTCATACTAGAAGTTGAATGTCAAAGTAATAACGGTCAAGTCGTTGGCCGAGAATTGGTTTACCAACGAATCAAACTTTACCTTGACCTTTTTGCACGCGTCGTCCAAGTAAGAAAGGTAGTACATGCCCAAGTCGGTTCCTTCCTGGCCTTCGGGCATTTCGCGGTAAAAGTCGACAAGCGACCGCTTGTTGGTGTTGGCCTGCTGGGCCGCGTCAATCGTGTCATCGTTATTTGCAAGCGGCCCTGCTTTCCGATTGAAGTGGAGCCGCCGCCAAGCTTCCAGCTAAGGAATACCAACTCGCCCTTGGCCTCAAGCTCGTGGACGATTTTCTTTCGCACGTCCGGGTCAAGGATAAGCATGTTGATGTCGTCGCGGCCGCGGTACATGTTCTGGGCTTCTTTCGTTATGTTGGTGTTTTCGCTGTTAAGGGCCAATTCCATTACCATCGTCGAGATGTAGTCGGCGACGCGGCTCTTGTCCATGTAGCGCGAAAGCACCATGCGGGTTTGGCTTACAAGCTCTCCAAAGCCTTCGTCCTTGTGGAAAAGAGTGAATATGTGCCAGTTGAGGAGGCTTAGGCGGTTCATGAATTTTTCGGACATCAAAAGATAGATGTTCTTTTCTTCCGCGGAATACTCCTTGTTGGTCATTACGTTTTTCCAAATAGGAGTCAAAATGTTCTTGCGGACTTGGTCAATCAAGGCGTTTTTATTAGAAAGCTCGGCGCGCAGCTGCTTGTCTGAAATCTGCGTCTTTTCGTCGATGAGGCTTCCGGCGTGGGTGCGGTTGTACTTTCGCACGCAGTCCGTCTCTATAAGCGCTTGGAAAATCTCCCTGTCAAACTGCTTGTACATTACGGAGTAAACGACCAATTTTGAAAGGTCCATGATTTCCTGGCGCTTTGAAACGAATTCTGACATGGAAATTTCAATCTTGGAAATGTAGTCTATCAAAATCATGTTTTGAATTGACTGGGGCGAAAACTTGTTCAAAGAAATTCCATACTCTTCGACATTGTCAGCCATCTTGATTCTTAGAAGCTTCTTTTTATGACTGATAAAGTTAGAAGTTCCGTCTTCCGTCAAAATGATTTTGAGCGGAAGATCAAGCATGAATTTTTTTCCGGATGCCATTTATGTCTTTTACTCCATTGTAAAAGGAAGCGCTCTTCCCCTAAGAATTCATTATAACACACTATATAAAAATTGTCTACTAAAAAACAAGGCAATTGGAAGGGCAAGGCCAAAAATTTCTTAATCGTCAAGAAAATTCTCTACGGCCGCCGCGATTTCAGAAAGGCTTGAATACATTCTCTTTGTTTGCGGAAGGCTGTCCAAGAAAATCTTACCGTAGCGCTTTTCCATGACGCGCCTGTCCAAAACCACCACAGCGCCCTTGTCCGTGGAGCGGCGCACAAGGCGGCCAAAGCCCTGCCTGAACTTTATAACCGCTTCGGGAAGGCTTAGCTCCATAAAAGACGAGCCTCCCCTGCGCTCAACCTCTTCCGCCCGGGCCGCGAAAATCGGATCGTTGGGCACGCTAAAAGGCAGCTTTACGATAATAACTTGGCTAAGCGAGCTTCCCGGAACGTCTATTCCCTGCCAAAAAGAGTCGGTCGCGAACAGGGCGCTGGTCTCGTCGTTCTTGAACTTGTCCAAAAGCCTAAAGCGGTCGTCGTCGCCCTGCTTCATAACATTGATTCCCAGCTTTGACAGCTCGTACTGGCATGTGCTGTAGGCGCTTTTCAACGAATCGTAGGACGTGAACAAAACCAGCGCCCTGCCCTTTGAGGCCTTTACAAGCTTTATCAAGGCAAGCTCAACGTATTGCTGGAACTCTATGCTGTCCGGAAAGGGAATGTCCTTGGGGCAGGCAAAGAGAACGTTTTTTTCGTATGGAAACGGAGAGTCAAAGCCCGCGCTTTTCAGCCGTTCCTCCTCCACAAAGGAAAGGCCTGTCCTGCGCGTCCAAAAGTCAAAGCTTCCGGCAATCTTTAGCGTGGCGCTCGCGCAAACGACGCTTTCCATCGGCTCAAAAACGCCGGTGTTCATAAGAGGCGCTATGTCAAGCGGCGTCCTTGAAAAAGCGATGTAGAACGGAAGCGAGCCGTCCTTTACGAATTCTTCGTTAAGCCGCTGCTTTTGAATCCAAAAGACTTGGTCGCGCTTTTCGTCCCAAAAGTTAAAGTCCTTGCAAACGCTAGCGGCGTCATCAAGGCGGCGCAAAATAGCCTTTGTTTCCCAATAAGCGTTTTCAGTCTTGTCCTCGTCGCTAATATTGTCGCACAGCTCCCTTACAAGCGCGACCAAGCGGCCTAGCTCCCCGCCCAAACTTGTAAGCAAGGAAATTACGGGCGAAAAAGAGGCGGCGGTCTTTTCGTAAAGGCGGCTAGTCCATTCGTTGCCCAAAAGGTCCAAAGCCGCGGTCTCTAGGCTTTTAATGCTTTCCTTGATTCTGTCCACGGCCTCCCCGATTTTTTCGCTGTTGTCAGGCCCGTTAGAAAGTGCGGTCAGCGTAAAGACATAGCCCGCAAGGCTGCTCCTCCGCTCCCTGTAAAGAAGGTTTAGCTGCTTTATGATTTTAAAGCGCGTGACTTGCTCGCTAAAAAAGCTTGTGGCCGCGGACTCTATTCCGTGAGCCTCGTCAAAGACAATCCGCTTGTATGGCGGCAAAACCGCCGCGTCGTCATAGCCTACAGCGTTCATTCGGCTTTCTATGTCGGCGAACAATAGGTGGTGGTTGACGACCAGAATCTGCGCGTCGCTCGCTTCCCTGCGCGCGGCCATAACAAAGCACTTGTCGCGGTACGGGCAATGAAGGCCCATGCAGGCGTCGCTTTCCGAGCAAACGCGGCCCCAAAGGCTTTCGCTTGGGTTAAAGGCCAAGTCGCTTTTGCTTCCGCTTGGACTGGACGACGCCCATTCCGCTATTTGCTCCAAGGCCTCGACTTCGGTTGAAAAAAGGTCGCGCTCCTTTTTCATTTCCTCAAGGCGGCGCAGGCACACGTAATTGTTGCGGCCCTTTAAAAGAACGGCCTTTAGGTCCAAGCCCAAAATCTTTTTTGCAGCGGGAATGTCTTTTTCGCTAAGCTGCTGCTGCAAGTTTATCGTTCCGGTGGAAACTACGACGCGCTCCTTGTTTTGGCTGGCCCAAAGCATCGCGGGAATCAAGTAAGCGAAGCTTTTTCCAACGCCGGTTCCAGCCTCAAAGGCCGCGATTGAGTTTTCGTTAAAGGCGCTGGCGATATGACGCAGCAAATCAACCTGAACGGGCCGCTCCTCAAAGTTTTCTGACAGTTTGCTTAAAGGCCCGCCGTCTTGAATGTATGAAGCGGCCTGGTCTTCGTCAAGCGCGACAACTTTTTTTGGCGGAACGGCTTCCATGACCACGTAAACTTTTTTTACGTCGTTGTCAACTATAAAAAAACCGGAAAGATTTTCGTTGGCGCGGCTGGCTACAGCCATGTCGGCGCCGCTTGGAGTGAGGTCTCCGCCGGGATGGTTGTGGATAAAGACGCAAGGCTCGCGGGTTTCAAAAAAGTTTACGCCGACGGAATGCTCGTCTCCGCGGGAGCAAGCCTTTATGGACGTGACGATGCAATTTTCGTTGATTTGACCGACAAAGAAAACTTCGTTTCCGCCGGCGTCTTGAATCTCGCGCCGCATCTTTATGATCGC
>CADCBK010000019.1:71185-79321 GCA_902799665.1 uncultured Spirochaetaceae bacterium | reverse complement strand
CCTGCTTTTGGAGTAAAAAACTCATTCCCATTTTGATGATGTAAAACGTCATTTCTATCAAACCAATGCTGAACTGTAAGTTCTGGAATAATATTCTGAGGCTGAGGAAAGTTAGAATCAACAGCAAATGGACTTGTTTCAATCCAATCACAGTTTTTTATATCATCGATTCGATATAAGATATGAGCTGCCCATGGAAAATCAATAATCTCACATCCATTTTTACTATTCTTGGGTAGAATATCCGCTTTGACACCAAACAATAAAATTCTTTCTCTATCTTGTGGTACTCCAAATTCAAGAGCATTTACAAGCTTTTCAGTAGTACAATAGCCCGCATTATGAAGCATAGTTTTCAATTCTTCAAAATACTGTCTATGTCGAGCAGTCCGCCATAAACCTTTTACATTTTCAAATAAAAAGAAATCAGGCTTAAATTCGAGAATTGTATTGATATATGAAAGAGAAAGTTTTCCATTATCACCTTCACGACCTCTGTTTTTTCCTGCCACAGAAAAATCTGGACAAGGAGGTCCACCAATAAAACCTGTAATTGATTCACGCTGGCTTTGTGAAACATAATCCTCAAGTTCAGTTTTTCTATCATTAAGAAAAACATTGATATCTGTATTTTGATATCCGAATTCTGGTGGCTCTAGATGCATTTGTTTGCGTGAATATTTATATGCATTCATAAATGCTGGAAGAAATTCATTGACAAATTTTATATTAAAGCCAGTCTGCTCGAAACCTAAATCAAGAAAGCCCGAACCGGCAAAGAAGGAAAAAATGTTCATTTTAATATATTCTCCGCCCATTTTTTATAATCTCTATCAGGAACTCCTGGACGACAAGAGTTTACCATGTGTGCCCATACAATTTGTTCCCTATACGGACTATTTATTGATGCAATTCTTACATATTCATGTTTACTTGAATCAATATTTTTTGTATTTACCGCAATAGTTGATAATTTTACAAAATGTAAATCTTTCAAGTTTACAGTCAGATAAGGAAATACATTTGGTAATTCTGGTAATGAAATACGGTAAGAGTTATAACCATACGACAACATTTTCGAAACGGTCTCTATTTTTTGAGTGCCTTTTGAGCTAGAAGGATCAAAATTTTGGAGTTGCCCATAATCATGAAATTTATAAGCTTCGGTACAAGTCGCAAGCAAAACATTTATGTCGCCATTAGCCCTTGCCATATCACAACTAGGAGTCAAAAGAACAAAATATTTATTCTCTACTCTACTTTTTAAGATGTCTGCGACAAGCAATGTTTTCGATGATGGCGGGTATAAATATTGTGTCCATGTAGGATTTGTCTCATCATCAACTATCTTTGAATTAAAAAACTCAGAAGCCTGTCTGTTAAGCATATACTTTATAACGTTTTCACCTGGATAAGAATCCAGTGCAATAACAGGCTTCAATGAAGCCATCATATACGATACCGCTTCATCAAATTGATTTCTTATTTCAGATACAACTTTTATATATTTTTCCCATTCATTTATTTTAGATATTACATCCTGCTCATCACCTTTTGGAATCTTTTCAATAAATGGATTATTCTCAATTTCATCGACCTCCAAGGCAGAAGCTATACCAGAATAAATAATAATTGGAAGATTATGAGTTTCATTAAATATTGCCCTTCCCCGGTCTTTATTGTCATCCAAGTCTTCCATCCAGTCCATGACAATAATATCTGGTTGTTCCTTACGAATGTTTTCCAAAGCTCTTTCAAAATCCGAATTAAGTACAGTCCAGCCGATATCTTCAAAGTTATCTTTTATTCCTTTTACCGCAGTTGGATCATCTTCAATGATTAAAAGCTTCACTTTTAGTTTTCTCCTTGCAATATTGGTAAATCAAAAACAAAAGTTGCTCCTGCTGTATCGCTAGGATAACGTAAACCTATTTTACACTTATAGTAACTTAATAACTCAGTAACAATGACTAATCCCATTCCCAAGCCATTAACTTTTGAGGTAATGCCAGGAAGAAAAATTTTTTCTGCATTTTCTGGTAAAACTCCAGCTCCTGTATCACTAACAACAACAGATAATTTTTCTAAACTTTTTTCTTCCACAGAAACAAAAATCTTTTTTTCAGTATTTCCAGAGTTATTTATCCAATAACAAGCATTGTCAAATAAGTTTATAAAAACAGTTTGCAACTCTCCTTCAGAAACAGCAACAGTTATTTTTTCTGGCAAATCAATATCGAAGTCTATGTTTTTACTGATTTTTTTTGCTTTGATTAGATTTGTTGCTTTTACTGCACTTTCATACAAATCACAACTAAAATTCTTTTTATGCAAGTCCTTCATGCAGAGAGGTGAAAAACTGTTCACTAACTCTGTCAATCTTTTATGCCCATCATCAGCATCTTTATAATAATCAAGTGTTCGTTTATCAAATGTAGAAAAATATGTTTTCACTTTATTTAAGAAACGTTTTACGGAAGTCATCCCCGTCAGAAATTCGTGCATTAGGACAATTGCGACAGAACCAAGAGAAGCTGTTTGAGCATAATAAGTCAAGCGTGCTGTTAAATCTTCTATTTTTTTTGTATTTTCAGAGTGATATTTTTGAACAATTCCTAAAATATCTTTTGAATCTGAATTATTTTTTAAGGCTGACTCCACATCATCGACAAGTTTTTTCGAAGCCGAATTATCTAACAACTGATTCAATGGTATCGCTTTCTGTTTACCCAACCTATCTTTTAAACGCTCATCTTGTAAGATTCCCATTATTGCTGACAAGGCAAGTGTGAACTGCTTATATTCTGGAGTATCGGCCATACTTTCACGGTCTGTGGTATCTCTAAGACCAGGATTCTCTATGGAAGAAATATTAACCATTCCTACAATCTGGCTTGTACTTATGCGCTCCCCTATTTTACTAATACGCTTTGCATCAAGTCCCAACCAATCTTTTGTAGCGTCAGATTTTGGCAATACGAGAATATTATCACGATAAACAGACAAACCTTTAAATTTTGAAATAGTCTTACGAATATCAGAACGTTTTATGTTAAATGTGTCAGAGACAGTCTTAATACTATCAGAATCCAAATCCCAAGCTCGTATTTCAAAAGAAAAACTTCCACACTGATATTCAGGAAGCTCTTCGGTTTGCTCAAGGATCTTTTCATAATTCTGCTGTGCCCATTTTAACTTTCCATTTTCAATATGTTTTTCTTCAGCTGAATTATTTATATATGCCCAAGAAATTTCACCATTTTGATTTACACCACCACTAATGGAATATACAGGATTATTAATAAATGGATTCAATTGTATTTTGTAATCTTCATCGAATAGTTTACCATTTTCTTTTAATACAAGATGAATAGAAAAATTTTCAGTCTCTTTAAATGGATTAAGTAAACGTGATAATTCGTCTTTTAGTTCTAAAAATTTCTCAGCTGTCCAGTGAATTCTTAGACCTTCAATGCGGATTACAGTTCCAGAATCTTTATTTTCTAATGGATTTTCATCAGGTGTAACATCCAACGAAATTGAACAGTTTTTCATAGAATCTGCATATCGTAAGGAATCCCAATCCATTTTAACCAAGATACAAGAACTCATTTCGGAAGTCTTTGTGAACAACGAAATGTTTTTTCCCAGTTTTGCAATTGAAAATCGTCCTACCCCTTTATTTCCAGATACGCGTCGTTCGTGTTTTATGCCATCAATTACTCTTGTGGCAACAGGAGAATCTTCTTTAAATGGGGTCGCTATAGTTGCATATACTTTCTTTACAGTATCTACAGACATTCCAAGACCATCATCTGAAATTTCAAGATATTGTTTTTTTCCATCTGTTACTAAAGTTATATATACATTAAGAGCAAAGGCATCATAGCAATTCTTTACAAGTTCGGTGAGTACAATATTATCATTTGTAACAAGTTCATCGCCAAATGCTGCAAACGCTCTTGGATGAATGGAAACTGGTATTTTTTCTAATTGTTTTTCCATACTTTATTACCTATTTATCTCCAAAATTGTTTGTCCTAGTCTTCGGCCATACTCGGGTGGAACCGCATTTCCTATAATTCTTGCTGCAGTTGTGATACTGTCGGTCTCAAATCGGTACTCATACGGAAATGACTGTAAAGCTGCGCCTTCTCTAATTGATATTCCTCTATCTTGTTCAGGATGCCCGAATCGACCATTTGAAATACTTAAAAATTTTGTCGTTATTGTCGGAGAAGGTTTATTCCAATACATTCTTCCATAAACATCTCTGAAGCTGTTGTCTTTACCCTCATAACATTTAAGCTGCAAGGCAGGATCATCCTTAAAATCCATTCGGGTTCCACCATCATGATGAACTCGCTGAATACGACGCATATTAATATCTGTCAGTGATCTTGTTGAATGGAAACGAAGTTTATTAGCATCCCTTGTACCAGCTTCTATTCTAGGAAAAAGATTTACATCTCCTATAATGTCTTGAACATGTAATTCATTATTATCTTTTACAGGAAGATGAACCGACCTTTCCAATCTTGTTGCAATTAAAGAAAAGCGTTTACGATTCTGTCCTATTCCATAATTTTTCATGTTTACAATGTCATACTTACAATTTCCCAATTGTAAATTGTTATATCCAGCTTTTTCCAAGAATGGCAAAAATTCTTTCCATGCAGAATCTTTATTTGTTAAAATTCCAGGAACATTTTCTATGAGTAAATAGCCAGGGCGATAATAGTCTACAAACCGTCGAAAACGCAGCAACAAATCTTTTGTTTTTATGGATTTTTCTTTTGATGAACGAATAATACTGTAAAATTGACACGGACTACATCCGACAAAAATCATATCATCATCAAAACGCTCAACACCCATCTTCTTTTCGAAATAATCAGTATGAAGTCTATTTAAGTCTGCATTCACAAATGTTGCACCGCGATTATTACACTCATAAGTTTCTTTCGCTTCGGGATCCAAATCCACGCCAGCAATAACATTAATTCCAGCCTGAATGAGACCGTTTGTCATTCCGCCACCGCCGCAGAAGAAATCAATTGCCCGCAAGATACAATCCTCCAAAATTTATTATACCACACATTCAAATTTTTGTCTATCTTTTTGTATAGCATTTTACAAAATTCCTAGCCCACCATCTCCCGCATCCTCTTCGCGTTCTTTGCGCCGCTGCCGTCGGGGTGATTGTTGAAAAACACTTGGACTTGGCGGCCTTGGCTGGCGGCTTGCTGGATGACGGGCGCAAACTCGGAAAGCTCGTCGTCGCTGTAGTCGTAGCGGTAGCGCGCGGAGCCGTTGCGGTCATGGGCGGCGCTTTTGGGGCTTGCGGGCAGTCCCGGCAGCGCGTTATGGTCTTGAAGGCATTCTTTTTCTTGCGCGTCGTTTTCTTTTGCGTACCAGGCGGAGGCGTTGCGGCCGTGCAGCCTGATGTAGGCGATTTTTCCGGCAAAGGGAAGGCCTCCTTCTTGGGCTTGCAAACAGTTTTTGTTCGGAAGGTTCTTCAATTCCGGCAGATCGCAAAAGGCAAGGCTTGCGCCGCGCTCAAAAAACCCCTCAAAAACGGACGGGCGGATCCATTCGGCGTGGCGGAATTCCACCACCACAGGAAGGCCCCTAAACTGGGCCAGCAGCGCGGAAAGGTAAAGGCGGTTTTGGTCGGTGTAATGAAAGCTTTGCGGAAACTGGAAAAGCGCGGAGGCCAGGCTTCCGTTTTGGGCGAGCGGCTTTAGGGCGGAGCGAAAATCTTGTGCGGCGCTTTGCCAGTCGCGGCCAACTTCGTGGGTCAAAAGGCGGTTGGCCTTTACGCTGAACTTTAGCGCGCCCCCGCTCCGTTCCCAAAAACTTAGCAAGCGCTCCGCCGTGGGCATATTGTAAAAAGTGTTGTTAAGCTCCAGCGCGTTGAACCTTGTGGCGTAGTATGGCAAAAAATCGGCTCGCTTTAATTCGGCTGGATAAAAGACGCCGCGCCATTCTGGGTAGTCGTAGCCGCTTGTTCCGATTAAGATTTCTGGCATCCTATAGCCGTATCCTGCTGATTTGAGCGACGGCGGGGAAGTCGCGGAGCTCGATTTTGCTTCCGTCGGCGCGGAGGACGCTTCCGTTTAAAAAGCCAAAGACGGTGTCATAGCTGGCGTTGACCAAAATAAAGTTGGCTTTGCGCGAATATGAGTTTTGCGGAACGAAGGACAAGTCCACCATGCTTTCGTAGTCTTGCGCGTTCCAGTCTTTTGCGATTCCAAAGGGATGGGTTATGCATACGGGCGGGAGCGGTGTGAAGGCGCCGTCAACAAAAAGCGCATTGTCGTTGTATTTGCTTGTGTTGGGAGCGTCAAGGCTTGTGGTGGAAAGCCTGAGCGAAACATTCTTTCCGTCAATCACGCCGCTTGCGGTGATCGACTCGCCGCGCGTTACAAACTTGTAGTAGGCGCGGTTTACAAAAAGCAGGCTGTTGCCCTTTGCGTTTTCGGCGGCGACTTTTTCAACGCCCTTCACTTCAAACTTTGTCGTAACCGGAACGGACGCGTACCAGGTGGCGGAACAGCGGCGCGTCGTCGGAGCGGGCTTTACCGAAACGATTTCCTTTGAGGCCGCGTCGTTGAAATTTCCTTCTGCGAATACTTTTATCTCTGGCCTGTGGCTAAAGCCGCGGACGTTAACCGCCAAAAGCAAGCGGCCGCTCTGGTGGTTCCACGAAAATCGCACGCGCCTTCCAGGCGTTCTGGTGGAACAACGGCCCGCGCCCAATTTTGTCGGAATCATCTTGCGGCGAACGCCCAAAAATTTTCGGTAAACGTATTTGGTTCCCCGCTTGGTGTTCCACAGCGCGAACTCGGCCATGTTCAAAATTTTGTTGTCAAAAAACTGGACCACGCCAACGTAATCGCCCACGCTAAAAACGTAAACCGCGCGCGCGCGGATTCTTAGGCGGGACAAAATCGGCGGATACGGAATTCCCGCGTAAGGCGTGGTCACGCCCTTTATGTCAAGTTTTTTGGGAAGGCTGTCGAACGTTCCAAAAACCGGCTTTCCGTTTTGAATCAATTTTTCGGGAGCCGGCGTTATTTCGCGCGTGTACATTTTTCATTTCTCCAAAAATTTCATAAGCCGCTTTTGAAAGTCGTGGTAGTAGGGCGCTTCGACAAAAACGACGTGCGAGCCGCCCTTTATCATCTCTAGCCTTGAGCCTTTGGGCAAGTTCTTGAGCGACTTTTTTACAAGCTTGTAATTTAAGTAAGGGTCTTTGTCGCCGCAAATCACAAGCGTGGGATTTTTTATTTTTGTCAAGTCAATCAGCTCTTTTGCCTGGGGAACGCAAATGTCGCGCCGGCCGCCGTTGGGACTTTTTTCGCCGTCGTATCTCCAGCAGCTGGAGCACCATATTTCTATCAGCTCGCGCTCGGCAATCGAATAGTCAAAAGCGCCTTTTTTGTCGCGCGCAAAGTCGTCCGCCGCGTGCTCCCAGGTGTTGTGGTGGAACGGCTCGTTCACCTTTACATCGCCAACGCCGCTCATAATCGGAGCGTACAAAACAAGCTTGTTTATATGTTCGCTGTGGGCGGCGGCAAAGCGGCTTACCGTAACCGTTCCCCAAGACCAGCCAAGCACGTCTATTTTGTCCTGCCCGGTCAACTCCACGATTTTTTGGACGGCGGCGTTTATGTCCAACGCTGCGTAGTCGGAATCAGGCATAAAGCCGTCGGAAACTTCCTGCGAGCGGCCAAAGCCCGCTATGTCCAAGCGCCAAACCGCCCAGCCTTCGCGCGCCAATTTGCGGACAAGGCTGTAGTCTTTGTAGTCGATGTCAAATTCGTGGGAAGAGTATGTCACGCCGTGAACAAGCAAAATGTTCTTTTGGCCTTTGTCGCTTTTGGCGGAACTTTTTTTGGCAAGCTGGACGCAATCCAAATGCAGCGCGATTCCATTCCGCTCCAAAGGAAATTCTTTATAGTCGTAAAGCGCGTTGGAAGCGTTCCGTCCACAAGAGAAAAAAATTTGCGCGGCAAAAAAAAGAGCCAGCGCGGCGGCAATTTTTATGCTTTTTGCATTGCGTGTCATTTGCTGTTTATTATACCACGCTTCGCGTGGTTTTGCTAGAGGAAATATTGTCTGTCCGCTCGC
>CADCBK010000019.1:0-71113 GCA_902799665.1 uncultured Spirochaetaceae bacterium | reverse complement strand
TACCACGCTTCGCGATTTTTTGCTATAGCAAGTTGATTCAGGGCTTTTTTTTTGCTACCATATTGAACGGCACAAAATGCAGAAACTTGAAACGCTTGGCCAACTAAAAGGCACGGAGCGAATAAAAAATCTTCCAATCTATTCTCACCTTGAAGAAATTTGCCGGGCGCTAAAATCGTCTCCGTCGCGCTTTTTGGTTTTGACCGCGGAAACAGGAGCGGGAAAGTCTACCGCCGTTCCGCTCGCGCTTTTGGAAGAGTTCCCAAAAAAAATATTGATGCTGCAGCCACGCCGCCTTGCCGCGGTGAACGTCGCAAGCCGAGTGGCGGAATTGCTTGGAGAGCAAGTTGGGCAAACGGCGGGCTACAAAGTGTTTTTGGAAAACAAGACAAGCGAGTCCACGCGCCTAGAAGTTATGACCGAAGCGATTTTGACGCGGCGGCTCCAAGCCGATCCAAGTTTGGAAGACGCGAGCGTCGTTGTGCTGGACGAGTTTCACGAGAGGTCGATAAACGCCGACTTGGCGCTTGCGTTTTTAAAGGAAGCGATGCAGCTTCGCGACGACTTGTTTGTAATCATCATGTCGGCCACAATTGACGCCAGGAGAATCGCGGAATTTTGCGCCGCGCCCGTCCTGGAAATACCGGGCCGGACTTTTCCTGTCCAATTTTTTTACAAGCCGGACCTTTCGGTTTCCGCCGCTGTCCGCTGGGCGCTTTCTGGGCTTGCGACCAATGCTGATGGCAATACCAAAACTTGTTCCACGCCTAAAACTGCCGGCGCGACTGATACTGATTGCAAGACCAAAACTGCCGGCCGCTCAATCCTTGTCTTTCTCCCCGGCATTTACGAAATAAACAAAACCTTTTCCGAGCTAAGCGGCCTCGCATCGGACGCGGCGCAAATCGGCGGCGCGCCCGCCGTTCAAATCGAGCGCCTTCATTCTTCCGTGTCCTTTGACGAGCAAAAAAAGATTTTGTCGCCCGCCGAGCCCGGCGCAACGCGCGTAATACTTTCTTCTTCAATCGCCGAAACGTCGCTTACGATTCCCGATGTTGTTTGCGTAATCGACTCTGGCCTTTCGCGCGTGAGCGTGATGGACAACAACGTTGGCGCGACGCGCTTGGTCACAATGAGCGAATCGGAATTTTCCGCCGCGCAGCGAGCAGGCCGCGCCGGCCGCACCCAAGAAGGCGTTTGCGTCCGCTTGTGGAGCCAGAACGAGCCGCGGTCGAAAAATCCGCTCCCGGAAATTTTAAGAAGCGACTTAAGCGAGCTGCTTTTGGAATGCGCCGAATGGGGAAGCCAGGACCCCGCCGCGCTTGAATGGCTGGACCCGCCCGCCCCGTCTTCGTGGGAGACCGCGCGCGAGCTTTTGCGGCTGCTTAACTGCTTGGACAAAAACGGCCAGATTACACAATTGGGGCGGGCGGCTCTTAGGCTTGGAATCGGTCCTCGCTTGGGATGCGCTGCGATTTACGGCGGCGCCGCCTTTGTCCTTCCGTACTCGCAATACAAGGATTCAGCGCCGGCCTTGCAAAAAAAGTTTGTTCTAAATTTAGAGCGGCGCCTCGAAGAAGCCGGCGCGCGAATTGCGGGCAAGACAGAAAACGGCGCTCGCGTCTTGGGCTTGCAAAAAGGCGCGGAGTTTTCGCCGCCTCCCGACCCGCTGTTGGCGGGCTTTCCCGACAGGCTCGCGCATAGGACGGCGGACGCGGGCGTCTACCAGTTTCCGTCGGGCCGCCTTGCCGCGCTAAAGGACTACAAGGGCGGCCTTGGCCCGGAATGGATTGTGGCCGTGGAAGCGGACGCGGGAAGCTCGCAAGGCGCGATTTACTCATACAAGGCGCTGGATTCCGTTCAACTTGAAGAATGGATTTATAGCCGCGCGCAAAAAAATGTCATTTGCGATTTTGAAAACGGAAAAGTAGTAAAGACGGAATTCACTCAATACGGAAAAATAATTCTTAGCCAAAAGGCGCTTAAGGCCGGAGACGAAGACATAAAAAGCGCGCTTTGCTTTTCGGTTCAAAAAAACGGCTTTGACTCGCTCCCCCTGGACGAAAAGACAAAAGCCTTTTTGGTAAAGCGAAAATTTTACGAGCAGGCTTCCGCGGCGGGCGGCGGCAATCTTAGTCTTGCAAACGATTCTAGTTCCGCCGCCGGCAATCTTGGCCAGGACACAGTTCCGCCAAAACGCTTTGACAAAAACTGGCTTTCGCAAAACGCCGCGGAATGGCTGGCCCCATTTTTGACCGGAAACAAAATCACCGCGCAAAACGTTTACGACGCGCTATATTATTTTTACGACGGTTCCGAGGTGGAGCGAAAGGTTCCGTCAAAACTGGAATTGCAAACAGGCCGCGCGGTAAAAGTCGTTTACGTTGACGGCGAAAAAGTCGTTCCGACGATAGAAATAATAATCCAACAAATATTCGGCTGCTTTGAGACGCCAAAAGTGATGGGCGTTCCTGTCTTGCTAAAACTGCTTTCGCCCGCGCGGCGGCCCCTGCAAATCACAAGCGACCTGGAAAACTTTTGGCAAAACACATGGCCGGAAATTTGCAAGGAGATGAAGGGCCGCTACCCCAAGCACAACTGGGACTACCGCGTGGCGGAACGGGAGTAAGGGGAGAGGCGTCAAGATTTTTGTTTGACCGCGCCTTTAGAAAATAATTGTAAATTCTGTTCAACATGCCGATAATTAAAGCGTGCTGAACAGGGTACTGGAGATTTTCGAAGAAAATCGCTATTTATCTCTTAGTCGCGGCTTTATTGTCATTCAAAGCGGAGCTGAGGAACTTGGAAAAGTACCGCTTGATGACATAGGCGTCTTGCTTGTCTCCGCGCAAGGAGCGACGCTTTCAAAAAACGTTTTAAATGCTCTTGCGGAACGCGGCTGTGTAACAGTGCTGTGCGGAAAAAATTATTCGCCGCAAAGCATGGTTCTTCCTGTTTATTCCCACTACTTGTTTGCGAAAATTCTAAAAAAACAAATTGACGCTTCAGAACCATTTAAGAAAAGAATATGGCAGCAAATAGTAATTCAAAAAATAAAAAATCAAGCGCTTTGTCTAAAACTCTGCAAAAAAAAAGACAATATAAAACTTCTTGAAAAAATCGCATTGATGGTAAAATCAGGCGATCCTGACAATCGCGAAGCTTACGCCGCCAGAATTTATTGGAAGAGTCTTTTTGGCGAAAGCTTTATTCGTGACAGGGATTTGCCTGGAATAAATTCCTTTCTGAATTATGGATACGCGGTAATGAGAGCGTCTATGGCGCGCGCAATTTGCTCAAGCGGCCTGCTTCCGTCGCTTGGACTGCACCACGACAATCATTTAAATCAATTTTGTCTCGCTGACGACTTATTTGAAATTTACCGCCCCATAGTAGATTGCATTGTGTACAGTCTTGAAATAAACGACGAGGCAGAACTGACTCCAGAGCATAAAAAGAAATTGACAGACTGTTTATGGGTAAAAGTTCATACTTCTGAAGGCAATTCTCCAGCCTTCCAAAGCATGCAATATTTGACGGCTTCCTATGTTCACGCGCTGGAAGAAGGAAAAGCGGCCATCGATATTCCAATATGGAAAGGAGACGACTGTGGCGACGCCAGCATTGAATAGGTATGAACTTATGTGGATGCTTGTTTTGTTCGATTTGCCGGTTGTAGAGAAAGCGGAACGCAAAGCGGCGACCGATTTTAGAAATTTTTTACTGGACAATGGTTTTGCCATGGTTCAGTATTCAATTTATACAAAACTCTTTTCTGGAAAAGACGCTTGCGAAAAATATTATAAATTGATACAAAATAACTTGCCCGACGATGGAAAAGTTGATATCATCACCATAACGGACAGGCAATATGAGAACATTATCAGCTTTAAGGCCACCAAAAAAGTCAAAAAAAAAGAATCCCAACAACTGCTTTTATTCTGAATTTCTTTTTAAAATAACACGTCCGACGCGTTCTATCTCTTTGTACGAAATAGAATTACGCCGGACGTATTATAACTGATTAATTTGTCCTGTCAACCTGCAACCAGGCTAGGCGACGCTTGCTTCATACACGGATTATAACTGATTAATTTGTCCTGTCAACCTGCAACAGGTATTCTTCGCGTGAAACGTCGGGGTAGATTATAACTGATTAATTTGTCCTGTCAACCTGCAACCAAGCCTTCCTCCGTGAATGATATGAATTTATTATAACTGATTAATTTGTCCTGTCAACCTGCAACAACGAAGATAAAACAGAGCAGATAGGCGGCATTATAACTGATTAATTTGTCCTGTCAACCTGCAACATAAATTGCTGATTGGCGTTCAAAGGCAAGATTATAACTGATTAATTTGTCCTGTCAACCTGCAACGCGGCCAAGCCGATAAGAACCAAAATTATAATTATAACTGATTAATTTGTCCTGTCAACCTGCAACATAAAAATCGTGGTCGTCTTCTTGGCGCTCATTATAACTGATTAATTTGTCCTGTCAACCTGCAACTCCGCCAGCAGGCGAATCCGCTAGAAATGCATTATAACTGATTAATTTGTCCTGTCAACCTGCAACAGGATTATTTCAAGCCAAGTAGCACCGAAAATTATAACTGATTAATTTGTCCTGTCAACCTGCAACTAAAGTGTTTGAAATAATTGAAGACGACAAATTATAACTGATTAATTTGTCCTGTCAACCTGCAACTTGAACACTATCTTTGCGTTCCCATAATCTATTATAACTGATTAATTTGTCCTGTCAACCTGCAACAAGTGTGGGTGATAGGTTTTGTTTTTCCTGATTATAACTGATTAATTTGTCCTGTCAACCTGCAACTGTCAATTTCATCAGGAGCGAAAAATGGAAATTATAACTGATTAATTTGTCCTGTCAACCTGCAACTTTCCGCCCAACAACTGAACAGAGTTTGCAATTATAACTGATTAATTTGTCCTGTCAACCTGCAACTCTTGCTTCTCTTGTCCCTGACACTTTCTATTATAACTGATTAATTTGTCCTGTCAACCTGCAACACTTGGCTTGCTACCTTGAAGTTTTAAATCATTATAACTGATTAATTTGTCCTGTCAACCTGCAACGTTCAGGCGTTTCTCCTTCATCTCTTGGAGATTATAACTGATTAATTTGTCCTGTCAACCTGCAACATATTCCGCCATGTCGAATTACAATCATTCATTATAACTGATTAATTTGTCCTGTCAACCTGCAACTTGCGGCGAATACGGCACTAGAGGCGGCCTATTATAACTGATTAATTTGTCCTGTCAACCTGCAACTGGCAATGATAATCCTTTAAGGCGTTTCCGATTATAACTGATTAATTTGTCCTGTCAACCTGCAACTGACAAGTCTCCGACAGTCGCTATTTCAAATTATAACTGATTAATTTGTCCTGTCAACCTGCAACTTAAGCTTTACAACGATATTGCTCAAAATAATTATAACTGATTAATTTGTCCTGTCAACCTGCAACTTATAAGTTTCGCTTTCCTTTCACGTGTATATTATAACTGATTAATTTGTCCTGTCAACCTGCAACAAGATGGGCTTGTTAAAGATTGCCGTAATTATTATAACTGATTAATTTGTCCTGTCAACCTGCAACTGGCAAAAAGCGTCTGCGTTCTTTTTAATCATTATAACTGATTAATTTGTCCTGTCAACCTGCAACCGGATTGTCCGACTTGATTATGAACATTCCATTATAACTGATTAATTTGTCCTGTCAACCTGCAACACGCTGGTGCTGCGGATTTTGAGGAGCAGCATTATAACTGATTAATTTGTCCTGTCAACCTGCAACTGTCGCAAAAGCCGTCAGACATGCGCGACTATTATAACTGATTAATTTGTCCTGTCAACCTGCAACAAACCTCAGTTAATTCTTCCAGCTAAATCAATTATAACTGATTAATTTGTCCTGTCAACCTGCAACGGAAAGCCTACTCAAAGAAAACAGACGACAATTATAACTGATTAATTTGTCCTGTCAACCTGCAACCCGAAGCCGCGTCGGCCTCAACGACGAAGCATTATAACTGATTAATTTGTCCTGTCAACCTGCAACTCTTACCGACCACTACTCAGGCACAAGCTGATTATAACTGATTAATTTGTCCTGTCAACCTACTAACAAAAATACGTCAAAAAGATTTCAACCTTACCCCGCGCAAAAAATCTTTTTTAAAGTCGCGTTTTGAATGAAAAATCAATTTTTCTGAGCGAGTGAAATCCTGAGTTTGCAATTTGTGGGCAAGCAATTCAACAGCGCAAATTAAATCCGCCACTTGGAACAATTTGTATTCACTTGGCTTTACATACCGAATATCGTAATTTGTAAAATTCGTGGCAAACAAAACATTCAGCAATGAATTCAGCTCGTGCTGCCCGTTGTCATAATAAAGAACAATTTCAGAAAAAGTTTGAAAATACGAAAGGTTCTCTTTAAAGAATGAATCCATTTCGCGTCCCATGCCAGCTTGCATTTTTAACGTAGAATCATAGTTCTTCTTTTGAAATATGAAAACTTTATAGCGGATTTCGCAATTTAAAACAAAATGGTACAAAAAAGAAAAAATTCGCCGCCTCTCATTTGGAGACACATTCGCGTAATTTTCTTCCCTGCGAATCAACGGTTCGGCATGAATCGTATGGTTAGGAAGATTCATATTTCCTAATGAATTATTAAGCTTGTCTATTTGAGATCCAATGTCTTTGTCTTGCTCGTGGATGACCATAGTAACGATATAATAGGGGCTGTGCAGTTGGTATTCACCAAAATCGCCCGATTCGTCAACAAAGACGCTTAGTTTTTTCATTCATTCTCCAAAAAAAATGGCGGGGAGTTTCCCCGCCTAGTAGGTTGGACCCGGGTCTTTCGACCAGCCCAAGTGATTACTATTATACAACACTCAACTGAATTGTCAAGCAAAAACCAAAGGCTTTTGCGCCTTTATTTTCTAAAGACACGTCCTATTGGATTTACAGTGATAAAGCGAGCTTGTTTTTCGCCAAAAAGGACATTGACCGAAACCCAATTTTGAGTCTTTTGCAATTTCCAGCAAGGCTCAAGCTGATAATCATTAGTTGAGATTATCCAGTCGGCGCAATTTGTCACGGAATAAATAGGTCTTATATCAAGTTTATTATTTGTTGCAGCATATCCTGCCACCCTGCACTTATACCAATTTCCGCCGTCACTAAATTCAAGGTAATCGTTTTTATGCAAAACACCTAAATTTTTTGCGGCAGGATGATGTTCCCTTTTCCAAGCCTCTATCACTTCTGTCTTTGGCTTGTTGTCTTTGCCTACTTCCGTTCTGCGTATATATTGGGCTTCATAAGTTGTTTTGCCTCCATCCTTTTTAGGCGGAAGCTGCCATATAATCGCCGCAAAATAATCTTCCGGCGCAAGATAGCGCGGAACGTCGCCATTGATGACAATAGGAGTTTGCACGCGATTTAAACAACGAACTTTCTTAATGCCAGTTTGGTCGCTAAAATCTTCCAAGAGGCTTTCAAATTTTTGGCCCTTTTGAGTGGAAACAAATTCTTGCAATTTTGCGCGAATCTTTGCATCCACGATGTCTTCAATGTTGTTTTCTTTTAGAGATGATATTGCCGCGCGAGCCACAAAGAATTCTTTGTAGATTTTTACCTGCGGATAAACATCTTTAAGCTCTTTTCTGACAAGCTTGATGTCGAGTTTTTCCGCAAGCGCATTTTCAAAATCTTTTCTAACTTTGCCGTTTTTTATAAGCGGAATGTCTGTGACTTCCATTTTAGAAATGTCAATTAACTCCTCACGCTTAATTTTTCCAAGCAAGGTTTCTTTTGAAAGCTTGCCTTCCGCTCCGTGGTCTGGCTTAAAGCTGACAACAATGTTTTTTACTTTTTCCTGAAGTTCCAATCGCGGAACTGACATCTGCGGAACCTCAATGCGATTTTTAAGGGAGCGGGCGTTAAGCGTTGAGATTTCTTTTACAAGCGAACGGTCGATCAATGCAATTACAGAGGCATCCAAAGCATGATGGCGGTGGTCGTAGCGGTTTTTCTTGTATTCGCCAATCATATCATCTTTAAGTTCAAAATGCGCAACTTCTTCGTCGCCAATCTTTCTCTTTAAGATTGAATCAATTTCCCATTTATCTCTGAGCAATTTTGTCATTCCGCCGTTTACAGACCAAATATCATCGCAAACGCTCTTTAGATACTTGAGAGCCATTTTTGAAAGATAGGCGTTGTCTGTCAGCTGTCGCGCGATAAAACCGCTGTCTTTTTCAAACGATTCCATTGCGTCAACTGCAAAGCGGCTTCGTTTTGCCGGGCTTTTTAGTTGGTTTGCGCGCTCCAATATTTCTTGCCAATTGTATCCTTTTGGATTGGAGCCAAAAGCCTCGTAGGGCGAACGCTCTTTCTTAAAAGCGTTGCAACTTACATGCGCTACGGTAAGATTCGATTCAGCGTCAAGCAAAGTTCTGCTGTAAGGAAGAATATGCTCGATTTCAATAATTTTATTATTGCTGAAAAGTTCTGTTCCAGAAATAATTTTTCCACAATAAAGGCATTTTCTAGGAAGGCCTTCCGCTCCCAATTCTTCCCATAGCCGATATTTCAAGCGGTCAGTGCGATTTGGATATGGAATGTTTGGGTTCGCGTCACGAATGTTTTTATTTGTGATTTCATTTCGCTTTTTATTCTCGTTTTGTTTTTTCTGAATGGCGTTTCTTGCCTCGCGGCTCGCCTTTAAGTCGCGGGAAAGCTCAACGGCAATCTGCGCCGGCTTTCCGTACTGCTTTATAAGGGCGTTAACAACAACACGCGTTTGATTAAGAGCGACATGAACAGTTGGATTGCTTATTTTTCCGTATTTTTTCTCAGGGTTGCTTTCATCTGCGGAAGGAGTGGCTCCCATTGTTGAACCGACAAGAACTTTTCCGTAATATGGGAGCGTGTCATATTTTTCAACGCTTTGGTCTGCGTACTTATATCCGAGGGTTTGAATTGCAGTTGAGTAATCACAGCCAAGCGATTCCATCTTATGGACAATTTGCTCAGACACTTCCTTGCAAAGCATAGTCGTGCCAGAAGGCAACTGTAATTTTACTATCGATTCGTTTTGTTCATCAGAGAGGTTGTATTTTTTTAACATTTCAAAAATCTCTCCGTCTTCGTCTGCCGTTATCAGCTTCTCTACAATTGCATCTTGTTCCTCGAGAGAAAATGTATCCCATAAATCTCCAAAACGGTTTTTGCCCCTCATTTTTACTGCGGTTGAATTTCCCAGCAAAAAATCACGATTTTTCTCAAGGTTAAATGTACAAGCAGAATTCAATTTCAAAGCCTTTCTAAAAGCGTCAAACGCCACCTTTTCTTTTGAATCAAGCAAAGAAAGAAGAATGTCTTCCTGCTCTTCTGAAATCGGGATAGTTTTTCCATCTTCATTTTGATACTTCAAATTGCGAATCTCTTGCAAAATTCTAACTTTTTGAGCGCTTGGCATTGATTTAAAAGTTCTTTCTTTCTCAATCATATATTGGCATCGGCCACGCTCTTGTGGTTTTAATGGCCTTTGAAAGAATATTGCGTTATAAATTGAATTCCAATCGATGTTTTTGAAATGCTTTTCTTGCGCGGCGCGAATCACATTGAATTCATCTTCGTACATTTTTCGGAGCGGGTAATATGACATTCGTCCAGGTACAAAACGAATTCCTTTATTCTTATTTTGATTTTTCCATAAAAATTCGCCTAGCGTTCTGCAACCCGATTCAGATATTGCTTTCGATAATTCAGCGCATTTTTCAGCCTGTGAAAGATTATCTGACCCTGCGGAAGAAGTCGCTTCTGCCGCAGAAGCATCTTTGCGATTGCTTTTAAAGCCTCGTCGAACAGATAAATTAAACAGCACGCGGGCCAACTCAAATGGTTCTAATTTTTCGTCTAATGCTTTTACACGCAATTCGTATGGATTAAGCAGCTTCAACTTTTGGGTTTCTTCTTTTGTTTTAGGAAAAAGGCCTTGCTCTTGCAACAACCGAAAAGTCGCTTTTCTTCTGAGTTTTCTTCTGTATATAATCTTTCGCTGTCCTCGCGCTATTCTGCGGGCGACGGCAAGAGGTTCTTTTGTTTTTGGATCTCGTCCGTCAGAAAAAATACGAACACCCATATCCTTTAATTCCAAAGGCTTTCTATCATTGTCAAGTGAATAAATTGCCCAACCAATGGAATTTGTTCCTAAATCAAGTCCTAAACGATATTTCATGTAACAAGTATAGCGCGCAAATACAATAAAATGCAAAAAAATTTGACAAAATAAAAAAAATAATGTATAGTTTACTTACTGATTAATTTTTCTTGTCAACCTGCTAACAAGGAGTCTTTTGACTCCGCAAAATGCTTTTACATTCTCCTAGAATGTAAATAGAGAACATGAAAAAAGAGGGCCACGGCCCTCTTTTTGTTTTTAAAGTAAATTTTATTTTTTTAATTTGTTCCACATCTTCAAAAATTTACCCAAAAATCTCCGTCACCTTCAGCCACTCGGCAACCTTTGTGGCGTCCTCGTCAAGCGGGCGGTCGTCTTTTACGAACTTGCTCATTTTGCGAACTTGGTCGTGGACTTCTTTTGTGAAGGGGCTAAAGTCGTCGTAGCCCGCAAGGTCAACCGCTTGCATGGCGGCCAACAAGTGGGTGGCGAACTGCAAGTAAACCAAGTTGATTTGCTCGGCGAATTTGCGGGCGCTGATTGTTCCCATGCTCACCTTGTCTTGGTTTATGGCTTCGGTCGGAGCGCTTGTGACGCTGATCGGGTAGCAGTAGCTTTGGACTTCTCCGCGAATCGCGCTAATCGTAATTTGGGCGGCCTTAAAGCCAAGGCGCAAGCCTGAGCGCGGGTCAGTGTCTTTTATGCGCGGAGTCAAGTTGTCCGGGAGTCCGCTGAACTTTCCGTCAATGATGACTTCGGCCTGCTTGTCCGAAAGGTCCGAGATGTTTGCAAGCGCCGTCCGCATGTAGTCGCAGGCCGCGCATATGTGGCCGCCGTAAAAGTTTCCGGTGTTGTAAATGCGGCCCGCGTCGATGTCGACAAGCGGATTGTCGTTGGCGGAATTTATTTCTTCCGTAATCCATTTTCGCGCGATGGAAAGCGTGTCGCGGTAAACGCCGTTGATTTGCGGCGAGCAGCGGATTGAGTAGCGGTCTTGAATTTTATTCGCCTGCTTGACGAATGTTCTTCCTTCAAGCTTTTCGATTTGCGTTTTTAAGAATTCCTCATACTTGTATGATCTTGTAAATGTAAGCCGCGCTTTCGGACTGGCCCGCGTGGTTCTTTATCTGGCTGACTTTTGCGACAAAGGGCGTGTCCTTTCCGCGCGTGATTTCGCTTGTGACGGCTGACAAAAAGTCGGAGATGTTCGCAAGCCGCTCCGCTTTTTTTATGGCAAGCGAGGCGACGGCTGTCATAACGCTCGTTCCATTCATAATCGCAAGGCCTTCTTTGGCTTCAATCAAAAGCGGCTCAATCTTTTCCGCCTTAAAGGCCTTCATCGTCGGAACGATTTTTCCCTTGTAGTAAACTTTTCGCTGGCCCATGATTACGGCCGCAAGGTAGCTCAAAGGCGTAAGGTCGCCGCTCGCGCCAACCGAGCCAAGCTGCGGAATGCATGGAATGACGTCTTTGTTCAAAAGCTCCAGCATTTTCTTTGCCAATTCCGGGCGAATAGCCGAGTGGCCGCCCTTTACATTTCCGTTCAAGCGACAAAGAATCACGGCGCGGCCTGTTTCATGGTCAAAGTACGGACCCAAACCGATTCCGTGGTAGGCAACGATTGTGCGCTGCAATTCACCCGCCTTGTCAACGCTGATTTGCTTGTAACAGCTGTCGCCAAAGTCGGTGGTGACTCCGTATGTCGGAACGCCGGTGGAAATATAATCCAGCAAAAATTTGCGAGACTTTTCCATGCGCTCCCAAAATTTTTTGTCTGTGGGAAGGGCGGCTTTTTGGCCGTTGATCGCCACGTCGTTTACGTCTTCGATTGTAAGTGAGTTTCCGTCAATGATAGTCATAGTAACAACAAATTATCGCATTTGGCGGAAACTTTCAAGGCGGGCCGCTTCTTAGGCTTGCAAACAGTCTAGGCGGCCGCAGTCTTGGGCTTACAAACCTTACTCTACGCGCTCAAACACAAGCCTTAAATTGGTCAATTCGCAAAACTCTTCTTTTTTGTTGTTGCTAAAACTAATTTCCATTACGGCGGCGTCTGAATTTCTTACGCTGTCCTTTAAGGTTACGATTTTCTCAAGGCTAAACTCTTGTCCAATGCTTCCGTCGTTAAGAGTGTCTTCTTGCGCCCTTGTCCACCGTTCAGTGTCGCAATTGCTTGTGTTAAAGCCGACGAATGAAAGCGGAATGCCGCTTTGCGCGGAAAGATTGATTTTTATCTTGGCGCCTTTTGGAAGCGATTTTGTGTAGCCCAAAATTCTTTGCGTCGGCAAATACAAAGTAAAGCCGCTGTCGCCGTGGTCCCACTTAACGCGCTTGATTTGAATCTTGTCTATTGTTACAAGCGATTTTTTTCCCACTGGAATTTGGCTGATGATTTCGTCAGCGTCAAGCGAAAGAATTTTTGCCTCAACTTTAAAATCTTTTATTTCAACTTCTTCGTCAAGTTTGTTTATGTCGTAAGAAAAATAAATGTTTCCTTGGTTTGTGCTGGAAATTTCTTTTTGAATGTAAACGCAAATTCTTTCGTTAAAGGGAATCCCCGCCAACAAGCCCTTTCCGGCGTTTGGAACGGCAATGGTAGTGGCGCTGACCTTTTGCCAATTGACGCCGTTAACGTCCAACCCAAAAGCCGAAAGGTTTTTGTTTGGCACGCCGCGAATTTTCAATTCGATTACGGAGCCTGCGGGAATGATTCTCTTTGTTCCAAAAAGCTTTCGCAAAATCACTCCAAAGCCGTAATTGTATTCGCCTGTTTTTTGGTTAAAAACGTTCTTTGCAAATTTCATCGACGGGCTTTGAACGACGGCAACCGCGTTCTTTTCAATTTGAACAGGCTCCTTTGGCTCAGCCTTGGCCGCTTGGCTTGCGGCGGGGGTTTCTTCCTCTTCATCTTCTTCTTTGTTCGCCGTTTTTTCGATTTTCGCAGACTCGACTTTTGTCTCTGGAACGGTTTCCGCCTCTTGCGTCTCTTCCTCGATTTGCGGCGTTTCTTCCTCTGCTGGCGGAGCGAACTCAAACTGCTCTGGTTCCGACTCGGCTTCGACAATCGGCTCTTCGGTGACAATGAATTCTTCGCCCGCCGTTATCGTTTGCGCTTCCTCAACCGGCTTTTGAAAAAGCGCCGCCTTTGGAACGTTCGTCACCACGGCCTCGCCTTCGATGACTTCAACGACGGCCTCTTTGGGCTGGCTTTCTTTTTTCTCGTTTTTCTCCGCTTTTGAAATAGTAATCTTAACTTTTGAATTTGGCGCGGCGGAAATCTTTTTCTTTACGGCAGTAATAACCGCCTCTTCGTCGTTTTGAGAGCTGGCCAGTAAAATTTCTCCGCTTAAAAAATCAATCGACTTTTCTTTTTTGTTGCTGAAAATTTGAATCAATGAATTTTCTTTTAGCTGGATTTTCGTTCCCGTCTTTTCAAACTGTGCGTGGATTTCAGAATCGGAAGCGGTCCTTATTTTGTCGCCGTTGTAAATCGGGCTTTCTTGGTTCACGCGCTCCCAAATGTCGTTGTCAATAAATTTGCGCTGGACTACGTTCTTCTTAAAATAAATTTTCGCCACCGCGGTTTCGTTGTTCTTTAGCGACCAAGAGTTTATGTCCTTGTAATAAAGTCCAAGCGCCGTCGCCGCTCCAAGAGAACACAAAATAAAAAGCAAAATGTCGGCTATGCTAGCCTTCGATCTTGTATTTCTTTTCTTCGTCATCAGTGTTCACCTTTGCCAAATCAGGCGCGGTAGTTCCGATAATTTTTCGCACTTCTTCAATTGTGCTTGGCCTTTCTTTTCCCGCGAGGTTAATGACCGCGAACATTTTTATCGCGTCCGTCTTTCCCTTTACGTGAACGCCGGGCATTTCTTCTACAATCACATCGTTCTTTATAAGATTGTATGTGTTTTCTGTAATCAAAATGTCTGTGGCAAATGGCTTGTTCAAAGCCTCCGTGCGGCTTGCAAGGTTCACTGCGTCGCCTATAACGGTGTATTCCATTCTTTCGTTGGAGCCGATTTGGCCGGCAACGACCGGGCCGGAATTAATTCCGCAACCGATTTTTACAGGCGCCAATCCACGTTCCTTGCGCGACTGGTTAAAGTGAAAAAGCGAAACGCGCATCATAAGAGCGGCGGTGACGGCGTTGAGCGCGTCAAGGGCGGGACTTCCGGCGGACTCAGGCGCTCCCCAAACAGCCATAATCGCGTCGCCGATATATTTGTCAACGACGCCGTTTGTCTTGTTGACGCACTCGACCATTCGCGTCATGTAGGCATTCAAAAATTCTACGACTTCCTTTGGTTGCATCGTTTCGCTCATCGCTGTAAAGGAACGGATGTCGCTAAAGAAAATCGTGGCGTTGCGGTTTTCGCCTCCAAGCGCAAGCTCTCCGCTGGCGGCCTTTTGCGCGATTGTCTTGTTGGTGAATTTGCTGAACGACACCATCAATTTTTCCCGCTCGGCAAGACCCTTTCCCATTTGAATGAATGAGGAAGTAAGCAATCCGATTTCGTCATGCGTGCGAGGCTCGATGTCCAATTCAAATTCGCCCCGCTCTATTTTTGCGGAAGCGTCAACCAAGTCGGCGATTGGATTGGTAATGTTTTTACTGAACAAACGAATCGCCATAATCGCGATGAACAAAATAGCGAGCGAAAACAAAATGATTCTGTAAGTGGTGCGATTGATTACGGCAAAAACGGAATTTTCTGAAACGCTCGTTATGACGTAAAGGTTGTCCTTTGTCTTGTGGACCGAAATGAATTTCCTTCCGTCTTCCGTCTCCGCAAGGCTTTGAGTGTTGTCAACGCCTTCCTTGCCTTTAATGCTGTCGATAAGGCTTTGCGCGGCCACATAAGTTTTTTGCTCGCTTTCATAGTCAGGATTGATAAGAACGGCGGAATCTTGGTCAACCAAAATCGTCGCGTTGTTGGCGCCGGAACTCATAAGCGCGGCCAAGGCTTTTGTGTCAACGCCAACCGCCGCGTTCTTGACGGCGTTCAGCGGCCCGTATTGAAAAGTGAAAATAATCGAATCAATGTCAAGCGTTTTCCTGGCGTTAAAGTAGCGGACTTTTCCGCTGGCCGCGCTTTTGTTTGCGATCAAAAAATCGGAAAGTTTTTTTTCTCCGGCCGCTCCTCCGACTTTTTCTTTGAACGATGGGTTCACCTTTAAATTTGTGTCGGGGCTGGAAACAAAAATTATGTCGTCGTTGACCCTAAAATAATCGTTTTCCAAAGAATCGCGCAAGGCCTGGACTTGCTTTGCGTCCTTTTTATTGGCGTCCTGCAACTTTGAAATCGAGTCAAACAGTATGTAGGAATTCTTTTGAGCGTTTGAAAAAGCCTGCTGAACGGTTTGCGCGGTCCTGGCGTTAATCGTGTGGTTGTTTTCTTCGGCCTTGCGCCTGTCGTCGCCGCGAACAAGCGTGGAAACAAGAAAGGTCGTCAAACCCAAGACAAGAATGATAAGAAATGAAAACAGTAAAATATGCTTTAACGCAATTGGAAATTTAATTTTTTGATCCACGATTTTCTCCGCCTTAATTATAACTCGGCAAGAGCAAAACGCGCAAGAGAAAAAAAATAAATTTTGATATAAAATTATATTATTTTAACTATAAACGAACGGAGCGCTTAATAAAGCTCCTCGCGCAAGGCTCGCATCAATTCCTTTTCGACCGACTGCATGACGGTGTTCTTTATAGCCTTTATCTTTCGTTCTGTCGGCGAATCCTTTTCCCGTTTTTGAAAAAGGACCTGAGGTTCAACGCCAAGCGCCGCGGCGATTCTCTCAATTGTGGAAAGTTTTGGAACATTTCTGTAAATTTCCATAAGCCCTATGTAACTGGTAGCCGTGTTGCACGCTTCAGCCAGCTGTTCCTGCGTGATGCCCTTTTCTTTGCGGATTCTCTTGATGTTGTCTATTACAGTCTTTTCCAAAGTCATAATTCTTGCATAACTATATTATCTAAATTTGATATAACAATGTATTATATAACAATGTATTATGTTTCATATATAAAAATATTTTTATTGACTTTTTAGATATAGGCTTATATCATTCTTCATATATAATTAACTATGGAGGAATTTATGAAAAAAATCGGACGCGCTCTTTTTTGCGCGGCTTGCTTGTCGCTCTTGGCGGCCAGCCTTTACGCCGCCCCAAAAGCCAAGGCGCCAAAGGACATTTGGGTTGCCAAAGAAAAAAGCGGAACGCTTGTGACAACCGACGCGAACGGCTGGGGCCGAGTGGACCTTGGAGAGGAAGTGGATCTTTCAGGCTACAAATTCTTGCAAGTTGAATGTTCAAGCCCGGACGGAAAAAAGCTCTCACACATTGAATTAAACTTTGGCTTTGTTCCGGAAGACAGCGAAGACTACGATTGGGATGAGTCGGCAAAAATTAGAATTTACGATATCCAAAAAAAGCCCGCGCTTTACCAAGGCATAGTTTATGGCCCCAACATGTGTTACGAGCATTGGGAAAACGGAAAGAAAATTTACAGAAACCCGGAAAAGGCTGCCGCCGACCATTTTAGCATAGGCGTTTATGACGCAAACTGGAAGAACATTCCGAACATAAAAATTTTCGTAAAGAAAGTGACTGCCACAAACAACGCCATCGGCCAATTGCATGTTATTGACTTTACCAAAGCGCGCTTCTTTGCAATCAACAATCAAGTCACATGGGACGACGGCAGCAAGCACTACGCTTATTGGGCGGACCTTCAACAAACATTGGGAACGACTCCCAAAGCCGGCGACATCGTTCAGCTAAAACTAAAAGGAACAAACGCCTATGACTTGGGCAATTTCCGCGCGAACGTTTTTGACGATTCAGGCGAATGGCAGCAAGTCTCACTTGACTGGAACGGACGCGGATTCGCGAAAGGACAAAAAATCAACGACACTATTGACTTGCCGATTCTAAAAAACGGTTCAAAGATGACGCTCGAAATCATCACCTTTGAAGACGAAAGCGAGTTCAAAGGCCCCTACTTGATTTATTCAAAGTAAGAGAAAAAGCTTAAGGAGAAAATTATGAAAAAGAACAATAAAATATTCTTGGGCGCGCTTTGCTTGGCCTTTGCCGCGGCCAGCCTTTACGCCGCTCCCAAAACAAAAGACATTTACGTTTCGCCCGACGCCAACGGAACTCTTTTAACAACTGACGGCGAAGGCCTTGCCTCGTTGGAATTGGACAAGCCCGTTGACTTTGCAGGCTACAAGTATGTCACCTATGAATGCTCCAGCCCCGATGGCGCCAAAATCGCAAATCTTTACATCAACACCTACTACGGCGAAGAAAATGAAAACCACAACGCTCCCAAAAGCAGCACAGTTTGCATCGGCGACATTTCTAAAAAAATCTCAGCCTATCAAACATTTGTTTACGGCGCGACAAACAAATTCTACGACTACGGATATGTTGACGGAAAGTGCGACATTCGCCCCGCCGACAAAACGATTTGCGAGCGCATAGGCGTCGCCGTCGCCGACAAGGATTGGAACTGGCTTCCTGGAATCAAGATTTACATCAAGAAAGTCACCGCCACCAACGAGCCGCTTGGAAAGGTCGTCACCGTTGACTTGACAAAGACTCGCTTTGCCGCGGCCAACGACGGGGATTCCTACTATTGCCACATTCCCCTCAGCGACATTTTGAGCGCCCAGCTGCAAAAAGGCGACGTCATTAAGTTTGCGCTAAAAGGAAACAATGTCTATGGCGTAAACACTCTTCAATCGAGTGTTACGGAGGAAGTTAAAGGCGGATACGCGTATAAGCCCGTGTCGCAGTCAGTCCAAATAGGAGACATTCCGGCCGGCGCCATCGATGTGCCCGTGGAATTTGTTTTGAACAAAAACGCTTCAAAAATTAGGCTTGAGTTTTACGCCGACAAGGGCGACAACGACGGCCCCTTCTTGATTTTGTTTGAATAGGAACGGTTGCTAACATAATAGTTAGCAAGATTAAAACGCCCCGCCGAAAGGCGGGGCGTTTTTTTTGGCTTGCGATTGTTTTAAGGAAGTGTACTACAAGGAGATTCGGTAAACCTTGGAGCCGCGCTCGGGGTTCCAAAGCTTTTTGCGCTCTGCGGGAATCGAGTCGATTGAGTCGGGCGCGAATCCCAGCTTTTCAAAAAAGTCGGCGGTTTGAGTTGTCATAACAAAAACCGATTTTATTTTTTGAGCGCGGGCCTTGTCCAATAAGTAATTTACAATCTTGGGGCCGACGCCCATATTTCCGTAAGCGGGATCTACCGCGACAGCGCAAATCTCCGCTTGGGTCGGAGCGCCCGGCTCTTGGTAAACTTTGAGCGCGGCGCAGGCGTGTATTCCTTCGTCAACGTTGTAAACAATATAGTTGTCCAAGTCGGCCTTTAATTGCTTGGCCGTGCGCTCCAACAAAATTCCTTTTTGCACAAAAGGGTTCATCAAAGACAAAACGCTCGGTATGTCCTGCGACTGCATCGCGCGCAAGTCGCCGTAGCCGTTGTTGTAGACCATCGTTCCGCTTCCGATGCCGCTGAAAATTTCGCAGGGCAAAATTCCGTCAACCTTTCCGTTTAGAATGTGAACGCGGGCCACGCCTTTTTTGCAAGCGTCCTTTGCCAAGCGCAAGAGCGAAAGTATTTGCGCGCGGTGTTCGTTTTTGGGGGCCGCGCTTTTTGGGCTTGCCGCCGTTCCGCCGCAATCGGCGCCGTTCATGCGCAGCATCTCTTCCGCCTCCGCAAGATTCATCGCCGGAATGTTTCCGTCGTCGCTAAGGTGAACGCTGTCAGGAAGCGAAAAATCCTGCTTGGAAATTTTTGGGTCGGGCAGAATGTAAAAAAGTTTTTGCGCCTTTAGGCCGCAAGCGATTTGCTGGGCCAACTCCGCGCTGGAAATATTGTAGGGCTTTCCCAAATCGTTCCAGCCGATGCAGGGAAAAATCGGAATGAAGCCGTCGTCCAAAGTTTGCTTTATGACGTCGATTTTAAGCTTGTCGATTTCGCCTGCGGTGCCGTAATCCGTTCCGTCAAGAACTCCCTTGGCGCGGGCCTTGACCCAGTTGCCGATGACAGCGGTTCGGTTTTCGCCGGCCAAGTGGTTCATGATTGTGTTGGCCACGTCAAAGGCCGCGGTCTTGATAAGCGGCATGGCGGATTCGGGCGCGACGCGCGAGCCGTTTTGGATTTTCCATTCGATTTTGGCTCCGTCCAAAATTTCGCTGATTTGCTTGCGGGCGCCCGGGGCCACGATGACTTTTAGGCCGGCTTGGTGAATCAGCGCTATGTCGTGAATCAAGCTGGGCAAAAGGCCCGAGTCGATTATTTGGTCGTCGATGTGTATGACCGCCAAGGCGTCCTTGAAAATCTTTATGTAGTTTATTACGTCGCGAATCTGCTTGGCGCTTTCCGATAAATTTTCCATCATTTTCATTTTTCACTTTTTTTCTTTATTGTCAAGGGAAAAAAATTTTTAAAAAGGCGCTTGACAAAAACGTTAGGAGCGCGGTATATTTGATTTATCAGAAAACCTAGCGGAAAACTAGGTAATATAAAACAAACAAGGGGGCTTTTATGGCAGACATTAAACAGAGCGCGTTGGAACTGATTGGAAAAACTCCACTCTTGCAGCTTAACGGATACGCAAAAAAGGCGGGAGTCGCTAACGCCACTATCCTTGCCAAGCTTGAGTACTTGAACCCGGCCGGAAGCGTAAAAGACAGAATCGCCCTCGCGATGATCGAGGACGCGGAGGCCAAGGGCCTCCTTAAGCCCGGCGCCACAATCATCGAACCCACATCCGGAAACACAGGAATCGGCTTGGCCGCCGTGGCCGCCGCAAAGGGCTACCACGCCATTTTGACCTTGCCCGACACGATGAGCGTCGAGCGCCGCAATTTGCTCAAGGCTTACGGCGCCGAAATCGTTCTGACCGAAGGCGCCAAGGGAATGAAGGGAGCCATCGCCAAGGCCAACGAGCTTCACGAGGCCACGCCAGGCTCAATCATTCCAAGCCAGTTTGACAACCCGGCCAACCCCGCGGCCCACAAAAAGACCACCGGCCCCGAAATTTGGGAGCAGACAGACGGAAAAATCGACTTCTTCGTCGCTGGCGTAGGAACGGGCGGAACCTTGACAGGCGTTGGCGAATACCTTAAAGAAAAAAATCCCAACATAAAAGTCGTGGCCGTAGAACCCGCCACAAGCCCCGTTCTTTCAAAAGGAACGGCAGGCGTCCACAAAATCCAGGGAATCGGCGCGGGATTCGTTCCCTCCGTCCTTAACACAAAGGTTTACGACGAAATCATTCCGATAGAAAACGACGACGCCTTTGCCGAAGGACGCGCCTTTGCGCAAAGCGAAGGAATCTTGGTCGGCATTTCTAGCGGAGCCGCGCTTAAGGCCGCGACGATTTTGGCCAACCGCCCCGAAAACAAGGGAAAGACAATCGTAGTCCTTTTGCCGGATTCTGGCGACAGGTACCTTTCAACTTCGCTTTTTAGCGGAAATTAAGGCGGAACGGAAGGAACGCCCCTAAAACGGGCGTTCCCAGCCCAAAAGGCTTTACAAGCCCAAGAAGCGCGGCTTTTTGGGCTTGCCTAGATAAGGCGTTTTTTTGCAGTAAAAACCTAGTTTTCAGATAGGTTTGATATCTTTTATAAAGGAGGAAGAACATGGCAGTTTCATTTTCTGAACTTGAGGAAAACCATCCCTGCTTTGGCCGGCATAGCGCTCAAACAGGCCGCGTTCATCTTCCCGTTTGCCCTGGCTGCAACATCGCCTGCCGCTTTTGCGAAAGAAGCCTTAACCAAACTGAAAACAGGCCCGGAGTGACTGGAACGGTTCTAAAGCCGGAGGAAACAATTCCCCTCCTTAAAAAAACTTTGGAAATAAGCCCCGAAATCCGCGTCGCGGGCATCGCGGGCCCGGGAGACAGTTTGGCCAGCGACAACGCGCTAAAAACGTTCCGCCTAATAAAGAAAGAATTTCCCGGCCTTATCAAGTGCATGAGCACAAACGGCCTTTTGCTTTCCGAACGGGCGCAAGAAATAATCGACGCGGGAATCGACAGCCTAACGGTGACGGTCAACGCGGTCGATCCAAAAATTGAAGCTAAGCTAAACGACTACATCATCTGGCATGGA
Organism: uncultured Spirochaetaceae bacterium; assembly: GCA_902799665.1. Lineage (GTDB taxonomy): Bacteria > Spirochaetota > Spirochaetia > Treponematales > Treponemataceae > Treponema_D. The sequence continues at coordinate 49,735 of CADCBK010000019.1, read as the reverse complement.
AAAAAAATTGAGGGAGAGGATGGAGCGAAGATTCTTATAAAGAACCAGCTTGAAGGAATTAAAAAAATCGCGGACGCGGGGATAACGGTAAAGGTCAACACGGTCTTGGTTCCAAAAATAAACGGAAGCCACATAGCGGACATCGCCCTTGCCGTCGCCGAGGCGGGAGCGGAAACATACAACATAATTCCGCTCATTCCCTGCGCCAAGCTTAAGGACCAAGAGCCGCCGACCTGCCTAGAGTTGGACGACGCGCGCAAGGCCGCGGCTCCTTACATCGAGCTTTTTTTGCATTGCAACCATTGCCGCGCGGACGCGATTGGCGTTCCGGGAAAAACGGAAGTTTCGCGGCAAGTGTACGCGCTCTTCAAAAAAAGCGCGGCCTTTAAGGAAAATTTTTCGCACGGCTGATTTAAGGCCGAACGATAGGAGGAAATAAAAAATGGCAGAAATCAGACAAATCGCGATTTACGGAAAAGGCGGAATCGGAAAATCGACGACGACGCAAAACTTGACCGCGGGCCTTGTCGAGCACGGAAAAAAAGTCATGGTCGTGGGCTGCGACCCCAAGGCCGACTCCACCCGCTTGCTTTTGGGAGGCCTCGCGCAAAAAACGGTTTTGGACACGATTCGCGACGAAGGCGAAGACGTCAAGCTTGACCGCATCATGCGCACAGGCTTTGGCGGAACCCGCTGCGTTGAGTCTGGCGGACCGGAGCCTGGCGTTGGATGCGCGGGCCGCGGCATCATCACTTCCATTAACATGCTGGAAAATCTTGGCGCCTACACCGACGACCTTGACTTTGTCTTTTACGACGTTCTTGGAGACGTAGTGTGCGGCGGCTTTGCGATGCCGATTCGCGAAGGAAAGGCAAAGGAGATTTACATCGTTGCCTCCGGCGAGATGATGGCCCTTTACGCCGCCAACAACATCGCCAAGGGAATCAGCCGATACGCCAAGGCCGGCGGCGTTCGCCTTGGAGGAATCATTTGCAACAGCCGAAACGTCGACCGCGAGCTTGACCTTTTGCGCGCCTTTAGCAAGGAATTAGGAACCCAGCTTTTGTACTTTGTTCCCCGCGACAACATCGTTCAGCGAGCGGAGATCAACCGCAAGACTGTCATCGAATACAAGCCCGATTCAAACCAGGCCAAGGAATACAGGAATCTCGCCGAGGCGGTAATCAACAACCAAATGTTCACGATTCCGACTCCGATGACGCAGGAACGCCTTGAGCAAATTTTGCTTGAGTACGGCCTTATGGACATGGCCGACGACTACAAGATTTAAGGAAGGCCAGATGGCGTACTTGATTGCGGTCGCTACAAGCGATGGAAGCAAAATCGACTTGCATTTTGGCCAGGCGGAGAGTTACTTGGTTTACGAAGCCGACGGAATTGAATGGCACTTTGCCCAAAAGCGCGATTACGTTCCATCGGATAAAGGAGGCGCGGAAAATGAAGGATGCTGCGCGCAAGCGGGAGCGAGGGTTGAGCTTTTAAAGGATTGCAGGGCTGTCGTGGCGGCGCGGATTGGATTTAAGGTTCAAAAGGAATTTTCCAAATTGGGAATTTCCGTTTTTGACGAGTTGGAATGTTCGGTGGAAAAAGCGTTGAACGCAGTCGCCGAATATTTTTACAAAGTGGACAATCACATTGGATTGAATAAAAACTAAGGAGCAATTATGAAAAAAATTTTGTTAAAAATCACGGCGACGGCCTTGGTCGCCTTTGGACTTTTTTCTTGCGCAAAAAAAGGCGCGGACAATAAGGGCAAACAAAAGATTAAAATCGCGTTCGCGCAAGACGAAGGCATTTGCAGTTACGTTGACGAAAACGACAATCTAGCGGGCGAAGAAGTTGAAGTTTGGCGCGAGATTGCCAAGCGCCTTCCCGAATACGACATCGAGTTTATCCCTACAAGCCAGGACGACCTTCGCGTGGGCTTGCAGACAGGAAACTACGACGGCTCTGTAGGCGACTTTTTCCTTTCGCGCGAGCGCATCGAAAAGTTTGATATTCCCCGAGAGCCGCTTGATTTTACTTGGACGGGAATGTTGATCCGCAAAGAATTCGCCGACGGCGTTTCTTCTTTGTACGACCTTGCCAAAAAACAAAAGGACGGCCTTAAAGTGGCGCCGCAAAATTCCGGCTACGGCTCGACATACATTCTTGAAGTTTACAACGAGCAGAATCCCGACAACAAATTGATTTTTGAAACAACTTCCGAGCAGACATGGTCAAGCACGCAAAACTATGTAGGCATCGGCCGCTACGGCGCAACTGTCGCGCAGAAAACCGACTTCCAGACAAACTTTGTCGCGGAAGACGGAGCCTACCACGAGTTCGTTGACCAAGTTACTTGGGTGCCCACACAGAACGTCGGAGCCTACACGCTCTTCAAGAAAGGAGCCGACAAGAAATTCCTTGACCGCTACGTTGAGGTTCTTAAGCAGATTAAGGAAGAGGGAATCGCTTCCGAGATTTCGCGCAGGGTCTACGGTTACGACGCCTATTCCGGAGAATACGTAGATTACGCAAACTAAAAATAATTATTTAAAAAAGAAGTCGGTCTCCCCGGCAAGGGAGGCCGGCGACCACTATTATAGGAGACTTTATGGCAGTAAACATATCATCCGCTTCGCCCGAAATTCGCGAACGAAGATTAAACTCTATAACTACGTTCAAGGGTTCCGCGAGCGAACTTCACGAAAAATCAAAAACTTCAAGCCTTAAAACGACGCCTTCCTGTTACGGCCAGTGCAGCGACTGCCAGGAATTTTGCGCCAACACGCTTTTGACTTTTATCCAGGACGCGGCGGTGGTATGCCATTCTCCGATTGGCTGTTATTCAATCCAGGCGGTCAGGGACAACGGCGGCCACGCTTGCGCGAGGGACCGCAAGCTTCCTGACTTTAAGTGCGAGACTATTTGCACCAATATCCAGGAACGCGACACAATTTATGGCGGCGTCGAAAAACTAAAAAAGGCTTGCTTTGAAGTTCACAAGCGGGCCAATCCGAGCGCGATTTTCATCACCACTTCTTGCGCTTCCGGAATTGTTGGAGACGACGTTGAAAGCGCCGCGACAGAAGCCGCCGACGAGCTGGGAATACCGGTCATTCCTGTTTCCTGCGAAGGATTCAAGTCTAAGATTTGGTCGACCGGCTTTGACGCGGCTTTTCACGCCATTGCAAAGCATATCGTAAAGCCGGCCAAGGAGTGCAAGAAGGACGTTGTCAACGTCTACAACTTTCAGGGAAGCGACGTGTTCACCCCGCTTTTGGCAAAGCTTGGATTGAAAACGCAATACGTCGTTCCGATGAACAGCGTTCCGCAATTGGAAAAAATCAGCGAGGCCGCTTGCTCGGCCACAATGTGCGAAACCCTTTCAACTTATGTCATAACGGCTTTCTCGGAACATTTTGGCGTTCCCGAAGTAAAAGCAGTTCCGCCTTACGGAATCAAATGGACCGACGCCTGGCTTAGGGAAGTGGCCCGTCTTACCGACAAAAGCGGCGTCGTCGAAAAAGTGATAGAAGAAGAGCATAAAAGAATAGAAGGCCCGCTCAACGAATACAGGGAGCGCTTTAAGGGAAAGACAATTTATGTCATCGCCGGAGACGCCTTTACCCACAACTTGGCCAACGCGCTGACGGACCTTGGCCTTACAGTAATCGGAATCAACGCGCTTCACCACGACCAAAAGTCCGACAGCGAAAGCGTCGACACGCTTGGAACTTTAATCGAATCCGTAGGCGACATAAAAAGCTTCACCGTTTGCGCAAAGCAGCCCTACTTAATCCTAAAAGAAATCAAAAGGCTAAAGCCGGATTTCCTTATCACCCGCCACGAAGGCTTGACTATCTTGGGCTACAAGCTGGGCATTCCCTCCACCTTTGAAGGCGACGCAAACCTTAGCGTAGGCTACGACGGCCTGCTCCGCTTGGGCGAGCGCCTTTGGGAAAACTACATCACACGAAAATTCAACAAAAACATTCAGGAACATTCGTCGTTCCCCTACACGGATTGGTGGATGAACCAAGAAGGAGACGCGCTATGAGCACATTGATTTCACAACCAAGATTTTCTTGCGCTCTTGCCGCGCAGCAAACGGTTTTGGCGATTCCGGGCGGCGTTCCTATCATTCACGCGGGGCCGGGCTGCTCGTCAAAGCAATACATTTTCGCCGCCACCCAGTCGGGCTTTCAAGGCGAAGGCTACGCCGGCGGCATTCACGTTTCTTGCACAAATTCCAGCGAAAAGGAAGTTGTCTTTGGCGGCGAAAAAAAACTGTCCGCGCTCATCGAGGGAACGCTTAAAGTAATCAAAGGCGACCTTTACGTGGCGATGTCAGGCTGCACGGCCGGCATCATCGGCGACAACGCCGGCGAAGTCGCGGGAACTTTCGCCGAGCAAGGAAAGCCTGTAGTCGGAGTCGACTGCGCGGGCTTTAGAGGAAACTCTTACTTTGGCCACGAAGTCGTGGTAAACGGAATCATCGACCAATATGTTGACGGTTTTTACCAAGAGGAGGCGCCGCAAGTTCAAAAAGGCCTTGTGAACGTCTTCGCTTCCGTTCCATACCAAGACAGTTTTTGGCGCGGCGACTTGGAGCAAATAAAGGCGCTCTTGGAAAAGCTTGGCCTTAAAGTCAACATCCTTTTTGGCTATTCAAGCGCCGGCGTCTCCGAGTGGAAGAATATTCCAAACGCCGAGGCCAACATTCTTGTAGGCCCTTGGTGCGGAAAGAAAATCGTTGACCACCTTAAGTCAAAGTATAAAACGCCCTACATACAATTTCCTTACTTGCCCGTTGGCGCCAAGGCGACGTCGGCCTTTCTTAGAGCCGTCGCCCAAGGCCTTGGCTTGGATTCCGCTATTACGGAAAGCGTCATAAAAAAAGAAGAGGAGCGCTTTTACAACTACTTGGTTTCTTTCGCGGATTTTATCGCGGAATACAAGGGAGCGGTTCCCTATGAACTTTACGTCGCAGGCGACGGCTTCTATTCGCTTGGCGTGGCGGACTTTTTGGCCAACGAACTTGGCTACATTCCAAAAGGCGTTTACCTTGACGACGATCCGCCAAAAGCGGCGGAAGAAAAAATCAAGGAAGCGTTTAAAGCGGTTCTCCCTGAATATGAAAACGCCCTAAGGTTCCAAGCCGACGGCGAATTGATTGTAAAGGACATCGACCAAAAAATCGGAGACTCCAAAAAGGCCTTGATTCTTGGCTCCTACTGGGAAAACCAGTTGGCCAGAAAGAAGAATGAATTCTTTGCAAGCCTTAGCATGCCGGTAATCACCGAGGTTGTGACAAACGGCTCGTACGCGGGATATTCGGGCGGCCTTTATTTATTGGAAAAAATTTACGCCAACACCTTCAAGCAGGCTAGGTCGGCGCAAAACAATAGCGGTAACTAAAGATGCATTTTAACATAGAGCGGTTCTTTTTTTACATTCCAAAGCTTCTCCCTTATCTAAAAACAACTTTTGTCTATGTGGCCGTCGCCCTTGGCATAAGCTTGCTTTGGGGAGCGCTTTTGACGGCGTTCAAGCTGGGAAAAAACCGGCCGCTCAAAACTTTTGGCGTGGCCTACACGGCGACATTCAGGTCAGTGCCGCCGGTAGTGCTTTTGTTTTTGGTTTACTACGGCCTTCCGAATCTTGTCCATGTGAATCCGCAAAACAGAATGTTCTATGTCTGCGTAACGCTCACGCTTCTTTGTTCAGCGTCGATTTCGGAAATCATGCGCGGCGCCTATCAATCCGTTCCCCATGGGCAATACGAGGCCGGAGAAAGCGTCGGCATGACGAACTTGCAAATCATAAGGCGGATAATGCTTCCGCAAGCCTTTTACTTTGCCCTGCCAAATTTATCTACGATAATCATCGGCCTTTTAAAAGACGGAAGCCTTGCCTTTACAATCGGCTTGGTCGACGTTTTTGGAAAAGCCAACTTGTTGAACAACACAACGTTCAGCAAATACGTTTTGGAAATTTACGCGGCTCTCACTTTGATTTATTGGATTTTAGCCGTCGCCATAGAAAAAATTTCCGCCTTGCTTGATTCCATTCTGTCGCAGGAAAGAGCCAAGAAAGCGCGAAGCAGGGGAGGCACTAAATGAATTTTGACTGGAAGTTCGCGCTGCAAACGATAGCTGTCGCGCTCAAAGGCCTCCCGGTGACCTTGCAAATTGTTTCAATCATTTTTACGCTTTCGTTTTTCTTTGGCTTTCTTCTTGCGGCCGCGCGCCAAGAAAAAAATTCCGCGCTGGCGAAAGCCTTGTCGCTTTATGTAAGCTTTGCGCGCGGAACCCCATTCATGGTCCAAACATATCTTTTTTACATCGCGATTCCGACGGCGGTTCAAAAATACTTGTTTGACAACAACATTAACTTTAACGTCAACGCAATCGGCGGCTTTTGGTACGCCTACGCGCTCTTGTTTTTTTATTTCACAGCCTTGATGTCCGAAATGTTCAGGGCGGGAATCAGCGCGGTGAGCAAAGGCCAGCTGGAGGCCGCATACTCTGTCGGCCTTACAAAAGCGCAAGCCTACCGCAGAATCATTTTTCCGCAAGTGGTAGAGCATTGCCTTCCCGTCCTTTGCAACTACGCGACGGGCATCGTAAAGATGAGCTCGCTGGCCTTTGTCTTTGGAGTGCCTGAAATCACTGCGCTGGCCAAAACCAACGCGTCGCGCAATCTTGGCTATGTCGAAGCCTATTTTGTAATCGCGGTTTTTTACATAGCGCTTAACATCGGCATTGAGCGGCTGTTCAAATTAATCGAACGGAGGAAAAAATGTTAAAAGTCACAAATGTTCACAAGGCTTTTGGAAGCAATAAAATTCTAAAAGGCGTTGACCTTGAAGTTAAAAAAGGAGACGTCGTTGTAATCCTTGGCCCTTCGGGATCTGGCAAAACGACTTTCCTTCGCTGCCTTGACTTTATGGAAAGCGCCGACCAAGGCGAGATGGAATTTGGCGCGATAAAAACCTCGCTCCGCCACGCGCACAAAAAAACCATTTTGGACGTCCGAAGAAAGACCGGCTTTGTTTTCCAAAACTTCAACTTGTTCAACAACAAAACCGCGCTGGAGAACGTGATGGAAGGCTTGGTCACCGCCAGAAAAATTCCTAAAGACAAAGCCAAGGAAATCGCCGAGCGCGCGCTGCAAAAAGTCGGCCTCTTGGACAGAAAGGATTTTTATCCTTCGCAACTTTCCGGCGGCCAGCAGCAGCGCGTGGGAATCGCGCGCGCAATCGCTCCAAATCCAGACGTGGTTTTCTTTGACGAGCCTACAAGCGCGCTTGACCCGGAATTGGTCGGCGAAGTCCTTTCGGCGATAAAGGAGCTTGCGCGCGAAGGAATGACGATGATTGTGGTCACGCACGAAATGTCATTCGCCGAGGAAGTCGCGTCGCAAGTTGTATTTATGGACGGCGGCGTTGTCGTTGAAAAGGGAACGGCAAAGGAAATCTTCAACAATCCCAAAGAAGAACGAACCAGGCAATTTTTGCAAAGAACGCTAAAACGCGTTGAATATGTAATTTAGCGAGGTGTCAACATGCCGCTTGACTTTGAATCGAAATGCGTTCACTTGGAGAACGCCGCCACAGACGCTTGCAGCCATTACGGCTCGGTCAGCTTTCCAATCTATCAAAGCGCGACATACGCGCGCGCCGCTGTAGGCCAGGGAACAGGCTTTGACTACAGCCGCCTTCAAAACCCAACAAGGGAGCAAGTGGAAAAAATTGTTTGCCAACTGGAAGGCGGAATCGACGCCTTCGCGCTTTCTAGCGGAATGGCCGCCGTAAGCCTTGTGATGGAAATCTTTTTGCCGGGCGACCACATCATCGCCGACGCGGATTTATACGGCGGCTCCATAAGGCTTTTCAACCACGTTTCCCAAAAAAACGGAATGCAATTCACAAGCGCCAACTGTTCCGCAGACAACATTGAGTCTTTAATAAAGCCAAACACAAAAGCGGTTTACATCGAAACGCCGACCAATCCGATGATGAACGTGACGGACATCGCGGCCGTCGCGAAAATCGCAAAAAAGCATAACGCGCTTTTAATCGTCGACAACACTTTCATGTCGCCCTACTTTCAAAACCCGCTGGCGCTTGGAGCGGACATCGTGATTCATTCCGGAACAAAATACCTAAGCGGCCACAACGACACGCTCGCGGGCTTTGTCGTGACAAACCGCGCAGACATCCAAGAAAAGCTGCGCTTTTACATCAAGACTACGGGAGCGGGGCTCGCTCCCTTTGACAGCTGGCTTACGATTCGCGGAATAAAGACTCTCGCGCTAAGAATGGAAAAGGCGCAAGCCAACGCAAAGAAAATCGCGCTTTGGCTAAAGGAGCAAAAAAACGTTGAGCGCGTGGTTTACCCAGGCCTTCCCGACCATCCTGGCCACGAAATTCAAAAAAGGCAGGCGCGCGGATTTGGCGCGATGCTTACGTTCAACTTGCAAAGCGAAGAGGCGGCCAAAGCGCTTTTAAGCCGCGTCCGTTTGATTAAATTCGCCGAAAGCCTTGGAGGCGTCGAAAGCCTCATCACATACCCGACGACGCAAACCCACGCGGACGTTCCCGAAGAAATCCGCCTTAAAAACGGAATCACGCCGCGCACGCTCCGCCTTTCTGTCGGCATAGAAAGCGCGGACGACTTGATCGAAGACTTGCGGCAAGCGATGGAGGCCCTATGAAATATGACTTTGACAAAATCATCGACCGCAAAAACACTTTTTCGATAAAGCTTGACCTTGCCGCCGCGCGCAACAAGCCCGCCGACGCGCTCGCGCTTTGGGTGGCCGACATGGATTTTTCGACCGCCCCTTGCGTTAAGCAAGCGCTTGCCGAACACGTGGAGCGGGGAATCTTTGGCTACAGCAGGCCGGACGCGCGTTATTACGCAGCCTTAAAAAATTGGTTCAAGGCCCGGCACAACTTTACGATTCAAGACGATTGGGTCGTGAACACGCCGGGCGTCGTTTTTGCAATCGCGGCGGCGATCCGCGCCTTTACAAAAGAGGGCGACGGAGTCTTAATCCAAAAACCGGTTTACTATCCTTTTTTCAACACGATAAATTCCTTGGGCCGCCGGGTTGTTAACAGTCCGCTTGCGTACAAGGACGGCCGCTATGAAATCGACTTTGAATGCTTTGAAAAAAAGATAAAAGAAGAAAAGCCGAAAATTTTTCTTTTGTGCTCGCCCCACAATCCAGGCGGCCGCGTTTGGTCTCGCGAGGAGCTTTTGAGGCTTAGCGAAATTTGCCTTTCCAACAATCTGATTGTTGTAAGCGACGAGATTCACTGCGACATAACTTTTGGTTCAAACAAGCATACGGTTTGGGCAACGCTCTCAAAAGAGGCGGCGGAAAATTGCGTCGTCTGCTCGTCGCCCAGCAAAACATTCAACCTTGCCGGCTTACAGTTTTCAAACATAATCATTCCAAACAAAAATCTCCGCGCCGCCTTTAGTTCCCAAATCGAAAAGACAGGCTACGACGAGCCAAACCTTATGGGAATCGCGGCCGCCACCGCCGCCTACAAGGACGGAGCGGAATGGTTTGACCAAGCCAAGGCCTACATTTGGGAGAACATTCTGTTCGCCAAAAAAATTTTGGAAGAGCGCTGCCCAAAGATCCGCGCGGTCGTTCCGGAAGGAACTTACCTTTTATGGCTGGACTTTACAGCCTTTACGGAATTGAGCGACAAAGAAATTTCAGAGCGCGTTTTGAACAAGGCCAAAGTTTGGCTTGACGACGGAAGAATGTTCGGAAAGGAAGGCGAAAAATTCCAGCGCCTAAACTGCGCCGCGCCGCGAGCGCTTTTGCAAGAAGCGCTAAAAAGAATTTGCGCGGCCTTTTAGCCTTGCGACCAATAGGCGTTGCAAGCCCAGGACGCGCCGCGCGTCTTAGTCTTGCGACCGCGCCTTTTCTATGTTTGCCTTTGAGTAAATACAGCCACAGTAGTCCTGCCGATAGAGCCCGAACTCTTTGGACAACTCAAGGCTGCGCTTGTAGCCGTTCTTCTTTTTAAAGTCGCTGTAAAGGAATTTTGGCGCGGATTGCGCGATTGGCGCGGCCGCATTTTGGTCTTGCAAACTGTTATCGGTTGCAGCCAAAGATTGCAGCCCGCAGTCTTTGGATTGCAAGGCGTTTTTGGCCCGCTCTTCCAAGGCGCGGCCAATCTCGTTTATTTTTTGCGCGTCCTTGTGCGGGCTTATGCTTAGCGTCGTGGTAAACCAATCAAAGCCGTTTTGCCGCGCGTATTCGTAGGCCTTTTCCATTCGCAGCTGGTAGCAGCGGCGGCAGCGCTCGCCTCGTTCGGGCTCGGATTCCAGATTGTCGCGCTGGGCTTGAACCGCGTCAAAAAACTCTTGCGGTTCGTAATCCGTTTTTTGCAAGTCAATCCGGACGCCTGCCGCCGCGGTCCCCGTAGAACTATTTTGGTTTGCCAAAAAGCGCGGCAAAAAATTTTCCAGTTCGGCAAGACGGCGCTGGTACTCTTGCGCCGGATGGATGTTGGGATTGTAATAGTAGATTGTTATGTCAAAGTATTCGCAAAGGTATTCCAGAGTGTAGCTGGAGCAGGGCGCGCAACAGGCGTGAAGCAAAAGGCGCGGCTTTTTGGCCTTGCCGGCATTATCACGCGCTGCCGCCGCATTTTGGCCTTGCAAAGAGTCATCGTTATCCGCATTTTGGCCTTGCGAAAAATCGCCGCTTGAGATTTTGTTCAATATGTCGTCGCAAATCGCCTGGTAATTCTCCATGCGCGGAATTATAGAACAAAAGCGATTTTTATGCTATCATTCCGTTTGGTTAAAAAAATGGAAATGGATTTTAAATATTGCAGAATCCAAGGAAAGGAATTTGCGGCCAACACAAAAGCGCCAAAAGGCGTGTTCAGCATTCTTCATCAAATGGTTCAACGCGGAGAAATGGAGCAAGAGGACGCGGATTTGTTCCTTGAAATAAACGATTGGTTTGCCAACGTTCTGCCCTGGCCTCCCCAATGCAAACGGCAGGAAAAAGTCATTTGCTATTTTAAGACGGAAAATTCGCAGATGATGATGAAAATGATAAAGCCGATGCTTTGGCTTTTGGACCGCTACAAGCGCCCCTACTATGTCGTCTACACGAACACTCCCGGAAAAATCGTCTACGAAGACGAATACCAAGTGGCCGTTCAAGCCGACGAAAACCTAGCCATAGAAGACGTGCAGTCCAGCTGGTCGCCGGAGGAATGAATTTTGGGCTTCCATTTTCCCTCCCCCACTTGCCCGAAAATTCATTTTTTTATTTGACTTTAACGGCGGAATTCTTTCTAAATAATTCACAAATAATCTGATTTTGTGGTATAATATAATTATCTTATATAAGGAATAGTTTTATGAAAAATCTTTTTAAGCTTGCCGCTCTTGCGTTAAGCGCGGCGCTGTGTTTCGCTGCATGTCAGACAGGAACTTCACCAACACCCCCAATTACACCGCAAAAGACCGCTGGCAGCATCAGCTACGCCACCGCAAGCGTAAGCAAGAGTACCAATGGCGAGGCTTTCACCAACGCTCTGACCAAGACAGGCGACGGCACGGTGAGCTACGCTTCAAGCAAAACTGATGTTGCCGAAGTAAATGCCACAACCGGCGAGGTGACAATCAAGGGAGCGGGAGAGGCGACAATCACCGCAACAGTGGCAGATTCCGACACATACACCTACGCCACGAAGACGGCAAGCTACACGCTTACGGTAACGCCCTATATTGGTACCAAAGCCCCGACTGAGATAAAGGCCGTGGGCGACATCGTGTTCTCGGACGGAAGCGCAACGCCGTACAGCACGAATTTGACGCTTTCAGACGCACAGAAAGAGGCTGCCGTCGCAGTGATTTACTATGCGGGAAGTGCGGAGGATGTGCTTGGGGCAAAAACACTCGGCGTGGGATTGCAGAACGCAACAGGAGATGACAACACGCTTCAATGGGCGCGATATACAAGCGATACCGATAAAGCCGAAGGAGGCATCACGAACATCAAGGCAATACAGTGTACGCCAAGCGAATCGGGAAGCGGAAAAGCGGCGACAGCGACATTCACGGGCGACCTTGACGGAAGCGACAACTGGAAGGCACTCTGCGCGGCTGTGAGCGACGAAGGCACGAGCGGAAACTATCCCGCGTGGGAATGGGTGAACGCCTATGCCACGACTGCTTCGCTCACGGGGGATTACGCAAGCGGCTGGTATCTTCCCACGGTCGCGGAACTTTGTATGTTGTACAGAGAAAAAGACACGGTGAACAGCGCGCTTGAAAAAGCCGGCGGAACGAAAATCGCTGACACAGGCTATTGGTCGTCTAGTCAGTACGCTTCCTTCAATAACAATGCCTGGGATGTGTGGTTCGCCAGCGGCTACTTGAGCACCCGCGACAAGATCTACTACATATCGGTTTGTACAGTTCGTGCTTTTTAGCGGCGCGGGCGCACAGCCCTCTTAGGCAAACACGGCATGGGAAAGAAAGCCGCCTTCACGGGCGTGGGCTTTCCCATGGGTGTGTGCGGGGTTCAGGCTTTCAACTAGCACAACGAAGTGGAGCGGATTTAGCAATTCAACTATTTTTCCGAAAAGCCGCAGGGTGGCTTTTCGGAACGAATTTCGGGCAGCTTCCCAAAAGGGGGAGCTGCTTTTTTCTTAAGCAGACTTTAATCCAGCACAAAATCCCGATGATATGAAACTTAGGCTTCTTGACGAAAACATAAATTCCCCCACTTGCCCGAAAATTCATTTTATCTTATGATTTCAACGGCGGAATTCTTTTTAAAATTTCCCGCCGATTTTTCCCCGAAAATCAAATTTCCGTGTTATAATATCTGATATGCGCTGTAATTCACGCAAAAAAAAGCAAATTTTCTTCTACGCAACAAGCCCACTAGGGCTTGACACAAAAATAACTCTCGTGCCAAAATTCGCATCGCATCGCATCGCATCGCATCGCATCGCATCGCATCGCTATAACTCTGCCCGAAACAATTTTTCGGGCTATCCGCATTTTAAATCAAATTCACAGAAGAGCCGAACGGCTGCCACATTCTCACTCTGGAAAACTGCCCACGATATAGGACAATTTACGCCCTTCATTGTGGACTTTTTATTAAATTATATTTATATAGGAGAGGTTTTGTGAAAAAACTTTCTAAACTAATCGCTCTTGCGTTAAGCGCGGCGCTGTGTTTCACTGCATGTCAGACAGGAACTTCACCAACACCCCCAATTACACCGCAAAAGACAGCCGGCAGCATAAGCTACGCCACCGCAAGCGTAAGCAAGACTACCAATGACGCGGCTTTCACCAACACACTTACCAATACAGGCGACGGCACGGTAAGCTACGCTTCAAGCAAGACAGATGTTGCCACGGTAAACGCTTCCACCGGTGAAGTGACAATTGTTGGCGCGGGTACGGCGACAATCACTGCTACCGTAACAGATTCCGCCTCATGCACCTACGCCACAAAAACGGCAAGCTACACGCTTATTGTAAAAACTCCCGAAGGCTTTGCAAAAGTTGCAGGCGCCACAATAACGGGAAACGAGACCTGGACACCAACATCAAGCGTGTTCGTAAGCGGAAGGAGCCTGACCATACCTGATTTGTATGTGTGCGACCACGAGGTGACAAGGGGAGAGTTCAAGACGCTCATGGGAACAGACCCGAGCACGGCAAAAGCCTATGACAAGGCCGGAAACGAGCTTACGGGAGATGCCGCGCTGAACAATCCTGTGAACTATGTGAACTGGTATGTGGCAATCGCCTACTGCAACAAGCTTTCCATAAAAAAAGGCCTTGACTGTGCCTATACTGTCAGCGGAATAAGTGACTGGAAGAACCTTGCATATTCAGCTATTCCGACTTCAGGCGACGACACATGGAACGCCGCTACCTGCGACTTTACTGCCAACGGCTACCGCCTTCCGACAGAGGCCGAATGGGAATGGCTTGCCCGAGGTGGACAAAACTACACCTACGCAGGAAGCGACACTGTAGGTGACGTGGCGTGGTATACAGGCAACACAAATGATACTGGCTCCAGGGATGTGAAGACCAAGGCTGCAAACGGCTACGGACTTTACGACATGAGCGGAAACGTTGGGGAATGGTGCTGGGACTGGTATGGAGACATCTCTTCCGCTACTGGGGCTTCTGGCGCGTCGTATGGCGATAGGCGTGTGCGGCGGGGCGGCACTTGGTATGACTACGCCGGCCTCGGCAAGGTTGCTTACCGTGGCAGCCGCAATCCGTACGGCCTCAACAATAACTATGGCTTGCGCCTGGTTCGCAACGCGCAGTAACACCCTAGTGATAGCAGTGTAAGGGGGATTGCCCGGTCAAGCCGGGCAATGACAGAACAGCTGGCAAAGGCTGTCATGAGAGACCGCAAGATAAAAACGACCTTCGGATTCCTTTTTCCCTCCCCCACTTGCCCGAAAATTCATTTTATGATATAGTGTCTTTTTAGTATGAAAACTGAATGGACCATGAACATGAAAACGCTCGCGTCGATTTGTTCGGGAGTTCATTTTTTCTTATGATTTCAACGGCGGAATTCTTTTTAAGAGTTCCGCCTTTTTTTTGCGCGAATTGTTAAGGAGAATATATATGAAGAGAACGGACATCAAAAAGGTTTTGATTATCGGCTCGGGCCCGATTGTTATTGGTCAGGCTTGCGAGTTTGACTATTCGGGAACCCAGGCTTGCAAGGCTTTGCGCGAGCTTGGCTACAAGATTGTGCTTGTAAACTCCAACCCGGCCACGATTATGACCGACCCGGTCATGGCTGACGCCACTTACATCGAGCCGCTTAACGTTGAGCGTCTTTCTCAGATTATAGAAAAGGAACGGCCCGACGCGCTGCTTCCAAACCTTGGCGGACAGACAGGCCTTAACATGGCGATGGAACTGAACAAGGCCGGCGTTTTGGACAAATACGGCGTGAAAGTAATCGGCGTTAACCTTGACGCGATTGAGCGCGGCGAGGACCGCGAGATTTTCAAGGAAACGATGAAAAACCTTGGAATCGACACGCCGCGCTCAGGCATTTGCCACACTGTTGAAGGCGCTGAAAAAATCGCGGAAGAAATCGGCTATCCGCTTGTCGTCCGCCCCGCTTACACGATGGGCGGCCAGGGCGGCGGCTTTTGCTACAATGTTGAGGAATTGCGAACGATTGTCGCCAACGGCCTGGACCTTTCCATGACCCACCAGTGCTTGATTGAAGAATCCATTCTTGGCTGGGAAGAGCTTGAAGTTGAGGTTGTCCGCGACTCCAAGAACCAGATGGTCGCGATTTGCACCATCGAAAATATTGACGCCGTTGGCGTTCACACCGGCGACTCTTTCTGCGCCGCTCCTTTCATGACAATCGACAAAGATTTGGAAAAGCGCCTGCAGCAAATGGCCTTTAAGATTGTAGAGAACATCGGCGTTATCGGCGGAACCAACGTTCAGTTCGCTCACAATCCTAAGACTGGCCGCGTTGTCATTATTGAGATTAACCCAAGAACTTCCCGCTCTTCCGCCCTTGCTTCTAAGGCGACAGGCTTCCCAATCGCTCTTGTTTCCGCAAAATTGGCTTCTGGCCTCACACTGGACGAGATTCCTTACTGGCGCGACGGAACGCTTGAAAAATACACTTTGGGCGGCGCTCCTGACGGAGACTACGTTGTGCTTAAATTCGCGCGCTGGGCTTTTGAAAAGTTCCGCGGAACAAAGGACGAACTTGGAACCAGCATGAAGGCCGTTGGCGAAGTTATGGCCATCGGAAAGAACTTTAAGGAAACTTTCCAGAAGGCTATCCGTGGTCTTGAAAACGGACGCAGCGGCCTTGGTTTTGCAAAAGACTTTAATAAGAAGAGCGCCGACGAGCTTTGCGAAATGCTTAAAGTTCAGTCAAGCGAGCGCTACTTCCAGCTTTACGAAGCGATCCGAAAAGGCGTTCCGCTTTCAAAGCTTTCAGAAATCACATACGTAAAAGAATTCTTCCTGCAGCAGATGAAAGAACTTGTTGATTTGGAAGAGGAAATGCTCAAAGAGCCAGGACGCGTTCCCGCCGACGATTTGCTTGTCAAGGCAAAGAAGGACGGCTTTAGCGACAAGTATCTTTCAAAGATTTTGAAGGTCGCTGAAAAAGATATCCGCAAGCGCCGCAACGAGCTTGGCATTAAAGAAGCGTGGCTGCGCGTTCCGGTTAGCGGCGTGGAGAACGCTTGCTACTACTATTCAACTTACAACGCCGACAAAGACATTTCTGTCGCCACCGACAACAAAAAGAAGATTATGATTTTGGGCGGCGGCCCCAACAGAATCGGCCAGGGCATCGAGTTTGACTACTGCTGCTGCCACGCCGCGATGCAGCTAAAGGAACTTGGCTACGAAACAATCATCGTAAACTGCAACCCGGAGACTGTTTCAACCGACTACGACACCAGCGACAAGCTTTACTTTGAGCCGGTCACAACAGAAGACGTTCTTCAGATTTACGAAAAGGAAAAGCCCTTTGGCGTCATCGTTCAGTTTGGAGGACAAACTCCGCTCAACATCGCCCGCGAGCTTCAGGAAAACGGCGTGAACATTTTGGGAACATCAATTGATTCCATCGACATCGCCGAAGACCGCGACCTCTTCCGCCACATGATGGAAAAATTGAACATCCCAATGCCCGAAAGCGGAATGGCAATTGACTTCAATGAAGCCAAGGCCTGCGCGGACAAGATCGGCTACCCAATCATGATTCGTCCTTCATTCGTTCTTGGCGGCCGCGGCATGGAAGTGATTTACGACGAAGCGACGCTTAAGGAATACGTTGAAAAGGCCGTCGGCGTTACTCCAGACCGCCCGCTCCTCATCGACCGCTTCCTAAAGAACGCGCTTGAATGCGAGGCCGACGCTCTTGCGGATTCTACGCACGTTTACATTCCGGCCGTCATGGAGCACCGTCATTCCGCCTGTAAGCATTCCGGCTGACAACCTTGCGACAATCAAGGAATACACCAAGAAGATTGCGGAATCGCTTCATGTTTGCGGCTTGATGAACATGCAATACGCGATCGAAGACGGAAAGGTTTATGTAATCGAAGCCAACCCGCGCGCAAGCCGCACGGTTCCGCTTGTGTCAAAAGTTTGCGACACGCAAATGGCGCGCCTTGCCACCCGCATGATGCTTGGCGAGTCTTTGGAAAGCCTTGGACTTAAGGACAAAAAGATTCCTTACTACGGAGCGAAGGAAGCCGTTCTTCCTTGGGCGCGCTTCCCAGGCGTTGACCCAATCCTTGGACCTGAAATGCGTTCTACTGGTGAAGTTCTCGGCCTTGCTGAAAACTTCCCGCTGGCATTCTACAAGTCGCAGGAAGCTGCAGGAAGCGAGTTGCCGCACGCGCCCGCCGCTTGGGAAAACAAGAAGGTTCTTATCAGCTTGAGCAACAAGGAAGGCCAGAAGGATCAGGTTCTTGAAATCGGAAAGACGCTAAAGGACTTGGGCTTTACACTGGTTGGAACACAGGGCACCGCAGACTTCTACAACGCAAACGGAATCAAGTGCGATGTAGTAAACAAGATTGGCGCTGGCCGACCGGACGTTGTCGACCTGATTATGAACAAGGAAGTTTGCCTTGTAATCAACACTCCCAAGGCCCAGCGCAACTACGCCGAAGACCGAAAGACAATCCGCAAGGCTTGCCTAAAGTACAAGGTCAGCTACATAACGACTTTGGCCGGCGCTCTTGCGGCAGTCCAAGGCATCGCGGCCGTAAAGAACGGCAACGGCGGCGAGGGCGGAGTTAAGTCTTTGCAGGAATACCATTCATTAATTCGCTAACGCGAATTAATGAATAACGAGTTTTAATTTGCTCGCGAGGCTCGCATTTTTGCTTCGCAAAAAGCATTAAAACTCGCGGGTTGCCCTTGATTTCCATTTCAACCGGTTCGGAATAGGCGATGGCGGCTTTTGTAAGCGCCATCGTTTGTTCTGACACGTGAATCTTGGACGTTTCTCCGGAGCTTTCCATTCGGCTGGCAACGTTTACCGTGTCGCCCCATATGTCGTAAACGAATTTTGTCTTTCCGATTACGCCGGCGATAAGGCTTCCGCTGTTGATTCCTATTCGCATAAAAAGCTTCACGTCGCTTGAAGCGTTAAAGTCTTCGATGTCCCTTAACATTCCGCGGGCAAAGTTGACAATTGCCAGCGCGTTCTTTTCGGCCGGCTCGTTTCCAAAAAGGCCGGACGCCGCCATGTAAGAGTCGCCGATTGTCTTGATTTTTTCAATGCCCTCGCGTTTGGCGCGTTCGTCGATGCGCGAATAAAGCGAGTTGAGCGCGCCGACGACTGTGTTGGCGTCAAGGCCGCTTGTGATTTTTGTAAAGCCAACGATGTCGGCAAAAAGCACGGAGGCGTTTTCGATCTTGTCGGCGATCTTTGCGTTTTTATCCATCGAAAGGCGCTTGGCGATTTCTTCCGGAAGAATGTTCAAGAGCAATTCTTCGGAACGGTTTTTCTCCTCCTGAAGTTCCCTTGTGCGCTCCTTGACCGTGTCCTCAAGCTTTCTGTTCTCTTCCTCAACGCGGATAAGCTTTCCTTCCGTCAACGAGACCGTGACAGAAACGATAAAAAGAATCGCTAGCAAGACAAAGACTATGTCAAAGCCAAGGTACGACAAGGGCTTAAGAACCCCCTCGTATGACAAAACGATTTTTGAATACAAAGGCGAAAAGCCTTTTGTCGTGTACATTATGCAGCCAAAGCCAAGGTTTTTTAGCGGATTGACCCTGTAAAAATCAACGCCGTGAATGTTTTCCTTGTCGCTAATTTGCGGCTTTCTAACCCTTAACTCGTTGCCAGCGAGAGAAAAGTTTCCGTTCCACGGCCCCGGATCAATCGAGCAGCGGTCAGGAACGTCAATGGTTATTTTCCAGTCGGTGATAACCGTTGCCTTCATGTTGTTGTAAAGAACTCCGTTAAACTGCGCGCCGAATATAGTGGGATCATCGTCGACAAACCAAACTTTTTCGGGGTCGCGCAAAAAAGTCACGCATACAGGCTTTGTCTTTACGTTTTGAACATAAGGCGTGTGAATGACTTCCGTTCGCTTGGGAATGTTGATGCCTGTAATTGAAATAATCACAAAAACCGCCAAAAGGCCGCCAGAAATCGCGCAGATGACTTGCCAAAAATGGCTTTTGGCTATTCTTTTTTTCATTTCCGGAATTGTCATCGACTGCTTGTAGCTTGGGCTCAGTCTAAAGCCTTCCTTTTTGTCCGAATAAAATTCAAGCTCCATAAGCTTTATTGAAGAATAAAAAAGGTGCAGCGCGCCGATTCCGTAGCCAAGGTCTATCCAAGAAATTCCATAAAAAGCCAAAGCCAAGAAAATTCCTAGAATAGGAAATAATGGATAAATGACAAGCGAAACAAAAATATTTTGCGGCAAGCGCCTTTTGGATTGGAAAATCATCACCAGCGTGATAAGGCCCGGCAATAATCCAAGGACAACGCTCAATGAATACAAGGAGCTTCTGTGGTAAAAACCTTCTTCGTCAAAATAGTAAAAGAGATTTGTCGGTTGGCTGATAATGGTAAGAACGATTCCCAAAAGGCAAATGTAAAAAACCGCATATAGATGAATCGGAACTCCGCTTTTTACGGCAGCGCGCGGCGAGCGGAGTATTTTAAAGTCCAAGAGATCCGACTTGATGAATTCGGCGGAATAAAAGCAAAACAAAAAAGTGTTTACATAGTTTAACGCGAAAACCATAAAGTTGCTTGCGCGAACAATATAAAATCCGATTTGACCTTCGACTCCCCTAAAGACATAGGCGCAAGCGTCAAACGCTAGCAAAAGGCCGGTGACAAACTGCAGCAAAATCAGCGTCCGGCGGCTGTTTTCCTTGAACTTGTGGCCAGTCAGCAAAAAGACCCCGACTTGCAAACAAAAAAAGGCCAAGCCAAAAAGCATAACAATGCTTATAATTCTAATCGTGTCGTTCATACTATTATAGATTATATTTTATTAAGCGCGATTTGTCCACAAAAAAATAAGCAGCATTTCTTATGGAAAAAAATCAAATATGGTGGTATAATATTCTTGTGGGCTGAAACGTTCCGCCCAACAATAAAGCAGGAGACTAAAATGAAAGAAAATCAAGGCGCCTTGTGCGTGTGCGGATGGGTTATCCAAAACGACGACGATTGGAAAAAAATCACAAGGCAGTTGAACCCGCAAAAGTACCCCTACCAAAACGCTTGGCAGGAAGACCTTGGCGGCGATAAATTTTCAGAAGTTGTGGAAAAGGCCTTTACCACTTTAAAGAAGCACTTGGAATTTGAAAAAATAACAATCACTTTTGAGCATAAATTCGCCGCCGACAACAGCCTCTTGTTCGGCGTTTTCGCGCCGGAAGGTGGCGCCGCCGACAGTTTTATAGAAGAAGTCCAAAAGAACAAGGACGCCTACAAGCGCGTTTCATCTTTCTTGGGCCAGGCGACTTTCCACATCAAGTAGGAAGGGGTCAAGGCGCGCCGCAACAGGAACCGCGCATAAAAACAAAAGCCGCCAGCGATGGCGGCTTTTGTCGTTTTAAAGGCCCGCGATTTTCGCGCGGCCATAATTTCTTACGCGTTCAATTTATCCAATTCCGCCTTTACAATCTCGGCGGCTTTGGCAGCGGCTTGGTCGGCCGGAACCAACTGCGCGTCGCTCTCCGAGCGCAGCTTCATTTCCACGTTGGGAAGGTTTTTGTCGCCCACTACGATGCGGAGCGGAATGCCAATCAAGTCAAAGTCCTTGAACTTAACGCCGGGACGCTCCGCGCGGTCGTCAAGCAAAACGTCAACGCCGGCGGAAAGCAACTCGCCGTAAATCTTGTCGGCCGCCTCTTTCATCGCGCCTTCATACTTTATCGGAACGATGACGACTTGGAAGGGAGCCACAGTCATCGGCCAAATGATTCCGTTGTCGTCGTGGCGCTCCTCGATGATTGAGGCAAGCGTTCTGTCAACGCCGATTCCGTAGCAGCCCATAATCGGAGTGGCGGCCTTTCCGTTTTGGTCAAGGTAAGTCACGTTCATGCTCTTTGTGTACTTGTCGCCCAGCTTAAAGATGTGGCCAAGCTCGTTGCCTTTTTTGCTGTAAAGCTCTTCGCCGCATTCGGGGCACTTGTCGCCGGGAACGACCGTCCTAAAGTCGCCGCAAGTCCAAACGCTAAAGTCGCGCAAGGGTTCAACATGCTTTGCGTGGAAGCCTTCCTTGCTGGCACCGATATATGCGTCATGCATGAGCGAAACAAAGGCGCCGCTTGCGTCCATGTCGATTACGCTCTTGTCGGCGATGACAGGGCAGTTGCAGTTGAGCGGGCCTACAAATCCGTGCGGAGCGTTGGCGTATTTTACGATTTCGTCGTCGCCCGCCAAGCCCGCTTCGCTCGCCTTTAGGAAGGCGGCCAGTTTTGTATCGTTCAATTCCAAGTCGCCGCGAATCAAAACCACAAAGTAGCTTAGCGGATAATACTTTCCGGCGTTGTCCTCAACGCGCTTAAATGATTCCGCTCCCTTGACTCCGCTCAAATCCAAAGCGCAGTTTGTGACGCGGCAGACAATCGCCTTGATGAACTGATTGCTCTTGGCTCCAAAGAATTTTTCCATGTCCTCAATGCTAAAGACATTGGGCGTGGCAACTTCTTCCAGTTTTTCGTTTGTCGGAACGGAGCCGTTGGAATCAGGCTTGCAGGCCGCCTTTTCTACGTTGGCCGCGTAGCCGCACTTGGGGCACAAAATCAAAGTGTCGTCGCCAACCGGTGACTCAACCATAAATTCTTCCGAGCCTGAACCGCCCATGCTGCCAGTGTCTGCCTTTACGGAAATGATGGACAGGCCCAAGCGCTTGTAGATTTTTCTGTAAGCGGCGGCCACGTTGTCGTAAGAGGCGTCCAACGAGGCTTGGTCCGCGTCAAAAGAATAGGCGTCCATCATCGTGAACTCGCGGCCGCGCATGACGCCGTAGCGGGGACGGATTTCGTCGCGGTATTTTGTGTTGATTTGGTAAAGCGTCATCGGAAGCTGCTTGTAGCTTTCCAAGCCGTCGCGGACCAACGCGGTAAAAGCTTCTTCGGCCGTGGGGCTTACGACCATGTCCTGGCCGCCACGGTTTTGGGGAGTCAGCATTTCGCCGCTCATCTTGTCCCAGCGTCCGCTTTCCTTCCAGATTTCCGCGGGCTGAATCACAGTCGGCTTCATTTCAAGGCAGCCGGCCTTGTCCAATTCCTCGCGGATTATGTTCATCACTTTTGTAAAAGACTTAAAGCCAATCGGCATGTATGAATAAAGGCCGTTGCCCAATTTGCGGATCATTCCGCTACGCATCATCAACTGGTGGCTTGCAATCACCGCGTCGTTAGGAGAATCGCGGAGAGTGGAAATAAGAAATTTTGAAGTTTTCATGGTGCGAATATTATATAGAAAAAGTTTGAAGAATTCAATATAATGCTTTGCATGAGTTTCTTGAAATTTGAAGACGTTCACTTTGCGTATCCGCCTGTGGAAGGCGACGTTGACGACGACGGAAAGCAAATCGTTCCGCCCGCAATCTTTGACCATTTTAACGCCGCGCTCCCCGCAGGCTTTGTAAGCCTTGTCGGCCCCAACGGAAGCGGAAAGTCAACCTTTATGCTCTTGGCCGCCGGCCGCGTTTTGCCCCAAGCGGGAAGCGTAAAAATTTTTGGCCAGGACACAAGCGGCGTCTCGCCGGAAGACCGCGAACAGTTTGCCAGCTACATTTACCAAAACATGGAATTGGACACTGACGAAGAGACCGCTGCTCTTTTGGAATACGTTTACAAAAACGGAAATTTGCGCGGCTCGGCTTCCGGCATTTTGGACAACAAAAAAGATTTTTTACAAGAAATCCAAGAAGTTTTTGAAGTCCAAGATTTGCTGGACAAAAAGTTCTCCGCGCTTTCAAAAGGCCAGCTTCAAAGGGCCTTGGTCACCTTCGCCCTACTCTACGGCTCCAAATCAATTTTTATGGACGAGCCCTTTTTTGCAATGGAAGACCGCCAAAAAGAAGCCGCTCTCAAATACCTAAAGGAATACAGCGCCGCCACTTGCGTTCCTGTCTACATCTCCATGCACGAGCTTGACCTTACAAAAAAATACGCCGACACCGTGATGCTCTTTTACCCCAACCACGACATCGACTTGGGAACCGTAGAAGAAGTCCTCATGGACGAAGCCCTAGAAAAATCCTACGGCGTTCCCGTCTCCATGCTCAAGCAAAGCGAAGAGCTAAGCCGCGAGCAGATAGCGCGAAGGTTAAACTTTTAGCGTGCCCTTGTTCAGCGCGACAAATTCCGTTCCATCCTTATACTTAATCACAATCGTCGGCTGGCGGACAACGCCGTCCAGGTGGATCAGGCTGGGCGCGTCGTCGTCGTAATTGCAGCCGATTGCAAAGTGGCAAGTCTGGAAGGCTTTTTCGTCCTCCAGCATGTTGCCGCTAATCGTTGCGGAAGGGTTAAGGCCGATTCCAAGCTCGCCGATGTTGCGGGCGTTGCGCTTGTAAACTTCGCCCTGTCCTTGGGGAAGAGCGCCCTTCTTTTCCATTTGAATCGAACGGGCCTCCGCATCGCTTATCGTTTTTTGCAAGCGTTTGGCTTCGTCGCCGCCGGAGATGTCGGTTACAAAACCATGCTGGACTTTTACTACAATCGGCGTGCTTATGATTGAGTCTCCGTCCGCAAAAGTCATCGAGCCGTCGTAAACGATTGTTCCGTCACAGCCTTTGTCAACGCCGTTTCCGACAACCGGGCTGATAAAGACTTCTCCGGCGGGAATGTTTCCGCCAGCGCCGGGCTTTGAAAAGTTGCCGTCGTCGCTTAACGGATCGCGGCCTTCGACTGGAATCGTTACGTCCGTTCCTCCGGGAGCGGTTACGCGGACGGAGACCGCGCCTTTGAATTTTGCCATAAGCTTTTTGCAGCGCTCGCCCAACTCGTCGTAGTCGATGCAAGCCGTCCGCTCGAACATTTCGGGCGTAAGGCCTGGCGTCCAAATCGCGCGAATGCATTTCTTTCCTTCAAGCAGGTAGTCAAAAGCGCTGTCGTATTTTACGCCGTTCTCTCCGACATAAGGATTTGCCTCCGCCTCAGCGTCGTGGCCCAGCTTTACGCTTGAGATAGACATGATTACGTCGGGAGCGGTTTTTATGGCGGCGATGACGCTAGGCTCGGCGTTGTCCAGCGAAGTCTTTTCGCGCTGGTAAATCAACACCGCGTCGGCCTCAGCGTCGGAGGAAGCCGTGTAAAGGTCTTGCGCTATTTGCGCTGTTTTTGGATTTGCGATGATAAGGACTTTTTCGCCCTTCTTTATTTTAAGAACTTGCTCCACCGTAACTTGCGCGGCGGTCTTTTTTTGGTTGAAAATGTTTTGCATGGAATTATATTAGCGCAAAAAAGGAAGGGTAGCAATGCGCGCAAAAAAAAGCGGCGAGCCAGCCGGAGGTAGGTTGGCTCGCCGCAAGTTTTGGTCAGTGTCGGCCGCCGGATTTTCGGCGACCGATTTTAGCTCGCATTACGCGAACGGATTCTTGCGCTCACTTACGTTCGCTACCGAGTTTGCCTTGCGGCAAACTCGCGCAATCGGTTTTAATGCCTCAAGCGAACGGATTCTCCGTAGCGTAGAGAGTACCCGCTGGCTGGTTGTAGGCGATGTCTTCGATTCCGAGGTACTGGAAGACTGTCCACAAGGCTTTTCCTACGTGGCCAAAGGCAACGGCTCCGTGGTGCGGATACTGCTTGGCTACCAAAACATGGCGGTAGAAGCGGCCCATTTCCGGGATGCCGAACACGCCGATTCCGCCGAATGAGTGTGTGGCGGCTTCCAAGACTTCGCCTTCGGCAACGTATGCCTGGAGCTTTGTGTCCGGGCGTGTCTGCAATCTGAAGAATGTGATGTCGCCGGCGGCAATGTCGCCTTCCAAGGTTCCGCGAGTAAAGTCAGGCTCGCTTCCTTTGGGCTCGAGCAAGCGGTGCTGGATCAACTGGTACTTAACTCCAGGCTTTCTGTCTTTGTTCAAATGGCAGAAGGGAGTGTTTCCGCAGTGGAAGCCCATGAATGTGTCCGTAAGCTTGTAGGGATACTTTGTCTTTCCCTTGATTTCGTCGTCGTACAAATCTTGCGGAACGGTGTTGTTGATGTCGAGCAAGGTGACAGGAGTTCCTGTAACGCAAGAGCCGATGTATTCGCTCAAGGCGCCAAAAATGTCAACTTCGCAGGCAACCGGAATTCCGCGGCTGGCCAAGCGGCTGTTTACATAGCAAGGCTCAAATCCAAATGCCTCAGGGAAGGCAGGCCAACACTTGTCGGCGAATACGACGTAGTCGCGCGCTCCCTTGTGCTTTTCCGCCCAGTCGAGCAATGTGATTTCAAACTGCGCCATGCGGGGAAGGAAGTCAGGATAGTTGTTGCCTGTAGATCCAAGCTCGGCGGCCATGTCTTTTACGATGTCGTCGATGCGCTTGTCGCCAGCGTGCGCCTTGTAAGAAACCAACAAGTCAAGCTCTGAGTTCTCTTCGATCTCTACGCCGATGTCGTAAAGGCCTTTGATCGGAGCGTTGCAGGCAAAGAAGTCTTGCGGGCGGGGTCCGAATGTGATGATCTTGAGGTGGGCCAAGCCGATGAGCGCGCGGGCTACCGGAACAAAGTCCTTCATCATTTTGGCGACGTCTTCCGCTGTTCCAACAGGATACTCAGGAAGAACGGCCTTGAGGTGGCGGAGTCCCAAGTTGTAAGAGCAGTTGAGAACGCCGCAGTAAGCGTCGCCGCGTCCGTCAATCAAGCCGCCGTTCTTGTATGAGCTTTCTGCGGCGGCGGCGTACATTACCGGGCCGTCAAAGTTTTTGGCGATCAATGTTTCGGGTGTTTCCGGTCCAAAGTTTCCAAGGAAGACGCAGAGCGCGTTGCAGCCAGCCTTCTTTACGTCCTCGACGGCCTTGAGCATGTCAAGCTCGTTTTCTACCGTAACCTTGCACTCGTAAAGGTCCGAGCCGTAGGCTTTGGCGATGGCCGCTCTTCTTGATTCAGAAAGCGAGATGATGAAGCAGTCGCGGCTTACCGCGATGATTCCCAATTTTACGTTTGGAATGTTTGTCCACTTGTCCATAAAGTTCTCCTATGTTTTATGAATTGGAAGCGCGTCGCTCGCGCTCCGCTAATTCGCAAGATTGATGTTGGGGCCCTGCAAGCCGACAAAGGCGCCCTGCTTGGCCTCAGAAGTTTCAGGATGGGCGATAAGCCACTTGTTGGCGGCCCACAAAAGCTTGTCCTCTTTATCCAAGTCGCTGATTTTGGGCTTGTCCAAGTTGGTTCCCTTGGGAAGAATGATCACGACGCGGAAGCCGTCTGGGTTCACTTCCTTTCCCTTGACGCCGTTGCAAGGCGCGTAGTGGAGCGTCGTCTCGTAAATTTGCACGACGGTTCCAGCGGGAACGTAGAAAGCCTCGACGCAGTTTGTGTTGAGCTTTCCGTTCTTTACGGACTGAAGCGGAGCCAAAAGCAAAACGATGTCGGTTGAAGGAATGTTGATTTCGCTTCCGCGGTGCCATTCAAGGCAGTTAAGCTTTGTGTTAAAGCCGTTGCAGTAGCCGATTTGAATCGGCATTCCGCCGTAAGCGTTCGTGCTGAACTGCTTGGCCACAGGAAGCGACTCAAGGCCCGCGTCGCCCGGAGTGTAGATTACTTTGTCCTTTGG
Organism: uncultured Spirochaetaceae bacterium; assembly: GCA_902799665.1. GTDB lineage: Bacteria > Spirochaetota > Spirochaetia > Treponematales > Treponemataceae > Treponema_D. Next base: position 22,923 of record CADCBK010000019.1, on the reverse strand, counting down.
CTTTTCCGTCGTGGAATCAAGCTTGGAAAGCAATTCCTTCACGTCGTAGCCTGTCAAAACTTTTCCGTAACGCTCGAATGAGTGTCCGAACACCGATTTGATTTTCATTGTAAGTCCTCCTTATATTACGGCTGTCCGCGCGAGCTTAGTTGCGAGCGCGGATGTTGCCGCTTATGCGGCTAGCAAACGATTTTTGGCTTACCGCCAATCGCAGTGCCGCTATCCTCCTATTTATGTCCGTCTCCGCTACACATATAGCGGCGAAACTTGGTTCAAAATCTTGTTGTACTCGACAAAGGCCGCGTCGTAAGCCTTGACGTTTTCCGCGATTGGGTTGGTCGTCTTTGACTCGTCCAACTCAACATGGCTGTCGGCGAGCGCTTCCATCGAAACGTTTTTGCCGGCGGATTTTTCCAAGCACCAAAGCGCCTGCAATGCCGCGCCAAAAGCGGCGGCTTCGCTTGATGTCGGAACTTTTACCGGCAAGTTAAGAATGTCGGCTACGATTTGGCGCCAAATCGGGCTCTTCGCGCCGCCGCCTGTAAGGCGCAATTCTTTGGGAGTGAAGCCGCGCTTTCTAAAGGCTTCCAAACCGCCGCGCATTGAGAATACGGCGCTTTCCAAAGCGGCGCGCGCGATGTTGGCGCGATTGCTGTTGGCCACTGTAAGGCCTGTGATCGAGGCGCGGCCGTGCGGAAGGTTTGGCGTGCGCTCGCCGTTAAAGAAGGGCAAAACAAAAACGCCGTCCGAGCCGGGCTTGGCCTTTTGCGCCTCGCCGTCAAATTCCTTTACGTCAAGGTTAAAGAGCGCGCGGATTTCTTCTGAAGCGACAGTGCAGTTCATCGTGCATAAAAGCGGAAGGTAGCCGTTGGTAGAGGAAGCGAATCCTGAGATTCCGTTTTCCGGGTCGGCGACCGACTTGTCTGAAAAACCGTAAAGGGTTCCGCTCGTTCCCATCGACATTGTCAACGTTCCGCCTTTAACGCAACCTGTTCCAATCGCGCTCATCATGTTGTCTCCGCCGCCGGCCGAAACCGGAATGCCAGCCGGGATTCCAAAGCGCTTGGCAGCCTCTTCCGTGACGGCCCCGCAAGCTTCGTCGTCCTTAATGATTTTTGGAAGCTTTTCAAGCAAAGAAGGATCGACGGCGTCGCAAACGGTCTTGGACCACTTTCTGTTAACGCTGTCAAAGAGAGCGGTGCCCGAAGCGTCGCCCGATTCCATAACGTAATTTTTGGTAAAGACAAAATTCAAATAGTCGTGCGGAAGCATGATGTACTTTAGCTTGGCAAAGGCGTCGGGCTTGTGGCGCTTGAGCCAGAAAATTTTGGGAGCGGTAAAGCCAGGAAGCATAAAGTTCTGGACGGCCTCGACAACCTTTTCCTTTCCGCCAAGAGCGTCGGTAAGAACCTTGCACTCTTCCGCGGTGGAAGTGTCGTTCCACAATTTGATGTTGTAAAGGGCCTTTCCGTCCTCTCCAAGAGGAACAAAGCCGTGCTGCTGGCCAGAAACGCCGATGGCCTGAATGGAGGCCTTTCCTTCCGCGCTCAATTTGGAAAAGCAAACGTCAAGGCCTTTCTCGTACATTTCCGTTGTCTGCTCGCGCGTTCCGTCATCCTTGGAAATCAAGTCCATCGGACAAGAACCGCTTTCGATAGTTTTTTTGCTTTCATAGTCGTAGAGAACAACCTTCATGCTCTGTGTTCCCAAATCAACGCCAGCAACGCATTTCATAACATCCTCCGTATCGTGCTCGTGCACGGTATACACTAATAATACGCTTGAATCGCCACATTGTCAAGGGAATTTTGCTGGAATTTAAACAAAAAAACCGCCCCGTCGGGCGGCTTTTTAGGCTTTCTAACCTTAAATGTTTTCAAGGCCAAAAGGCGCGGCGACTACCTTCCCCAAGTCATGATAAGGTCGTAGTTGTCCTCGCGGACCTCAAAATACTGGTTGTATTCGCCGCAAGTGACGCAGTATTCGGGAGCGGTTGGGCCAACTACGATGTGGCCGCACTTTAGGCATTCCCAAACCTTTACGGTTGACTCCTTAAGCTTCTTTGAAGTGTCCTCGTCGTTCAACAATGAGCGGTAGCGCTCCTCGTGGCGCTTTTCGATTTGAGCCACGGCGCGGAACTTGGCGGCCAAGGCGGCAAAGCCTTCCGCTTCGGCGGTTTTGGCAAAGCCTTCGTACATGTCGGTCCATTCGTGGTTTTCGCCGTCGGCGGCCGCCTTTAGGTTAGAGGTCGAATCCTTTATGCCTTCCAACTCGGTAAGCCACATTTTGGCGTGCTGCTCTTCGTTGTTGGCGGTCTTTTCAAAAATCTTGGCGATTTTGTCCTGGCCCTCTTTTTGGGCTACCTGCGAAAAATAAACGTACTTGTTGCGCGCCTGCGACTCTCCGGCAAAGGCCGCCAGCAAGTTTTTCTCTGTCTGCGTTCCCGCGTATTTGCTCATAATTGTTCTCCTAGAGTGTAAGTTGTTGCCTTTATTATAAGGCAGAATTTGTGATAAAGCAAGTGGCCGCTACGTCGCTTCGCGCCGTTTTGCATAGGAAATTATCCACAGGCCCGCTCACGCGGACTGGCAATCGTATTATAGTTTTCAAGACTTAAACTGTTTGTTCGAGCGGGGCCGCCGTGGACTATCTTTTTATAACAATTTGCGCTATAATAATATGTCTTTTATTTATTTTTTAGCAACTCGGAGGAGCGATGAAAAGCAAAAAATACATGTCCCTTAGACGCGAGCTTATGATTGGAACAATCGGCTCAATGTTGATTGTAACGCTGTTTTTGAGCGTTTCATACATGTTCGTGATGAAGCATATCGTGGAAAAAACCACGGCCGCCTCGGTAAACCAAACGATGGAAACTTTGGACAAGGAGATTTCCGGAATCTTGGGCGAATACAACGACATGGTCCTTAACTTGTCCAACGTGATTCCCGCGCTGGACGGCGACCGCGGCGCGATGAAGGCCGTCATTCAAAGCATGGGAAAAGACCTTCCGGCCGACACGCTTTTGTATTACGCCACGGCGGAACAAATTTGGGACGGAGGAACATTGATTTCCCACTCCGGCTGGGAAGCGCCGGGCGACTTTGACATGCAGTCGCGCCTTTGGCACAAGAACGCGGTCAACAACCGCAACAAGCTTTGCTACACCGAGCCTTTCAACGACGTCAACACAGGAAAAATCATCGTCACGATAAGCTACAACGTTCTTGACAAGAGCGGAAAGCTTATAGGCGTTTCTGCCTTTGACATTGTTTTGGACGCGCTTTCCGACGCCGTAGAGAACATTCACCTTTCAAAAAACAGCAGCATAAACTTGATCACGCGCGAAGGCCTTTACCTTACAAACAACAATCCCGCCGCGATAATGAACGAAAACTACTTTGACAACATTCCATTTGCGTCATACACAAAAGCTTCATATCTTGACGGAACGGCTAAAGCCTTTGTCGAAAAAGACAAGTTCTTCGGCGTCCGCCAAATACAAAACACGGATTGGTTCATCATCACGCAGGGACCAATCACCGATTTTTCGGGCGAATACATAAAGCTGATTTTGATGGTCATAGCAGGCGTCGCGATTATCTTTGTCGTCATGGTTTTGATTGACGCGATTCTTTCCAACCGCGTTTCAAAAAGCTTTAAGCTTATGGCAACCGGCTGCGACGCGATCGCGCGCGGAGACTTTTCAAAAAAATACCCCGACTTCTTCACAAAGGAAGCGTCGCTTTTGGCCAACGGCTTCAACACTTTCTCGGAGCGCCTTAGCGGAATAATCGAAAGCATGAAGCAGTCAAAAATTTCTTTGGAGCAAGCCGGCCAGTCTCTTAAAGACGGAACGAGCGACACACAGGACGCGATTTCGCAAGTTCTTGAAAACATCGGCGGAATGAATTCCAACCTTACGGACCAGGCGCAAGGCGTTGACCAAACCGCCAGCAGCATGAATTCCGTAATAGAAAGCATACGCTCGCTTGAACGCCTTGTTGAGTCGCAAACGCTTTCGGCTCATAGCGCGTCAAACGCGGTTGGACAAATGATCAACAGCATTTCGGAAGTGAACGAATCCGTTGACAAGATGGCAGGCTCCTTTGCCGAAATCGCGAACGACGCGGAAAGCGGAGCCAAAACGCAAAACGAATTGAAAACGAAAATCGGCGAAATCGAAACCCAGTCGCTGCTTTTGAGCGAAGCCAACACCGTAATCGCGAACATCGCCGAGCAAACAAACTTGCTTGCCATGAACGCGGCCATAGAAGCGGCGCACGCCGGCGAAGCCGGAAAAGGCTTTGCGGTCGTAGCCGACGAAATCAGAAAGCTTTCCGAAACTTCTACCGAGCAGTCAAAGACAATCGGAAACCAGCTTGGCCTGATTCGATCAAACATCGAAACGGTTGTTGAAGCCACGCAGCGCGGCGCGCAGGGCTACGACCACCTTGCCGAGGAAATTCGCGAAACCGACACTTTGGTCCAGCAAATAAAGGCCGCGATGAGCGAGCAGCAAACCGGTTCCGCCCAGATCACCGACTCCCTGCGCGTTATGAACGAAAGCGCTCAGCAAGTCCAGCAAGCCTCGCAAAAAATGTCTTTGGACAGCCGCGCGATTATGGACGAAGTCTCAAACTTGCAGGACAAAACAAAATCGATGAAGCAAGGCATGGACCAAATGAGCTCCAGCGCCGAAAAAATCAATTCCACTGGAAAGGCGCTTTCGGACATTTCGGGAATCGTTGAGGAATCCATCAACGAGATCGGCCGGCAAATCGACCAGTTTGAAGGCTAGAAAAGCTCCCTTTGGACTTCCTTGGGCGGCGCGGCCTTCCAGCTTTTTTGCTCCGCTTGGCGAACGACATCGCCGGGAAGCGGGCCTCCAATCAAAAACGGCGAACGCGGGTCATGCAGGCCCGCGTTTTTCTTTACCGCGCTCAAGTCGCTGTTTGCGTAACAGTAGCGGCAAAAGTGTTGGCATGAAGAATAGGCGCCTATGTCGCAGGAAAGATAGCAGGCGCACTCAGAGCGCGAAGGCGTAAAGCGCGGAAAGGAAAGCGGTTGGCCCAAGGCTTTTTCGTAAATGGCCGGCGTCATGCAGCCGCCGCATTCCGCTCCGTATTTGGCCAAAAAATCCCCTTCGCCGCAAGTTCTTACAACAATGCCATAACGAGAGGCTATTTGAATCAAGCCGCAGCCGAGCGCGATTTTTTGTTCTTGCGTTAGTTCGCGCGCCTGCGGAAAATTGCGCCTAACTTTTGGATACAAATCGATGAAGCTGATTACGCAATAGTCTGTCCAGCCGCTTAGGGCGCGCGCGAGGCTTTCAAAGGCCTTAAGGTGAACGTCCGCCGTGTATTTTTGGTCAAGAAAAATCGGGTCGTAGCGCCAGACGATTCTGTCCCTGCCCGCCAGCGCCGAAAGTTTTTGGAAAGCGGCGACAATCCCGCGCTTGTCGGGAACGCCTGGCTCTATGTCGCGGCCATACGGCGTAATCGTGACTTGCCAATATTGCGCGAAGCCGCGCTCGTCCAGTTCCGCAATGTACGGCAGCATAGGAATAGGGTTCTTTGAGCAAAAGCCGATCATGTCCACAAGGCCGGGATTTATTTCATAGCGGGTCACCGCGCTTTGGTTGTAAGGGTTCCGAACCATGACAAAGCCTTCGCGGACGCGGTTCATGAACCATTCAGAGTAAAAGGCGGGAATGTCCGTTCGCTGGCCTGTGTTTAAAATCACGATAAAATTATAGCCAAAAGGATTGTTCTTTGCTATACTATTTTTTATGAAAAACAAAGCCACAAAATTTTTCGCGCTTTCCACGGCGCTCTTGCTTTTCACAGCTTGCGCCAACGCCTCAAGCGCAGCCAACGCCGCAAGCCCTGCTTCCGCTCCATTTGCAAAGGAAAAACTCTACTCCACGACAAGCCTTGTCGTTGACACTGGCTCAAAAGACTTTGGCTCGTCCAGCGCCGCCCAAATTGTCGACGCGATGAAATTTGGCTGGAACTTGGGAAACACCCTTGACGCCTTTGCCGGCGGAGATCCTGCAAACGGCTGGGCCGGACGAAACACAAGCCTTGGAAACAACACAGAGACAAATTGGGGCATGCCCAAAACAACGCAGGCGATGATTGCCGGAATAAAGGCAAAAGGCTTTTCTGCCATACGCATTCCGATTTCTTGGCACGACCACATCGATTCAAAATACACCGTTTCGCCCAGTTGGATGGCCCGCGCAAAAGAAATCGTCGATTGGGCCATCGCCGAAGGCTTGTATGTAATCATCAACGTTCACCATGACAACATCACTCCTTCAACCTGCGCTGCAAACGGCCACAAAGGCTACAGCCCCGCTTCTTCTTGCCTGGATGAATCCAAGCGCTATCTTTACAACGTTTGGTCGCAAATCGCGGCCGCCTTTAACAACGGCTACGACGAGCGGCTGGTTTTTGAAACGATTAACGAGCCGCGTTTGCCTGGCGACAAGCACGAATGGAATTGGGAAGCCTCTTGCTCGGCTTGCAAGGACGCGGCAAAATGCGTAAACGAGCTGAACCAACTTTGTTTGGAAGCGATCCGCGAGTCAGGCGGAAACAACGCCAAGCGCCTTGTAATGGTTCCCGCGTATGTGGCCAGTCCCGGAGCGGCGCTCGCCTCCGCGTTTAAAATGCCAAATGATTCCGCCGGCTCAGGAAGGCTAGCGCTTTCGGTCCACATGTACACGCCCTACTCTTTTGCGATGCAAGACCCCGTCGTCATCGGCGAAATGGGAGCGACAAACAAGAACAACAACGAGCAGCGCAAAGCCTGGTTTGAATACTATCTTGGAAAAGTGAAGGGCTACAAAATGGCGGCCTTCCTTTGGGACAACGGAAACTGGAAAGTGCCCGCAAGCGGAAGCTTCAACGAGCTTTTTGGCTACTACAACCGTTCCGCGAAAGATTGGTATTTTAAGAATCCTGATTTGGTGGAAGCCGCCATCGCCGCCCGAAACTAATGCGTCAGTCAGGCGGCGCGCCAAAGGCCTAACCTTCGATTGACTTGAGCGCGGCGATTTTTCGCGCCAAGTAAATGAAGGGCGTGTCAAGCAAGCTGGTCACGATGTAAATCACGTAGCACGACGCTGTGATGGCGACAAGTTCGTTGAATTGATAGATTCCCCAAAAGGCTCCAAAGTTGAACAAAACGATGTTCACGAATTGAGAGACAAGCGTTGAAAAATTGTTGCGGAACCAAAGGAATTTGTCGCGGCTTCCGAATTTTTTTTCCGTAAGCTTCCACCAAGCGTGGTAGAGGTTTACGTCAATCCATTCCGAAACAACATAGGCCAAAAGGCTGGCAGTCAACATTCTGGGCGTGTTGGAAAAAAGTCCGCGAACAAAGCCGCTGGCCCAATCGCCTTCGGCGGGAATGTAGCGGATCCACATAAGGCTCAAAAGAATGAAAGTCACGTTTGTGAAAATGCCGGCAAGAACGCCCTTGTGGGCTTCTTTTTTTCCGTAGATTTCGCTTAGTATGTCGGTGGCAAGAAAGGTGGCCGCGAACAAGGTGTTTCCAAGCGTTTGGTCCATGCCAAAGGCGCGCACAAGAAGCGTGACTTCGATGTTGGCCAAGAGCGTGCAAATTCCAATCCAGGCGAACAAGCCGCCCTTTCCAAAAACTTTAAGGAAGACAATGGTTCCGCCAAATGACAGCAACAATGTCGCCGCGAGAAAAAGTTCATTCATAAAATGACCTCAAAAAATAGAATTGACCTGGTTTTGTTTATAGACAGGAAGGACTGCGAACTGTCTTTGTAAGCCGCTTGAATATAGCGCTTTTTTTGTTTTTGCGCAATGCGCTCGGAAAAACCAAGCGCGGCAAAAAGCGCGGGCACGAAAAAGATTTCATGGCCAAAAAGCGCGGGCGCTAAAATAATTCCGGCTGCATCGGGTCGCCTTGCGCGGCGGCCGGAAATTCTTCCATCCACTTAAAGACTGAATCCGTTCCTAGCATAATATTTTTTTCCGCGCAGAGCCGGGCCAAGCGCGTCATAAGCTCCTTGTCGCGCGGGCTTGTGGCCATGTATGAATAGCCGAAAGTTTTTTGGTAGCGCTCTTTCATTCCCGCAAAACGGGAATCGCGCAAGGCCGCGCGGTCAAGGGCCGCGTAAAAATATTCGCGGTTTCCTTCGCGCAAGGTCAGTCCTATGCCAAAGCATAAAATCGCCTTTACGCCCGCTTCGGCGCAAAAGCCAAAAATCGCGTCAATGTTTTCCTGCGTGTCGTTGATGAATGGAAGAAGCGGGCTTAGCCACACGACGGTCGGAATGCCGCGCTCCTTGCACTCGCGCAAAACTTGGACGCGGCGGCTTGTTGGGCAAACGCCGGGCTCCAATATTTTGCAAAGCTCGTCGTCGGCTGTGGTAAGCGTCATTTGCACGACCGCCTTTGTTTTTTTGTTTATCGAAGAAAGCAAGTCCAGGTCCCGCAAGACCAAGTCGGATTTTGTCAACACCGCCGCTCCAAAATTGTAGCGGTCGATGATTTCCAAACAGCGGCGGGTTAGGCGCAATTCCTTTTCGATTGGAACGTAAGGGTCGCCCATGCTTCCTGTTCCAATCATGCAACGCTTTCGCTTTTTGCGCAGGGCTTCTTCCAAAAGTTCCGGCGCGTTTTGCTTAACTTCGATGTCTTCAAAGTCGTGCGTAAATTGGTAGCATTTGCTTCGCGAGTCGCAGTAAACGCAGCCGTGGGAACAGCCGCGATAAATGTTCATTCCGCAGGGACGAGTGGTTAGAATTGCCTTTGCGCTGACAAAATGCATTGGCCGCTCCGATTGTCGCGCGGTTAGTCCGCGCAGTTTTTTTTGTGGGCCTTCAGCTTTTTGATTGCCCAATCGTAGTGGCTTGAAGTGTTGCTTACAAAAAAGCTTCCAAGCGCGGCGTTTCCTGTCCACAAAAAATATCCTTTTGTGAACAATTCTTGGTCGCTGTATTTTTTTATCAACTTCATTACAGCCGCGTGGCTTTGCGCCAACAATTCTTTTGCCGTTTCAAGGCTGGTCTTTTGATGCCGCTTCCAAAACATCATGTTCATCTGGCCGTAAGTTTTCCAAGAATAGTCCGCAGGCAAAAAGGCGACGGCGGATTTTTTGTCGGCGGCCTTGGCGTTGTTTTTGGGAAAGGCCAGCATAAGCTGGTGCCATTCGTAAAGGTGAATCAAAACGTCGCGGACGTTTTTGTCGCGGCTCCAGTGCGCCTCTTTTTTGCTTGGCTGGCCCGAAAAGTCAAAGGGCGTTTCTAATTCCTTTTCGCTAAGGCCGTCAACCATTTGCATAAGCGTCTTGTAGTTTTGATCGGCGGCTTTCAACAGTTCGTCTTTTGTTTTGGGTCTTGGCATATCTTTCTCCTTGCGCTTTTAGTATAGCGCGTTTTAAGCTTTTTTGTGGGCCGTGATTATTGTCCAACTGTAGGCGTTCACGGTAATGACGCAGCCGTCAATCCTACAATACCAGTTTTTCCCCCGACACTCGATGGAGGCGGCGGAGGATTCGATTTTAGCGCGGCACCAAGCGACAACGTCCGCAACGTCGTCACAGAGCGCAAGGTTGCGGCGGATGCGGTCTACGCCCATCGGCGTTGTGTGAAGCTTGTCGCTGTTTTGCAAGAGTTCGTTTTTCATTATATTTTCCTTACCGGATGGCGTATCACGGTCCTTAACTTTTCCGGCGCGGTCTTGCGCGGGTCGCTCAAGTATATTTCATGGTGGAGCCTTTCGGCAGAAAAATCAAGCGCATAACCGTTGGCGGCGGCAAAGTCGTCCATCAATTTTACGGTCGCAGGTTCCGCGTCGTAAGAGCCTGTGTGCATTACTTGAACGCATAGGCCTTCCTTTATCGAAAGCAATTCCGCGCGCGAACAGTCAATGCCTTTCTTTTTTGCCGCCGTTTCCTTGGCCCATTCAAAATCTTTTTTTGCCACAAAGTCTGGAAGGCGTATCGCGGAAATCCAATTGAAAGAAGATTTGTCCGCGTAGTCAAAGCCCGCTACGACCTCGCCGTTTTTCTCCTGCCACCAAAAGCCTTCCAGCGGCGGAACGACATAGTCAAAGTAGCCATCTATGCGGCGGTCGCCCTTTTTGCTCATTTTGATTGCGTACGAAATCGCGTATTGAACGGCAAGCGCGGCCTTGTATTCGCCGTCTTCCTCGTTTGGATTTCCTTTTCCGCGAACCGCGACAAACTGCATTTTGGGAACGTCCACAATTTGCGGCTTTGCGGGCGGAAGGTAATATTCCTTGAATTCCTTTTTGTAGTCGAATGGCATTATAGTTCCTCCTTAAATTCTTCCAATAATGAATGCGCGTAGACTTTTGGGCGGCTGGAATCGCGGACGATTTTCCAGAGGGCGGCGGCGCTTTTTAGTTTGTTTGGAAAGGCCGCGGTCGCGGGGTCGGCGCAAAAGTCTTGGACAAATTTGTTCCATTGCAGGGAAACCTTGTCGTAGCGCGCGTAAGTCTTTTTGCCGTAGTAAACGTCCAAAAGGTCTCCGAGAGTGAAAGACTCGTCGCCTGTTTCCTTGACTTTTTTGACGGTGGCCACCATGTCCGCGTTGAACTTAAAGTTTTTGATTCCGGTTTGGGAACTGAAAAAGTCGCGGGCGCGCTGGCTGAACTTAAAGCTGCAAGCGACAAGGCCAGTCTTTAAGGTGAGCTGGCAGTTTTTATCTTTGGAAGCCGCCGCCCGATTTTTGGGCTTGGAAACTGCGCCGGACCCGCCATTCGCGCTTGGCTTACCCGCCGCGTCGGAAGCGCTTTTTGGCTTGGGAAGGATTTTGTTTCCATTAAAGTATTCCTCGATGACGCGGTTCAATTCCGCCTTCATTCCGCTAGAATCAAGGCCAAGAGCCTTGCAGATTTTTTTAAGCTCCTCGCGATACCAATAGTATTTTGAAAATTCTTCAAATGAGGAAATGTCCTTAAATTGCGGTCTATCGTTCATGCCCTTATTATAGCGCGCTAAATATGACAACAGAATGTCAAGTTTTAACTTTTATATTGCAAAGAAATTTTTTTGGCAAGCAGGGCCACTTCTTCCTTTACGCGCGCGGGCGACAAAACTTGTAGGTCGGGGCCAAACGACAAAAGAAAGTCGCAAAGCCAAGGCTCGTCCGGCGCCGTGAACACGACGCTCGCGCTTTTGTCCTTGCGGACTTTCATTTCTTGGCAAACAAAGGCGTCAAGCAAAAAAGAAATTTTTGGAGCCGCGACGCTCGCCCTGATTTTTATCATCGGAGCCTTTTGTTCCTCCGGGTAAAAATCTTTTTTTGTCTTGGGAACGGCCGTTACGGCGCGGCCCGTTTGCCTAACGTTCCGCATTCGGCTAAGCTTAAAAAAGCGCTCGTCCTCTTTTTGCTCGCACCAAGCGAACAAGTACCAAGCCTGCCCTCTAAAGACCAGCTTCCAAGGCTGCGCCGTCCGCCGCTCGACTTTTCCTTGGCTGGAACAATAATCAAAAACCACTTGCCGCTTTTTTAAGATTGAATCGCGCAAGGTCGCGAAAAGCGTCCGCACTTCCGAGCCTTCCGGGCTCCAAGGCGCAAAGTCCACTTCCAGCCAGTCCGCGTCGTTTTTTGAAAGGCTTGAAATTTTTGACGCGGCTTTTTCCGCTGCCGTTCCCGCAAAGTTTCCGCCAAGGCTGCCCAGCGCCTTTACGCTGGAAACAATCGCAAGCCGCTCCTCTTCCGAAAACAGCCGCTTGTCCAGGGTGTAGCTTTCTTGAATCGCGATTCCGCCGCCGCGGCCTTTTAGCGCGTAGACCGGCACGCCCGAAAGGCTTAGCGCGTCAAGCCAGCGGTAAATCGTTCGCGTAGAAACGCCAAAACGCGCGGCCATTTCCTTTGCGGTCGCTTGCTTTTTGTCAATCAGAACGTAAACAAATTCAAAAAGTTGGTCGATTTGCACAAGAGCATTATAGCGCGGAAAATATGACACCGCAATGGCATATTTAACATTTTCCTACCCCTGCTTTCTTGCCTTTAGCTTTTCGTTGATTTTTTTTGCCTCGTTAAAGTCAAACATGTAAACGCAAATTGTGACCAAAAAATAAATCAAGACAAACATCGCTTCCACAACAAGAATATGCTTAAACCCTCTTTTGAACCAATTAAGGTAAAAGCCTGTCGCGCAAACCGTCGCGTTGATGATCGCAAAATACAAAAGCTGCAAGAGCGCGGTTCCCCTGGCGCTCAAATTATTTTTGACGTAAAAAATTCCAAAGGCAAGGCCAGAAACCGCTCCGATAAAAAGCACGCCCAAAATGTCGTCGATTCCCATCATAAGGTTTCCGCTTGGATTGAAAAATTTTCTGAAGAGCAAGATGAAAACAAAAATCAAAGTGACGACGCGGGCGCAAATGTTTGTCATCACCGAAAACATTTCTTTTTTGCTGTCTGAACGATTCATAGGCCCAACCTCTCCTTCAACTCATTTAAATAATTTCTTGAAACGACAACCTTGTAGCCGTTTTCCAACGTCGCTTCAAAGCGGCCGCCAAAGGCCGGCGCAAGGCTGTCGATTTTGTCAAGGTTCACAATCACCGCTTTGTTGGCCCTAAAGAAATCGCTGACCGGCAACTCTTCCTCCAACTGGTAGAGCTTGGCTTTTGTTTCGTAAACGCTGTCCTTTGTGTAGGCAAAAACTTTGTCGTCAACCGACTCAAAGTACAACACTTCCGACGGCTCCACCAAAACAATTTTTGAATCCTTGTAAAAATTCATTTTGCCTTTGCCAGTCTTAAATTGGTTAATAAGCCTTGTCAGTTTTTCGTCAAGCTGGTCGCACTTTACGATTATCTCGTCTTCTTCGCCAGGTTGCTTTTCCAGAATCGTTACCTTCATTTTCTCCTCAGGCTCATTCTAGCGCCTTTTTTGCTTCTTGCAAAGCGATGAACGCGTTTGATTCCTTTTTGCATTTTTTGTAGCATTCACAAGCCATCGCGTAACAATACGCCTTTAAGATTTTATTGTTGGAAAGATTCGCGACCTTTATAAAATCGTTGGCTCCAACCTCGGACTTTTTAAATACCATCTCGGGAACGGAAGCGCTAACCGAAGCGCGGTTCATCAAAACTTCGATCTCGCCTTCTTGGCCTTCGCAAAGTTCCGCGGCCTTGTCCAAATAAACGTAAGCCTCTTTTACAAGCTTCATCGCTTTTAGCGCGGAAGACTCGCCGCCTTTTTTGGCAAGCCAAGAGCCGTAGTTGGCAAGGCTTATGTAATCGTTGGGATTCTGCTCAATCTTTTTTCCGTACTCTTCAAGGGCCGCGTTTATTGCAACCATGTGGTCGGCGCCGTCGTCGGAACTGTCGGACGCGCCATTATTGAAGGCGGCGTCGTACATTTTCTTGACGCGTTCGATAAAGGCTTCGTCTTCCGCATCCTTTCCCTTGTCCTTTTTTTTCGCGACCATACTCGCTTCAACAGGAACGGTGTCCGAAGCTTGAGAAGCGCCTCCAGCCGCGCCGCCAAAATCAAAGTAGTGCCAAGTTTTTTTGGAAGCCAAAAGCGGTTGAAGCCGCTTGTCCTGCAAGGGAATTCTAGCCTTTACTTGCTCGCCGCCGTTCAACGGATAGATTTCCGCGGCGCAAATATAGGAGCCGTCGTTGTCGTAAACTTGTCCCTGGACGCCGTCAATTTTAAGCGCGAAATTCCAATCTTGCCCGCCGCGAGCCATGTTGTCGGCGGCGATGTAAACGACCGAATTTTTTTGCGCGGCTGCTCCGTTATAGTTAAAAACAACTTGCCAGTATTCCGAAGACTTTTGCCAGCGCGCTCCAGTCACCGGCTGGTGAACAGTGTAGCAAACCAAGCCGCCTTTTTCGCTTGCGTTTCCAATCGGATCGACAATCTCTTCTGCGACAAGGCCGCCTGTGTAAGTCGGGTCAACATGCAAAAAGCTTCCGATAAAGTTTGCAGGAACTTCCGAAAAGACAAAGAACATCGGAACTCCCAAAATGCAAATCAACGCAGTCTTTGCGACCCTGCATCCATGCAAAAATTTTTTTACGTTTTCTAATTTCATTTTATTCCTCCAATTAAATTAAATGCAAGGTTAAGGCTTTTTATCATAAAGCCTGAAGACATAATCGTGGCAAAGCTAAAGGCGGCAAACCTAAAAAGCTGGGCCGGATACAAAAGATCTTGGACAACGCGACCAAAGGCAGTTTTTGGCGCGGAACTTGAGCAACCGCATTTGTTAAACTTAAATTCGTAGCTTATCGCTTTTTGCGGACAAACTCCGACGCACTCGCCGCACTTTGCGCAAGTGATTTCAGGCCTGCCCTTTTTGTCTTGAATCGTCTTTATGTCAATCGCGCTAAAAGGACATACGCTCGCGCACTTCATGCAGCCAACGCACTTTTCCGTGTCGATCTTCATCCTAAAGGCGCTAAAGCGGTCGGTAAGCGAAGCGAACGCTCCAAAGGGGCAAAGGGTACTGCATTGCGTTCGCTTTTTTGTAAGAATCGGAAGAACGACTACAAGGCCGACGAACAAGCCGACAAAAATTATTGTCGCGACTAGACTTGGAATTGAATTGACCGGACTGTATTCCGTCACAAGTTTGAAGGGGCAGAACCATTCGCAATAAATGCAAGCCATTTGGCAAAGCGATGCAAGGACGATGAAAAAGAAAAAGCCAAAATGCAATTCCCGAATCTCCTTGTTTTTTGGAAGAAGCTTTATGCGCGGCTTTTTTGCCAAATGCGAAAAGCCTTCTTCCCAGCCGCCGTAAAAGCAAACCCAAGAGCACCAGCCGCGTCCAAGAATCAACGTGCAAACAAGCCAAATCATAATCATGCTTGCGACGGCGGCGTAGTGGCCTGAGATTCTCGCCGGGAAAATTATGTTTTTGGTTACAAGAAGCGGAAGCAGCGCTTGGGGAATCGCGATGTGGCAAAAGGGAAGCTCCGCGTTGCTCATCGCCTGCGAGGTAATCGCCATGCTTCCGCGCTCGGCGTAAAGGTCGGAGATAAAGGCCGCGCAAAAGCCGACGGCAAAGACCGTTTGGAATATGCGGCGGAAAATCACTCCGCTCCCCTTTTTCTTTCGCTCGCTAAAAGTCATTCCCGCAAAAAGCGTGATTAAAAAAACTGAATACACAAAGCTTGCCAAAGAAAAGCCGTCCATTCCCGCGACAAAAAAAATCACGATGAACGACATCATCAAAGTCAAAATAAAACTTGCGATCATTATTTGCCTCCGAACAAACTAAGCGCCGCCATAGCGCCAAGGAAAAAGATAAAATAAAGGCTTACAAAAAATTGCGTCACGCGGGCCACGCGCTTTATAACAGGAAGCCTTTTTGTCACAAAGGGGATTCCAAAAAGCGGCGCGAAAAACGGAAGCGTTCCGATGTAAAAGAAGACAAAGTAAAAAAAGCCGGAAACTCCGTTCCCGCCAAAAACCGAGCGGACAATCGCCGTCCACAAGGGCGGGCAAACGTGAAGTCCAACCGCAAGGCCCGCAACGATCGCAGTGACCCAATCGTTTCCAAGCCTCTTAAGTTTTGGAGCGCGGCACTGGCAGCCCCACGGAAACTTTACGCCCAGCGAGTTTGCCAAAAGCGCAAGGCCGCACAAAATGTAAGCAAAGACAGAAAGCTTTCTGGCCAGCACGGGATCCATCCATTCGTTGGCCAAAAGGCCGACAGCCGCAAAGGCCGCTCCAAGAATAAAGTAGGTCAAAAGCCGCGCGCCCAAAAAGGCGCCGATCAAGCCGCCGTTCCTTTTGTAACCGGAATTTTCGCAGCCCGCCAAAAATGGCGCCAACGCCGGAACGCAATACATCGCGCAATAAGTTCCCGTCGAAAGCCCCAGCAAAATCGCTTCTAATACCATAAAATTTCCTCCAGAAATACCGCTGTTTGCGCGCGTTAGTTAACAAGCGCAAATGTTGCGGCTTATGCGGCGACTTGCATTTTTGGGCTTACAAACAAGCGCATCGCCGCTACCCCTCCTAATGATTCCATAATAAGGCGGAACGTATGAGGCCGCAAGACGCTTTTTGGCAAGATGCGCAAAGAGCGGGATGAGATGCATTATTTTTTGGGTGAAAAAAAGGGGCCGCCCTAAAATTGGACATGCCCCTTTTATAATAGAATTGCAAAAGAACGCGAAATATTAATTAAGTTCCGCTATTACTTTTTTTTGCCAAAGCGAACTTGCGTAGCCATGAACCGGATTCGGACTCGGAGCCGTAACTTCACATTTGATGTAGGTGTCGCCTTCAAGAGTAGTGGACGAACTTGGATTATCAACTTTTACAATGTTGTATCCTACCTTCTTCAAATAATCGTAAAGAGCGTCAGAATTTTTGCTAGGAACGATTTCGTCATTGGATGCGTGGAAAAGCGAAATATGCGTGGTAGCTTTTGGAGTCCAATAACAAGCCTGGTCCAAGGCATAAACATCAATCACTTTTTTATATAATTCGCCGTCTTTTCCAACCGAGCTTGTTTCCTTTGGAAGAGCGGAATCTTTGAGCCATGTCGTAAGCGGTTTGCTTGTGAATTCCATATCCGAACCAGGCCGTGAGAAAATTTTCGAAGCTTTTAAGGCGTCCAAATCCCTAAATATTATGGAATCATTTTTTATTCCCGTATCAAAAAGCGCGTTGTAAGTATATATGCACAAAAGAGTGTATTCGGGAGCGTACGGCGTTGTCATTTTTATCGACTCATCCGCAGTCACTTTCATATCGTAAGTTCCGCCGCCTGCAAACGTTTTTGTTATCGTAATCTCGTCGCAATAGGGCTTTGTCGTATCAACCAATTTTTGAACGGCGATCGTTGTCTGGCCGCCTTGCGAATAACCCATATTGTAAAGCTTGTCTTCCCAAGTGTAGCCTTTGTCAGCCAAAAGTTTCTTTGCATTGCGCAACGCATCCAAACTGGCCCTCGCGTTCAACACGCCGCAGCAATAAGCCTGGTCTTTTGTCGATGACGTTCCAAAGCCCATATAGTCGGCGCAAATCGCAATCGCTTTTGGCTTTAACCCAATCAATGAGTTTGCGTCGTTTTGATTTCCAAATTCCGAGGGGCAAGTCGCCGACTTTAACAAGGTTCCGCGATTGTACAAAAGCAAAAAGTCAGCTTTGCCTTTGCTGGTTTGCAAATCCTTGTGCATATATATTACCGCTGACAGAGTAATCGTATTTCCATTTTGGTCGGTTGAAGGATAGTTAAAAACAAGAGCCATAAGATTTGGCTTGTTGGCCGAATCAACATACACAAAATCTGTGGTCCCTTCTGGCAAAGTCGGATTCACCGCCGGAGCCACAAGACCTACACCATTGATTTTGTCCGCCAATGGGTTTGAAGGCGGAATTGGGCTTGAACCGCTTTCAGAATTGTTGGAACATCCAACAAAAGCAATGCATAAGGCAACGGCCGCAGCCAACGCCAATCCAATTTTTTTCATTTAATCACCTCGTATTTATATAGTATTCTTGCTTTTATAAATCTGTCAAGATTTATTCGTTCACGACGGAACAGAGCCAGTCCATAAAGGTCTCGTCGCTTCCGTCTTTGTTGAGGCGGCCGCTTTTGTCTTTTAATTCCACGTAAAAGTGGTGGCGGGTTTGGTACTGGACGTAGCGGGAATTTTTGCAAAAGCGCGCGACGCGGCGGCCTGTGGGCATTCCTTGCTCAAAGATTCCCTTGTCGTCTTCGGAATTGGCCCAGTAAAATTGAATCGGAAGGACGCGCAAGATTTCTTTAGCCGACATTTGGTAAAAGCCGCTTCCGCTTACAACCGCGCGGAAAAGCTCAGGCTCAGCGCAGGCCATCTCGGCCGCGAATTTGGCGCCTTGCGAAAAGCCGTAGCCGACGATGTTTGTCGGATCAAGGCACTTGTTTTTTATGCAAACGTTTTTGATTAAAAGCGCCGTTCCATGCGGATCGGTAAAATAATTTATGCGCGAAAAGATTAAAAGAACCGCGGCGCCCTTTGGATGAATTTTTTTCTGGAAATCTTCGCCAGTAAAAATTCTTCCGTAGTTAAAGGCTTTTCCTTTTTCGTCGGAACCGTGGAAGGCGACAATCAGCGGAAGCTTGGCCTCTGGGTTGTCGTTGTCATCACGATACTCGGGCGGAAGGTAAAGATAATATTGGTGGCCGCTGTAAGACTTTTCGTATTTCCATACGCCGGAAGCGCTAGCTTCCTCCGAAAAATAATAGGCCGCGTCAAAAGCCAGGTCGAGCGGCCTGCGGGAATACAAACAACTTTTTGCGGCAAAAAGCGCGGCCGCCAGCGCAAGGGCAACAGTGGCGGCAATCACGGCGCAAGGAATTTTTTTCTTCATCAATTACATTTTGCGCCAATCGCGGCTTTTTGTCAAATCATTTTGCCAAAAGCGGCCGCGCGACGTGGACGTTGAAGAACTCGATTAGAGGACCCATAAAAAAGGCCGTGATGATTGTTCCGATTCCAGCGATAGTCGGTATCGCGGAAATTTTTCCTCCGCCCAAAACAAAAAGCGCCGCACCCAAAATGACGCAAACGATGTCGGTGATGATTCTAACGTATTGGAACTTTCCTTTTTTCCACGTGTTGACGATTATCAGCGCGACCGCGTCATAGGTAGAGACTCCCAAATCCGCCGTCATGTAAAAGGCCGAGCCAAAACAGATGACCACAACGCCGACCACAAGGCAAGCGGCGCGGACAAAAATGCTAGGCTCCACAATCACCGTCTGCAAAAACTGGTAGGAAAATTGCGTGATGTAACCCAGCAAAAACAAATTGATGAAAGTCGCGATTCCAATGTAATGCCTGTAAAACACAAGCGCGAAAATCAAAAGCAGCGCGTTGACGATGATGTACAAAAGTCCAAAGTCAAGCGGAACCAAATTGTCCAAGCCGGCCATAAACGATTGGAAGGGGTCAACGCCAAGCGCGGCGATTTTAAAAACGCCTACGCTTATCGCGCAAATTATAACGCCAAAGAGCGACATCAAAATTCGCTTCACTAAATTTTTGTTCATTTTAATATCCAATCTCCTTGAACACCGCGTCCAAAAACTTGGCGTTCTTAATCGAAAAGTCTTGGCTTACAAAAGGAGAGGCGCCGTTTAAAACGCAGTCGCTAAGATTTTCAACTTCAAGCGAATAGTTTTGCGGAGCTTTAATCTTGCGTTTTATTGTCTTGCCGCCGACATGGATTGTGTAAGACAACTTTCCGGCTTGGTTGTATTCAACGTCGCTCTTAATGCAGCCCTTGCTTCCGTGGATGTACAAACGGTCAAAGCGGGAATTTGATTCCTGTCCAAAAATCATTCCGACATTAAATGAGGCGCGCGCTCCGTTCGCAAAGCGGACAAAGCCAGTCGTCATCGCGTCAACGCCCTTGTCTGTAAACTCCGCCGCGGCCTTAACGCCAACCACATCAGAGTCAATCAGCGAAAGTATCATCGTGGAACAGTAGCAGCCCAAGTCGTAAAAGGCGCCGCCTCCCAATTCCTTGTACAAGCGGATGTCCTCTTTGTAGCCCTGCGTCACAAAGGCCGTGTCGATAAAATCAACGTCGCCGATGATTCCGCTTTTAATGTCCGCCTTTAAGCTTTGAACGTAAGGGCTGTGCAAGTAGGCGTATGCTTCCATAAGCTTGACGCCGTTTTCCTTTGCGACCGCGAACATTTCTTCCGCCTCCGCCGCGTTGAGCGCGAGGGGCTTTTCGCAAAGAACATGCTTTTTTGCATTGAGCGCTTTGATTACCCATTCCTTGTGCAAGCCGTTTGGGAGCGGAATGTAAACAGCCTGAACGTCCTTGTCGGCCAAAAGCTCGTCGTAGCTTCCGTAATATTTTTCAAAGCCGTACTCGTCGGCAAAGCTTTTTGCTTTTTCCAAAGAGCGGCCGGCAACCGCGTAGAGCCGCGCGTTTTTCGCAAGCTTTATGCCGGGAATCGTCGCCCATCGCGCGATGTTTGCCGTTCCCAAAATTCCCCATTTAACTGTGTCCATAAAATCTCCTATCAGTACCGCTGTCCGCGCGCGTTGGTTAACAAGCGCGGATCTTGCGGCTTATGCGGCAATCCTACAATCTTGGGCTTGCCGCCGTTTAATCTTGCCGCTATTACTGACCTAAAAGAGCGGCCGCTTCTTTTAACAAGCCTATAATCTTTAGGTGCTGCGGACAAACGCTTTCGCACTGGCCGCACTCAACGCAATCGCTTGCCTTTCCGCTCCGGGTAACCAAGCCGGAATAAAAATTCTTGGCTCTCCAGTCGTCCGGGTAACGGCGCAAAGTGTTCACCGTGCGGAAGACGTCCGGGATGCTGATTCTTTGCGGGCAGCCGTCAACGCAATACTTGCAGGCGGTGCAGCCGATTTGCGGAACGCTTAAAATTTCCTTTGTCACTTCGTCGATGATTTTCATTTCGTCGGCGCTAATCGGCTCAAAGTTTTTAAAGGTCTTTATGTTGTCGTCCATCTGCTCTTCGGTAGACATTCCCGAAAGTATTGTCGCCACGCCTTCAAGCGTTCCGCAATAGCGCAAGGCCCAAGAGGCGACAGAATCGTTTGGCCGCGCCGCCTTGAACTTGGCTTCGATTTCAGGCGCCATGTTGGCCAACATTCCTCCGCGGACAGGCTCCATGATAATCATCGGAATGTTTTTTTTGTGGAGAATGTCGTAAAGTTTTTGCGAGCGGACGACGGGATTGGTGCGGTCAAGGTAGTTCAACTGGATTTGAACAAATTCCATGTCGGGATGCTTGTCGGTAATCTCGTCCAAAAGCTCCGGGCTTCCGTGATATGAAAAGCCAAAATGCTTTATGCGGCCGGCCTCTTTCATCTTCCAGCCCCAGTTAAAGCAGTCAAGCTTTTCGTAAGTGTCGTAGTTGCTTCCGTCTTCGATTGAATGAAGAAGGTAATAGTCAAAGTAGTCCACGCCCGCGCGCTCGCATTGCTCGTTGAAAATCCTGTCGCAGTCGGCTTTCGTTTTCATTTCCCAAGCGGGAAGCTTTGTCGCAAGCGTGAACGATTCGCGCGGATAACGTTTTACCAAAGCCTCGCACGCGGCGACTTCCGACTTACCGCTGTGGTAAACGTAGGCGGTGTCAAAGTAGTTCATGCCGGCGTTCATGTATTTGTCAACCATCGTCTTTACGCGCTCAATGTCAACCTGGCCGTCTTTTTCTGGCAAGCGCATAAGTCCAAAGCCCAGCTTGGGCATCGTTTTCAAGTCTAACATATACTCTCCTTTGATTTTTCCAGAGCGGCGATGACCTTGTCGCACCACGCGTCAAACTCAGGGTCTTCTTCTTGGCATTCGGGGTGGGACAGAACGTAGTCCAGCGCGATTCTCGCTCCCTCGTTAAAGGGAACGGTTGTAGTCATTTGCGGAACGATTCTCTTTAGCTTGGAATTGTCAAAGACAACCGAAACCGATTTGTCGCCTGTAAGGCTTCCCTCAAAGTCAAAGCCGTACTTGTCGCCAACCGCGCTCAAGTATTCCGACGCGACATGATAGGCATTTAGCTCAACGCCAAGAATGTCGGCGATCGTTTGATAGATTTGGTTCCAAGTCAAAACTTCGTCGCCGGTAATTTGGAAGGCCTCGCCAATCGCGTGGCGGTTTCCCATCAAGCCGATAAAGCCCGTGGCGAAATCTTTGTTAAAGGTAAGATGCCACAGCGAAGTTCCGTCGCCTTGAATGATGACGGGCTTTTTGTCAATCATTCGCTTTATGACTTGCCAAAAGCCTTTTTTGCCGTGCACGCCAAGTGGAACGTGGCGCTCGTCGTAAGTGTGGCTGGGCCGAACGATTGTCACCGGAAAATTTTCTTCGCGGTATTTTTTGAACAAAAATTCCTCGCACGCGATTTTGTTCCGCGAGTATTCCCAATGCGGATTTGCCAGCGTCGTTCCTTCGGTGATGACATAGCTTGCGGCGGGCTTGTTGTAGGCGGAAGCCGAACTGATGTAAATGTACTGCTTGGTCTTTCCCTTAAAGAGCCTGTAGTCGCGCTCGACTTGTTCAGGAACAAAGCCAATGAACTCGCTAACGACATCGAACGTCATTCCTTCAAGTTTTTGCGCAGCTTCAGCCTCGTTGGAAATGTCGCAAACGATTTGCTTAACGCCCGCCGGAACTTCTTCCGCGCGGCTTCCGCGATTTAAAATCCAAACTTCCCATTCAGGTTTTTGCGCCAGCTCGCGAACGATCGCCATGCTTATCGTTCCCGTTCCGCCGATAAACAAAGCCTTTTGTTTTGCCATTCCGTTCCTCCAGAAAATGCCGCTAGATCATCATCTTGTAAATCTTGGCGCAGTCGTCTTCGCCCAGCGTGACAAAGCCGCTGATTGTTCCCGTGCGGCCGTCGCCGTAGCAAAGGGTTTTCACAAGCGTCGGAATGTCTTCTTCCTTGGCGCCAAGCTCGGCGAAATTTTTTGGCATGCCGATAGAGCAAAGGAAGTTTTGGAAAGCGTTGATTCCTTCAAGCGCGGTGACTTCCGGGTGGTCAAAATCCATTTGGCAACCCCAAACGCGGACGGCGACTTTGGCAAAGCGCATTACGTCGTGGTTCATTACGTATTTGAAAACCGCCGGCATAGTGACGGCCAAACCCGCGCCGTGAGCGCAGTCGTAAAGCGCCGAAAGCTCGTGCTCGATTCCGTGGCTGTTCCAGTCCTGGCTTCGGCCAACGCCGCAGGAATTGTTGTGCGCCATCATTCCGGCCCACATGATGTTGGCTCGCGCTTCGTAATTGTTTGGGTCGGCGATTACGCGCGGCGCCTCATGCTTCATCGTAAGCAAAAGCGCTTCGATAAGGCGGTCGGTAACCTCGACGTCTTTTGTGTTTGTCAAATAGCGCTCGTAAAGGTGCGCCATAATGTCGGTCACGCCCGCCGCCGTTTGGAAGGCAGGAAGCGTTT
>CADCBK010000018.1:869-29316 GCA_902799665.1 uncultured Spirochaetaceae bacterium | reverse complement strand
TCACGTTTCCCACAGGAAAGACAATCGAGGCCGCGACTGGCTCTACGCCCGCGGACTTTATAAACGAATTTGACGAAAAGCCGGAGAAGATTTTCGCCGTCCGCGCCAACAACGAAGTCGTTTCGCTTAACCGCGGCCTTTTTGTCGACAGCTCGCTTGAGCCTGTCCTTATGTCAAGCAAGGACGGAAGCCAAGTTTACAGAAGAACCTTGTGCTTTATCTTGGCCGCGGCCGCCCACGAATTGCAGCCCGACAATAACGTCATAATCGAAAACTCATTCGGCTACGCCTACTACTACACTTTCCAGGACGGAAGCGACGTTCCCGAAAAATTCGTTTCCGACCTAAAGGAAAAGATGGACGCCATCATAAAGAAGAACGTTCCGATAGAAACGCATTTCATCTCTTACGAGCAGGCCATCCAGACTTTTGAAAAGCTGGGCCTTTTGGAAACCCGCAAGCAGCTGAACTACGTCTGCCCTCCCCGCGTCCAGATGAACACAATCGGCGAGTACACCGACCTTTACTACGGCCCGATGCTTGTTTCAACCGGAACGCTCGGCGCCTTTAAGCTGCAAAAATACAAGAGCGGCTTTTTGATTTTGTTCCCGTCCAGCTCAAAGCCGGACACAATCCAGGAATTCAAGGAATACCCGGTATTGTTCGAAACCTACGCGCGCGGAAAAAAGTGGGGAAAGCAAATCGGCGTCACAAGCGTCGCCTCGCTAAATGAATTGGTTTCCAGCCGCGAGGCCGACGAGTTCATCAACATTTCCGAGGTTTTCCAGGAGAAGTGCATTTCGGACATAGCGAGCCAAATCCACAAGCGCGAGACAACCCGCCTTGTGCTTATCGCAGGCCCTTCAAGCTCGGGAAAGACCACCAGCGCAAAAAAGCTTGCGATGGAATTGCAGGCCATCGGCTACAAGCCCAAGGTCATAAGCCTTGACGACTACTATGTTGGCCGCGACCGCACTCCCAAGGACGAAAACGGAAACTACGACTACGAGTGCATCGAGGCCTTGGACATCGAGCTTATAAACCAAAACCTTTTGGACTTGTTCGCTGGAAAAAAGGTCGAGCTTCCCAGCTACAACTTTGTCTCCGGCAGCCGCGAGTATAAGGGGAAAACCTTGCAGCTTGGCCCCAACGACATTCTCATTATGGAAGGAATTCACGGCCTTAACGACAGGCTGACGCCTCTTGTAAAGGCCGAGCTTAAGTTCAAGCTTTATTTGTCGGCGCTCACGCAGCTTAACATCAACGAGCACAACAGAATTTCCACCAGCGACAACCGCTTGATCCGCCGCATCGTGCGCGACAACAACTTTAGGGGAAAGAGCGCGGCCGCCACAATCGCGATGTGGGATTCAGTGCGCCGCGGCGAGCGCTTGCACATCTTCCCCTTCCAGAACAACGCCGACGCGATTTTGAACACCGCTCTGGACTACGAGCTTTCTGTATTGAAGGTTTACGCGGAACCGCTTTTGCGCTGCATCCATCCGGGACAAAAGGAATACTCGGAAGCCTGCCGCCTCTTGCGCTTCCTTAACGCCTTCCCGCCGATTCCCGCGACGGCCGTTCCCGACCGCTCGATCATCCGCGAATTCATCGGCGGCAGCGCGTTTAAATATTAAAACACGGACTTATAAGGCGGGTCCCAGCGACGAAAAAAAGACATTGGCGCCTCCCGTCCTTCGCTCTCGGCTTGACGCCTGCGGCCAAGCCGTTCGCTGACGGGTCCCTCCAAGTCTTTTTTTCTGCGTCCCGCCCCTCTTTGTCCGTGTTTATTTTCAAACTCGCTCAGTTATATTTAGAGGTCACAATATCGTCGAGGGCCTTGGCTTCGAGCTTTTTTTGCTCGGACCTAAAGGCCTCGTATTGCTTTTCCTTTAGTTTTTTTATTGACTCATGCTTTTGCATGGCGGCGTTGAAAAGGGCGCGCTTTTCGTCGGTGACCAGCTTGGCTTGGGCCATCTCCTTAAAAAGCCTCTCCTCTTCCTGCTTTATCAACTGGTAGAACTGCTGGGTTTTCGCTATGACGCTAAAATCCTTTTGCCCGCTTGTCATTTTTTTTGTGGCGGCGTATTGCCGGGCAAGAGAGTCCAGGGAGGCTTGAATTTGCTGTTCAACTTGAACGGCTTTTCCCAACTCTATTTGCGCCTGGTCTTGCTCATACTTTCTGAGTTTTAAAAGCTGCTCAAGCTCAAAGACGAACTTTTTCAATCAGCCGCCGCCTTTACGCGCCAGAAACGCTTGAAGAGCCAGCGGCGCTTGGTTCGCCCAAAGCCGCCGCCCTTTGGTCAACAACTTGCGCGACGGTCGGAATCGCGACGGCGGGCCGCTCAACGTACTCTTCTTCCGGGATTTGGATTCCAGTAAGCGCGGAAAGCTTGTCCAGAGTGTCCTTCATCGGGCAGGCGTCGCTTTCTTCCTGCTTTAGGAATTCCTCGATTTCCTCATGCTTTTCTATCGCTTCGTCAATCGCGGGGCTTGAGCCCTTCGCGTAGGCGCCGGTCGTTATCATAAGCTCGTTTTGCTGGTAGGCGGCCATCCATTGGCGAACCTTGCCGCAAGCCTCGCGGGTCATTTTTCCGGTGACGCGGCGGCTAAGGCGGCTGATGCTTCCCAAAACGTCAATCGCGGGATAATGGTAGGCTTGCGCCAACTTTCTGTCCAAAATAATGTGGCCGTCCAAAACGCCGCGCACTGTGTCGGCGATCGGACCGTTCATGTCGTCGCCTTCCACCAACACTGTGTAAAAGGCCGTGATCGACCCCTTGTCGTTGGCGCCGGCGCGCTCAAGCAATTTTGGAATCATGTCAAAAACGCTTGGAGGGAATCCTTCGCGCGCGGGAGGCTCGCCGGCCGCCAAGCCGATTTCGCGCTGGGCTTGGGCAAAGCGCGTTATTGAGTCGAACATAAGCATTACGTTCTTTCCCTGGTCGCGGAAGTATTCTGCGACGGCGGTGGCAACGTAAGCCGCGCGCAGACGGCAAATGCTTGGCATGTCGCTTGTGGCAAGAACCACAACCGAGCGCTTTAGGCCGGCCTCGCCCAAGTCGCGCTTGATAAAGTCCGGCGCCTCGCGGCCGCGCTCTCCGACAAGCGCGATTACGTTTATGTCAGCGTCGGTGTTGCGCGCTATCATGCTCATAAGGGTGGACTTACCGACGCCCGAGCCTGCGAAGATTCCAAGGCGCTGGCCCGCGCCAACCGTTAGCATTGAGTCAATCGCGCGCACGCCTGTCGTTATGCGCCTGTCTATGTCGCGGCGGCTAAGCGCGTCTGGAGCGGCGGCTTGCGCTGGGTAAGTCGTCTCGGCGTTTACATCGCCCTTTCCGTCCATCGGCTTTCCGGTTGCGTCGATGACGCGGCCAAGCAAGCCTTTTCCAACCGGCACTTGCAAGGTTTGGCCCGACGCGACGACTTCAGTTCCGACTTCGATTCCGCGGGTGTCGCCAAAAGCGGTAAGCTTTACGGTTGTTCCGTCAAGGCCGACGACTTCGGCCAGCATGTCTTTTTTAAGGCTTGTGATCCTTATCGTGCAGATTTCTCCGATTACCGAGCGCGGCCCTTCGCTTAGGATTTCAAGGCCGTTGACGCTCTTGACTTTTCCAATGTATAAAATGGTCTCGGAGTTTTGAACTTTTTTGAGATACTTGTCTAAATTGAATTCTACGTTATATGAAGACTTCACTTTTTCCCACCCAAAAAGCCGCGCCTTTTCGCGCGCTGGAATTACGCGTCAGGAACGTCAGACTTTGCCACGCTCTTGATCGGAGAGATTTCCATAATCTTTTCCTCAAGCTCGGTAAGCTGGCTGGAGATGCGCGCGTCAATCGCGCCAAAGTCGGTCTCGACGATGCAGCCGCCGCTTTCAACGGTTGAATCTTCCATGACGGTTATTCCCTTTATCGCCTCGACGCGGCTGATAAAGTCTTGGATATGTTCCGTCGTAAGCTGAACGTCTGCAAGGTTCACGCGAATCGTTACGTCGCCGCGGCCCTTGACTTTTTTGAGCGCCGAAAGCACATTGCTAAGAATGACGCTCTTTTGGTTTTCGCTGATGACCTTTACGATTTTTCGCGTAATCAAAATCACAAGCTCTACGATTTGGCGCTCTGTTTCGTTAAGGATTTCCTCGCGCCTCTGCATGACGGAGTCGACTATTTTATGAAGGCGCTCGACAAGGCGGGTCGCCTCTGCGTATCCTTTTTGAAAGCCCTCCTCGTGGCCTTGCTCAAAGCCTTCTTTAGAGGAATCGCTCTTTAGCTTCTCTACCTGGGCGCGCGCTTCGTCAAGCATTTTTTGCGCTTCGGCTTGGGCGGCCTTTTGCGTTTCCTGCGCGGCGGTCTCGGCCTCTGTCTTTACGATTTGCGCTTGGTCTGTCTGGCGCTTTACTTCGGCAAAGGCCGCGTCTTCGGCCTTCTTTACGATTTCGTCAGCCTTGGCTTGCGCGTCGGCCAACATGTTTTGCTTTTCGATTTCCCAGTTTTTTTTGAACTCGTCGGCCTCGCGGCGCAAATCGTCGGCGGTAGGACCTGTGTATTCAGGCTCGGCCTCTTCTTCCACTTCCTCCACGACAGGAGCGTAGTCGCGGTAAAGCTTTAGAGTGACAACATCTTTTTTGTCGTCCTTAAATTCAAGCGGCCTAAAAACGGATTTTGCCATTTACTTCCTCTAAAACCTTTAAGATACAAGCTCGTCTTCGCCGGAACGAGCGATAACGATGTCGCCTTTTTCTTCCAAACGGCGGATTGTGGAAACGACCTTCTGCTGGGATTCTTCGACGTCCTTGAGGCGCACAGGTCCCATAAACTCCATGTCTTCCTTGAGCATGCTGGCGGCGCGCTTTGACATGTTGTGGAAAATCTTGTCCTGAACTTCGGCGTCGACGGATTTGAGCGCCTTGGCCAATTCCTGGGTGTCGACTTCGCGAAGAACGCGCTGGATCGAGCGGTCGTCGAGCATGACGATGTCTTCGAATACGAACATGCGCTTTTTGATCTCTTCGGCCAAATCGGGGTCTTCCTCTTCCAAAGACTCGATGATCGCCTTTTCGGAAGAGCGGTCGACAAGGTTAAGGATTTCAACGATAGACTCAACGCCACCAGCGGCAGTGTAGTCTTCGCTGGACAATGTTGAAAGCTTCTTTTCCAAAACGCGCTCAACTTCGCGCAAAACGTCAGGGCTTGTTCGGTCCATCGTGGCAAGGCGCTTTGAAACTTCCGGCTGAATTTCTTCGGGCAAGTTCTGCAAAATAACGGCGGCCTTGGCAGGTTCCAAATACGCCAAAATCAAGGCGATTGTCTGCGGATATTCCTGCTGGATAAAGTTCAAAAGGTGCGCCGGGTCGGTGCGGCGGATAAAGTCAAAGGGGCGGACCTGCAAGCTAGATGTCAAGCGGTTTATGATGTCGATGGCCTTTTGGCTTCCCAAAGACTTTTCAAGCAATTCGCGCGCGTAGTCGATGCCGCCCGTCGTAATGAAGTTCTGGGCGTTCATCAAATCTTGGAATTCTTCCAAGACCTGGTCTTTTATTTCGGCGTCAATCGTTTCAAGGCGCGCGATTTCAAATGTCAACGTTTCGACTTCGTCCTCGCGCAAGTGCTTCATTATTTCGGAAGAAACGTCGCTTCCGACAGAGACTAAGAAAATAGCCGCCTTTTGCCGGCCTGTAAGGCTTTTAAAATCCTTGGCCCCGCCTTTTTTTGATCCGGCGGGCTTTAGCTGAGGTTTTGGCGATGACTTTGGTTTTGCCGCTTCGTCTGACATTTCACTTCCCCTACTTGTCCTTTTTTAACCATGCGCTCAAAACAGAGGCCACTTGATCCGGATGGTTGTCAATCGCGTTCCTGATTTGAGCGGTGGGCGCGGCCATCTTCTTTTCAAATGCAATCCTCTCGCCCGCCACGTCCCTATATATATTTCGGACTTTTCCGAATCTTTCTAAAGTCTCCAGCACGCGAATTTCATCGCGAACTTCGGAAGGATTGTTGGGGTTGTATTTTGTTCCAAGCTTTCGCATGGCCTTTAAAAGCATATGCTTTTCGTCGTCGTTAAGGCATTCCAAGACGCTCTCGGCGCCGGCTCCAAGCTCGCCGAACAAGATGGCCGCCTTCTTTTTCCCAGGAATCCCCTTCTCGGAGGTCATTTCAAAATTCAATTCTTCTCTTGTCATTTTTTATTCCTCCATCAACCAAGTGCGGATAAGCATCGCGACGTCCTCAGGATGCTCTTTGGCCATAGCGATGGCGTTTTCCTGCAATTCGGCGCGCTTGCGCTCTTCGACCGACATCGTGACTTCCACGCCCTCTTCCTTGGCTTCCCAAAGAGCGGCGTCGCGCGCGGCCTGCTGCTTGCGCAAAAGCTCCTCTTCGCGAAGGCGGCGGCGCCTTTCCATCTCGCGGCTGATAAAGCGGTAAAGAATGAAAATCGCAAGTATCGCGGCCAAGCCGATAAGAACCAAAATTATAGTCAAGCGGGTTTGCTGGGCCTTTCGAATCGCCTCGTCCTCCGCCTCAAATTCATCCTTGCGGTCAAAGGGAATGTTGATGACCGTCACCTTGTAGCCCTTGGCGCGGTCGTAGCCGATGGCGCTTTGAATGTAGTCGGCCCACTGCTCCAACTGTTCCTTGGGAACAGGAGCGTAGTCGCGGACAATGCCGCCCCCGTCGTTAAAGACAGGGTTGTGGTTTTTGTCGTATTTCTTTTTCCAAATGCCGTCGATGTTGACCGAAACAGTGACCTTGTTGTATCGGGGGCTTTCCTCGCGGTGGATTTGGTCTGTGTTGAGCGCGTTGTTTTGCGTAACACCGGTTTCGGTTTGCTTTCCAATCACATTGGACATGTCGGCGTAAGTCGGCGAATTTTGGCCTTCGGTTCCGGCCGGGCCTTGCGGGTTAAAGCCGGTGCCCTGCCATTCGCGGGTGACGGTTTGCTGGCTTATCGGAAGCGTGTCGCGGAATTCGGAATCGTCGTAAGGAGTGTCGGGGTTGTCCTCGCGTATTGTGATTGGATGGTAAACCGTGGAATCCTTTGTTTCCTTGGAAAAGTCCATGTCAATCTTAATGTTGAGGTCGCGCACGCGGTCGGCGGAAAGAGTGTTTTGCAAGGCCTTGAGGATCTGGGCGCGGTAGTGCGCCTCGCCTTCGCGGATAAGCTTTTCCTGCTTTTTTACCAAGTCAAGGCGGTCGCTTTCGGCCATGCCCTCAAAGTCATTTAAAATGTTTCCTTCGCTGTCGGTGATTGTGCACCATTCCGCCGACAAGCCTTCCACCGCGCTCATAATAAGGCGCTGGATGCCAAGAATTTTCCGGCGGTTTGTGTAAAGGTCGCTCATCGGCTTTGCGCGAATGATTACGCTGGCCTTTACCGGGTCTTGCTCGGAGGCGAAAAGCTTGTCTTCCGGCAACGAAAGGCGAACGTCCGCGCTGGCCACCTCTTCAATGGCCTGGATGTGCTGGGTCAAGGCCCTCTCTATCGCCAGTTTTTTCTTTTGGTTTTGGTCTGCGTCGGTGGTCGACCAGCCTCGCTCAAAGAAGGAGGCCCAGGGGTCGACAACGGCGGGAACCAAGCCTTCGGAGATAAGGATTTCGCGCATTTTAATCGCGGTTTTTTCGTCAGGAACGGAAATGTAGCCGGCGTCGTTTACCGTGGCGCCAACGTTTTCTTGATCCAAGCGCGTCAAGATTTGCGACTGCATGTCGCCTGTAACAGGAGCGTTAAAAAGCCTGACTGTCGTTGGAGTTGAAGATACGCGGAACAAAGCCGCCACCGCGACAATGATCGCTATGGCAATGCCTATGATAATCCCTTTTTGAATTTTTGACCACTTGGCCCAAGCCGCTTTCGCGCTCTCGCCAAGTTTTTTGAGCCATTCGTTCATCCTGCCCTCCCGTGAACGAATTACAATAATATTATTATACAATTATAGCACACTTGTTTAAATAATGCAAGAAAATTATAGAAAAAAAATCACTTTATTTCTACGATAACGGAGCGGAAGCCTAGGGGCTTTAGGAGGGCGGAGACGACTTGCTTTGCGCGCTGGTCGGCGTCGTCCAAAAGGCCGTCGGCAAGGATTTCGTCGGCGGCCTCGCGCTTGGCGATTTCTATTTGGTCGAAGATTTCCTGCGTTCCGATGCGGGTAAAAAGCCGCTGCTGCTCGTCAAAGACTTCCTGCGACTGGATGTCGTTTCCCAAAAGAACCGTCGGCGGAATTTTAACGACGACGCTTTTCGCGTCCGGAGACACAATTACCTCGGCGTCGCGGATGTTTTCTATTCCGGCGCGCAAAACGCCCTCGTAGCGGACAATGCTAAAGGCCTTGGCTATCGCTCCCCGCTTTTTTATCGTGATGATGTCGCTGTAGCGCATTTTGTACAAGACAAGCTCGGCGCATTCGGCCAGCTCGCGCTCCACCGCAGTCCTTTTGTTTTGGACGCGGACTTTTTGCAGCTTGCCAAAGGCAAAGGCCGCCAAGGCGAAGACCGCCGCGGCGATTAAAACGATTGTGACCGCGCGAAGAATCACTTTTGTGGCAAGGTTTGCCGCGAAACTGTTGGAAGACTTTTTTTGGCTCATACGATTATTGTAGCGCGCTTTTTGCGCCTTGGCAAATAAAAAAGGCGGCCCTCCCTTGCGGAAAAAGCCGCCCTTACGGCGTTTTGGCCGCGGCGTTTTTTCCGCAGCAAAAAAGGCGCTACTTGTACCAGTAGCTAGAGTTATATGTAGTCTTAATCGATGTGGCGTTTTGGGCAAAGTCGGTCGCGGAAAAACTATAATCGTCTCCATTCGTCCTCCATCCCCAGTAGTTTGAATCTGTCGTACGTTTCCAGCCAGAGGGCGCTTTAAACTCAACCGAAGTAAGCGCGCTGCAATAATTAAACACACAACATCCAATGCTAGTGACAGAGGCCGGTATCACAAGGCTTTTTAGACTGCTGCAAGACTGAAAGGCCTGGCTTCCAATGCTTGTAACGGAGGCCGGAAGCGCAAGGCTTTCCACTCCAATTCCAGAAAGCGCATAATCACTGATCTTTGTAAGATTTGCCGAAAGCGTTAAGCTGGTCAATGAGGAGCAGCCTAACAACGCGTTTTCTTCCATAACGGTAACGCTGTCAGGAAGCGCAAGGCTTGTAAGATTACTGCAAACTCTAAACGCAGATTGTCCTATAACTTTTACGCCGTTTGGAATTGCAAAGGAACCGCTTTTTCCTCTTGGGCAAAAAAGCAAAGTCTTTTTGTCCTTGTTGAACAAAACTCCGTCCACGCTTGAATAAACTGCGTTTCCCTGGTCGACGTTGACGCTTGAAAGTGTATCACCATCAAAAGCATCCCTTCCAATGCTTGCAACAGAGGCGGGAAGCGAAACGCTTTCCAAAGCGTCGCATACGCTAAAAGCCTGCTTTCCAATGCTCGTAATTCCTTGAGGGAGGATGATTTCCTGCAATTTGACGCATCCTATAAAAGCTTCCTGCGGCAAAGAAGAAATGCCTGTCGCGCCGCTCATGTCAAGCTTTACTTTATGAGAGGCCTCTTTTATCGCCTTATAAATTGCGGCAAGGTCGGTTTGCTTTATCTGACCCTCCAACTTTACCGTAGAGTCCCCGGTCAAGGCGGCCACTTTTTGAACAAAAGCTGCCACATTCTGGCTAGGCGCAACGGCCTTGTAATAACACTTGGAGGGGTTATCCTTAAAATCAGTCGCGTTTGCAGACGCATCGTCAAGAGCAGCGGCAGTTCCGCCAGATCTTGCTCTAAACCATTCTATGTTCAGCGTGGAAAACCAACCTGTTTTGTCGCCAAAGATCAAAGAAGTCAAAGCAGTATTTCCGCTAAAAATATATTGACTAATAGTAACGACAGAAGACGGAATTGTCATGCCTGCAATGTTAGTGTGGCTAAATGCATATTGGCCAATCTCCAGCAAGCCTTCCGGCAGGACAATGCCGGTAAGTTTGCGGCAGTCATTAAAGGCATTTGGCCCGATTGTTGTAACTCCGGCAGGAACAGTGTAAGCGCCGCTCTTCCCTTCCGGGCATTCAACAAGTGTCTTTTTATCCTTGCTGAACAAAACTCCGTCCACGCTTGAATAAACAGGGTTTCCTTCGGCGACACTTATGCTGGCAAAAGCATTAGGGGTGCCCGATATATTAAAAGCATGTTCACCAAAGGAACTAAAGGAAGCCGGAAGAAAAAGGCTTTCTAAATTCGCGCAGCCAGCAAGAGCGCCGTTATCAATACTGGCAAGGCCCTCTGGAAGAGAAAGGCTTTGAAGTTTTGGGTTCTGGTCTAAAGCGTCTTGCGGCAAAGAGTCAAGGCCGGTAACGCCGCGCAAGTCAAGCTTTATCATATATTGTGAAACTTGCAGGGCGCTTTTTATCGCAGCAAGGTCGCCGCTTGTAAGCTGGCCTGTCATCGCGATTGTAGAATTCTGAGTTAAAGAAGAAACGACGCTTGCAAAATTTGAAAGAGTGGCGCTTGCGCCAACGACAAAGGTCGCGGACACCGTAACATCGCTTTCAGGCATCGTGAACTTTCCCTGAGCGGTAACCGCGATGGCCGCTCCGCCTGCGCCGGTTACAGAATAAGAAGACCAGACATAGCCTTTGTCGGCTGTGGCTGTAAGGGTAATTTCAGTACCGGCGGCGGCGCTTGTCGGGCTTGCTGTCACGCTTCCGTGTTCAATGGAACTTGCAATGTTTACTTTATATGTGGCCACGGCGTTATTTCCGCCAGGCGCTGTTGGCAGAGCCGCGCCGCCCGAAGCGTTTGAACAAGACGCGACGCTGACAAGCAAAGCCGCGCACAAAAGGGCCGCGCAAAGACGCGGCAATCTTTCCTTAAACTTTTTCATAATATTCTCCTAGTTGCACTTTCTACCATATTATCCCCCCCCCATCGCGCGTGTCAATAGAACGCGCTTGTTGCAATAATCGCGACTTTGCATTATTCTGTAGGCATGAACATAGCCGCGTCCACCGAAAAGCAGACAATACTAAACTCGCTTTTGAGCGAAGCCGCGTTTGGAAAAATTCAGTCGGCGATTAACCTTAACGAAGAAGGCGTTTTGGCCGAATGCGCCGCCGGGGCCTTCGCGCCGGACGCGCGTTTTTCTTTCAAGCCTTTCCGCTTTGACGGAACCGAGGCGGAAAAAGAAAGCGGCCAGGTTTTGTTCACCGGAAAGGGCTTTGGCGGCCGGACTCTTTTGGCCATAATCCAAGGGAGCGACAAGGCGCAAAAGGCGCGCGCGGTCTTTGCCTACTCGGCCTGCGCGGCCCAAGCGATAAAAGAAGGAATCGCGCTTCCGGCAAACGGAGCGGGCGGCGTTTTATACAAAGAAACAAAAAACGGCGCAAGCCTCTTGTTTTTGCCGCAAAAGGCGTTTGAATTTGCCGCCCACAACGCCGCCCAAGACGACTACACAAAATTGCAGGCCGTTTGGCAGGACAAGAATTTATCCGGAGCGCGCGCCGTGGCCTACATACGCGCCGCCTTGGCCTACCAAGCGCTTGCAGGCGAGCTTCCCTTTCCCGCGATGGACCTTGAGGAGCGGCAGGCCGACATTTTGGACGCGCGCTACCTTGCCCTTAAGGACAAGTTGAACGGAGCCAACGAAAGGCTAAGCGCGCAGCTTTCATACGCGCTTGAATACGGAAGCGCGGCCTTTGAGCAAAAGCTTCAGGAGTCGGGCCTTAGCTCGAAATACGGCGCGGGCGGCCGTCGCGATTCCGGCTCGGACGACAGTTCCCCAAAAATCGAATGGCTGGACAAGGACTTCGCGCTAAATGAATTGGCGGCGGAATTAGGCTTGGCGCCTGACGGAAGCGTCGCGGCCGTGGAGCGAAAAAGCGCGGTGGGCCAAAAAGAATTTGAAGAAGCGGCCAAAAAGCTTTTGCAAAAAAAATCCGTCCGCGCCAAGGCCAGCCGTACATTGCGGCGAAACCGCGCCCTATTCGTTTTTGGCGTCTTCCTTATCGCCGCAAGCCTCTTTTTTGGACATTCAGTCCGCAGGGACAAGCTTCTTAGGCCAACTACGATTTCCCTGACCGCGCGCGAGACGGCGGAAGCCTTCTTTAGCGGCTTTCATTCGATGAACACGATTTTGATGCAAGAGTCCAGCAAGGGAAAAGAAACCGGCGCCATGATTGAGACGACGGCGAACGTCCGCGTCGCAAGCAAAATGCGAGACGCCTTTAGCCAAACGCAAGAAACGGCCGCGCCCGAACTTTTTGTATACAGGAAGGACCTTGCGGACAAGTGGATTTACGGCATAACGAACTTCGCTCTCGGAGACGAGCCTTCAAGCCTGGAAGAAGCGGACAAGAGAAAGAGCGCCCCTATTCTGCGCCAAAATCCCCTTCCTCTAAAAATTGACGAAGGAAAGGCAAAAACTCTTTTTGTCCGCTACTTTAGGGTTCATAACGAAGGGCCCGGCAGCGACATAAGCGCCGAAAAATTCTGGGGAACGGCCTCGCTGACTTTTCTAAAAAAACGCTGGCTTGTCACGGGCCTAAAGCTTGAAAGCCAAGAAAAGCTTTATTCGCTAAAGGAATTTTTGGACGACCGCGAGGCCGCGCTTGAAGAATGCGGCGGCGACGCTTTGGCAGCCGCCCGCAAACTTAAGGAAAAATACGAATGGATTCCAAGCGACAAGGAAATGGCCGCGGCAAGAATAGAAACTGAAACAAGGATGAACCAAGAATGATAAAGCAACCAATCGCAGACAAAGAGCTTTTGACAAAACTAGAAGGCGTCGAAAAGGACGGAATGACGGTTTTTGTCGCCGGAGACGGAATGTTCCGCGGCGCCATTTACAACGGAACGCGCATGGTGAACCAAATGCGAGCCCAACACAATTTGGGAATTTTGGAAACCCTGATTTTAGGCCAGGCGGAGCTTTGCGCGGCGCTGATGATCCAGACGATGAAGGGCCGCGAGCACTTGACCTTTAGATACGACACGGACGGTCCGGCGGCCGGCTTTTCTGTCGAGGCGGACTCTAGCGGCTACGTGCGCGGCTACATTTTCCAGGACAAGATACCGATCGAGCATGAGATAACATCTTGGGACTTGACAGACTTCTTTGGCGGCGGAATCGTTTCGGTCACCCGCGACATCGAAGGCGCCAAGGCCCCGCAAACCGGCACGACCGAAATCAAGTTCCGCAACATTGCCAAGGACTTGGCCTGGTATTTCGCAAAGTCCGAGCAAACAAACACGGCTTTTAGCACAGGAATCCAGTTTGACAAGCGGGGCCGCGTGATTGGAGCGGGAGGCCTTTTTATGCAAGCGCTCCCAGAGGCAGGCGGAACAAAAGAAGACAACAAGGTTGAAGCCGCCGCAAAACGAGACGCACTGATTCAAAACGCCGAGCGCGCTTTTGGAGCCTGCCCCTCCCTTGGCCAATGGTTCAGCGAAGGCCAAGCCCGAGAGCCGCTTATAAAGGGCCTTTTCCGCGAGTTTGACCCAAAAATCGTCTTGGAGCGCGACGTGGTCTTTGACTGCCCCTGCTCCACCGAAGCCTTCGCCGACTCAATCAAGCATATAGGCAAGGCCGAGCTTGACGACATCCTTGCAAACGACCCGGACCCGATAGAAGTCAGCTGCAAAAATTGCGGCAGCGTTTACAAAATTCCAAAGGAAATGCTGCGCTAAAAAAAATGCCCGCTTTCGCGGGCATTTAATTATTGCGGCGCGACAATCTTGTCCGCGCCGCAAAAGGAACGAGCCAGGCTTTAAGCGCAAGCGCGCCTTGATTGCCCGCGCTCGCGAGAGCGCAGTTGAATCGCTTCCTATAGCAAAATTAGCGTAGCGACATACCGTTCCTACTTGTGCAAAATAAATTCTACGCGGCGGTTCTTCCACCAATTGGCCGTGTCGCTGAACTCGGCCACGGGCTGGCTTCCGCCCTTTCCTTCGGAAGAAAGTCGGTCGGCCTTGATGCCGTATTCCACCAAGCGGTCCTTTACAAAGGCGGCGCGCGCGTTTGAAAGGTTCAGCAAGGTTTCGTCCTCGCCTGCCGCGCCGGTCTTGTTGGCGTGGCCCACAACCGTTACCGTGTAGTCCGGGAACTTCTTTAAAATCTCGGCGACGCGCTTAAGGACGCGGACATTGTTGGCGGCCTGCGCCTTTGTAACCTGGCTTCCGGCGGCCTCGTCGGCGGTCTTGAAATCGGCGTGGTTGCTTCTGAATATGATTGACGGAACGGCCATCTTAAGGACGTCTCCGTCCGGAATCACCAAAATGTCGACAGGAATCACGCCGGTCTTAACGCTTGTAAGGCCCAGGCTGTCCGTGACTGTAAAGACATACGGGTAGTCCATCGCCGATTGGACGCGCTCGGCCTTGCCGTTCTTTTCTATGCTGGTGTTGCTAAGGCCGTCCCAAACGATTTGCGGGGTGATTTTGTCAGTTCCGCTAGTCTTCCAGAAGGCGCCCGCCTTTCCGGTTTCAACAGGATTGTTTATGTCAAACGACCAGCTTACAAGCTTGGCTCCGTTGGCCGCGCTTCCCCTTAGCGAGATAAAGCAATCGTCGTCCGTGCCGTCGTTGTCGGGGCTAAAGAACTCTGGCGCGACGCTAACCGTCAAGGCCGGCGGCGTTACCGAGCAAATGAAGGCGCTTGTCTTTACGTCGACAAGGTTTCCCTTTGCGTATTCAATCTTCAAGCGGCCGGCGAAAGTTCCCTCAAGGTCCTTTTGCTCCTTGTCCTTTCCGTCCCAGACAAAGCTTTGCGGAACGGTCTTGGCCGAAGAATCGTAGGCGTAAACCGCCTTGTCCTTTGAGTCAACGATTTCAAACGACCATTTTTCTATTCCCTCGTTGAGCGAGAGGCGGACGCCAAAAGTCTGCTTGGTCAAGCCGGTCTTTGAGACAGGGCTGATTCCGGGCAAGGCCGTAGTGACATAGGCGCTTGTCGGCCGCGTGTCAACGACAATCTTGTCAAATTTCTTGCTGAACTCGTTTCCAGCCTTGTCAACGGCGCTCACCGTCAGCGCGTATGTTCCGTCGGGAACCTTGTTTCCGTTGTCGTCGCGGGCGTCCCATTCAAATTTCGCGGGAACCTTTCCGCGCCATTCAAATGTCTTTACCGCCTCTCCCTTGGCGTCGGCGACTTGGGCCGTCCACAATTCCTCGTCAGTCGAGTTTGACGCGGCGGCCTTCAAGGAATCCTTTCGGCTGTCTCCGTCAGGGCTGAACGTTGTGTCGGACAAAGCAATCTCAACGCTCGGAATCTTTGTGTCTATTTGAACTGGCGTCGCGTCGGCGCGGGCGGAAGAGCCGTTGGCCGACTCAATTGTGATGGAAGCCTTGTAAACTCCGTCCTCGCAAAGCGCGCCAGAGGCCGTCTTTCCGTTCCATGAAATTTTTCCGGGAACGTTTCCGCTTCCCTGCAAGGCAAAGACTACGGCTCCGCTTGCGTTCTTTATTTCAAAATTGTAGCTTTTGACAGCGCTGGATTTAAGCGCGCTGGCAAAGGTTACCGTCTTTCGCTTTCCGTTGGGATTAAAGGCCTGGTCGCTCGCGGCCAAGGACACTTCCGTCTTTGAAGTGTCAAGGGTAAAGGCTTTGGCGGTCTTTGTCTCAAAGGAGTTTCCGGCCGCGTCGCTGGCCGAGAGCTCGTAAATGTAGCCGCCGTCGGAGCAAAGGTTTCCGCTTTCGTCCAAGCCGTTCCATGAAACGCTTTGCGGAAGCTCGCTTCCGAATTTCCATTCGCGGACAGCCTTTCCGCTTTGCGCGTTGACGATTTTTCCGGTCCAATTACGGATGGGAGCGCCGCTTTTTTTGCAGGCGCTTTGCTTGAGCGTAAAGGCGTCCTTGTTTCCGTCGCCGTCAGGGCTGAAAATCTCGTCATATGAAAGCAATTCGGCCGCGGGCGAAACAGTGTCAAACGTAAAGACCGGAGAGTTTACGGCGGGCGTCTTGTAGCCGTTAAGGTATTCGGCGTTGACGCGGGCGTAATACTCGCCGTCGGGGATTTGCGCTCCGTCGGAATTCTTTCCGTCAAAAACAATCTCTTTTGGAGGAATGTCTCCGCGCTGTCCGGCCCAGCGCCTTACGACAGTTCCGCTTGAGTTCAAAATGTCAACACTCCAGTCTACGATGGCGTTTCCGCTGCCCCTTCTAGGCTCGGGAATCACGACGTCAAGCTTGACTGACGAAATCTTGCTCTTTGATGGAATTGAAAAATACTTGGAGCCAGAAATCATTATGTTTGTCTCGGGCTTTTCGGCCGAGAAAATTATGTTCGGGATTTCAGCGGACGCAGAGTTTCCGGCGCGGTCGGTTGCGCTGATTGTGTACTTGTAAACTCCGTCTGGAACTATGACTCCCTTGTCGTCGGTTCCGGGCCATGTAAAGGCGGAGGGCTGGCAGTTTGTCCAAACATAGTTGCGGACAACCTTTCCGTCGGCGGCCTCAATCTTGGCCACCCATTTGTCTTCCTTAGTGCCTTCCTGTCCGATGGCGAATTCCGGCTTGTCGCCCTCGCCGAAAATCCTTTGCCCTTCCGGCAAGGCGGAAAGCTTTATTTCAGGCGGCGTGTTCTTGACGATGACAGGAAGCTTTTTTGTGGAGTTTTGGTTCTTGCGCTCGTCGGTCGCGGTGATGTAATAAAAATACTCGCCGTCAGGAGCGGTTTCTCCGTTGTCGAAGGCGCCGTTCCAAACGACTACCGGCGGAACTTCCACCGATTGCTTTTTGGAAGCGATTTGCTTGATGAATTTCTTGGCGTTGAACGAAGTCGGAAGCGCGACCTTGTTTCCAATCGTTCGCACAACCTTTCCGTTGGAATCCTCGATTATCAAAGACCAGCCTAGAATCTTGCTCTTGTCCTTGACGCTGAATTTAACTTCCAGCGTGTCCTGCACTCCGTCATTGTTCGGAGAAATGTACTTTGGCTGGACAGCCGCGTCGGCCGCAAAAAGGGCCGCGGCAAGAGAGCCAATCAAGAATAAAGACGCAACGCCATTTTTTTTCATCGCAAACACTCCCATTTAGTAAAATGCCTTGTCCCCGCTAAAGCCGCGGGGATGCCAGTCTATTCAAGCTCAATGTCCGGGCCGGACCTGTCTTTTTGGCCCAAGCGCAAAACGGCGCCGACGCCAATCATGTTGATGTCCTTGTCAACGTTTTTCCAGGCGGCGGAAGGACAAAGCTCGCTCTTTGACCAATCATGCTTCTTTACGAAATCGCTCTTTCCCATTCCAATGTTGAACCTGAACACGACGCCAAGGGTCGGAATCCAAGAATTGTGGCCGTCCCAGGCTTCCTCCGCGTTCCATTCCCAAGAGGAATTGATCTGGACAAAATCGCAAATTCGCATTTGAATTCCAGAGTCAACTATTAAATTCATAAAGAGCGGAGTGGTTACATCGACAGAAAGGCCCAAAACAAAGTTTTTGGCTTGAACCAATTCGGCGGCGGCGCCTCCCCTAAAGGTGAACATTGAGGGATAGCCCTGCCAGTTGCGGTCGGAGGCCAAGGTCTTTCCAAGATTGTTGGCGCTGGCCGCCACGCGGAAGTTCTTGAGGAAGCCCAAGTCGCCAAAGTCGTAGATCGCGCCGGCGTCGACGGTGAGCATCCAGTCCTTGTGGAATTTTGTCTCGTAGCCAAAGCCAAGGCCCACGCCGATGTAGAGTTTTTCCATAAACTGCTTGGCGGCGAAAGTCTTGAAGTGAATGCTGTTTCCAAGCGGCATGTTCCAAAATTCGCTGAAAACGCCCTGGATTTCCGCTCCAAAGTTGGCCCAGTCTGTGGGAATCAAAATTCCCGTTCCAAAGGCCTGCGCGTATTTTTTGTTGCCCTTGTCCTCGCTAAGGCCGTTGAACATGGCCGTGTAGCCCAAGTCAAGGCTTACGCGCTCTTCCAAGCCGACAAGCGCAGGATTGATTGTTCCGCTGGCGGGAATGACGGATTCGATTCCGCCGCCGGCGACTGAGTTTCCGCTTGTGATGAGCTCTGGATGGCTAAAGTAAAAAAGGTTTTCGCCCTGGACCGGCGGATTGTATGACCAAGCCGCTGTCAAAGCCAAAAGGCCCGCTGTCAAAAACAAAAGAATTTTTTTCATAAGATTCTCCATTTTGTGAAAAATTGATTTTATATTATAGTATAAATCGAATTTTTAATCTATACCCGCGGCGGCGGCGCTTGAATGAATTCCCTCTAGCAAAAACGCGAAAAGCGTGATAGAATGTAAAGCGACTTACAATCATTCAGTTTTATATGGAGGAAACTATGGCTAATCAGTACGCGGGAACGCAGACGGAAAAGAATTTGCAGGCCGCCTTCGCGGGCGAGTCTCAGGCTAGGAACAAGTACACATACTTTGCCAGCGTCGCTAAAAAAGAAGGATTCGAGCAAATCTCGGCCATTTTCTTGGCCACGGCGGACAACGAAAAGGAGCACGCCAAAATGTGGTTCAAGGAGCTTGGCGAGTTGGGAACGACCGCCCAAAACTTGGGAGCGGCGGCCGACGGCGAAAACTTTGAGTGGACCGACATGTACGAAGGCTTCGCCAAGACCGCCGAGGAAGAAGGCTTTAAGGCTTTGGCCGCCAAGTTCCGCATGGTGGGAGCTATCGAAAAGCGCCACGAGGAGCGATACCGCGCCCTTCTAAAGAACGTCGAGACCGCGCAAGTCTTTGAAAAGAGCGAAGTCAAAGTTTGGGAATGCCGAAACTGCGGCCACATCGTCGTGGGAACAAAGGCCCCCGCCGCCTGCCCCGTTTGCGCCCATCCGCAAAGCTACTTTGAGGTAAGCGCCGACAACTGGTAACCGCAATCCCGCGCCGCGAGCGCGGGATTTTTTTATTTACAAAAAAGGAGTTTTTTATGAAAAAGTTTTTTTCTGTGTTGTTGAGCATACTCTTCGCGCTCTGCCTTTTGTTCACGCTGATTCTTGGAGTGGTCCGCTTTAACTTCAGCTACTCGACGATCACAAACATAGCGTCAAAGGCGCTAAAGCCTGTATCAAAGGCCCTCCCCCAAAACAAGGGCGGCCTTTTTTATCCCGGAAGCGCGAAAGTGTCCTTGGCGACCTTGACCTTTGACGGCGACATGGAAAATTTTGAGTTCAACTTTAGCTCAAAAGACTTGAAGGACCTTGACATCAACGCGATTGTCAAAGACTGCCTTAACCAAGCCGGAGTCAACGCAAGCCCGGAATTTGTCACGGACCTCTTGGCCTCGCCTGAAATGTCGGCCTTTGTCGACAAGTACGCCGAGGAAGTCGTGGATTATCTAACCGGAACAAAGTCCAAGCTGGAAGTCAACCCCGCCGACGTAAAAAAAGTCTTGGACAAGTCGATCGACTTGTACGAAAAACATAGCGGAGAAACCGTAGACAGAAGCGGCATGGACTCGGCGGTGGAGAATTCCATCAAAACCGCGCTTCCAAAAATCACGGCAAGCCTTGACGAAGTTAAGGAAGAAAGTTCGGAAGCCCTTGGCGCCGTAAAAGCGGTCGCGGCTTGGCTTGAATTGAAAATGCTCGTCATTTTCGTCGCAGTCTGCGCCGTTTTGGCCCTGATAATTTTCTTGATAAACAAGAGCGTTTTCGCGATGTTCAAGTACGTTTCGATTCCGGCGATTGTTGACGGCGCCTTGCTTTTTGCGGCCGCCGCCTTGTTCGGAGCGCTTTTGCCCTACTTTCCGGCGGAATCGGCCAACATTCCCAAAGGCGTGTTCCAAGCGATTTTGGACTACTCCGCGCGGCTCTTCTTTAACATGAAGATTTGCGCCGGCGCCACCGTCATTTGCGGAATCGTCCTTTGCGCCGTCGGATTCAAGATGGACAAAAAAGGGACGATTGCTTAAATTTGAGCGAAAAGCGCTAAAAAATAGTCGGCTTTTGGTAGAAGCCGGCTATTTTTGTTTGTAAAATCCCCTGTAGTTAGCATTTGCTAACACATTTCTTTTTTACGGGGGAATTATGAAAGTTTCAAAAATCAACGCCTTTTTCCGCAAAGTCGGCCAAGCGCAAATAAAGCATCGCTGGCTTTGCCTGCTGGCGCTTTTGGCATGGACGCTTGTCTGCCTTTCGGGAATGAGGAAGTTCCGTTCCGAAAGCAACAACAACGACTGGATTGTCAATGGAAGCGAGATTCAAGTCAACTCCGACCATTTTAAGGACATCTTTGGAAACGACCAATATGTTTTGGTCCTGGTCCAAGCCGACGACGTTTTTTCGCCGGACGTATTGAAGATGATTGACCGGCTTGGCGACAGGCTGGAAAGCGAAGTTCCATTTGCCGAA
The DNA here is from genome assembly GCA_902799665.1 of uncultured Spirochaetaceae bacterium. Taxonomy (GTDB): domain Bacteria; phylum Spirochaetota; class Spirochaetia; order Treponematales; family Treponemataceae; genus Treponema_D. The sequence continues at coordinate 9,051 of CADCBK010000018.1, read as the reverse complement.
AAAGTCACGTCGCTAACGACGGTTTCAATTCCAATCGGAGTCGAGGGCGGCCTTGAAGTCAAGAGCCCCTTTGAGGACGGCATTCCTTCAGACCCGGCGGAACTGGCGCAAAAAAAAGCCTTCATCCTAAGCCGCGAGTCAATAGTAAACAACCTTGTCTCCGACGACTCAAAGGAAACTTGGATAACTCTAAAGCTCTATCCCTTTGAGAACGAAAGCGAGGACGTGGTCAAGGTAGGACATGCCGCCGAAAAAGTCATAATGAGCGATGAGTTTAAAAGCGCCTCTTGGTCTTTGATGCCGATTGGAAGCGCATACACGACCGCCGAAAAAATGGACACAGTTTCGCGCGACTTTTCGATTAGAATCATGCTTGGCTTTTTGACAATGCTTGTCTGCCTGATTATTTTTGTCCGCTCCATTTTTGGCGTCATCGTTCCTTTTGTGGCGACGATGTTCGGAATCGGAACCGTGCTCGGCTTTACAGGCCTTCTAAAAATTCCCGCCGACTCGGACTTGATGTCGCTCCCCGTCCTTTTGGGAATGGCGCTTTCAATCGGCTACGCCTTGCACTACATCAACGCATTTAAAATGCATTTTAGGCAGACTGGAAAGCGAAAGGAAGCCGTCATGCAGGCGGTGGAAGAGTCCGGCTGGCCGATTTTGTTCACGGTCATAACAACGGCGGTCTCTTTGCTTTCTTTTATGTTCGCCAACATCAGGCCCATGCTTTGGCTTGGAGCGGTGGCGGCCAGCGTGGTCTTGATGGTTTACATTTACGTCGTCACGCTGATTCCGATTTTCATGAGTTTTGGAAAAGACAGGCCGCCTGTCAGGGCGCAGGAAAAAGGCGCGACAAGGGCCGACCTTGCCTTTGAGGGCTTTGGAAAAAAGATTGTAAAAAGAAGCAAGCTTGTCGCCGCGCTTTCCGCGCTGGTCATCGCGCTTTGCATTCCCGGCGTTTTTAAGATGGAAGTGAACATGGACTACTTGAAATTTATGGGCAGCAAGGTTCCCTTTGTCCTCAGAATCGAGGAAGTCCTTAAAACAAAATTGGGAAACCTTTACAGCTACGACGTCATGATTGAATTTGACGAGGCGGACGCATTTAAAGACCCCGCCAACATGTTCGCGCTTGACAATCTTGAAAAGGACTTGGGAAAGCTCCGCATGACAAAAATTTCAAACGGAAAGCCGCGCGTCCGAAGCATTACAAGAATGGTAAAGGAAATGAACCGAGTCCTTAACGACGACGACATTTCTTATTACACAATTCCTTCCGAGCGCGACATGCTTACCCAGCTTTTGTTCTTCTACGAAATTTCCGACAGCGCGGCCCTTTACGACGACTTGACCGAAAATTACGACGCGGCCCACGTTCACGTGGAAATATCGGACTACAACGCCAACATTATCGTGGACGACATAAAGGACGCGGAAGAAGCGGCGAAAAAATATTTCCCGACAGCGCGCGTTTCTGTAGTGGGAACGGTCGCCGAAAACGCCGCGATGAATTCGGCGATTGTAATAAGCGAGCTAAAGTCATTCGGCTCGTCATTCGTGATGATAGCGCTGCTTTTGATTCTAGTTTTCGCCAGCGTCCGCACCGGCCTCATCGCGATGATTCCAAACGTCGCCCCGGTCTTGCTTATCGGGGCCGTGATGGGCTACAGCCATATGCCGCTTGACGAAGTGACGATGATGATTATGCCAATGATTCTTGGAATCGCCGTTGACGACACAATCCACTTTTCCAACCACATCAAGGCAAAGCTTGAGTTTGGCCGCTCTTACAATGAGGCGATAACGGAAAGCTTTAGGGAAATCGGAAAAACAATGGGAACGACAACCTTCATCCTGTGCGCGATGTTCCTTATGTACTGCTTTAGCCCGATTACCGCGATGTTCAGAATCGGCCTTCTTTCCATCGTAGGCTTGGGCTCCGCGCTGGTCGCCGACTACACGCTGACCCCCGCGCTTATTTACATCCTCAAGCCGCTTGGAAAACGGCAGTGAACGGCGCTTCTTGAAAAAAACGCGGGGGCGCGCTATGATGGACTTGCCTGTGAACGTGAACAAAAAAATACTCCTTGAAGGCAAGCCCATCGATTTGCGCTTGGACGGAATCGGCCCGGTCGCGACTTCATTCGCCAAGCTGAATGTGGACAACGTAAAGGAGCGCGAAAACATAATTTACCGCAGCTGGAACATTCAATTCGCCCAAAACACGGCGGCGGAAGAAATCGACAACGCCGGCCACGACGAAGTTCAAATCATGTTCAACCTAAACCAAGACATAGACTGGTTTGTAAAGGACAAGACAAAAAAGGCGTCCTTTGGCCTTGAAGGAAAGAAAATCCAAATGGCGCGCGGCGAAGTCTGCGTCTTTAGGAACAACGACTATTCCACCGCGATGAAATACCAAGCCGGAGTAAACTTTAAATTCAAGAGCATGCAAATGCCCACGGCCTTTTTCAGGTCCCTGCTTTCGCGCTATTTTGAAAAGCCTCAAATCGCGCGAATGGAAGAACGTTTTTTGACGAGCGTCGTTAAAACCGCAATCACGCCGGAAATGCTCCGCGTCCTTTCCGATATAGACACGTCGGAGCGCTTTAAGGAATACGAAGGCGTGTATGTCGAAGGAAAAATGATTGAGCTTACCGCGCTTGTCCTTTACGGAATCGCCTACAACAAGACCGACGAGATAAAGCGGCTTCCTTTGCCCAGCAAAGAGGACGCGGAACGGGTGGAAGCCCTGCGCGAAAAAATCCAGCGGACGCCCGCCTTGGAATACGACGCTCCTACAGTCGCGCAAGAATTGGGAATGAGCGTAAGCAAGCTGAACAGGGTTTTTCGCGCGATGTACGCCACGTCGCTGCACGCTTATGTTCAGGACAAGCGCTTGGAATGCGCCGCCCGCCTTTTAAAGGAAGACGGCATGGCGATTTCTGAAGCCGCGCTAAAATCCGGCTACACAAACATGAGCCACTTTTCAAAAGCCTTCCTAAAAAAATACGGAACGCTTCCAAAAAAATTTTCCAAAAGCTAAAAAAGGCGGCGCCAAGGCCGCCTGCTGGATTGGACGGCGCCAAGGCCGTCCGATTTTTTTATCTTAACTTCTTGTATCCGTAAACCGCCGCGCTGCCCAACTCTTCCTCGATGCGGATAAGTTGGTTGTACTTTGCCATGCGGTCGGTGCGGCTCATCGAACCAGTCTTAATCTGGCCGCTGTTGGTGGCGACGGCGATGTCTGCGATTGTCGTGTCCTCGGTTTCGCCGGAACGGTGGCTTGTGACAGTCGTGTAGCCGTGGCGGTGGGCCATCTCGATGGCCTCCAAAGTTTCGGTAAGCGAGCCGATTTGGTTCACTTTGATGAGGATTGAATTTCCCGCGCCTTCCTTGATTCCCTTTTCAAGGAATTTTACGTTGGTCACAAAAAGGTCGTCGCCGACAAGCTGGCAGCGGCTTCCGATTTTGGCGGTAAGCTTTTTCCAGCCCTCCCAGTCGTTTTCGTCAAGGCCGTCCTCGATGGAGTCAATCGGGTATTTTGTAATCAGCTCCTCAAGGTATGCGATTTGCTCGTCGTCGCTAAGCTCCTTTCCGTTGGGGTCTTTTGGCGTTCCGTTTGAAAGCTGCTTGTAGTTGTAAAAGAATTTTCCGTCTTTTTCCACGGAGAATTCCGAGGCCGCGCAGTCCATCGCGATCTTTACGTCGTCGCCAGGCTTGTAGCCCGCGTCCTTTATCGCCTGGACGATTGAGTCAAGCGCGTCGTTGATTCCATCAAACTTGGGAGCAAAGCCGCCCTCGTCGCCAACGGCGGTTGAAAGGCCGCGATTTTTAAGAAGCTTCGCGAGCGCGTGGAAAACTTCCGCTCCCATTCTGATCGCCTCGCGCTCTGACTTGGCTCCGACCGGCCTGATCATGAATTCCTGGAAAGCAATTGGCGCGTCGGAATGCGCTCCGCCGTTAATAATGTTCATCATCGGAACGGGCAGGACGTGGGCGTTGGCGCCGCCGATGTAGCGGTAGAGAGGAACGTTCAAGGCTTTGGCCGCCGCCTGCGCCGCCGCAAGGGAAACGCCGAGAATAGCGTTGGCTCCAAGCTTGCTCTTTGTGGGAGTTCCGTCAAGAGCGAGCATTTTCATGTCCAGCGCGCGCTGCTCAAAAACGTTGAAGCCTTTGAGCGCGGGGGCGATGACATTGTTGACGTTTTCCACGGCCTTAAGAACGCCCTTTCCGCCGTAGCGCGCCTTGTCGCCGTCGCGCATTTCAAGCGCTTCGTTCTCTCCGGTGCTCGCTCCGCTGGGAACGGCGGCGCGGCCCAAGACGCCATTTTCCAGGATTACGTCAACCTCGACGGTTGGATTTCCGCGCGAGTCGATTATCTCGCGGCCGATGATTTTGTCGATTGCGACACAGTTCAGCATATAAGCCTCCAAAAAACTTTGATTATATTAGCATTGACTAATTTTGATTAGTTTAGAATAATAAAACGCTTTTGTCAACCGCATTTATTGAAACTTCCCGCCGTTTGCGCTATTATATCTTTCAACTTACTCATACATATTAAGGAGAACTTCATGACTTACACTGCGGAAGTGGAGCATATGTGTCCCTTGGCTAAGGGCGCGTATCATGGACCGGCCCCGATTCCCGAAGAGGGAGAATGGGTCAAGGTAAAGAAAATCGAAGACGTTTCCGGATTCACTCACGGAATCGGTTGGTGCGCCCCCCAGCAAGGCGCCTGCAAGCTTTCTTTGAACGTAAAGAACGGAATCATCGAGGAAGCTTTGGTCGAGACAATCGGCTGCTCCGGCATGACTCACTCAGCCGCCATGGCCTCAGAAATCTTGATCGGAAAGACTTTGCTTGAAGCCTTGAACACAGACTTGGTTTGCGACGCCATCAACACAGCCATGCGCGAACTTTTCATGCAGATCGTTTACGGCCGCACACAGTCAGCCTACTCAAAGGACGGACTCAAGGTCGGAGCCTCTTTGGAAGACCTCGGAAAGAACTTGCGCTCTCAGGTTGGAACTATGTTCGCCACTCGCAAGACTGGTCCCCGCTACTTGGAAATGACAGAAGGCTACGTTGAGACTTGCGCCGTTGACAAGGACAACCAAATCATCGGCTACAACTGCATCAACTTTGGAAAATTGATGGACGCCCTCAAGGCCGGAAAGCCCGCTCAGGAAGCCATCGAAGGCGCCCGCACACACTACGGACGCGTAACAGCCGATCAGGGAATGGTCAAGCTCATTGACCCCCGCAAAGAGTAATCAGGAGGAAGGACACTATGGCATTATTTGAAGATTTTGAAGGCCGAATTCCTCAGGTGAACAAGGCTCTTAAAGAATACGGATTCAAGGAAGGCGAAGCCGGCTTGAACGAGGCCCGCGATCTTTGCAAGGCCCGCGGCTTTGACCCCTACGACATCTGCCAGTCAACACAGCAGATTTGTTTTGAAGACGCCAAATGGGCTTACGTTTTGGGAAGCGCCATCGCGATCAAGGAAGCCGAAAAGTCTGGCGACAAGACTGGTTCCACAGCCGCCGCCAACATCGGAAAAGGCTTGCAGGCTTTCTGCTTGCCCGGCTCTGTAGCCGACGACCGCAAGGTTGGCCTTGGCCACGGAAACTTGGGCGCGCGCTTGCTCAGCGAAGAGACCCAGTGCTTTGCCTTCTTGGCCGGACACGAGTCTTTCGCCGCCGCCGAAGGAGCGATTAAAATCGCCGCCAACGCCAACAAGGTTCGCAAGAACAAGCTTCGCGTAATCCTTAACGGCCTTGGAAAGGACGCCGCGCAAATCATCAGCCGCATCAACGGCTTTACTTACGTTCAGACTGAATTTGACTACTTTAACGGACAGGGAACCGACAAGGCCCTCAAGGTCGTTAAGGAAGTTCCCTACGGCTCCAACCCCGACCGCTTGATCGTCAAGTGCTACGGCGCCGACGACGTTCGCGAGGGCGTGGCCATCATGTGGCACGAGGACGTTGACGTTTCCATCACAGGAAACTCAACAAACCCGACGCGCTTCCAGCACCCGGTTGCCGGAACATACAAGAAAGAGCGCTTGCTCGCAGGAAAGAAGTACTTCTCAGTAGCTTCTGGCGGCGGAACGGGACGCACTTTGCACCCGGACAACATGGCTGCCGGCCCGGCCTCTTACGGCTTTACCGACACTCTCGGAAGAATGCACTCTGACGCCCAGTTCGCCGGATCTTCTTCAGTTCCCGCCCACGTTGAGATGATGGGCTTTATGGGAATGGGCAACAACCCGATGGTAGGCTGCACTGTGGCTTGCGCGGTTGCCGTGGCGGGAAGTTTCTAAGTTAATTTTTGATTGACAAAAAAGGCCTCGCCAAAATGGCGAGGCCTTTTTTCTGTATTTAACATATTTCAGTATCTAGCTTCCCAATCCACAAGATAAAAGCCGTCTGAATCCTTGAAGTTTCCGCATAGTATGATAACAAAGTCAATCAAAGCCCAAACAGCGCCAAGTCCAAAACAACAAGTGGCTAAAATTTGAAGGATGCCAGTTCCAGCCTTTCCCACATAAAATCTATGTATTCCGAGATAGCCTAAAAAGAAAGCCAACAAGGCTGCTACTGTTCGGCTTTTTCTAGAAATCTTTCCAGCCATTTCCTTTCCGCGAACAGTTCCATCCGCGCTTTGCGCGGCGCCGCATTCAGGACAAAAGTTTGTGTTGTCCGGCAATTCTTTTCCGCAATTTCTACAATACATGCTTTCCTCCGCCGTATAAATATTTTATCAAATTATAGCGCGACTTCATTCTATAAGCAAGAACAGACTACTTACAAAAACACTATTCCAAAGACCGCGCCGGCAACGACAATCGCGATCGGGTGGACCTTTGTAAAGAACAAGGCCAGCAATGCGGCGGCGTAAAAGGCGGCGCTCTTCCATTTTACAAGGCCCGACAGCGCTTCAAGGCTAAAGGCGGCCGCAGAAGAAAAGGCGCTTAAGTTTAAAAGCGCAAGCGTAAAGACTTGGGCGCAAGCCACCAAAACGATTCCGCTGGTGGCGGGCCGCAAAGTCTTAAAGGCCGCCTTTACGACAGGCTTTTCCTGAAAGCGCGCGAAAAATTTCGCTATTAAAATAATGCAAATGTAGGACGGAAGAATTTCTCCAAGCGTCGCGACGATTCCGCCAAAAGTTCCGTGGAACTCGTAGCCGATGTAAGTGGCCATGTTTACGCCAATCGGGCCTGGAGTGCTTTCGGAAATCGCGACCATGTTGAAAAATTTTTCGCTTGTAATCCAGCCGCGGCCCACGACGATTTGCTGCATGCTGGTAATCGCCACCAAGCCGCCGCCGATTGTAAAAAGGCCTATGCAAAAGAAAATGCAAAAAAGCTCGATTAAAGAAGGAACGCTCATTCTTTGCCCTCCCCCGCGGGCTTGCCGCCAATGCCGGCATTGCTTTCAAGCCCAGAATCAGTCGAGGCGGCGGCGTTTTTGGCCTTGCCATTCCACATCTTTCGCGCGGCCAAATGAATCGCGACTCCCAAAAAGGCCGACGAAAAAATCACAAGGACAACGTTGACCTTAAAAAAGTAAACCAAGACAAAGGCCAGGGCAAAAAGCAAGAACGTGAACAGCGACGAGACTGTCTTTCCCGAAAGCTTTATTATCGAATAGGACAAGTTGGCCGCGACCGCGATGTTTATTCCCATCAGCGCTTTTTTAATGACCGGGATTTTCTCCACCGTGTTTATGCAGGAGGCCAATAGGCAAATTATGATTATCGACGGAATGACAACCGCCAGGGTTGAGACCGCCGCTCCCAAAGAGCCTTTTAGCTTGTGGCCGCAAAAGGTCGCGACGTTGACGGCGATGATGCCCGGCGTGGCTTGGCTTATCGCGTAGTAGTCAATCAACTCGTCTTGGCTGACCCAGCCCTTTTTTTGGCAAAGCTCGCGGTCGATTATCGGAAGCATCGAAATGCCTCCGCCAAAAGTCACCGCTCCAATCTTAAAGAAAGACCAAAAAAGCTCGAATAAAATCCTTGCGCCAGCCATGTTTTCCGAGCCAAAAACTACAAAATGTAGCGCGACAAGTCTTCGCTTGAAGAGATGTCCTTAAGCTTTTCGTCGACAAAGGCCGCGTCGATCGTAATCGTCTGGCCCTTGCGCTCGTCGGCTTCAAAGGAAATC
>CADCBK010000018.1:0-839 GCA_902799665.1 uncultured Spirochaetaceae bacterium | reverse complement strand
AATCTCTTCCAAAACCTTTTCCATAATCGTATGGAGGCGGCGCGCGCCGATGTTCTCGGCCTTGGCGTTGACTTCCTCTGCGATTGTGGTCATGCGGTCGATCGCTTCGGGAGCGAATTCAATGTTCACCCCTTCGGTTTCCAAAAGAGCCTTGTATTGCTTAATAAGCGCGTTCTTAGGCTCAAGCAAAATGCGCTTGAAGTCTTCCTTGTTGAGGGAATCCAATTCCACTCGAAGCGGGAAGCGGCCCTGCAATTCAGGAATCAAGTCGCTTGGCTTTGAAAGGCTAAAGGCGCCCGCCGCGATGAACAAAATGTGCTTTGTGTCGACGACTCCGTAGCGGGTGTTGACGTGGCTTCCTTCGACGATCGGAAGGATGTCGCGCTGAACGCCCTCGCGGGAAACTGACTGGCCGTGGGTTTCTCCGTGAACGGCGATTTTGTCAATCTCGTCGATGAAGACGATTCCGCTCTGCTCCACCCTGTCTTTTGCGGCCTCGGCGCACTTGTCAGCGTCAAGCATGCTGTCCAAAATTTCTTCGGTCAAAATTTTTCGCGCTTCGGCAATCGTGACGGTCTTTTGCTTTTTTTTGTTTCCGGCCATCATTTGCTGAATGCTTTGCATCGCGCTTTCGATGTCGTCCATGTTTCCGCCGCTAAAAATGCCGATTCCGCTGGCGGCCTTGGGGCCTGTCGTCACGGTAAGCTCAACCTCGCGCGACTCAAGCTTTCCTTCGCGCAGCATTTGGCGGAACTTTTCGCGCGTCTCCTTCATGTCTTGCGAGGAGGCGGCGTTTTTGGGCGCGTCGTTTTGCGCGTCCTGGCTTTGGTCAGGCAAAA